>JAZKIY010000020.1:0-83580 GCA_040384665.1 Pseudomonadota bacterium
GCCGCCCCAGGCGCCGCACAGGCCGTGCAGCGGCCAGACGCCGAGCACGTCGTCGATCTTCCATTTGTTCTGCGTCAGCGTGAACATCACCACAAAAATCGCGCCGGCCACCGCGCCCACCGTGAGCGCGCCCAATGGGTGCATCAGGTCAGACCCGGCGCACACCGCCACCAAGCCGGCCAGCGGGCCGTTGTGCACAAAACCGGGGTCGTTCTTGCCCAGCGCCAGCGCCGCCAGCGTGCCGCCGACCATGGCCATCAGCGAATTGACAGCCACCAGGCCGGAGATCTTGTCGATGGTCTGCGCGCTCATCACGTTGAAGCCAAACCAGCCGACCGTCAGAATCCACGCGCCCAGCGCCAGGAAAGGGATGTTGCTCGGCGGGTGGGCCGAAATCTGACCGTCTTTTTTGTAGCGGTTGCTGCGCGCGCCCAGCAGCACCACCGCCGGCAGCGCCAGCCAGCCCCCCACCGCGTGCACAACGATGGAGCCGGCAAAGTCGTGGAACTCCTCGCCCGTCAGCGCCTTGATCCAGCCCTGCACGCCAAAGTGCTGGTTCCAGACGACGCCTTCAAAGAAGGGGTAAACAAAGCCAACAATGACGGCCGTTGCAATCAGTTGTGGCCAAAAGCGCGCACGTTCGGCAATACCGCCCGAGATGATGGCCGGGATGGCGGCGGCAAAGGTCAGCAGGAAGAAGAACTTGACGAGGTCATACCCGTTCTTCTGCGCCAGCTGCTCGGCGCCAACAAAAAAGCTGGTGCCGTAGGCCACGCTGTAGCCGACGATGAAATACACCACGGTGGAGACCGAGAAGTCCACCAGGATCTTGACCAGTGCATTGACCTGGTTCTTTTTGCGGACCGTGCCCAGCTCCAGAAACGCAAATCCCGCGTGCATCGCCAGCACCATAATGCCGCCGAGCAGGATGAACAACGCGTCCGAGCCCTGTTTTAGTGCCTCCATAAACCCCTCTTCTGGATAAATTGCATGTTATTGGTGCCATTTGACATTCAAATCATTCAAGGCACCAAAATCAAGCAAAAAGTGCGCCAGAAGTGTGCGGAATGTGCTCAGAAGACCGTGTGGTCGCCACGTTCTGGTGCGGCAGCACCGTCCAGCACCCGGGCGTAGAAGTCAAACAAGGTGTCGGTACCGGTGGATGGCGTGGCCGCGGCGTCGTAGCGGCCGGTGGTGTCAAGCACCAGCATGGACTCGGTGGCGTAGTAGCGGCCAATGCGCGCCAACTCGGCTTTGCTGGCGAGCGCGGGCACCCACCTGCCCGCCAGGCTGAGTGCGCCGATCACCGCGTCCAGCACGCCGACCGGCACCTGTTTGAAACGCGGTGGCCGGCCCAGCAGGGCGAACAGGTGTTCGCCCTGTTCGCGCGGGGTGATCGCGTCGCCAGGGCCACCGATGGGCAGCACACGGTTGTGGCAGGCGGTGTCGGTCAGACAGCCCACGAGGTAGTCGGCCAGGTCGTCGTCGCTGATGGGTTTGCAGGCCGTCAACCGGCCATCGCCAAACAACACAAACGGTTTGCCCGACCGCACGCGCTCAATCTGCCCCGACAGCGACTTGAAAAACGCCGTGGGCCGGACAATGGCATAGGTCAGCCCCGAGGCCATCAGCGCCGCCTCGAACGCCAGCTTGGCCTGCTGGAAAGCCAACAGCGGCTTCTGCACGCAAATGGCCGACAACTGCACCCACTGCGTGACCCCCGCCTGCTGCGCGGCCGCCAAAGCATGCAGGTGCGCCCGGTGGTCTACCGCCCAGGCGTCTTTGGGCGCCCCGGTGCGCGATGCCATGCAGGACACCACTGCGTCAAAACGCTCGCCCGCCAGGCCGTCCTGTGCCAACGATGCCGCGTCCATCACGCTGCCAAAACGCAGGCGGACGCTGGGCGGCCAGGCCGCGTCGCCCACCGTGCCAGGCCGCACAAAACACACCACGGTGTGCCCATGCCGCGCCAGCGCACGCACTGTCGCCCGGCCAATCGTGCCGGTCGCCCCCAGCACAAAGACGCGCTTGCCGCTGCCGGCAGGCGCATGGGTTTCGGTACGGCGAGGTGAGAAGGTCATCGTCGTTCGTGCAAGTCTGCGTCCCACAGCATAGGCCAGGCGGGCGTGCCCCAGCCGCCGCAAAAAACCACCGGGTTGGCGCGTCACCAGCATGCACAAGTGGCGGGGTATGCTCAAAGGCTGTTTTCAACCCGCTTTTCACCGTGGTCACCCCCTCAATGGAAGCTTTTCTCGTCTCGACCGGCATCGTCGCCCTGGCTGAAATGGGCGACAAAACGCAATTGCTGGCGCTGGTGCTGGCACTGCGCTTCCGCCAGCCCTGGCCAATTGTCTGGGGCATTTTGGTGGCCACCCTGCTGAACCACGCACTGGCGGGCGCGGTGGGCGCCTGGGTGACCACCCTGCTCGGCCCCGACGTGCTGCGCTGGGTACTGGGCATCTCCTTCATTGCCATGGCCGCGTGGATGCTGGTGCCCGACAAGCTCGACGATGGCGACACCGCCACCACACCCCGCTTTGGCGTGTTCGGCACCACGCTGGTGGCCTTTTTCCTGGCCGAGATGGGCGACAAGACGCAGATCGCCACGGTGATGCTGGCGGCGCAGTACAACGCTTTTTACGCGGTGGTGGCTGGCACCACGCTGGGCATGATGCTGGCCAACGCGCCGGTGGTCTGGCTCGGCGAACGCATGACGCGCAAGATCCCGATCAAGGCCATCCACATCGCGTCGGCGGTGGTGTTTGCGGTGCTGGGCGTGCTGGCGTTGGTGTCGGCATAAGGCGACGAACTGGGCCGCTATACTTTCACATGCGCCGATTTGTTCCCTCTTGCGGGCGCTTTAGAAATACAGCTAAAAACGGTTGCTTGTCCCAGACCCGGCCCCGCTTTTAGCGCCGCCGGGTTTTTTTATTAGAGCCACCGATGTTTGTCACGCCCCAGTCCATGCATTTCGCCGACGCGCTGCCGCTGCAAAGCGGCAAGGCGATCCGCGGCTACGACCTGGCGTTTGAAACCTACGGCACGCTGAACGCCGACCGCTCCAACGCGGTGCTGGTCTGCCACGCGCTGAACGCCTCGCACCATGTGGCTGGCGAGTACGAAGGCCAGCCCAAGTCCGAAGGCTGGTGGGACAACATGATCGGCCCCGGCAAACCGGTGGACACCAACCGCTTCTTCGTCATTGGCGTCAACAACCTTGGCTCCTGCTTCGGCTCCACCGGGCCGATGCACGTGAACCCCGACACCGGCGACATCTACGGCGCTGATTTTCCGGTGGTCACGGTGGAAGACTGGGTCGACGCCCAGGCCCGCCTGCTGGACCGGCTGGGCATCCACACGCTGGCGGCGGTGCTGGGCGGTAGCCTCGGCGGCATGCAGGCGCTGAGCTGGACGCTGCAGTACCCGGACCGGGTGCGCCACGCGGTGGTGGTGGCCAGCGCGCCCAACCTGAACGCCGAGAACATCGCCTTCAACGAGGTGGCGCGCCGCGCCATCGTCACCGACCCGGACTTCCACGGCGGCCATTTCTACCGCCATGGTGTGGTGCCCAAACGCGGCCTGCGCATCGCGCGGATGATTGGCCACATCACGTACCTGAGCGACGACGTGATGAACGCGAAGTTTGGGCGGCAGTTGCGTGAAGGCCTTGAGCTGAAATACTCCACGCAAGATGTCGAGTTCCAGATCGAGAGCTACCTGCGCTACCAGGGCGACAAGTTCAGCGACTACTTTGACGCCAACACCTATTTGCTGATCACCCGCGCGCTGGACTACTTCGACCCGGCCCGCGCCCATGCCGGCGACCTGAGCCAGGCGCTGGCCAAGGCGCAGGCCAACTTCCTGCTGGTGAGCTTTTCAACCGACTGGCGCTTCTCGCCACGGCGCAGCCGCGAGATCGTGAAAGCACTGCTCGACAACCGGCGCGACGTGAGCTACGCCGAGATCGACGCGCCGCACGGGCACGACGCTTTCCTGCTGGACGACGCCCGCTACATGAACCTCGTACGCTCCTATTTTGAGAGCAAAGTTGCCAGGTTCGACTAGGGCTTGACGATGATTTTGCTTAAAAACACAGAGAAAAGCCATGGCTGACCCCCAAACCATGGCCTCCATCGCCAACCTGGTGCCGCAAGGCGCCCGGGTGCTCGACCTCGGCTGCGGCAATGGCGCGATGCTGGCCCACCTGCAGGCCACGCGCGGCTGCACCGGCTACGGCATCGAGATCGCCGACGCCAACGTGCTGGCGTGCGTGAAGCGCGGGGTCAACGTGATCCAGCTCAACCTCGAAGAGGGGCTGGCGATGTTCGACGACAGCTCGTTCGACGTGGTGCTGCAGATCGACACGCTGCAACACCTGCGCAACGCCGAAACCATGCTGGTGGAAACCGCGCGCGTGGGCCGCATTGGCATCGTCGCCTTCCCCAACTTTGGCCACTGGCCCAACCGGCTGGCGGTGCTCGGCGGCCGCATGCCGGTGACCAAACGCCTGCCCTACCAGTGGTACGACACCCCCAACATCCGGGTCGGCACCTTCCACGACTTCGAGGCGCTGGCGCAGAAAAACCGCCTGCGCATTCTGGACGCCTACGGCCTTCAGGACGGCCACGACATCCGCCTCTGGCCAAACGCGCGCGCGGGCACGGCGGTGTTCAAGTTCGAGCGGGATTAGTACAAGGGGCTGCGCCCAGTGCGCCGCCACGGGTGCGGGTTTCGCCGCCGGGCCGCCCCAAGGCGAAATGCGGCCCCCTCGGGGGGCAGGGCGCGACACGCAGTGCGCAACCGTGGGGGCCATCTACCTGCACACCTGGTTGCGGCCCAGGTGTTTGGCGCGGTACATCGCCGCGTCGGCGCGTTGTAGCAGCTCGGTCAGGTCGGTGGCTTCACCGCTGGCTTCGGCCACGCCGACGCTGATGGTCACGCTGCCGTAGGGCGGCTTCTCGTGGGCAGCAGCGGCCTGCACCAGCAGCTGGCCGAGCTGTTCGGCGCCGTCCAGGTCGGTGTCGGGCAAGACCACCACGAACTCTTCGCCGCCAAAGCGGGCCACCACGTCGGCCTGGCGCACCCGCTTCTTGATCAGCCTGGCCAGCGCCACCAGCACCGTGTCGCCCACCTCGTGGCCATGCAGGTCGTTGATGCGCTTGAAGTGGTCGATGTCCACCATCGCCACCGCCAGCGGGCGGCCGCTGCGGTGCGCCACCGCCAGCGCCGACTTGAACACCGCGTCCAGCCCGCGCCGGTTCAGCAGGCCGGTGAGGGGGTCTCGCTGCGCCAGTTGGCCGAGCTTGAAGTTGGCCTCCTGCAGCTCGGCGGTGCGCTCCCGCACCGTGGCCTCCATCTCCTGGTTGGCCGTCTGCAGGCGGCGCGTCATGCGGTTCAAGGAGGTGGACAGGCTTTGCAGTTCTTCGCTGCTGCTGAGCAGCGGGATTTCGGCGCCGTCTTTGCCGGCCTCCACATCGCGCGCGGCCCGGACGATGGACGACAGGTTGCGGCTGACGCGGCCGGCCAGCCACCAGGCCAGCAGCGCGCCCAGTGCGGCCACGGCCAGGCCAATCGCCAGCGCCAGCTGGGTGGCCCTCTGCACTTCCAGAAAGGCGAGCTCCACCGGTTCGCGCACCGCCACCTGCCAGCCGAGGTCGCTCACCGGCGACTGGGCCAACACCCGCTGCTGCGAGGTCAAATACTCGCGGCTGTCGGCCCAGCGCACGACCGAGATCGTCGGCTCCCTGGTGATGCGTTGCTCGGCCAGGGGCACGGTCTGGCCCATGGCCAGGTAGGGCGCGGTTTTGCCGCCTGGGCCAAACAGCAGCGTGCCGTCGCGGTCGAACACAAACACCTCGATCTCGCGCTGGGACGCGTTGGTGGGCAGCAGCTTGTCGATCAGGGCCGACAGCCAGTCAATGCTGCCGTGGATGCCCAGCACGCCCACGGTCTGCCCGCCCACCACCAGCGGCGCGGCAAAGTCCACAAAACGCAGCGGCTCGCCGCTGGCCGAGGGTGGCAGCAACTTGGACAGCAACTTGGCCGGGTGCACGTCGCCCACAAAATGCGCCGCCAGTCCGGCGCCAAACCAGGGCCGCTGCGCGACGTTCTGGCCGAGCAGGATGCCGTCGGTGGCGGCACGCACCACGCCTTTGGTGTCGACCACCCCCACCCAGGAGCTGTAGGGCGTGGTGGCCTTGCTCAGCGCCAGCATCTGGCCGACGTCGGGCGAGCTCAGGCCATTGGTCCACAGCGCCTGCAGGCCGGCTATTTTCAGCACCTCGACGCTGCCGCTGAACAGCTCGGACGCCAGCGTGCGCGAGACATTGCCGGTGACCACCGCCAGCGACAGCTCGGTGCGCTGGCGCACCTGCTTGGTCAAAATGTCGCCCCCCACCAGCGACAGCGCCACCGCGGTGATGGCGATCAGCGTGCCAAACACCAGGGCCACCTGCAGCCGGAAACTGCGGGTGGCGGGCGCTGGTTTGCCATCGGGTTCGATGGCTTGTGCTGCGAGTGGGGGAGGAGAGTTCGTCGTCACCGGCTGATACTATTTCAAGATGGCATTGTCGGCGCATTGGTATGAACACTGAAACCGAAAACAACACTGAAAACAAAGCGCCGGCCACCGTGCCGTTCTGGTCGGCCTTCTGGTTCTGGCTCAAACTCGGTTTCATCAGCTTTGGTGGGCCCGCCGGGCAAATCGCGGTGATGCACCGCGAGCTGGTGGACGAAAAGCGCTGGATTTCCGAGAAGCGCTTTCTCCACGCCCTCAACTACTGCATGCTGCTGCCCGGCCCCGAGGCACAGCAGCTCGCCACCTACATCGGCTGGCTGATGCACCGCACGCTGGGCGGTGTGGTGGCGGGGGTGCTGTTTGTGCTGCCGTCGCTGCTGATCCTCATCGGCCTGAGCTGGGTGTATCTGGCTTATGGCGACGTGCCGCTGGTGGCCGGCCTGCTGTACGGCATCAAACCCGCCGTGGCCGCCATCGTGGTGCACGCGGTCTGGCGCATTGGCAGCAAGACCTTGAAGCACCCGCGCCGGGTGCCGCTGCTGTGGGCCATCACCGTGCTGAGTTTTGGCGCGGTGGCGCTGCTGGCGGTGCCGTTTCCGTGGGTGGTGCTGGCCGCCGCACTCACCGGTTGGCTGGGCGCGCGCTGGGTGCCAGCGCAGTTTGCCGGTGGCGCAGGCCATGGCGCGGCGCAGGCCCGCCGTGGCCCGGCGGTGATCGACGACGACACGCCCACACCGCCACACGCCCGCTTCCGGCCCACACGGCTGGCGCTGCTGGTGGCCGTGGGCGCGGCGCTCTGGCTGCTGCCCATGGGCCTGCTGGTGGCCTGGCAGGGCTGGCACGGCACACTGGCGCAGATGGGCTGGTTCTTCACCAAGGCCGCGCTGCTGACCTTTGGGGGTGCTTACGCGGTGCTGCCGTATGTGTACCAGGGCGCGGTAGAGCACTACCAGTGGCTCACCGGGCTGCAGATGATCGACGGCCTGGCCTTGGGCGAAACCACGCCCGGCCCGCTGATCATGGTGGTGGCGTTTGTGGGTTTTGTGGGCGGCTGGGCCAAGCAGGTGCTGGGGCCGGAGGCGCTGTTTCTGGGCGCCGCGCTGGCCGCCAGTGTGGTGACCTGGTTCACCTTTTTGCCGTCGTTCCTGTTCATTCTGGCTGGCGGGCCGCTGGTCGAGTCCACCCACGGCAAGCTCGGTTTCACCGCGCCGCTGACCGCCATCACCGCCGCCGTGGTGGGCGTGATCGCCAGCCTGGCGCTGTTCTTCATTGGCCACACCGTCTTCGTCGAAGGCGCCGGGCCATGGTGGGCACGGGTGGATGTGGGCGCGCTGGCGATTGCGCTGGGGGCGGCGCTGGCGCTGTTCCGTTTCAAGGTGGGGGTGATCCCGGTGATTGGCGCGTGTGCGCTGGCCGGCTGGCTGCTGAAAACCCTGGCCCTTTAACCGTCGCTGGCCAACGTGCCAGAATTTCGCCATGCCGAAATTCGCCGCCAACCTGAGCCTGATGTACACCGAGGCGCCGTTCCTCGACCGCTTTGCCCTGGCCGCACGCGACGGCTTCCGGGCGGTGGAGTTTTTGTTCCCCTACGCCTGGCCTGCCGCCGAGATCAAGGCCCGGCTGGACGCGTGGGGCCTGCAGCAGGTGCTGTTCAACGCCCCACCCGGCGGCGCCGACTACGCCGCGATGCAAACCGCCTGGGAGCGCGGCGAACGCGGCACCGCCGCCCTGCCGGGCCGCGAAGCCGAGTTCCGCGCCGGCATCGCCTACGCGCTGCACTACGCGCAGCAGCTCGGCTGCCCACAGGTGCATGTGATGTCGGGCATTTTGCCGGCAGGCATGGAACGGGAAGCACTGAAGCCATTGGTGGTGGCGAACCTGAAATGGGCCGCCGCCGAGGCCGCGCAGGTCGGCGTGACGCTGCTGGTCGAAGGCATCAACCAGCGCGACATGCCACGCTACTTCGTCAACCGGCAAGACCACGCGCACGAGATTGTGGCCGCGGTCAACGCCCCCAACCTCAAGGTGCAGATGGACCTCTACCACTGCCAGGTCGTCGAGGGCGACGTGGCAATGAAGCTGCGCAAGTACCTGCCCACCCACAACGTGGCCCACGTCCAGATCGCCAGCGTGCCCGCGCGCCAGGAGCCTGACGGCGGCGAGCTGCACTACCCCTATCTGCTGGCGCTGCTGGACGAACTGGGCTACACCGGCTGGGTCGGCTGCGAGTACCGGCCCCGGCACGGCGAACAGCCGGGTGGCACCAGCGCCGGGCTGGGCTGGCGCACCGCCTGGGCGTGAACCGAATTTGCTCTTATTTTTATAGCTTAACCGCAAGACTTCACTAGGGCTTGTGGCCGATTTGGCATAAAAACACCCCAACAACAGCCGCCGGCATGCCCCACACCCTGTCTGCCGCCGCCCACAGCGAACTTTTGGTCAAAAAAAGCCGCTTCCTCGGCTGCGTGCAACCCGTGCCCGACCGCCCCGCCGCACAGGCCGTGGTGGCCGCGCTCTGGCGCCAACACCCCACCGCCACCCATGTTTGCTGGGCGCTGATGGCGGGTGGCCAGTCGGCGGCGGTGGACGACGGGGAACCCAGCGGCACCGCCGGCCGGCCGATGCTGGAGGTCTTGCGCCACCAGGACCTGGACGGCGTGCTCGCCACCGTGGTGCGCTACTACGGCGGTGTGCAGCTCGGCGCCGGCGGGCTGGTGCGCGCCTACACCGACAGCGTGGCCCAGGCGCTGCTGCACGCGCCCAAGGTGCGGCTGCAACGCCTGCAGACCCTGCACTGCGCCGTGCCCTACGCGCTCGAAGGCCTGCTGCGCCGCGAGCTGGATGCGGCCGGCGCCACCCTGCTGGAAGCCCGCCACGGCACGCTGGTGGAGGTCAGCTTCAGCTTGCCCGAAAGCGACGCCGCCCGGCTGGTGGCCCACCTGAACGAAGCCGGGCAAGGCCGGCTGGCGTGGCACGGCGCCTGACGCCAACCGACCATCCACACATCTGGTAACGACTGTCACGCCCCGCAGCAGGTTCAGACACCGGCGCTATACGGGCCGGTGCTCCAATGCAGCCATGCAGGGAACACGGACCCATGTCGGACACACCGCCAACCTGCCAAGGGAGATGACATGAGAATTATGGCCATTGCGGCGGCCCTGGTGGCCACGGCCACGCTGTCGGGCTGTGTGGTGTACCCCTACGGCTATGGTGGGCGACACGGCGGGCGCTACTACGAGCAGCAGCAACCGGTCTACCAGACCGCCCCGGTCTACCGTGGCGACCGTGACCGCGACGGCGTGCCCAACCGCTACGACCGCCGCCCCGGCAACCCCTACCGCTACTGAAGCGCGGTTCAGCCCCACGGATGGTGCTCTGGTGGGCTGAACAGGCCCGGGTTTCCGGGCCATTTGTCACCGCAGCCGGGCCGGCACACAAGGAGAATCAGGTGACCTGATCTTCTTGTCCACGATTGTCGCCATGCCCACAGCGCTTGCACCCCGCCCCACCGAACCGGTGGCGGAAGAAATTGCCACGGCAACCGACACCGCCTCACCCGTTGGCCGGCGCGAGTTGCTGGACCGCAAACGCCAGGTGGTGGGCTACGAGCTGTTCCACCGCAGCGCCCCGGCCAACACGCCCGACAGCACCCTCTTCACCGCACTGGCCGACGGCGGCAAAGCCGCGTTGGTCGGCCGCAAAACGGTGTTCGTGCATTGCAGCGATGCCCTGCTGCACGACGACACGCTGGCGCGTGTGCCCACCGACGGCGTGGTGCTCGTCTTCACCCCCCAGCCTGGCGTGCCGCAGGCCGAGATCGACGCGCGCACGCTGCAACTCGCCGCGCTGCGCCAGCGCGGCTTCAGCCTGGCTTTCACCCACGCGGTGCTGGGCACGCCGTTCGCCGCCTGGTTGCCACTGGCGGGCTACATCACGCTCGACCTCGCCACGCTGCAGCCCGCCATCCTGGCGCCGCTGGTACAGAAGGCGTGCAAGTTCCCGCAGATCAAGCTGCTGGCCCGCAACGTGGCGTCGGTCGAGCAGTACAGCCGCGTGGCCGAACTCGGCGTGCACCTGTTTGAGGGCAGCTGGCTGCACCAGCCGGTGCAGGTGAGCGCACGCACCATCCGCCCGTCGCAGGCCACCATCCTGCAGTTGATCAACCTGTTGCGCTCCGACGCCGACCTGGCCGCGATTGAAGAGCTGCTCAAGCGCGACCCGACGCTGTCGTTCAACCTGCTGCGCTTCATCAACTCGTCGGGCTTCGGCCTGAGCTGCGAGATCACCTCGTTCCGGCACGCGGCGATGATCATTGGCCAGAAAAACCTGTTCCGCTGGGCCGCGCTGCTGCTCACCGCGTCCAAAGACAGCGCGGCACCGCCCGCGATTGGCAGCACCGCCATCGTCCGTGGCCGGCTGACCGAGTTGCTGGCGGCCGAACTGCTGGCGCCGGAAGACTGCGACAACGCTTTCATCGTCGGTGTGTTTTCGCTGCTCGATGTGATGCTGGGCGTGCCGATGGCGCAGTCGCTGCACCAGCTGCCGCTGCCCGAGCCGGTGACCGACGCGCTGCTCTACCGCAGTGGCCCGTTCGCGCCGTTTCTGGACTTGACGATCGCCTGCGAGCGCGGCGAAGACGAGGGGTTTGCCCAGACCGCGCGGGCCCTGCACCTCTCCAACCACCAGATCAACTGGGCCCACCTGCAGGCGCTGGCCTGGGCCGACACGCTGCTCGCCTAGGCACTGTCTTCAGTCAGCGCGCTGACCCAGCCGGGGCCGCCACACGGCCAGCGCCACCGCCAGCAGCGACGCCCCAAAAGCCACGGTCTCGAACGACGCACCGGGCAGCAGCAACAGCGCGCCCACCACCATGCCCAGCAGCGCCTTGGCCCAGACCCAGCGCGCGGCCATGAAGGGTGGGTGCACCATCATCAACAACAGGCCAGTGACCGTGGCCAGCAACAGCGCGGGCATCACCAGCCAGCCACTGACCTGCGCCGCCGCCTGCCGCCAGGGCAGCTGCGTGGCCGCGTCGCCCGCTGCCAACACCAGCACCAGTTGCGCGGCCAGTGCGCCCATGAAACCGATCACACCGAGCTGGTGCAGAAACTTGAGCAACAGCCGCATGGTCAGGATCGGGTGGCTTGCCGGTGGGTTTCACACAGGCGTGCGGTCATCACGGTGGGGGCGGCGGTGGGGTGGACCCGTGTGTTCATGGCAACTCCAATGCCTGGCAAGTGTCTGGCGAAATATGGGTTTTGGCAACCGGCGTGCACCAGCCGGCGCGGACAAAGCTACAGTGGTGACACGCCACCATTGCCGGAGATTGCCGATGAACGCCCCCCTGCACAAAGAGATGCCCGCTGGCACGCTGGACGCCGCCCGCGTGTTGGCCGATGTGAGCCGCCAGTGGGACGGCGACATCGTGCGCCAGATCACCGACTACATCGCCATTCCCGCCAAGTCGCCGGGCTTTGACGCCGACTGGGCCGCGCATGGCCACATCGAGGCGGTGGTGCGCAACGCCGCGCAATGGATCGAGGCGCAGAAGGTGCCTGGCCTGACGCTCGAAGTCGTGCGGCTGGGGCAGCGCACACCGGTGCTGTTTTTCGAGATTCCGGCCACGCGCGCCGACGCAACCGAAACCGTGCTCATGTACGGGCACCTGGACAAGCAGCCTGAATTCACCGGCTGGCGCAACGACCTCGGCCCCTGGACTCCCAAGCTCGAGGACGGCAAGCTCTACGGCCGTGGCAGCGCCGACGACGGCTACGCGGTCTACGCCAGCATCGCCGCCGTGCAGGCACTGAAAGCCCAGAACACACCGCACCCGCGCATCGTCGGCCTGATTGAGACGTGCGAAGAAAGCGGTTCGTACGACCTGCTGCCCTACGTGGACGCACTGCGCACGCGGCTCGGTGACGTGGGCCTGGTGGTCTGCCTCGATTCCGGCGCCGGCAACTACGACCAGCTCTGGCTCACCACCTCGCTGCGCGGCCTGGCCGGTGGCGTGCTCAAGGTCGAGGTGTTGACCGAAGGCGTGCATTCCGGCGACGCTTCCGGCGTGGTGCCATCGAGTTTTCGCATCATGCGCCAGGTGCTGGACCGGCTGGAGGACAGCGCCACCGGCCGCCTGCTGCCGGCGAGTTTTCACTGCGAGGTGCCGGCCGAGCGTCTGGCACAGGCCAGGGCCACCGCGGCCATCCTCGGTGACGAGTTGCACAAGCGCTTCCCGTGGGCACACCACGACTGCGGCGGCTCGACCGCCTTCACCCTGCCCACCACCACCGACCCGGTCGAGGCGCTGCTCAACCGCACCTGGCGGCCCACACTGAGCGTCACCGGCGCCGAGGGCCTGCCAGCGTTCAAAGACGCCGGCAACGTGCTGCGGCCCTACACCGCCTTCAAGCTGTCGCTGCGGCTGCCGCCGCTGGTGGACGCGGCGCAGGCGGTGCAGCAGCTCAAAGCCCTGCTGGAAGACAACGCACCCTACCAGGCCAAGGTGACGTTTGAAGGCGGCGGTGGCGCCACCGGCTGGAATGCCCCCAGCACCGCACCGTGGTTTGAGCAGGCGCTGAACGACGCCTCCAACGCCCACTTTGGCGCTGCCTGCGGCACCATTGGCCAGGGCGGCACCATCCCATTGATGAACATGCTGAGCCAGGGTTTTCCCAAGGCGCAAATGATGGTTTGCGGCGTGCTCGGCCCCAAGAGCAACGCGCACGGGCCAAACGAGTTCCTGCACCTGCCCTACGCCAAAAAACTCACCGCCGCCGTGGCCCACGTCATTGCCCAGTGCCCATGAGCGCCCAGCCGCTGCCCGCCCTCACCACCCAAGACGGCGCCCAGCTCGCGCTGTACGGCTGGCCCCTGCCCCCGGGCCAGCCAGCACGCGCCCTGGTGCTGGTGGTGCACGGCCTGGGCGAACACGCGGGCCGCTACACGGCGCTGGCAGCGCAACTCAACGCCTGGGGCTTTGAAGTGCGCGCCTACGACCAGCGCGGCCACGGCCATTCCAGCGGCTTGCGTGGCGCACTGCCCCACCCGCACACGCTGCTGGACGACCTGGCCCAGGTGGTTGACCACACCCTGGCGAGCGGTGCGCCACGCCCCCTCCTCCTGCTGGGCCACAGCCTGGGCGGGTTGGTGGCGGCGCGGTTCGTGTCGCTGGGCCTGCGCCCGGTGGACGGTCTGGTGTTGTCGTCCCCCGCGCTGGACGCTGGCATGAGCGCTTTTCAAACATGGCTGCTCAGCTGGCTGCCCAAAGTGGCGCCCCAGCTGCGCGTGGGCAATGGCCTGAAGCTGCAATACCTGTCGCACGACCCGGCCGTGGCCCAGGCCTACCAGCGCGACCCGTTGGTGCACGACCGCGTGGGCGTGGCGATGGCCCGTTTCCTGGCCGACGCTGGCCCGGCCACCGTGGCGGCCGCACCGCAGTGGACCGTGCCCACGCTGCTGATGTACGCGGGCGCCGACCGCCTGGTCAACCCCGACGGCAGCCGGGCGTTCGCCGCCGCTGCACCGCCCGACGCGGTGACCACCGAGCCCTTCGAGGCGATGTACCACGAGCTCTTCAACGAACTGGACCGGGCACAGGTGTTCGCGCGGCTGCACCGCTGGCTGGACACACGGTACTGAACCTGCAGCGCAGCGGCGTGCGGGGCCGCCGCCCACGCCCGCCCAACGCAGCTGGCGCCCCGTGGGCAGCGTTTCGTCGCAACGGCCTGGCGGCCACCCGCCGCCGGCGGCACAGTGCGGGCATCGCCACACCGGAGCCTGCCATGCCCCTCACACCCACCGTCGCCATCCACCTGACCGCCGCCCTCACCGCCCTGGCGCTGGGGCCGGTGGCACTCTGGGCCCGCCGTGCCCGGCAGCAGCACCCCCGGTTGCACCGCGCTTTTGGGTACGCCTGGGTCACCGCCATGGTGGCCACCGCGCTGTCGGCGCTGTTCATCCAGAGCCGCACGGTGGTCAACATCGGGGGCTACACACCCATCCACCTGCTGGTGCCGGTGGTGCTGGTGATGCTGTTCCTCGCGTTCCGTTTTCTGGCGCGCGGCAACATCGCAGGCCACCGAAAAACCATGCAGCGCCTGTACTTTGGGGCCTGCGTGGTGGCGGGCGGCTTCACGCTGTTGCCAAGCCGCTACCTGGGCCACCTGGTCTGGGGCCAACTCGGCATACTCGGGGTGTCATGACCCGCACGCCCCCACCGACACTCTGGCCCCACGCGCTGCAGGTGGCGGGGCTGAACACGGTGATCGCGCTGTCGCTCACCGCCTTCGGCAGCCGCCCGCTGTTGGAAAACCTGGTGTATTCACAGGGCATCGGGCTGTCGATCTGGGCGCTGATCGAGTGCTGCGTTCACTGGGCGGTGCACGACTGGGAAACGCAGTGGCGGCGCATGGTGCTGCTGGTGCCGCTGTGCGTGGTGGCGGGTTACCTGCTGGGCAGCCTGCTGGGCGACGCGCTGCTGCAACACAACAGCCTGGCGCTGTGGCAGGCCAACCCCCGCAAGACCCTGGGCCTGCTGGCCATGAGCCTGGGGGCCGGCACGCTGGGCACTTACTACTACCTGAGCCGTGGCCAAATTGCCGCCGCGCGCGAACGCGCCCTCACCGCGCAGCGCCAGGCCGCCGAAGCCCGCCTGAAGCTGCTGGAAACGCAGCTGGAGCCGCACATGCTGTTCAACACCCTGGCCAACCTGCGGGTGCTGATTGGCAGCGACCCGGCCCGCGCGCAGGCCATGCTGGACCGGCTGATCGACTACCTGCGCGCCACGCTGGCGGCATCGCGCACCGGCACACATGCGCTGGCCACCGAGTTCGACCGCCTGCGCGATTACCTGGAACTGATGCAGGTGCGCATGGGCCCGCGCCTGCGCTACACCCTGACCCTGCCCGACGCGCTGCGCGGCCACGCCATCCCACCACTGCTGCTGCAGCCGCTGGTGGAAAACGCCATCCAGCACGGGCTGGAGCCCAGCGTGGCGGGCGGCGAAGTGCAGGTGCACGCGTCGCTGCACCAGGGGGCTTTGCAGCTGGTGGTGGCCGACACCGGCGTGGGCATGGCCGCGGCCGCCGCACCGGCTGGCAGCGGCTTTGGCCTGGGCCAGGTGCGTGAACGGCTGCTCACCACTTATGGCGCACAGGCGCAGATGGCCGTGACCACCCACCCACCCCACGGCACCCGCATCGTGCTGACCTTGCCATGACCCCCACCGCGCTGATCGCCGAAGACGAGCCGCTGCTGGCGCTGAGCCTGCAGGCCGAACTGGCCCGCGCATGGCCTGGTCTGCAGGTGGTGGCGGTGGCGGGCGATGGCCTGTCGGCCGTGGCGCAGGCGCTGCAATGGCGGCCCAACGTGCTGTTCCTCGACATCCGCATGCCCGGTCAAAGCGGGCTGGAAGCCGCCGCCGAGCTGGCCGACCGCTGGCCCGACGGCGTGGCTTTTCCGGCGCTGGTGTTCGTCACCGCCTACGACCAGTACGCGGTGCAGGCCTTTGAGCGCCAGGCGGTGGACTACCTGCTGAAACCGGTGCAGCCCGCACGCCTGGCCGCCACGGTGGCGCGGGTGCAGGCGCTGTTGGCCACACGCGCGGCCGCCACAGCGCCCTCGCAAGCCACGCTGGACCAGTTGCGTGCCCTGCTCGCCCCTGCCCCATCAGCCAGCAACCGCCTGCAGGCGATCCAAGCCAGCGTGGGCAGCACGCTGCACCTGGTGCCCCTGCACGAGGTGCTGGTGCTGGAAGCCGCCGACAAGTACCTGCGGGTGCTGACGGCCGAGCGCGAGTACCTGATCCGCACCCCGCTCAAAGAACTGCTGCCGCAGCTGGACGCGCAGCAGTTCTGGCAAATCCACCGTGGCACGGTGGTGCAGGCCGCCGGCATTGCCAGCGTGTCACGCGACGAGGCGGGCCGGCAGTGGGTGCACCTGCGCGCACGGCCCGAGCGGCTGGCGGTGAGCCGGCTCTACGCACACCTGTTCAAGGCGATGTAGCGCGCCGCTGGCGGGCCAGCCAGACCAACAGGGCGCCGGTCAGCAACACCGGGGCGATGGAGCCGAGGTTCAGCCAGCTCCAGCCCTGCGTGGTGACCAGCACGCCGGACGACAGCGAACTCAGCGCCAGCGTGGCAAACACCAGAAAGTTGAGCGCCCCTTGCGCCTTGTCGCGCTCCTCGGGCCGGTAGGCCGACAGGGCCAGCGTGGTGCTGCCGGTGAACAGGAAATTCCAGCCCACGCCCAGGGCAAACAGCGCCACCAGAAACTGCATCAGGTCGACCCCCGTGAGCGCCACCGCAATGCACACGCCGTTCAGCACCACGCCTACCCCCATCACGGGCAGCGCCCCAAAACGCTTGATCAGGTGGCCGGTGAAGAAGCCCGGCGCGAACATGCCGATCACGTGCCACTCCAGCACCAACGCCGCGTCAGAGAACGGCAGGCTGCACTGCTGCATCGCGATCGGTGTGGCGGCCATCAGCAGGTTCATCACGCCGTAGCCCAGCGCCCCGGCGGCGGCCGCGACGATGAACACCGGCTGCCGCACGATCTCGGCCAGCGGCCGGCCGCCCTGGCTTTTTTGTGCCGGTGGCAGCGCGGGGAAGTGGATGAAGGCCATCAGCCCCATGGCCAGCAGCGCCACCCCGGCGAGCGCGATGTAGGCCCCGGCAAACGGCACCGCCAGCACGTTGCGGGTGGCCGACGCGAGGTTGGGCCCGGCCACCGCGCCAATCAGTCCGCCCGCCATCACCAGCGACACGGCTTTTTCGCGCCAGGCGGGCGCGCTGAGCTCGGCGGCGGCAAAGCGGTAGAGCTGGGCGTTGGCGTTGTAGTAACCCGCCACCACGGTGGCGAAACACAGCAGCCAGAACTGCCGCGTAAGCGCCGCGTAGGCGCACAGCAAGGCCGACAGCAGCGCCACCACCAGCCCCAGCTGGAACGAGGCCTTGCGCCCGAAGCGGGCCTGGGTGCGCGCCACCAACGCCGTGCTGAGCGCGCCGCCGACCACATAGCCCATCACCGGCAGCGTGGCCATCCAGCCAAGCGGCGCCAATGCCAGCCCGACCAGGCCGTTGATGGCAATGAAGGTGACGTTGTTGGTGAGGAACAGCCCCTGGCAGAGGGTGAGCAGCCAGAGGTGGCGGTTCACAACGTGAGCGCAACCAGCGCGGCCAAAGGGGCGGTTTCGGCGCGCAACACGCGGGGGCCGAGGGTGACCGGGGTGAAGCCGGCAGCGATGGCGGCGTCTTCTTCGGCCGGGCTCAGGCCGCCTTCGGGGCCGGACAAAAAGGTCACGGCGCTGCCTGCCACGGCGGTGGCATGGACGGGGTTGGCACCCGCACGCAGCGACAACAGCAGGCGCTGCGGGCCGTCAGCCGGCTGGGCCAGCCAGTCGGAGAGGCTGCGCACCGCGTGCACCGGCGGCACGCGGTTGCGGCCGCACTGCTCGCACGCGGCCACCGCCACGGCCTGCCAGTGCTCGCGCTTTTTCTGGGCGCGTTCACCGCTCAGCCGCAGCACGCTGCGCTCGGTGACCACCGGCTGGATGCTGGCGACGCCGAGTTCGGTGGCTTTTTCGACCAACCAGTCCATACGGTCGTTGGCGGGCATGCCCAGCACCAGGTGCACCGCACGAGTGGTTTCGCGTTCGAGCGCGTGGTGGGTGCCGACCAGCACCCGCACGTCGCTGCGGCCCATGTGCTCGACGGTGGCCTCGAACTCGCCACCCTGTTCGCCGCCAAACAGCGCGATCTGCCCGCCGGGCTGCAGGCGCAACACCTGCACATGCCGGGCGGCGCCGGGGGGCAGGTCGATCACGCTGCCGGTGGCAAGCGGCAGGGCACAGTGGATGCGGGGGAGGCTCATGTTGCTCTTGTTTTTATAGCTGCATCGCTAGATTTCACTAAGGCTTGGCTGCGATTTGGCTTGAATTTTTCCGAAAAATGACTCACACGCGGCCAAACGCATAGCCGCTGACGGCTTCAACGCCTTCCAGCGTGTCGATCAGCCGCATGAAGGGCAGCAGCTCGCGGTAGCGGCCGGCGGTGGCGCGGATGTAGCCGATGAAGCGCGGCGCGTCGGCGAGGTACTTGGGTTTGCCGTCGCGCAGGGTGATGCGGGCAAAGATGCCGGCCACCTTCAGGTGCCGCTGCAGGCCCATCCACTCCACCTGGCGGTAGAACTCGCCAAAGTCGGCGTCCACCGGCAGGCCGGCTTTGCTCGCCTTTTGCCAGTAGCGGACGGTGACGTCGAGGACGAAGTCTTCGCCCCAGCTGAGGAAGGCGTCGCGCATCAGGCTGGCAATGTCGTAGGTGATGGGGCCGTAGACGGCGTCCTGGAAGTCGAGCACGCCCAGCGGCAGGTGGGCGCCGCCGGGGTTCACCATCAGGTTGCGGGGCATGAAGTCGCGGTGCACGTAGACGCTGGCGGCGCTGAGGTTGTGGGCCACCAGCAGATCGAACGTGCTGTTCAGCAGGGTTTGCTGCGCGGGGTCCAGCGTCAGGCCGCGGTGCTGGCCGAGGTACCAGTCGGGGAACAGCTGCAGTTCGCGCCTCAGCAGCGCTTCGTCGTACGCGGGCAACACGCCGGGCTTGGAGGCCAGCTGCCAGGCCACCAGCGCGTCGATGGCCTGCAGGTAGTGCGGCAGGTTGGCGCTCGGCTGGGCCGGGTCGAGCACGTCCAGCACCGTGTGGCCGCCCAGGTCGGTCAGCAGCATGAAGCCCTGCGGCGCGTCCCAGGCCAGCACCTCGGGCACGCGCAGACCGGCGCCCGCCATCAGGCCGGCCACCTGCACAAAGGGCGCGCAGTTCTCCAGCGCCGGTGGCGCGTCCATCACGATGCAGCTGCCCAACCCAGGCGCGGCACTGTCGATGCGGAAATAGCGGCGAAAGCTGGCGTCGGCCGAGGCCGGGCGCAGGGTTTCGGCACGCAACTGGTGGGTCGGCAACAGCGGCGCCAGCCAGGCCGTGAAGGCGCTGGCGCGGGCGGGGTCTGTCCAGAGGATGGGCTCGTTCATGGGGTGCTTCAAGGCAAAGGAGACAGACCGGAAATGGCCCAGCCGCCTGCCGCATGTGCCCATGTCCCCACAAGGCGGGAAACAGGGGCTGGGCAGGGGTTTTGACTCATGGATAATCCATTCTACAAACGGCGCCCTGCCCGGTGCGCTCTCCGGGTCTGTTCCTGTTCACCTACTGCCGCCGCTGCGTCCTACCTTGCGCCTCAAGCACCGCCCACCGAAGCTGCCCGCCGCGCCCCAGGCTGGCCCGTTCACGCTGTCCACCCTGGCCAGCGTGGCGCTGGCAGCCCTGATCGGCGGCCCGGCAGTGGCCGCCGACCCGCGTCCGCCCAGCACCAACACACCGGACAACCAGCCGCTGCAGCTCAAACGCAGCCTGCAGTTGCAGGAAGCCCTGCCAGGCGCAGCGCGTGGGCAACGGCCGACCTTCATCTCCGGCGACACGCTGTCGGGCCAGACCGAGCTGAACACGGTGATCGAAGGCAACGCCGAGTTGCGCCAGGGCGACACCGTCATCCGCGCCGACCGCATCGAGTACAACCAGACCGAAGACCAGGCCAAGGCCATTGGCAACGTCTACGTGAACCGCGCCGGCAACATTTACGAAGGCCCGGAACTGCAGCTGCGGCTGGAGACCTTTGAGGGCTTCTTCAAGCAGCCGCGCTACCAGTTCATCAACAACGACAGCTATGGCGAAGCCTCGCAGGTCGAGTTCATTGACGACAAGCGCAGCATCGTGCGCAACGCCAGCCTGACCACCTGCAAGCGCCAGCCCGGCCCCGACTGGATGCCGGCCTGGATTCTGAACGCCACCAGCATCAACTTCGACACCGAGGAAGACGTCGGCCGGGCCGAAGGCGCGGTGCTGCGCTTCCAGGACGTGCCCATCCTGCCGTTTCCGAACATGAGCTTCCCGCTCAGCGACAAACGCAAGTCCGGCTTTCTGCCGCCCACGGTGGCGCTGGACAACCTGAGCGGGCTGGACGTGGTGCTGCCCTACTACTGGAACATCGCGCCCAACCGCGACCTGACGCTCTACCCCGAGCTGCTGAGCCGGCGCGGTGTGGCGGGTGGCGCAGAGTTCCGCTACCTCGAAGACGACTACCGCGGCGTTCTGCGCGGCGACTTCATGCCCAACGACACGCTGCGCAACCGCTCGCGCTGGGGCGTGGTGGCGCAGCACAGCGGCGGCTTTGACACCGGGCTGGCGGCCGTCGGGCCGGTCGGCATCAACCTCAACATCAACCGCGTCAGCGATGACAACTACTGGCGCGACTTCCCGCGCGCCACCGGCTCGCTGACCCAGCGCCTGCTGGCGTCCGACGCGTCGGCCAATTTCGCCATTGGCGACTTCACCAACAGCGTGCGCACCCTGAAGTGGCAAACCCTGCAGGACGTGACCGCGCCCATCGTGCCGCCCTACGACCGGCTGCCGCAGGTCAACACCCGCTACCTCAAACAAGGCGTCGCCGGGCTCGACTTTTCATTCGAAGGCGACTTCACCCGCTTCGTGTCCGACCGCAACCTGACGCGCCAGCCCAACGGCAACCGCAGCTACGCCATCGGCCAGGTGAGCCGGCCCTGGGTCACGCCCGGCTACTTCGTCGTGCCCAAGGCCCAGTTCCACGCCACCAACTACAGCTTTGACGGCCCACTGGCCAATGGCCTGACCACCGCCAGCCGCACCCTGCCGACCTTCAGCCTCGACAGCGGGCTGGTGTTCGAGCGCCAGACCAGCTTCTTTGGCCGGGGCTTCACACAGACGCTGGAGCCGCGCGCCTTCTACACCTACACGCCGTTCCGCGACCAGAGCTTCCTGCCCAACTACGACTCCGGCACCAACGACTTCAACTTCGCCACCGTCTACACCGAGAACGCCTTCGGCGGCAACGACCGCATCTCCGACAACAACCTCCTGACGCTCGGCGTCACCACCCGGTTCCTGGACCCGGCCACCGGTGCCGAAGCCTTGCGCCTGGGCGTGGCCCAGCGCCTGCGCTACAAAGACCAGAACGTCACCCTGCCCGGCGGCACGCCGCAGGTGGACCGCATCAGCGACGTGCTCGCCGGTGCGGCGGTGAACTGGAGCGAGAAGTGGTCCACCGAAGGCACGGTGCAGTTCAACCAGAAGTCCGGCCGCTCGATCCGTTCCACCGCCAGCGTCCGCTACGCGCCGACCAACTACCG
The DNA here is from genome assembly GCA_040384665.1 of Pseudomonadota bacterium. GTDB lineage: Bacteria > Pseudomonadota > Gammaproteobacteria > Burkholderiales > Burkholderiaceae_C > PCRC01. The sequence goes on from JAZKIY010000020.1 coordinate 21,729, forward strand.
CGTCGTCAGCGCCGCCTACCGCCTGCAGCGCCCCACCAGCACGCTGGACCAGGGCAGCGAGCAGGTGGACGTCGGCTTCCAGTGGCCGATCAACGACCTGTTTGGTGACCGCGGCAACGACCTCGGCTATGGCAAGGGCCTGGGCGAAGGCCGCTGGTACGGCGTCGGCCGCCTGAACTACAGCCTGAAGGACAGCAAGCTGGTGGACTCCATCCTCGGCCTGGAATACGACGGTGGCTGCTGGCTCGGCCGCATCGTGCTGGAGCGGCTGCAGCGCAGCGTCAACTCGGCCAACCAACGCATCCTGTTCCAGCTGGAATTTGTCGGCTTCTCGCGGCTCGGCTCCAACCCGCTGAAAACCTTGCGCGACAACATCCCCCGCTACCAGTACCTGCGCGAACAGACCACCACCCCGAGCCGTTTTTCCCGTTACGACTGAGCACCATGAAAACCCAATCTCCCCGTCTGATGCTGGCTGGCTGTGTGCTGCTGCTGGGCGCCGCCAGCCTGCAGGCGCAGACGCTGCGCCCCTCCAACCGCCCCCTCGGCTTGCCCGGCGCCGGTGCCGCTGCGGCCGCGCCCACCCAGCGCATCGCCCAGAGCGGGCCCCTGCCAGCCGACTTCATTGTGGTGGTCGTCAACTCCGAACCCATCACCAACAACGAGCTGCGGCTGCGGGTGCTGCGCGCCGAGCAGCAGCTGACCCAGCAGGGCGTGGCCATCCCGCCACGCAACGAGCTGGCCTCCCGCATGATCGACCTGATGATCAACGAGCGCGCCCAGCTGCAGGTGGCGCGTGAGACCGGCGTGCGGGTGGACGAGGGCATGATCGACCAGGCCATGCAGACCGTGGCACAGCAGAACCAGATCACGGTGGACGTGCTGCGCCGCCGCCTGCAGGCCGACGGCCTGAGCCTGCAGCAGTTCCGCAACGACCTGCGCGACCAGCTGCTGCTGTCGCGCCTGCGCGAACGCGAGGTCGAGTCCCGCACCCGCATCACCGACCAGGAAGCCGACCAGTTCATCCGCGAACAGCAGACCGCCGGCAGCGCCGTCACCGAACTCAACCTGGCACAAATCCTGGTGGCCGTGCCCGAGAAAGCCAACGAAGCCCAGGTCACGGCGCTGCGCGCCCGCGCCCAGCGCGTGCTGGAACGCGCCCAGAAAGGCGACGACTTCACCGCCCTGTCGGCCGAATTCTCCGACGCACCCGACAAGCGCCAGGGCGGCCAGCTCGGCCTGCGCCCGGCCGACCGCTACCCCGACCTGTTCACCGAGGCGGTGCGCAGCGTACCCGTAGGCGGTATTGCCGGCCCGGTGCGCAGCGGCGCCGGTTTCCATGTGCTCAAGGTGCTGGAGAAAAAGCAGGGCAGCGCGGTCAGCGACACGGTGCAGCAAACCCGCGCCCGCCACATCCTGATGCGCCCCACCCCGGCCATGAACGAAGCCGCCGTGCGGGCCCGCCTGACGCAGATGCGCCAGCAGGTGCGTGAGGGCAAGGCCGACTTTGCCGCACTGGCCAAAGAGTTTTCTGCCGACGGCTCGGCCGCCGGCGGTGGCGACCTGGGCTGGGCCAACCCCGGCCAGTTTGTGCCCGAGTTCGAGGCGGCCATGGAGCCGCTGGCCCCCGGCCAGATCGCCGAGCCGGTGACCTCGCGTTTTGGCGTGCACCTGATCCAGGTCGTCGAGCGGCGCCAGACCAAATTGACCCAGAGCCAGCAGCGCGAACTCGCCCGCGCCGCCCTGCGCGACAAGAAACAAGACGAGGCCTACAGCCAGTGGGCCCAGGAAGTCCGTGGCCGCGCCTATGTGGAGTTCCGTGAAACCCCGCAATAAGGCCCCCACGCTCGCGCACTGCGTGTCGCTCTCTGCCCCCCGAGGGGGCCGCATTTTTCCTTGGGGCGGCCCTGCGGAAAAACATCTTTTCCACTGTTCACGTTCCCACGTGCGTGCATGAAACACATCCCACGCAAACGCTTCGGCCAGCATTTCCTCTCTGACGGCGGCATCATCGACGCCATCGTGTCCGAGATCGCGCCGCAGCCGGGGCAGGCCATGGTCGAGATCGGGCCCGGCCTGGCCGCGCTGACCCAGCCGCTGGTCGAACGCCTCGGCCAGCTGACCGTGATCGAACTGGACCGCGACCTCGCCCAGCGCCTGCGCGACCACCCGCAACTGCAGGTGATCGAATCGGACGTGTTGCGGGTGGACTTCAGCACCATTCCAAAGCCTGAAGGCAGCAAGCTGCGCGTTGTTGGCAACCTGCCATACAACATTTCGACCCCCATCCTCTTCCACCTGCTGGACCACGTGGCGGTCATTGAAGACCAGCACTTCATGCTGCAAAAAGAGGTGGTGGACCGCATGGTCGCCCGCCCCGCCACCAGCGACTACGGGCGCCTGAGCGTGATGCTGCAGTGGCGCTACGCCATGGCCAATGTGCTGTTTGTGCCACCCACCTCGTTCGATCCGCCCCCCCGGGTGGACAGCGCCGTGGTGCGCATGGTGCCCCTGGCCACTTTCGCAGCCCTGGATGTGAAGCACCTCAGCACCCTGGTGCAGGTGGCTTTCAGCCAGCGCCGCAAACTGCTGCGCCACACGCTGGGCCGCTGGCTCGAAGACAAACAGTTCGCCGGCAGCTTCGACGTGCAGCGCCGCGCCGAGGAAGTGCCCGTGCACGAGTACCTGGCGCTGGCAGAAGCCACCCAGGCGTAAAAAAGCCCGCCGAAACGGGCTTTTTTTTGGTTGACCCGCCAGAAGTCATGTTTCGCCGCCGGGGGGCAGGGCGCTACACGCTAGTGAGCGTTCAGGCTGCTGCGAGCCAATAACCCGCGTTGAATGGGCTGCTCATGCGCAGCGCCAATGGCGAGACGTCCACCAGTTTGTCGGTGGGCATTTTTTCGCCGGTTTCGGTGGTCAGAGGAATGCCCGCCAGCGGTTCGCCGACTTTGCCTTCCTTGTTTGCCTCATTCGCCCGTTCTGCTTGGCTGGTGGATGCAGAACGGGCTACAGAAAAGAATAGAAGCACCTGAACGGTATCTTCCGGTCTCCCCAGTAGTCCGAGGCGTCACGGAAGATGTCGAGCAGTTGCTCGCGCGCTTCCTTGTCGAACTTGGCGTTGGTCGGGATCTGCTCCAGCACCAGCACAAAGCCAGGCTGTGGGCCCGACTTGTGCAGCGGGTCGGTCAGGCTGTCGTAGAGCGCATCAAAGTTCTTGCCGAAATGCGACGGGAACGTGAACTGCTCGGCGATCAGGTCCAGCACGTCCTGCTTGGACTGGGCGTTGGCCAGATTGGCGTACAAAAAATGCTGACCCAAATGCTGTGCAGCGCCCTGAAGATCCGGTACCCGGAAGGCACGGATCGACTGCACGATGTTGGTTCTAACATTACGAAGTGGTGTGTCCATCTCCGCGTCTCTTTCCATAGTCAAAAAATGGGTGGCCCCTGCCCCAGCGGCAGGTGGTCAATGAACGGTTTCGGCGATCCGGCGAAAACTCGCGTAGTGGTCGCTGGTGTAATAACAGGCGTCCGGCTGGCGGGGTTGGCCGCCACAGACAATGCGGCGGGCTCCCCGGTGGCGCACACCCGGTGTTTTCACGGTGTATTCACGGTAATAGCCCCGGGCTTTCCCGGGCAACTGACGTTCGCGGTTGCCAAAAACGGTGCCGTCTTTCTCGTAAGGAAACGGACCACCTTGCTGGATCAGGCTGTAAGTTTCGCGCCCTTGCGGGGGCAACTCGGCGACACGGATTTCGGCTGCGCGGGCGATGGGCGCTTCGGAACGGGCATGCACCATTGGTGTGCACAACCACAAAGCAGCGCAAAAAAACCACGTGAGCTTGGCAATTTTGGTCTTGTTATCTGGAGCCCGCGACATCAGCAACCTCTCGAAAACCACGGGTTAACCCGAAATTTCAAGTCGGTAGTGTGACCGAAGCGGGCCCAAAAAGCAAGTGCCTGCCTAAGCTTTAGGCAGGATGCCCTTGGGAAAAGACGTCAGCTAGTCAGTACTTGCTATCAATTTAGCGCTTAACGCGCCGCGTTGGCGTCGGCAACGGTCAGGGCCGTCATGTTGACAATGCGCCGCACGGTGGTGCTGGCGGTCAGGATGTGGATGGGCTGGGCTGCGCCGAGGAGCACCGGGCCAATGGCAATGTTGCCGCCAGCCACCGTTTTGAGCAGGTTGTAAGCGATGTTGGCCGCATCAATGTTGGGCATGACCAGCAGGTTGGCCTCGCCGGTCAGCGTGCTGTTGGGCATGACGGTCTTGCGTGCGGCGGCATCGAGGCCGATGTCGCCGTGCATTTCACCGTCGGCTTCGAGCCAGGGCGCGGTGGTGCGCAACAGTTCCAGCGTGCGGCGCATCTTGACGGCGCTGGGCTGGTTGCTGCTGCCGAAGTTGGAATGGCTGAGCAGCGCGGCCTTGGGCTTGAGGCCGAAGCGAACCATCTCTTCGGCCGCCATGATGGTGATCTCGGCCAACTGCTCTGCGGTGGGGTCGTAGTTGACGTGGGTGTCCACCAGGAACACCTGGCGGTTGGGCAACAACAGGCCGTTCATGCAGGCGTAGGTGGTGACCCCGGCGCGTTTGCCAATGACCTGGTCCACATAGTGCAGGTGCATCGCGGTGGTGCCCCAGGTGCCGCAGATCACGCCGTCGGCCTCGCCCTTGTGCAGCATCATCGACGCGATCAGCGTCAGGCGCCGGCGCATCTCGATCTTGGCCATCTGGACGGTGATGCCCTTGCGCTCGGTCATGGCGTGGTAGGTTTGCCAGAAGTCGCGGTAGCGGTGGTCTTGCTCGACGTTGACGATGTCGTAGTCCTGGCCTTCGCGCAGGCGCAGGCCGAAGTTCTTGATGCGCTGCGCAATGATCAGCGGCCGGCCGATCAGGATCGGGCGGGCCAGGCACTCGTCGACCACGATCTGGCAGGCGCGCAGCACGCGCTCTTCTTCGCCTTCGGCGTAGCAGACGCGCTTTTTCTCGGCCTTCTTGGCGGCGGTGAAGATCGGCTTCATCGTCGTGCCGGAGGCATAAACAAAACTCTGCAGGCGCTCGACGTAGGCGTCCATGTCCTGGATCGGGCGCAGCGCCACGCCGCTGTCGGCTGCGGCCTTGGCCACCGCCGGCGCGATCTTCATCATCAGCCGCGGGTCAAACGGCTTGGGGATCAGGTACTCGGGGCCAAACGCCAGCAGCTCGCCCACATACGCGGCGGCCACGACCTCGCTCTGCTCGGCCTGCGCGAGTTCGGCAATCGCGTGCACGGCGGCAATTTCCATTTCCACCGTGATGGTGGTGGCGCCGCTGTCGAGCGCACCGCGGAAGATGTAGGGGAAACACAGGACGTTGTTGACCTGGTTCGGGTAGTCGGTGCGGCCGGTGGCCATGATGGCGTCGCTGCGCACCGCCTTCACCTCTTCCGGCAGGATCTCGGGCGTCGGGTTGGCCAACGCAAAAATCAGCGGGTTCGGCGCCATGGTGGCGACCATGTCGGCCTTGAGCACGCCGCCAGCAGACAGGCCAAGGAAGATGTCGGCGTCCTTGATCACGTCGCGCAGCGTGCGGGCATCGGTCTTTTGCACGAACTGGACCTTGTCTTCGTCCATCAGTTCGGTGCGGCCTTCATAGACCACGCCGGCCAGATCGGTCACATAGATGTTCTCGCGCGGGATGCCGAGCTTGACCAACAGGCCCAGGCAGGCCAACGCCGCTGCACCGGCACCCGAGGTGACGAGCTTGACCTTGGCCGGGTCTTTGCCCACCACCTTCAAGCCGTTCAGCAAGGCCGCGCCGACCACAATGGCGGTGCCATGCTGGTCGTCGTGGAAGACCGGGATGTTCATCCGCTCGCGCAGCTTGCGCTCAACGTAGAAACAGTCGGGCGCCTTGATGTCTTCGAGGTTGATGCCCCCAAAGGTCGGCTCCAGCGAGGCGATGATGTCGACCAGTTTGTCGAGGTCGTGTTTCTCGTTGATCTCGATGTCGAACACATCGATGCCGGCGAACTTCTTGAACAGCACGCCCTTGCCTTCCATCACCGGCTTGGCGGCCAGCGGGCCGATGTCGCCCAGGCCCAGCACCGCCGTGCCGTTGGTGATGACGGCCACCAGGTTGCCCCGGCTGGTGTACTTGAAGGCGTTGTTCGGGTCCTTGACGATTTCTTCGCAGGGCGCGGCCACGCCGGGCGAATAGGCCAGCGCCAGGTCGTGCTGGTTGACCAGCTGCTTGGTGGCGGCAATGGCGATCTTGCCGGGGGTGGGGAACTCGTGGTATTCGAGCGCGGCGTTGCGCAGCTCTTCGAGTTTCTTGGTGCGTGCGTCGTGTTGCGACGCCGTGTTTTGGGCGCCAGTCACAGGCGCGTTCGGGGGCGATTCAATAGGGGGCATCCACAGTCTCCAGCTCGTGCCGTTGCGGGCCGCAGCAGGTGCGCCGGCCCGCCAGCTTGCACGAGTCTTTCAATTGTAGACGCCGCACTTTGCCGCCCAAGGTAGTGAAGTTGCGTACAGCCACCCGCCTCAGCGGTAGCGGGCAACCAGCGCCTGCAGCCGCTCTTGCACCGCAGGCGCCATCGCGGCCGGGGGGGTGACCAGCGCCGACGCCAGCGCGTTGTGCGCGGGGGATGCCGGCTGGTCGCGCGCCAGGCGGGCAATCGCGCCCCGCAGCACCTGCTGCGCACGCTCGGCGTTGACGCGCAGGTTGGCGATCGCCAGCTCGGCCGTCACGCAGGCCTGGTGCGGGTGCCAGCAGTCGAAGTCGGTCACCAGTGCCAGCGTGGCGTAGGCCATTTCGGCCTCGCGTGCCAGCCGCGCCTCGGGCATGTTGGTCATGCCAATCACGCTGGCGCCCATGCTGCGGAACAGCTGCGACTCGGCGCGCGGCGAAAACGCCGGGCCTTCGATGCACACATAGGTGCCACCCCGGTGCAGGCCGATGCCCTCGATCTGGGCCTCCGCAAACGCCTCGGCCACCACACCCGAGAGCACGCTGCACACCGGGTCGGCCATCGACACATGCGCCACCGCGCCCTGGCCAAAAAAGGTGTTCTGGCGCTGGCGTGTCTGGTCAATGAACTGGTCGGGCAGCACCATGTCGAGCGGCGCGATGTGCTCTTTCATCGAGCCCACGGCCGACACCGACATCAGGTAACGCACGCCCAGCGTCTTCAGCGCGTAGATGTTGGCGCGAAACGGAATTTCGGTGGGGATCAGGCTGTGCGTGCGGCCATGGCGGGCCAGAAAAGCCACCGGCACGCCGTTGAGCTTGCCGGTCAGGATCGCGTCCGACGGCGCGCCAAACGGGGTGGTGACAACGTGCTCCTGCACATCGGTGAGCCCCGCCATCGTGTACAAGCCGCTGCCGCCCATCACGCCGATTGTTATACCGTCTGTCACCGCTGCACTCCTGGTTGCGGCAAGCCCATGCCCTGCCCGTGCGCTAGTATGCCGCGACCCTTCCAAACCCACATGAATCCCCAGCTGTCCATCGTGGTGCCGGTGCTGAACGAAGCCACGCAGGTGGCCGAGCGGTTGGCCGCGCTCGCGCCACTGCGTGCACGCGGTGCCGAGGTCATCGTGGTCGACGGTGGCAGCCACGACGGCACCACGGCACTGGCCCGCGACGGGGCCGACCAGGTGGTGCAAGCCCCGCGCGGACGCGCCAGCCAGATGAACGCCGGTGCCCTGGCCAGCCACGGGCAGTGGCTGCTGTTCCTGCACGCCGACACCGTGCTGCCGCCGCAGGCAGACGCGCTGATCGCCAATGCCCTGACCCAAGGCACGCCGCCAGCGGTGTGGGGCCGCTTTGACGTGCGCATCGACGGCGCGCTGCGCGGCCTGCGCATGGTGGCCGCGTGCATGAACGCCCGCTCGCGCCTCACGGGCGTCGCCACCGGCGACCAGGGCCTGTTCATGGCCCGCACGGCCTTTGACGCGGCGGGTGGCTTCCCGCCCATCGCGCTGATGGAAGACGTGGCCATCAGCCAGCGTCTGCTGGCGCTCGGCCGCCCGGCCTGTTTGCGCGAGAAGGTCCACACCTCGGGCCGGCGCTGGGAACAACACGGCCTGTGGCGCACCATCGTGCTGATGTGGCGGCTGCGGCTGGCCTACTTTTTCGGTGCCGACCCCGAGCAACTGGCATTGCGCTACGGGTACAAACCGTCCCCGCCGAAAGACAGCCCATGAGCCTGCCTGTGGCGGTTGCCATCATGGCCAAAGCCCCGGTTGCCGGGCTGGCCAAAACCCGGCTGGCCCCCGCCCTGGGTGCCGCTGGCGCCGCCCGGCTGCAGCGCCGGCTGACGCTGCAGGCCTTACACACCGCGCAGCAGGCGAATGTGGGCCCGGTGACGCTGTTTTGCGCGCCAGACCCGCACCACCGCTTCTTTCGCGCACTGAGCATCCACATCGGCGTTCGCTGCGTGGCGCAGCACCCCGGCGACCTGGGCCAGCGCATGCACGCGGCGGTGCAGGCCGCCGCAGGCCCCGTGCTGGTGGTGGGCACCGACTGCCCCGCCCTCACCCCTGCCGACCTGCAAGCCGCCGCACAGCACCTGCGCGACGGGCACGACGCGGTGGTGCAACCCGCCGAGGACGGCGGCTACGTGCTGATCGGCCTGCGCGCGCCCTGCTGGCCGGTGTTCAACGGCGTGGCCTGGAGCACCGACCAGGTGATGCCACACACCCGCGCGCGGCTGGCAGCGCAGGGCCTGCGCTGGTTGGAAGCGCCCACGCTGTGGGACGTGGATGTGCCCGCCGACCTGCCACGCCTGCGCACGCTGCCGGGGTGGTGACGCTGCGGAGGCCTGCAGGGTGCCGTGGCGCGGCAAAAACGGCCCCGTCCGCCTGTTTTTTATGCCAAATTGGCCTCGAGCCTTAGTAAAACCTGGCGATTAAGCTACTGAAAATATAGCATCGTCCGGCATGGCGCAGACCGTCCCGGCGCAGGTATCATCTTTTCGGGTCAACCTCACACCAACAACAGGGAGCGCGCCATGGCACTGATGGATTTCATCAAGAAACAGTTCATCGACATCATCCAGTGGACCGAGGACGACGACGGCACGCTGGCCTGGCGCTTCCCTATGGCGGAGATGGAAATCCAGAATGGCGCCTCGCTCACCGTGCGCGAGTCGCAGATGGCGGTGTTCGTCAACGAGGGCAAGGTCGCCGACGTGTTCGGCCCCGGCATGCACAAGCTGACCACGCAGACGCTGCCGGTGCTGACCTACCTGAAGAACTGGGACAAGCTGTTCGAGTCCCCGTTCAAGAGCGACGTCTATTTCTTCAGCACGCGCCAGCAGGTGGACCAGAAGTGGGGCACGCCCCAGCCCATCACCATCCGCGACAAGGACTTCGGCGCGGTGCGGCTGCGGGCTTTTGGCAACTACAGCTTCCGCGTGGCCGACCCCAAGCTGTTCCACACCGAAATCTCCGGCACGCGCGAGCGCTACACCGTGGCCGACCTGGACGGCCAACTGCGCGGCCTGGTGCTGCAGAACATTTCCAACGCCATCGCGTCGAGCCAGATCCCCTTCCTGGACCTCGCGGCCAACCAGCTGGCCTTTGCGCAGGCGCTCAGCACCGAGCTGACGCCGGCCTTCACCAAGATCGGCCTGCAGCTGGACGGCATGACGGTGCAGAACGTCTCTCTGCCCGAAGAGCTGCAGAAAATCCTGGACCAGAAAATCGGCATGGGCATGGTCGGCCAGGACATGGGCAAGTTCATGCAGTACCAGACGGCGCAGGCCATTCCCAAGTTCGCCGAGGGCGCGGGCAACGGGGGCGGTGGCATTGCCGGGGATGCGATGGGCCTGGGTGCTGGCGTGGCGCTGGGCCAGGTGCTGGCGCAAAACCTCAGCCAGGGGCTGAGCGGTGCCGGCAGCACCGCAGCGCCGGCCGCCGCGGCCAGCGTGGGCATCAAGCCCGACGAGATCATGGCCACGCTGGAGAAGCTCGGCGAGCTGAAAACCAAGGGCATCCTGACGCAGGAAGAGTTTGACGCAAAGAAAGCGGAGTTGCTGAAGAAGCTGATCTAGCCCGTCTCGCGTCGGTCAGAACAATAAAAGAGCCGAATGGCCAAAGAGGAGAGCCCGCAACGCGCCTACCGCGCTGCCTGCCCGGGGTGCGGCGCGCCGGTGCTGTTCCGCAGCGCGCTGTCCACCCACGCGGTGTGCGGCTACTGCAGCAGCACGGTGGTGCGCGACGGCGACACGCTCGCGCGCATCGGCAAGATGGCCGACGTCTTCAAGGACTACAGCACGCTGCAGCTGATGGCCTCGGGCCGCTGGAACAACACCGGCTTCACGCTGGTCGGCCGGCTGCAGTTCCGCTACGACGGCGGCACCTGGAACGAGTGGGAAGCCGCGCTGGACGACGGCACCAGCGCCGTGCTGAGCGAGGACAACGGCGCCTTCGTCTTCAGCACCCTGCTGCGCACGCAGCGCGACCTGCCGGCGGCCGAACACTTCCGTGTGGGCGCCACCACCGCCATCAACGGCAAGCCCTATACGGTGGCCTCCAACGCGCAGGTCACGCTGGTGGCGGCCGAGGGCGAGCTGCCCCACCTGCCACCGCTGGGTACGCCGTTTGCCATGGTGGAGCTGCGCAGCGACGGTGGCGAGGTGCTGGGCATCGACTACGGGCCGACGCTGGCCGGCCAACCGCCCGAGGTGTCGCTGGGCCGCGCCGTCAACCTCGACGACCTGCAGCTCAAAGGCCTGCGCGATGAATCCGCCCGCGACGACAAAGGCCAGCAGTTCGACTGCCCCAACTGCGGCGCGCCGGTGCAGGTGGCGCTGGCCAGCAGCAAAAGCATCACCTGCCAGTCGTGCAGCAGCATCATCGACCTGAGCCAGGGCACCGGCGCCGCGCTGCGCCACGCGCTGCAAGACGAACCGGTGCAGCTGCTGATCCCGCTCGGCACGCTGGGGCAACTGCAGGGCGTGACCTGGCAGGTGGTCGGTTTCCAGCACCGCATGGGCCACGAGCCGGGCGATTCTGACGAACACTTTGGCTGGAGCGAGTACCTGCTCTACAACCAGACAAAAGGGTTCACCTTCCTGGTGGACGCCGAAGACGGCTGGAGCCTCGTCAAGCCCGCCACCGGCGCCCCCACGCTGGACGCCGCCGAGCAAAACGCCACTTACCTCAACCACCGCTACGCGCTCAAATACAGCTACAACGCCGAAACCACCTATGTGGCCGGCGAGTTCTACTGGCAGGTGGAACGCGGGCAAAAAACCTTCAACCGCGACTTTGCCAAAGGCAAAAGCCTGCTGTCGATGGAGCGCGCCAAGACCGAGGTGACCTGGTCCATCGGCAGCCAGATCGACCACAACGCGGTGGCCGCCGCCTTCAAGATGACCGACAAGGCCGCGCTGCTGCAGCGCGCCGACGCCGCGCCGGTGAGCTTCAAGTCGGGCCTCAGCGTGGGCACCATCGTCGTCATCTTTGTGATGCTGATGATTCTGTCGGCCATTCTCACCAGCTGCGACCAGTGCGACCCAAAGGTCGAGAACTGCAGCAGCACCAGCAGCGGCTACCGCAGTTCGGGCGGCTCGTACGGCGGTTATTCGGGTGGCGGCGGGCACAAATGAGCGCCCCCGCCCACCCCTTTTTACTAGGAGATTGACATGGGAATCGAATGGATCAAACCGGCCGCCTTCATCGGCTCCATCGTCTACGCGCTGGTCGGCGTGCTGATCTTCTGGATCAGCTTCGTCATCATCGACAAGATCACCCCCTACAACCTGTGGGAAGAAATCGTCGAGAAGCAAAACCGCGCACTCGGCATGGTGGTGGCGGCGATGTGCCTGGGCATCTCCATCATCGTCGCGGCGGCGATCCACGGGTGACGCTTGAGGCGGCTGCGGCGGCTTGTGTGTGCACGCTGCAATGAAGCGCACGGCTGGACAGGCATCCAGTTCATGCGATGGAGAAGCTTTCACAAGCCTTGGAGATTTTGTTTTTATAAAAATAATTTGACTTTTACTTTTATAAAATTACCATCCTTGGACTCTTATAAAAGAATTCATGGAAACCACCTCCCAACGCGCTGGCCGCTACATTCAGCAAAGCACTGGCTACAAAGCCTTCGTTCCCGAACCGCTGCCGCCATTGCCCGAAATTGAGTTCGACGGCGAGCTGCGCACTCTCCTGTCCAATGCTGACCGCGACATTGCGCGCCTGGACGCCATTGCCGAACTGCTGCCCAACCCCGATCTCTTTGTTGCCATGTATGTGCGCCATGAAGCGGTGCTGTCATCGCAGATCGAAGGCACGCAAAGCACGCTTGAAGATGTGCTCGTTTCCGAGGCAGACGCTGCCCACAATGACGCCCCCAAGGATGTAGAAGAGGTCATCAACTACGTGCGCGCCATGAACCACGGCATGCGCCGGCTGGCCAGTGACTTTCCGTTGAGCCTGCGGCTGATTCGTGAAATCCATGGCGAGCTGATGCAAAAAGTGCGTGGCAGCGAAAAGTCACCTGGCGAATTTCGCACCTCGCAAAACTGGATTGGTGGCAACAACCTGGCCAACGCGTCTTTTATTCCCCCACCGCCGCACGAACTCATGAACGCCTTGGGCGCGTTTGAGACCTTTCTGCACCAAGGCAAAACCACCGTACCGCTGCTCATCCGCTGCGGCCTGGCCCACGCGCAGTTTGAAACCATCCACCCGTTTTTGGATGGCAACGGCCGTGTCGGTCGTTTGCTCATCACGCTGTTGCTGTGCGAAGAGCAGGCGTTGACGCGCCCGTTGCTCTACCTCTCGGTGTTCCTGAAAGCCCACCGTGCCGAGTACTACGACCGGCTCACCGCCATTCGCAGCCAGGGCCATTGGGAGCCCTGGCTCAAATTTTTCTTGCTCGGTGTCAGCGTCACCGCGCGCGCCGCCACCCGCACGGCGCGCGACATCGTGACGCTGCGCGAAACGCACCGCAGCGCCATCACCAAGAACGCCAAGGCGCTCAAGCTGCTCGACCATCTGTTCCAGCAGCCGATGGTCTCACCCAACCGCATTGCACACATCGTCGGCTGCACCCACCCCACTGCGGTGAAACTGGCCCGTGACATGCAAGACCGTGGCTGGCTCACCGAAGTCACAGGTTTCGAGCGCAACCGCATCTACCGCTACCAGCCCTACCTCGACCTGTTTCACCGTGAAACTGTGCAGACCCTGTTCGAGACACAGCACCGCCCCACCGCCTGAGCATCACGCATGAACACCGAGCCGCAGGCCACTGCGCCCCAACCCCTCGAAATCGCGCTGCTCGCCAGCGTCTTCGTCGTGGCCGCGTGCGGGCTGGTGTACGAGCTGGCGGCGGCAGCGCTGGCGTCGTATGTGCTGGGGGACTCGGTGCTGCAGTTCTCCACCGTCATCGGCACCTATTTGTTCGCCATGGGCATTGGCTCGTGGCTGTCGCGGTTTTTTGAGCGGCAGTTGCCGGCGCATTTTTTGCGCATCGAGCTGCTGGTGGCGTTGGTGGGCGGCGCGCTGCCGGCGGTGCTGTTTCTGGCCAACGCCCACGCGCCCGGTGCCTTCCGGCTGCTGCTCTACGGTGGGGTGCTGCTGACCGGCACGTTGGTGGGGCTGGAGATCCCGCTGGTGATGCGCATTTTGAAGCGCCACGTGGTGCTGAAAGACCTGGTCTCGCAGGTGCTGACGTTCGATTACCTCGGCGCGCTGGCGGTGTCGCTGGCGTTCCCGCTGCTGCTGGTGCCTTACCTGGGGCTGGTGCGCACCGGGCTGCTGTTCGGGCTGATGAACGCGGCCGTGGCGCTGTGGGCGCTGTGGCTGTTCCGGCACGAGCTGCGGCACTTTGGCGCGCACGCGCTGGCCTGCGCGGGTGTGCTGGCGCTGCTGCTGGCGGGTTTTGCCGGCGCCGCCACGCTGACCAGCTGGGCCGAAGACCGCTTCTACCAGGACCGCATCGTCTTCACCGCCACCTCGCCGTACCAGCGCATCGTGGTCACCAACAACGCCGCACACGGCGGCCACCGGCTGTACCTGAACGGCAACCTGCAGTTTTCTGAACGCGACGAGTACCGCTACCACGAGGCGCTGGTGCACCCGGTGATGGCCGCCCACGGCGCCCCCAAAAAAGTGGCGGTGCTCGGCGGTGGCGACGGCATGGCGGTGCGCGAGGTGCTCAAGTACCCGAGCGTGGAGAGCGTCACCCTGGTGGAGCTGGACCCAGCCATGACCACGCTGTTTGCCCGCCAGCCGGCGCTCACCCAGTTGAACGCCAACGCGCTCGCGTCACCCAAGGTCAAGGTCGTCAACACCGATGCGTTTGGCTGGCTGGAAAACGGCACCGACACCTTTGACGTGGTCATCGTCGACTTCCCCGACCCGACCAACTTTTCCATCGGCAAGCTCTACACCAACGCGTTTTACGCCCTGCTCGACCGGCGGCTGGCGGCCAGCGGCTACTCGGTGGTGCAGACCACCTCACCGCTGGTGGCGCGCACCAGCTACTGGACGGTGGTGGGTACCATGGAATCGGTCGGCCTGCGCACCGCGCCCTACCACGCCAACGTGCCCAGCTTTGGCGAATGGGGCTTTGTGGTCGCCAGCCGCCGGCCTTTCCGCTTGCCCACCGCACTGCCCGCCGGCCTGCGCTACCTGAACACCCAAACGCTGCCACTGCTGTTCGACTTTCCGCTCGACATGGCGCGCGTGCCCACCGAAGTCAACCGCCTCTCCAACCAGGTGCTGGTGCACAGCTACGAGCAGGAATGGGGCAAGGTGGCGCATTGAAGCGGCGCGCGTTCATTGCAGCCAGCGCGTGGCCGCTGCTCGGCTGCGAACGCACCCCGCCTGACGGCAGCACCCTGCCCGGCGGCTTCACCGGCATTGCCCACACCCGCGGCCACCGGCTGCGTGAAGCCACCGCCCAGACACCCAACACCACCCACCGCACCCGCGTGCTGGTGTTGGGCGGCGGTGTGGCCGGGCTGGCGGCGGCGCGTGCGCTGCGGCAACAGGGCGTGGACGACTTTGCCCTGCTGGAGCTGGAAGACGAGGCCGGTGGCAACAGCCGCGGTGGGCAGGTGGGTGGCATCGCCTGCCCGCTCGGCGCGCACTACCTGCCGGTGCCCGGTGACAACGCCCGCGAGGTGCAAGACCTGCTGGAAGAACTTGGCCTGCGCCAGCGTGTGGCCGGCCGCTGGGTCTACGACGAACGCACGCTGTGCCACAGCCCGCAGGAGCGTTTGTTCTTCCAGGGCGAATGGCAGGAAGGCCTGCTGCCGCTGCAGGGCGTGGGCGAGGCCACGTTGGCACAGTACCGGCGCTTCGCCGAAGCCGTCCAGCAGGCCGCCACAGCGGCGAAATACACCATTCCGATATCAAAAGTGCCGCAAGCCCTAGTGCAGGCTTCTTTAGATGCTATGACTTTTGAAGCATGGCTGAACCAACAAGGCCTCACCGACCCCCACCTGCGCTGGTACCTGGGCTACTGCTGCCGCGACGACTACGGCGCCGGCATCGCCCGCGTGTCCGCCTGGGCCGGCCTGCACTACTTTGCCAGCCGCCACGGCTTCCATGCCCCCGGCACCGAACCTGAAGCGCACGACGGCGGCGTGCTCACCTGGCCCGAAGGCAACGGCTGGCTCACCCGCCGCCTGGCCAAGCCGCTGGGCGAGCGCCTGCACACCGGCCGCACCGTGACGCGCATCGCCAGCCACCGGCATGGCGTCGAGGTGGACGCGGTGGTCGAAGCCACCGGCCAGACCGAACGCTGGCGGGCCGAGCGCGCCATCGTCGCGCTGCCGCTGTTCGTGGCAGCGCGCGTGGTGGCCGAGCCGTCCGACGCGCTGCGCCGCGCCGCCGCGCAGGTGCACTACGCGCCCTGGCTGGTCGCCAACCTCCACCTGCGCGCGCCGCTGCACGACCGGCCCGGCGCCCCACCGAGCTGGGACAACGTGCTCTACGGCAGCCAGGGCCTGGGCTATGTGGACGCGATGCACCAGAGCCTGCAGCGCGTGCCCGGCGCCACCGTGCTGACCTGGTACCGCGCACTGGGCGATGCGCCCGACAGCCGCCGCGCCCTGCTGGACCGGCCCTGGACCCACTGGCGCGACGAGGCCCTGCGTGAACTCGCCACCGCCCACCCCGACCTGCCCGCCAAAGCCACCCGCATGGACATCACCCGCTACGGCCACGCCATGGCCATCCCGGTGCCCGGCACACGCACCAGCGCCGCACTGCAGGCGCTGCGCGACCGGCCGGCCGACGCCTGGCAACGGCTGTGGCTCGCGCACAGCGACCTGGCCGGTTATTCGGTGTTTGAAGAGGCCTTCACCCTCGGCCACCGTGCGGGCTTGGCCACCGTCCGCGCGGGGCTTTGAACCACCACTTTAAGATGCCCACATGGCCCGCGCGCACGCCCTCCCCCCTCGCCCCCCTGAACGCCCAAACCGCCTGGCCGCTGCCACGCTGGCGCTGTGGGTCTGCGCGCTGACCGGTTGCAGCCTGTTCAGCCCGCCATCCAGTACCGCCGACGCGGCGACCACGGAAGACTCCGCGCCCACCACCGGCCCCGCCGCCTACGACCTGGCCATAGAGGCCCCCAGCGAGCTGAAACGCCTGCTCGGCACGCACCTCGACCTCGCCCGTTTCCAGAAGCTGCCGGCGGCCGACGCCATCAACCCGGCCGACCTCAACCGCCTGGTGCAGGCCGCCCCGGCGCAGGTGCGTGCGCTGCTGGAAACCGAGGGCTACTTCAACGCAGCAGTCAGCGTCAAAAAACAAGGGGCGGCCGGTGAACTGCCCAGCGTGCAGGTCACGGTGCAGAGCGGGCCCCGCACCACCGTGCAGCAGACCGAGCTCACCGTCACCGGGGACCTGAACAAGGCCGCGCAGGCCGGCAACACCCGAGCCAGTGAACTGGTGCTGCGCCTGCGCCAGACCTGGAAACTCTCGCCCGGCGAACCTTTCCGCCAGGGCGCCTGGGGCGACGCCAAAACCAGCACGCTGGGCACCGCCCGTGCTGAGGGCTATCCCGCCGCCAGCTGGGCCAACACCGCCGCCGAGGTGGACGCCCCGGCCAACACCGTGAAGATCCAGCTCGCACTGGACAGCGGCCCGCTGTTCCGCTTTGGCGAGACCACCGTCGAAGGCCTGCAGCGCTACAGCCCCCAGGCGGTCAACAACCTGCGCACCTACCAGCCCGGCACCGCGTATTCCGAGAAACTGCTGCTCGACTTCCAGGAACGGCTGCAGCGCGCCAACCTGTTCGAGAGCGCGGTGCTGGAGATCAACCCCGACCCGGCGGTGGCCGAGGCCACACCCGTCACCGTGCGGGTGCGCGAGCTGCCCAAGAACCAGGCCGAGCTGGGCGTCGGGTACAGCGACGGCACCGGCGAGCGCGTCTCCATTGAACACACCAACCGCCGCCTGTTCGACCGCTCGTTCTTCGGCACCGACATCACCGCCCGCAACAAGCTCGAACTCGGCCGCGACCGCCAGTCGCTGGAGACCGACCTGAACACCCACCCGCTCGAAGGCGGCTGGCGCAACCTGGTGGCGGCGCGGCTGCAGCGCGAGGTGCTGGAAGGCAGCACCGTGCGCTCCACCCGCCTGCGGGCCGGCCGCGCCATTGAGAGCGAACGGGTCGACCGGCTGTTCTTCCTCGAAGGCACCACCGCCGCCACCGAAAGCACCAACGCCACCATCCCCGACCGGCTCGACCGCGCCGTCACCGCCAACGTGCACGTCACGCTGCGCCGGCTCGACAGCGTGTTGCTGCCCACACAGGGCTATGCGCTGCACGGTGAGTTCGGCAGCGGCTACGCGTTTTCCAACGTGGCCGGCAACGGCCCGTTCGCCCGCGCCTATGGCCGCCTCAACGCCTACAAGCCCCTGGGCGGCCAGTGGCTCGGCAGCGCCCGGCTGGAAGCCGGCCAGGTGTTCGCCCGCGCCAACATCGGTGTGCCCGACACGCTGCAGTTCCGCGCCGGGGGCGACGAATCGGTGCGCGGCTACACCTACCAGGCGCTCGGGCCGCTGGTCAACGGCACCGTCACCAGCGGCCGGGTGCTGCTGACGGGCAGCGTTGAGGCCGCCCACGTGATCGTGCCCAGCATCCCGGCGCTGCTCGGCGCCGTGTTCATCGACGCGGGCTCGGCCGCCAACGACTTTGGCGCGCTCCGGCCGGTGCTGGGCTACGGCGCGGGCGTGCGCTTCCGCAGCCCGGTCGGCCCGCTGCGGCTGGACCTGGCCTATGCCGACAAATTGAAGCAATTCCGCCTGCACTTCGGTGTCGGGGTGACGTTCTGATGGCGGCAGACAAGCCCGACACCGCACCGCCCACACCAGCCACCCGCCGCCGCAGGGGGCTGTGGCTGGGCGGCAGCGTGGCCGCTGTCTCGGTGCTGACCGTTTTGGCATTGGCCACCGGGCTGTACAGCCTCGGCACCGTGGGTGGCACCGCCTGGTGGCTGGCACGGCTCCCCGGCGTGGCGGTGGCCGCCGCCAAAGGCCCGCTGCTGGGCGACTTCTCGGCCGACCAGGTCACGGTGCAGCTGCCGGGCAATGGCGCCAAATTGCAGCTCGACGGCCTGACCTGGCACGGCCTGCGGCTGAGTTGGTCGTCCACCCCCGGCGCGTGGGTGGACGTGGTGGCCGAATCGCTGTCGGTGGCCCGGCTGGTGGTCACGCCCGGCCAGGCAGCGCCCGCCCCTGCCCCCACTTCGGCGCTGCAAGCCCCCAAACACCTGCGCCTGCCCCTCACGCTGCGCATCAACGCCATCGACGTGGCCGAGCTGCAGTTGCCCGGCCTGGAAACGCAGCCCCTGCGCGACCTGCAGGCCCGCATCGGCGTGGGGGCAGACACCGGCCGCCACCACCGCATCGACCTGCAACAACTCGACTGGGACCGCTTCCGCCTGAGCGGCCACGCCGAGGTGGCCACCGGTGGCGACATGCCGGTGGACGCCCGGCTCGACCTGACCCAACCCAGCCCCGCTGACGCCGCATCCCGCCTGCCCACGCTGCAAGGCCAGCTCACCCTGGCGGGCCCGCTGGCCCAGTTGGCACTGGCCGCCAAACTGTCCACCGTACAGCCTAAACAACCTAGCGCCAAAGCCGCCCTCACACCGCCTGCCGAACTCAGCGCCAACGCCGTGCTGCAGCCCTTCGCGCCCTGGCCCGTTTCCACCCTGGCGGCGCGCTGGCAAGCCATCGACCTCTCGGCCTTCACCGCTGCGGCCCCCCGCACGCAGCTGGCCGGCAACGCGCAAGTCAGCAGCCCCGCACGCGACCAACCCGCCACCGTGCAGCTGGCACTGACCAACCCCACCGCCGGCCGCTGGAGCGACGGCCAGCTGCCACTGCGGCAACTCAAGCTGGCGCTGCAAACGCCGCCCGACCAACCCCAATTCGCCACGCTGACCCAACTGGACGCCGAGCTGGGCAGCGCCCAACAGGCCGCCGGCCACCTGCGCGCCACCGGCCAGAACCGTGCCGATGGCTGGGCCCTGAACACCGTGCTGGACACGCTGCAACCCGCCGGACTGGACGCCCGCGCCCCGGCCATGCAACTGAGTGGCCCGGTCACGCTGCGCGGCCAAGGCACCGCCACGGTGGACCTGACCACCGACCTCCGCGGTCTGGTGCCCGCCCAGAAAACACCGGTGCAACTGCAGCTCAACGCGCAAAGCACCACCGCACCCGAAGGTGGCCTGCGCGTGGCGCTGCAGCGCGCCCTGCTGCAGGCCGGCGCAGCCCAGGCGACGCTCAACGGTGAACTGCAGCGCGCCAACGCCAACGCGCCTTTGCAGGTCAAGGGGCAGGCCCAGCTCCAGGCGTTCGACCCGCTGCTCTGGTGGCCCGGCGGCGCGCCAGCGGCCGCACGCCAGGGCCGCACGCAGCTCAACGCCAACGCCACGGTGGACCTGTCAATGGCGGCCGCGCCAACCCCTGACAACACCACGCCGAGTGCCCCGGCCACATGGCAAACCACCCTCGCCCGCCTGTCGGGCCAGGTGCAGGCCACGCTGCGCAACAGCCGCCTGGCCGATGTGCCGGTGGAAGGCGAACTGGCGCTCCAACAATCCGCCACCGCCCCGGCCCACGCCACCGCGCAACTGCAACTGGCCGGCAACCGGCTCAACGCCGAAGCCAGCCTCTCCCCCGCCAAAGGCCCGGCGGCCTACCAAGCCGACGTGACCGTAGACGCCCCCACGCTGCAGCGCCTGCAGCCGCTGATGGCCTTGCTGCCCACAGAACCCCGTACCAGCACCGCCAACGGCAAGCCTGCCCCGCTGCGCATTGCCGGCGCGGTGCAGGGAAAAGCCAAACTGCAGGGCCAGGATGCGGTGCTGACCAGCCAGGGCCAACTGGCCGTTCGTGGCCTGGTGGCCGGCCCGGCACAGCTGCAGCAGGCCGACCTGAACTGGCAGCTCGGCACAGCGCTCGACGCGCCCATGCAGCTGCAGGCCAAACTGTCCCAGCTGGTGCTGCCCGGCCCGTCGCTGGACAGCCTGCAACTGGCGCTGGACGGCACCGCCCGCGCCCACACACTGAACCTGTTGGCCGACGCCCGCCTGCCCGCCACCACCGCCACGGGCGCCGCCACAGCACCCGCCCGCAAAGCCAACGCCGTGTTGAAGCTGCAAGGTGGCCTGGGCCAAGCCACTGGCGCTGCCCCCAGCCTGTTGGCCACCGCCTGGCGCGGCACCTTGCAACAGCTGGCCCTGAGCGACCCGGCCAAGCCCGGCGCACCGTGGCTGGCCACACGCGACGTGGTGTTGGCGCTGCAGTGGGCTGAGGCGCTGCACAGCGTGGAAGCGCAGCCGGGGCAGATTGATTTTCGCGTCGGCACCACCGCCTCCGCACTCCGCTGGCGCACGGCCCTGTGGCAGCAGACGCTCGGGGCCGATGGCACCGCCGGCAGCACGCGCTACGACGTGCAAGGCACGCTTGACCCCCTTGTGGTGGCCCCCTTGCTGGCCGAGCTGCAGCCCGACTTTGGCTGGGGCGGCGACCTGGTGGTGGGCGGGCGCATCGCCCTCAAAAGCGACCCCAGCCCGGTGGCCGACGTGGTGTTGGAACGGCTGCGCGGCGACCTGCAGATCAGCGACGAAACCGACACCCAGGCGCTGGGCCTGACCGACCTGCGGCTGGCCCTCAGCGCCAACAACGGCGTGTGGAACTTCACCCAGGCGCTCGCTGGCGAGTCCGTCGGTGTGGCGGTCGGCGCCTTCACCGCGCGCACCCGGCCCGGCGAGGCCTTCCCCAACGCCGACACGCCGCTGCAGGGCGTGCTGGAGCTGCAGGTGAAAAACCTCGCCAGCCTGGCCACCTGGGTGCCACCGGGCTGGCGGCTGGGCGGCGCGCTGCAGTCCAGCGCCAGCCTGGCCGGCAAACTCGGCGCGCCTGAGTTCACCGGCCAGTTGCAGGGCCAGAAACTGTCGGTGCGCAACGTGCTGCAGGGCGTGAACGTGACCGACGGCGACGTGGCCATCAGCCTGCGCGGTGAAACCGCCCGCATCGAGCGCTTCAGCGCCCGCGCCGGCAACGGCACGCTGCGCCTGAGCGGCGATGCGGCGCTGGGCGCAGTGCCCAGCGCCAACGTGCAGGTGGTGGCCGACAAATTCCAGGTGCTGGGCCGGGTGGACCAACGGGTGGTGGCCAGCGGCCAGGCCCAGCTGCGGCTGGCGGCCAACCGGGTGGCGCTGGACGGCCAGTTCACCGTGGACGAAGGCCTGTTCGACTTCACCCGCAGCGACGCGCCCACGCTGGCCAGCGACGTGGTGGTCAAGCGCGCGCCCAACCAGCCCGGCACCACCCCCCCAGCGCCCAAACCCGCCGCCCCCAGCGCCGCCCAACGGGTGCTGGTGCTCAACCTCGGCATTGGCCTGGGCGAACAGCTGCGCCTCAAGGGGCGTGGGCTCAGCACCCGGCTGCAGGGTGACCTGAGGCTGACCTCGCCCGGCGGCAAGCTGGCGCTCATTGGCGCGGTGCGCACCGTGGGCGGCAACTACGACGCCTACGGCCAGAAGCTCAGCATCGACCGCGGCGTGGTCACCTTCATCGGGCCGATTGAAAACCCGCGGCTCGACATCGAAGCCACCCGGCCCAAGACCGACATCCGCGTCGGCGTGACGGTGAGCGGCACCGCGCAAAACCCCCGCGTGCGGCTGTTCTCCGAACCCGACCTGCCCGATGTGGACAAGCTCTCCTGGCTGGTGCTCGGCCGCGCCAGCAGCGGCCTGGGCCGCACCGACACCGCCCTGCTGCAACGCGCCGCTGTGGCCCTGTTTGCCGGCGAAGAAGAAGGTGCCGTGACCAAGCTGACCCGCTCGATTGGCCTTGACGAAATCTCCCTGCGGCAGACTGACGGCGAAGTGCGCGAAACCGTCGTCACCCTGGGCAAACAACTCTCAGAGCGGCTGTACGTGGGCTACGAACGCGGCCTCAACAGCACCGCCGGCAACTTCCAGCTGCTCTACCGCATCGCCCAGCGCTTCACCCTGCGCGGCCAGACGGGGTTGGACAACGCGGTGGACTTTATTTTTACTTGGCGTTGGCAGTGAGCCCTGCTTATGCGATCAACCTAATGGCTGCGCCGCACTAGCGCAACCTAGCGCGCTACCCCAAGCTTGGAACGTCTAACCGCCTAGCTTTAGGTCAACGCCGCACTGCTGTGTGAGTGAAGCCGTCTGTGATCACAAGGCTTGACATCTACTTCAAGGTGTGGCACACTTGATTTGTCGTTATAATAGAATACATTATGGATTTCTCTGCAGATGAAACTAACGGGCAGTTTGAGGGCAGCGGCTCTCTACTGCGAGACCGCTGGGGGCCTGCGCTTGACGATGGGTTTCTACTTTTACCAACGGTTTTATTGAGGAACCAATGGCAACTAGGGCTCGATGCTGGCGAGCTTGTAGTGCTGGAAAATCTGTTGGTTTCTTGGAGAGAGCCCGGCCGGTGGCCGGTACTTCAAGCCCTGACGATATCGAAACGCATGGGTGTTTCGCTTCGGACGGTGCAGCGGCAGCTTGTTAACTTGGAAAAGATGGGACTGATTCGCAAGACCACCGGCGCCTCACCCCAAGGTAACGGAGATGAAATCACGGCCTACGATTTAAGCGGAACTGTAACGGCGCTCAAGTTGATAGCGCAAAGCTCAAAGGAATAAAGCGTGAGCCAGCAGAGGCAACGCAGCTAAAAGTAGAGTTTCGAAAAGTCCGTCCGAAACATGCGACAAAAACCTTCCCGGGTGCCCCAAAGACCTCCAAGACCTTTGGGTGAACTTGTCGCATTGGATAAACCGGGGTGGAAGGCCTCCAAAACCTTTCACCCCGGTTTGTACGGCTATTTTACTTGACCCATTCACAGGAGCAAGTGGACTACTGCATCGAATGGGGCGGGCGTAATTTCACATCTTTAACAATACTCAGCCCCGCATCAACGCCTCAATCTCCTCCGCCTTCACCGGCACCCCCCGGCTGACCAGTTCACACCCGGTCTGGGTGACGATGGCGTCGTCTTCAATCCGGATGCCGATGTTGTGGAACTGTTCCGGCACGCCCTCGGCGGGCCGCACGTACAGGCCGGGCTCGATGGTGAGCACCATGCCGGGCCGAAGCACGCGGCTGGGGCGGTTGACGATGGTCTCGCCGCTGAGGGGGTCTTTGCGTTCGCTGGTGCCTTGTTCGCCTGGCTCCACGTAGCTGCCGCAGTCGTGCACGTCCATGCCCAGCCAGTGGCTGGTGCGGTGCATGTAGAAGGGGAAATAGCTGCGGTTCTCGATCACGTCTTGCGCGCTGCCAACCTTGTTTTTGTCGAGCAAACCCACATCCAGCATGCCCTGCGCCAGCACCTTGACGGTGGCCTCGTGCGGGTCGGTGAAGCGGGCGCCGGCTTTGGTGGCGGCCACGGCAGCGTCCTGGCTGGCGAGCACCAGGTCGTACAGCGTGCGCTGCGGGCCGGTGAATTGGCCGTTGGCGGGGAAGGTGCGGGTGATGTCGCTGGCGTACCCGTCCAGCTCGCAGCCGGCGTCGATCAGCACCAGCTCGCCGTCACGCACCGGTGCGGCGTCGGCGCGGTAGTGCAGCACGCAGGCGTTGGCACCGGCGGCGACGATGGAGCTGTAGGCGGGGTACTGCGAGCCCTGGCGGCGGAATTCGTGCAGCAGTTCGGCGTCGAGGTGGAATTCGCGCACGTCTTCGCCGGCGCGCAGGCGGCGGGCGCTGAGCTGCATGGCGCGGATGTGCGCCTCGGCGCTGATTTGCGCGGCGCGGCGCATGGTGGCCTGCTCAAACACGTCTTTGAACAACCGCATCTCGTCCAGCACGCTGCAGAGGTCGCGCTGGTGTTCGGGGCACAGCGCGCCGTAGCGCACCCGGGCCCGCACGCCGGAAAGCCAGCCGTCCACCTGCGACTCCAGCCCTTTGTGGGTGGCGAACGGGTACCAGACGGTGCCGCGGTTTTCCAGCAGTTTGGGCAGCTCGGCGTCCAGCGTGGCAACGGAAAAAGCGGCGTCCACACCCAGCGCGGCGGGGGCGGCGTCGGGGCCGAGGCGAAAGCCGTCCCAGATCTCGCGCTCCAGGTCTTTGGGCTGGCAGAACAGCGTGCTCTGCCCATCGCTGGTGATGACCAGCCAGGCGTTGGGCTCGGTGAAGCCGGTGAGGTAGTAGAAGTAGCTGTCGTGCCGGAACAGGAAGTCGCTGTCGCGGTTGCGGGCGCGCTCTGGCGCGGTGGGCACGATGGCGACGCCCGCGCCATTTCTGGCGAGTTCGGCGGCGACGCGGGCGCGGCGTTGGGCGTAAACAGAGGCGGGGACGGCGGAGGCAGGCACAGCGGTGTTCATAGGGTGTTCAGTTGGGCCAGCCGCTCCGGGGTGCCGACGTCGGTCCAGGCCCCAGTGAATAGCTCGGCGGTGATGCGCTGATTGTCCATCGCCGCGCGCAACAGCGGGGCCAGTGGGGCCTTGGTGCCGGCCGGGTTTCCGGCAGGAATGTCACACCAGGGCGGGGCAAACAGCGCGGCGCGGTACAGACCGACGGTGGAGTAGGTGTGCTGCTGCTTGGCGCGGTTCAAGGCGGTGCCGTCGCTTGCCAAGCCGAAGTCACCACGCGGGTTGTGCGGTGGGTTGGGCACCAGCCAGAGGTGGGCGAGGCGGTTTGACGCTATTAAATTGCTAGCTGTATCGCTAGGAAATACCAGGGATGGGGCATGAATATCCCCTGCAACGACCCAAAAAGTGTCGCCCAGCAGCGGCAAGGCCCGTGAAATGCCGCCCAGCGTCTCCAGCGCACCGCCAAAGTCGCGGCCTTCGTGGGAATAGGCAAGGCGCACGCCCCAGCGGCTGCCGTCGCCCAGCGTGGCGGGGAACTGGTCTTCCAGCCAGGCGGTGTTGATGACGATGTCGCGCACGCCGGCGTTTGCCAGCGCCTCAATGTGCCATTCGATCAGCGGTTTGCCGTGCACTTTCAGCAGGGGTTTGGGGGTGTGGTCGGTCAGCGGCCGCATCCGCTCGCCGCGGCCAGCCGCAAGAATCAGTGCCTTCACTTGGCTCATGCGGTTTCCCCCCGGTCCAACGACCGTTGCTCTGTCCACTCGGGTGCAAAGTGCGCCACCAGCGCCGCCATCAGCTGCCGCGCCCTGGCCGAATGGTTGCCACCGAAGTTGCACACATACACGTCCAGCGTCACCGCGCGCTGCTCGGGCCAGGTGTGCACACACAGGTGCGACTCGGCCAGCAGCACGGTGGCGGTCACACCGCCGGGGCCGTGCGGCGTGGCGGGGAAGGCGTGGCCCAGCCGCGCCACGGCCTGCAGGCCCACCGCGCCCACGGCCTGCTCGCACCAACCGAGCAGGCGCGTGGCATCGGTCAGCCAGGCGCTGTCGCAGCGGCATTGGTAGAGGTCGGCGGTGAGGTGCAGGCCTTGCATCTGCGCACTGTAGAACATTTGCCGCTGGGTTCATCAACGCTGAAGCCACCGTTCACACATCCTGAAGCCGCCCGCCGGGCGCGGGCCAGCCGGGGCGCGCCTCGCCGGTTAAAATCATCGGCTTCCCCGCGTCCCTTTCCCCACCCTTTTCGGAGCCGCCCGATGGCAACAACCCCCTCCCTGGCCACCGCCAACACCGCCGACATGGCCAATGCCATCCGCGCGCTGGCGATGGACGCCGTGCAGCAGGCCAACTCTGGCCACCCCGGCGCCCCGATGGGCATGGCCGACATCGCGGTGGCCTTGTGGGGCCAGCACCTGAAGCACAACCCGGCCAACCCGCACTGGGCCGACCGCGACCGTTTTGTGCTGTCCAACGGCCACGGCTCGATGCTGATTTACGCGCTGCTGCACCTGACCGGCTACGCCCTGCCCATGAAGGAGTTGAAGAACTTCCGCCAGCTGCACAGCAAGACCGCCGGCCACCCCGAAGTGGGCGTGACGCCGGGCGTGGAAACCACCACCGGCCCGCTGGGCCAGGGCATCACCAACGCGGTGGGCATGGCGCTGGCCGAGAAGCTGCTGGCCAAGGAATTCAACCGCCCCGGCCATGCGGTGGTGAACCACCACACCTACACTTTCCTCGGCGACGGTTGCCTGATGGAGGGCATCAGCCACGAGGCCTGCGCGCTGGCCGGTGCCTGGAAGCTGAACAAGCTGGTGGCGCTGTACGACGACAACGGCATTTCCATCGACGGCCAGGTCAAGCCCTGGTTCATTGACAACACACCCGCCCGTTTTGCCGCCTACGGCTGGAACGTGATCGGCCCGATCGACGGGCACGACGTGGCCGCCGTGTCCAAAGCCATTGCCGAAGCCAAGCAAAGCAAAACCGGCCCGACGCTGGTGGTCTGCAAAACGCACATTGGCAAGGGCAGCCCGAACCGCGCCAACACCGCCAAGGCCCACGGCGAGCCGCTGGGCGCCGAAGAAATTGGCCTGACCCGCGCCGCGCTGGGCTGGCCCCACGCGCCGTTTGAGGTGCCTGCCGACGTGTACGCGTCGTGGGACGCCAAGGCCGCTGGCGCCAGCGCCGAAAGCCAGTGGAACACCGCCTTTGCCGCCTACGCCGCCGCCCACCCCGCGCTGGCCGCCGAGTTCACCCGCCGCATGCGGGGCGAGCTGCCCAAGGGGTTCGACCAGCTGGTGGTGGACACCGTGGTGGACGCGCACACCAAGAAAGAAACCGTGGCCTCGCGCAAGGCCTCGCAGCTGGCGCTGGAAGCCTTCACCGCCGCGCTGCCCGAGCTGCTGGGCGGCAGCGCCGATTTGACCGGCTCCAACCTGACCAACACCAAGGCCACGCCCGCGCTGCGCTTTGACATGGCCGGCGAGGTGGTGCAGAACGAGCAGGGCGTGGGTGGCCGCCACATCAACTACGGCGTGCGCGAGTTCGGCATGGCCGCCATCATGAACGGCGTCACGCTGCACGGTGGCTTCATCCCCTACGGCGGCACCTTCCTCACGTTCAGCGACTATTCCCGCAACGCCATCCGCATGGCGGCGCTGATGAAGCAGCGCGTCATCCACGTCTTCACCCACGACAGCATTGGCCTGGGCGAAGACGGCCCGACCCACCAGTCGGTCGAGCACGCGGCCAGCCTGCGCCTGATCCCCAACCTCGACGTCTGGCGCCCGGGCGACACGGCCGAAACCGTGGTGGCCTGGGCCGTGGCGCTGCAAAACGCCGCCAAACCGACCGCGCTGCTGCTGTCGCGCCAGAACCTGCCGTACGCGCCCAAAAGCGACCTGAGCGACATCCGCAAGGGCGCCTACGTGCTGGCCGAGCCGGCCGATGTGGGCCTGAAAAAGAAGGCCAAGGCGGTCATCATCGCCACCGGCTCGGAAGTGCAGTTGGCGCTGAAGGCGCAGGAAGAACTGGCCCGCCGCAAGATCCCGGTGCGCGTGGTCTCCATGCCCAGCACCACCACCTTTGACCGCCAGAGCGTGGCCTACAAAAAAGCCGTGTTGCCCGCGGGCCTGCCGCGTGTGGCGGTGGAAATGGGCAGCACCGACGGCTGGTGGAAATACGGCTGCGCGGCGGTGGTCGGCCTCGACACCTACGGCGAAAGCGCACCCGCGCCGGTGCTGTTCGAACACTTCGGCTTCACCCCGGCCAACGTGGCCAACACCGTGCAGGCGGCGCTGAAAAAGCGCTGAGCCGACCCCTTTTTATTTCAACCTTGGAAAAGAGAAGAGCATGAGCATCAAAGTAGGCATCAACGGTTTCGGTCGCATCGGGCGCATGGTGTTCCGCGCCGCTGTCCAGAACTTCAACGACATCGAGATCGTCGGCATCAACGACCTGCTGGAGCCCGACTACCTGGCCTACATGCTGCAGTACGACTCGGTCCATGGCCGCTTCAAGGGCGAGGTTTCGGTCGAAGGCAACACGCTGGTCGTCAACGGCAAAAAAATCCGCCTGACGCAAGAGCGTGACCCCGCCAACCTGAAGTGGAACGAGGTCGGCGCCGACATCGTGGTCGAAGCCACCGGCCTGTTCCTCGACAAAGTCACTGCCGAGAAACACCTCGCCGCTGGCGCCAAAAAGGTGGTGATGTCCGCCCCCTCCAAAGACGACACCCCGATGTTCGTCTTCGGCGTGAACGACAAGACCTACGCCGGCCAGACCATCATCTCCAACGCCTCGTGCACCACCAACTGCCTGGCCCCCTTGGCCAAGGTGCTGAACGACAAATGGGGCATCAAGCGTGGCCTGATGACCACGGTGCACGCCGCCACCGCCACCCAGAAAACCGTGGACGGCCCGAGCAACAAAGACTGGCGCGGCGGCCGCGGCATCCTGGAAAACATCATCCCTTCCAGCACCGGCGCTGCCAAGGCGGTGGGCGTGGTGATTCCCGAGCTGAACAAAAAGCTGACCGGCATGAGCTTCCGCGTGCCAACCAGCGACGTGTCGGTGGTCGACTTGACGGTCGAACTGCTGAAAGAAGCCAGCTACAAAGAGATCTGCGCCGAGTTCAAGGCGCAGTCTGAAGGCGCCATGAAAGGCGTGCTTGGCTACACCGAAGACAAGGTCGTTGCGACCGACTTCCGTGGCGACGCCCGCACCTCCATCTTCGACGCCGACGCCGGCATCGCGCTGGACAGCACCTTTGTGAAGCTGGTCAGCTGGTACGACAACGAGTGGGGCTATTCCAACAAGACGCTCGAGATGGTCCGCGTCATCGCGAAGTAAACCGCGCTGCGCCACAAGCCGCCTTCGGGCGGCTTTTTCGTTTCTGGCGGGTTTTCCTCTCTTTTTTTCAGGCATTTCGCATGCCGCACCCCGGTAATATCTTCAGGATACGCTCCTAAAGTCATAGCGCCGAGCCCCGGTACCCCCATGCGAAACACCGCCTCCCACCTGTTCCTTCTGCTTTTGACGGCCGTGGTGTGCCTGAACACGGCGCCACCCGCCCGGGCGCAAACCGGCCAGGCCAGCCCCCCACTGCACGAGGTGCGTGGCCTGATCGTCAAGCTCAAGCCAGGCGCGACCGGGCTGGTGCAACGCGAATCGCCACAAGGCGCGCGCCTGCGGCTGGCCTCGGTGGCACAGGGCGCCGAAGTGGCTTCCGACGACAGCCGCCCGGTGGGCCAGGGCCACCAGCTGCTGCGCCTGCGCCAGGGCCTGCAGGGCGAGGCGCTGGCCCAGGCGCTGCGGCGGCTGCGCCAGCACCCGGAGGTGGCGTCGGTGGAGCCCGATGTGCGCGTCAAGCGGCTGGCCACGCCCAACGACCCGGACTTTGCGCTGCGGCAGTTCCACCTGCAAACGCCCGGCCCCGGCCAGCTGAGCGCGGTCAACATGCCCGCCGCGTGGGACATCACCACCGGCAGCCCGGTCACCGTGGCGGTGCTGGACACCGGCGTGCGCTTTGCCCACCCCGAGCTGCAGGGCCGCCTGCTGCCGGGCTACGACTTCGTGGCCGAGGTGGAGATGGCCAACGACGGCAACGGCCGCGACGCCGACCCCACCGACCCGGGCGACTGGGTCACCGCCGCCGAGACGCTGCGGCCGCTGTTCCAGGGTTGTGATGCCGAGAACAGCTCCTGGCACGGCACCTTCATCGCCGGCCAGCTGGCCGCGCTGAGCAACAACAGCGCCGGCGTGGCCGGGCTGAACTGGAACGGCCGGGTGCTGCCGGTGCGGATTTCCGGCAAGTGCGGCGCGATGCTGAGCGACATCCTCGACGGCATCCGCTGGGCCGCCGGCCTGCCGGTGGACGGCGTGCCGGCCAACCCAACGCCCGCGCGCATCATCAACCTCAGTTTTGGTGGCGACCAGCCCTGCAGCGCCAGCTACCAGGACGTGATCGACGAAATCACCGCCGCCGGTGCGCTGCTGGTGGTGGCGGCCGGCAACGAGGCCGGCCCGGTCCGGCGCCCGGCCGACTGCGCCGGCGTGCTGGCGGTGGGCGCGGTCAACGCCGCCGGCACCAAGACCAGCTACAGCAACGTCGGCAGCACCGTTGGCCTGAGCGCGCCGGGCGGCACCAGCGCACAACCGCTGTACTCGCTCGTCAACGACGGCCTGACCGGTCCGCTCAACGACACCTTTGGCAACCGCGCAGGCACCAGCTTTTCCACGCCTCTGGCGGCTGGCGTCGTCTCGCTGATGCTGTCGGCCAACCCGGCGCTGAGCCCGGCGCAGCTGCTGGCCCGCCTGCGCGCCGGCACCCGGCCTTTCCCGGTCAACGCCACGCTGCCCAACTGCGGCGCCAGTTTTGCCGGCAGCTGCAACTGCACCACCAGCACCTGCGGCAGCGGCCTGCTGGACGGCCTGCTGGCCCTGCAACAGGCCGTCAACCCGATGGCGGTGATCGCCGCCGTGGACAACCCCACCCCCGGTGCCGTGGTGCCGCTGGACGGCCGTGCCAGCAGCGCAGCGCCCGGCAACACCCTGGTCGGCTACGCGTGGACACAGCTCAGCGGGCCGGCCGTCACCGTGCGCAACGCCACGCAGGCGCTGGCCAGCGTGACCCTGCCGGCGCAGGCCGACAGCTTCGTTTTCCGCCTGCGGGTGACCGACAACACCGGCCGCACCGCCGAACAAACGCTCAGCGTCAACCCGGTGGGCGCCAGCAGCACCCCCACAGCCACCAGCAGCACGGGCAGCGGTGGCGGTGGCGGTGGCGGGGGCGGCGGGGCCTGGTCTGTTGGCTGGGGGTTGGGCCTGTGGGCCTTGGCGCTGGTGCTGGCGGCCGGGCGCTGGCAGGCCATGCGGCGCGCCAAAAACGCCTGAATTGGCCCGGAATGGCCTTGTGCGGCGCCTTCGCAGCGCTTGCCGGCCAGATTTAAAGCCTTTTTGGCCTCAAGCCCTAGTGAAACCTTGTGATTCAGCTATTGAATCAATAGCAATCTGACGCCCAGCGTCAGTTGCAGGGCCGCAGCGCACGGCCCGCCAGTGGCGTTTTCAGGCTGTCCAGGCGGGCGCGCAGCGCGTCGTCCACCACCGCAAAACGCAGCACCTGGCCACGCAGCTCGGCGCGCTCGCGCACCACCCGCGCGCTGACCACGCCACGCCCCTCCAACTGCTTCAGCGCCAGCGTGGCGTCCGCCTCGGTTGAGAAACGGCCGAGCGACAGGCCGGGCTGGAATTCGGGTGCCGTGACCGGGTCGAACTTCACATTGCGGCGGCCCAGTTCGGCTTTTTTGCGGGCCAACACGTCGGCGTCGGTGTACTTGCCCATGTAGACCATCCAGCGCGCCGGCTCCATCCCCTCCGCCACCCGCCAGCTGCCCTCGGGCCAGTCGGCCAGGGCGGTGCGCAGGGCCTGGGCTTCGGCCTCGTCAAACAGGCCGGCCTGCAGGCAGGTTTGGGGGGTGGTCGAGGCCTCGATGCGGCGCGCCTCGTCGGCGGGCAGCAGGCGCACCCGCTCCGGCCGGACCTGCCGCTCCAGCCGCTGCGGCTCGGAAGGCGAGACCGGTCCCAGCCCGTACGGCGCCAGCAGGCCCTGGGACCACGCAAAAAAGCCAAGGTTGGCCAACAGCAGGGAGATGAACAACAGGCGCACCATGGGCACCATGGTAACGACTTCAGGCCGGCCGCACGCTCACTTCGGCACTGGTCACTTCCTTGATGCAGGCGTCGGTCTGCACCAGCAGCGCGCCGCCGGGGCTGACGCCGCAGGCCACGCCGTCCAGCGCGTCGGCGCTGCCGCCCAGCACGCTGACGCGGCGGCCGCGCAGCGCGTCACGCGCTTCAAAGGCGGTGCGAAAAGGCGCGAAGCCGGTGCGCTCAAAACGCAGCAGGGTCTGCAGCAGCGGCGCGGCCAGGCGGCCCAGCGCGGCCGGGGCGGTGGCCTCGGGCCACAGCTGCGCCAGCCAGGCCGGTGGCGTGGCCAGGCCCTCGGCGGGCCGGGGGCCGATGTTCAGCCCCACGCCCACCACCACCATGCGCTGCTCGGCCACGGCGGCGGTTTCAATCAGGATGCCCCCGAGCTTGCGGTCGCCCTCGGGTTCTGTGAGCCAGAGGTCGTTCGGCCATTTGAGGCGGATGCTGTTGTGCAGGCTCTGGGCCACGCTGGTGCCCACCGCCAGCGACAGGCCAGACCAGTCGGGCGGGGCCAGGGGCAGGGCCACGGAGAAGGTGAGTGCGGCGGTGTCCCCGTCGCTCAGCCACTGGCGGCCCAGCCGGCCCCGGCCCGCGGTCTGGCGCTCGGCCACCAGCAGCACCGGCGCGGTCTGGCCGGCGCGCACACGGCGCATCAGTTCGGAGTTGGTGGAGTCGACCTCGGGCAAGACCTCGACGGTGAAATCGGGCAGCAGCGGGTACACCGCCTCCCAGATGTCTTCAGAAGGCCAGTGCAGCGCCACAGGTGGGCCTCTCAGCCCAATTTCCGCCGCTTGGGCGAGAGCAGCGTGCCGCGGCAGGCCGCCGTGCCACACCAGCACGGGTACTCGGCCTTGAGCTTGGGCGTGTAGCGCATGTCGATCACGAGGCCGTAGTCAAAGCTGAGTTCTTCGCCGGCCGGGATGTTGCGCAGCGCGTGGAGGAAGATGCGGCCCTCGTCTTCCAGCGGTTCGCAGTTCGGGTCGCAGCTGTGGTTGATCCAGCGGGCGCTGTTGCCATTGACGCCACCGTCGATCACATGCTTGTCATCGATGTGGAAGTAAAAGGTGTGGTTGGGGTTGGCCGGGTCGTGTGGGTGACGGCGCAGCGCTTCTTTCCAGGTGATGATTTCCCCGGTGTACTCGATCAGCAGCTCGCCTTCGGCAATGTCCACCAGCGCAAACACCCCCTTGCCATGCACCCCAGAGCGGCGGACCTGAATGCGCCGCCCGTTCGTTGGGGGGGTGGCCGGAACAGGCTGGGGCGAGGGGTTTTTCAGCACGGTTGAAAAATTTGGTATGTTGAAAGCATGCAGGTGCGCGTGTGTGCGTGCAGGCGTGCGCAGGTGCGCGCGAGGAAACCGGATTGTAATGAGATGAAAAACGCCGTTTTGACCAAGACCCTGGTAATTGCCGAGAAGCCGTCTGTGGCCCAGGACATCGTGCGGGCGCTGACGCCCGTGGCGGGCAAGTTCGAGAAAGCCGACGAACACTTTGAGAACGACCAGTACGTGGTCACCAGCGCGGTGGGCCACCTGGTGGAGATCCAGGCGCCGGAGGAGTTTGACGTCAAGCGCGGCAAGTGGAGCTTTGCCCACCTGCCGGTGATTCCGCCGCACTTTGACTTGAAGCCCATCGACAAGACCAAGACGCGGCTGAACGCCATCGTCAAGCTGGCCAAGCGCAAGGACATTGGCGCCATGATCAACGCCTGTGACGCGGGCCGCGAGGGCGAGTTGATCTTCCGGCTGATCCAGCAGTACGCCAAGTCCAAGCACCCGGTCACCCGGCTGTGGCTGCAGTCGATGACGCCGCAGGCCATCCGCGACGGCTTCACCCACCTGCGCAGCGACCAGCAGATGCTGCCGCTGGCCGACGCCGCACGGTGTCGCTCCGAGGCCGACTGGTTGGTGGGCATCAACGGCACGCGGGCCATGACGGCCTTCAATTCGCGCGATGGCGGCTTCTTCCTCACCACCGTGGGCCGGGTGCAGACGCCCACGCTGAGCGTGGTGGTGGAGCGCGAGGAACAGATTCGCAAGTTCATCAGCCGCGACTACTGGGAAATCCACGCGTCGTTTGCGGCGCAGGCCGGTGCCTACCCGGGCAAATGGTTCGACCCGCAGTGGAAGAAGAACCCTGAGGATGCAGAAAAGCGCGCCGACCGTGTCTGGAGCGCCGCCGAGGCGCAGGCGATTGCCGACGCCGCCCGCGGCAAACCGGCCAGCGTGACCGAGGAAAGCAAGCCCACCACGCAGGCCTCGGCCGCGCTGTTTGACCTGACCTCGCTGCAGCGCGAGGCCAACGGCAAGTTCGGCTTTTCGGCCAAGACCACGCTGTCGATCGCGCAAAGCCTGTACGAGCGCCACAAGGCGCTGACCTACCCGCGTACCGATTCGCGCGCGCTGCCGGAAGACTACCTGCCGGTGGTCAAGGACACCTTTGCGATGCTGGCCGACAGCGGCATGAAGCACCTGGCGCCGCACGCGCTCACCGCGCTGAACAACGGCTACATCAAGCCCAGCAAACGCATTTTCGACAACGCCAAGGTCAGCGACCACTTTGCCATCATCCCCACGCTGCAGGCGCCCAGCGGCCTGTCCGAGGCCGAGCAGAAGCTGTACGACCTGGTGGTGCGCCGCTTCATGGCGGTGTTCTTCCCCAGTGCCGAATACCAGGTGACCACCCGCGTCAGCACCGTGAACCACCAAAACAAGGACTACAACTTCAAGACCGAGGGCAAGGTGCTGGTGAAGCCGGGCTGGCTGGCGATTTATGGCAAGGAAGTGCTGGAAGAAGGCGACGAGAACAACAAGACGCTGGTGGCGGTGCAACCCGGCGAAAAGGTGCAGACCGAGAGCGCCGAACCCAAGGGCCTGAAAACCCGGCCTCCGGCCCGCTACTCCGAAGCCACGCTGCTGGGCGCCATGGAAGGCGCCGGCAAGACGGTGGAAGACGACGAGCTGCGCGAAGCCATGCAGGAAAAGGGCTTGGGTACGCCCGCCACCCGCTCGTCCATCATCGAAGGGCTGATCGCCGAAAAATACATGCTGCGCGAAGGCCGCGAGCTGATCCCCACCGCCAAGGCCTTCCAGCTGATGACGCTGCTGCGCGGCCTGGGTGTGGAAGAACTCTCCAAGGCCGAACTCACCGGCGAATGGGAATACAAGCTGGCGCAGATGGAGCTGGGCAAGCTCAGCCGCGAGTCCTTCATGGCGGAGATTGCGGCCATGACCGAGCGCATGGTGAAAAAGGCCAAGGAATACGACCGCGACACCATTCCTGGCGACTACGCCACGCTGGCCGCCCCTTGTCCGAATTGCGGTGGGGTGGTGAAGGAAAACTACCGCCGCTACACCTGCACCGGCAAGGGCGGTGCGGAAGAAGGCTGCGGCTTTTCGTTCGGCAAGTCCCCGGCCGGCCGCACCTTCGAGGTGGCCGAGGTGGAGCAGTTTTTGCGCGACCGCAAGATCGGCCCGCTGGACGGCTTCCGCTCCAAGGCCGGCTGGCCTTTCACCGCCGAGATGGTGATCAAGTTCGACGAGGAAACCAAGAACCACAAGCTGGAATTTGACTTCGGCGACGACAAAAAGGGCGAGGAAAGCGGCGAGCTGGTCGAGTTTGCCGATGCGTCGCTGGGCGCCTGCCCCAAGTGCGGCAGCGAGGTGCACGAACACGGCAAGAGCTATGTGTGTGCCAAGTCGGTGCCCACCCACGCCCAGCCCACGCCGAGCTGCGACTTCAAGAGCGGCCAGATCATCCTGCAGCAGCCGGTGGTGCGCGAGCAGATGGCCAAGCTGCTGAGCGAGGGCAAAACCGACCTGCTGGACAAGTTTGTCTCCATGCGCACCCGGCGCGCCTTCAAGGCCCACCTGGCGTGGGACAAGGAGGCCGGCAAAGTGAACTTCGAATTCGCCCCGTCCAAGTTCCCGCCGCGCAAGACCGTGGCGCGGCCAGGCGCTGCGCCTGCGGCCAAAAAAGTGGCCGCGAAGAAAGTCGCCACGAAGAAGGTGGCGGCCAAAAAAGCGACCACCCCCAAAGCCCCGCGCAAGACCACGCCCGGCACCGGTGCCACGCCCAGCGCCGCGCTGGCGGCGGTGATCGGCGCCGAGCCGTTGGCGCGGCCCCAGGTCATCAAGAAACTGTGGGACTACATCAAGGCCAACGGCCTGCAGGACGCCACCAACAAACGCGCCATCAACGCCGACGACAAACTGCTGGCGGTGTTTGGCAAGCCGCAGGTGACGATGTTCGAGCTGGCCGGCATCGTCGGCAAACACCTGGGTTGAACCAAAGGGGTCCTGCCATGTCGCTTGCGCTCTACGGCCACCCGTTCTCGTCGTACACGCAAAAAGTGCTGATGGCGCTGTACGAGAACGGCACGCCCTTCGAGTTTCGCTGCCTCGGGCCGGACACGCCGCAGCACGCCACCGAGTGGCTGCGGCGCTGGCCGATCGCCAAGTTCCCGCTGCTGGTGGACGGTGAGCGCAGCGTTGTTGAAACCAGCACCATCATCGAGTACCTGCAGCTGGCCCACCCCGGGCCGGTGCGCCTGCTGCCCGCCGACCCCATGGCCGCACTGGACGTGCGTTTCCTCGACCGCTTCTTCGACCTGCACGTGATGGACCCGGTGCAGGTGGCGGTGAGCGGTGCGCTGGGCCGGGCGCCGGTACAGCGCGAAGCGGGGCTGACCACCGCCGTGGACAGGCTGGCGCGTGCTTACGGCTGGCTGGAAGGGCAGCTTGCCGGCAGAACCTGGGCGGCTGGCGCCGACTTCACGCTGGCGGACTGTGCCGCCGCACCGTCCCTGTTTTATGCGGACTGGACGCACCCGATCGCCGAGGCGTTTCCCGTGCTGCGCGCCTACCGGGCGCGCTTGCTGGCCCGCCCATCCTTCGCCAGGGCGGTGGAAGAAGCGCGGCCCTTCCGGCCCCTCTTCCCGCTGGGCGCGCCCGACCGGGACTAAGGCAACGCCGGCTCAGAAGCCGAAACGTTTGGGCAGGCGCTGCGCCTGCAACAGCGCCTGGCGCAACAGGCGCGCACCGCGGTCTTGCAATTGGCCGGGCATGCTGCGGCCGCGGGTGGGCCGGGCCTTGGCGGTCGCGCAGGCCGACAGAAAATCGTTGAGGATGACGGTGTCGTTCAGGGTGTTCTCGTCCGCCTTGTGGAACTCCGGGTGCCACTGGGTGGCGGCGATGTAGCCGGTGCCCCGCACGGCCCGGCGGCGAATGGCCTCGGGCACGCGGTCGGGCACGCTCCAGGCCTCGACCTCAAAGCCCGGCGCCAAACCCTTGATGCCCTGGTGGTGGATGCTGTTGACCCGCGCACGCTGGACCCCGGGGTACAGCCGCGCCAGGCGCGAGCCGGAGACGAAATCGATGTCGTGAAAGTGCTGGTCGTAGGTCACCGCGTCGCGGTGCCGCAGCGCCCCGGCGTGCTGGGTCTCGATGTCCTGGTACAGCGTGCCGCCAAAGGCCACGTTGAGCAGCTGCAGGCCTCGGCAGACCCCGAAGATGGGCTTGCCGGCCTGCTCAAAGGCCTCGACCAGCGCCAGGTCGTACAGGTCGCGGATGCGGTCACCGATCCAGGCCTCCTGCAACGGCTCTTCGCCGTAGCTGCCGGGCCAGACGTCGGCCCCGCCGTGCATGACCACACCGTCCAGCCATTCGGCGTAGTGCGACAGCTTCACGTCGCCGCGCTGGGTTTCGCCGGTCGGGCAAGGCACCATCACCACCATGGCGCCGGTGGACATGAGCCAGTGCGCAATCGACTGCTCCACGTACTGCAGCGTCTTGCCGGTGAACAGCGAGCGGGCCGGGTCGGCGTAGGAAAAACAGGCCGAAAGGCCGATCTTGAGGCGGGCGTGGGCGGCGGTCATTGCTGTCCATTGTGGGCCCCTGCGCCGGTGTTGTCTGTCAGACAAACGCCAGCCGTTACGATGCCAGGGTTGTTCACCCACCCAGGTTTCTCCCATGCCACTGCAACTCTATTTCGGCCCCGGCGCCTGTTCCTTTGTGCCCCACACGCTGCTGGAAAGCACCGGCGCCGCCTACGAGCCGGTGCTGGTCAAGCTGCACAAACAAGAGAACCTGGGCGAGGCGTTCAAGGCCATCAACCCGCGCGGCCAGGTGCCGGTGCTGGTGGACGGCGGCGCCACCATCACGCAGATCGTGGCCATCGTCAACTACCTGCACGACCTGTTCCCCGAGCAGCATTTCCTGCCCAGCGAACCGCTGGCCAAGGCGCGCGTGCTGGAAACACTGGGCTGGATGAACAGCACGGTGCACCCGACTTTTGGCCACATGTTCCTGCCACACAAGTTCACCGACGACACCGCGCTGCACGAGCCGCTGCGCCGCTTCAACACCGCCCAGTACCGCGAACTGCTGGCCGAGCTGCAAGGCATCCAGCAACAGGCTGCCGCACGCGGTGACGCTTTCATGGGCGGCGCGCATTTTGGCCCGCTGGACGCCTACACGCTGACGCTGTTGCGCTGGGGCACGATGTTTGGCATTGACCCGGCCGACACCCCGGCGCTGTGGGCGCATGTGCAGAAGGTGGCGCAGTTGCCGGCGGTGGCGCGGGTGCTGGAACGCGAGCGTTTGCCGCTGAGTTTTTACAAACCCGCCTGAGCAGGCATCACTCCCGCCGGCTGGGCAGCGCCACAAAACGCACGCTGAACAGCGCGCCGGGTGGTGTGCGGCCGGGCTGGGCGTCTTCAATGCCCAGCTGGGCCCCGTGGGACAACACGATCTCGCTGACGATGGCCAGGCCCAGGCCGGAACCGTCAACGTTGGTGCCGAGCGCGCGGTAGAACGGCTGCAGCACCAGCGCGTGTTCGTTCTCGGGGATGCCGGGGCCGGAGTCTTCCACCTGCAGCACCACCACCTTGCCAAAGGTGTCGGCATGCAGCCGCACGGTGACGACGCCGTTGGCAGGGGTGTAGTTGATGGCGTTGTCCACCAGGTTGCGCACCATTTCCTGCAGCAGCGTGGCGTTGCCCGCCAGCATCACGCCCGGCGTGTCGGGTTGCGCACCTTCGTAGCCGAGGTCGATGTTTTTCTCCAGCGCACGCGGGTAGGCCTCCTGCACCACGTTCATGGTCAACCGGGCGAGGTTGACCGGGTCGCCCTGCTGCGCGTTGGCCATGCCCTCGGCCCGCGCCAGCGACAGCAGCTGGTTCACCGTGTGGGTGGCGCGCACGCTGGAGCGGCCTATCTGCTTCAGCGAGAGCTTCAGTTCTTCCGCGCTGCCGCCCTGGCGCTGGGCCAGGTCGGCCTGCATGCGCAGGCCGGCGAGCGGCGTCTTGAGCTGGTGTGCCGCGTCGGCCAGGAAGCGTTTTTGTGTGGCGATCGACTCCTGCAGCCGCAGCAGCAGGTCGTTCACCGACACCACCAGGGGCGCCACCTCCTGTGGCACCACACGCGGGTCCAGCGGGCTCAGGTCTTCGGGTTTGCGTTCGCGGATGTGCTCTTCCAGCTCGCTCAGCGGTTTGATGCCACGCACCAGTGCCAGCCAGACCAGCAACACCGCCAGCGGCAGGATGGCGAACTGCGGCAGCATCACGCCCTTGATGATCTCGCTCGCCAGCGTGGCGCGTTTTTCACGGGTTTCGGCCACCTGCACCAGCGCCAAGGCGCCGTTGGGATCGGCCATGCGCACCCAGGTGTAGGCGATGCGAACGTCGTCGCCGCGCATGTCACCGTCGCGCAGGCGCACTTCGCCGGGCTGGGCTTTTTCCTCACCATGCCACGCCGGGAAGTCGCGCTCCCCGCTGAGCAGCTCGCCCTTGGCACCGAGCACCTGGAAATACACCAGGTCGGAGTCGTCGACCCGGAGCAGTTCGCGCACGGCGGGCGAGCGGCGCAGCTCCTGGCGTTGCAGCTGCGTGGCGGCCAGCTTGCTCAGCGCCAGCGCCTTGTATTCGAGCGCGCGGTCAAAGGGTTTGTCGGCAATGCCCTGGGCCACCAGCCAGGTCAACGCGAGGCTCACCGGCCACAGCAGCAGCAGTGGCGTGAGCATCCAGTCCAGGATCTCGCCAAACAGCGAGCGCTGTTCGCCGTGGAAGAATTTCACCCCGGTATTTTCTCCAGGCAGTAGCCCAGGCCGCGCACCGTCGCGATGCGGATCGGGCCTTTCTCGATCTTCTTGCGCAGGCGGTGGATGTAGACCTCGATGGCGTTGTTGCTGACCTCTTCGCCCCATTCGCACAGGCGCTCCACCAGCTGGTCTTTGCTGACCAGCCGGCCGGCGCGCTGCAACAGCACCTCCAGCAGGCCGAGTTCGCGCGCCGAGAGTTCGACCATCTTGCCGTCGATGGTGGCCACACGGCCGGCCTGGTCGTAAATCAGCGGGCCGTGCTTGATGCTGCTGGTGGCGCCGCCCATGCCGCGCCGGGTGAGAGCCCGCACGCGGGCTTCGAGTTCCTGCAGGCTGAAGGGCTTGGCCATGTAGTCGTCGGCGCCGTAGTCGAGGCCCTTGACGCGTTCTTCCACGCCGTCTGCAGCGGTCAGGATCAGCACCGGCAGGTTGCCGCCGCGCGAGCGCAGGCGCTTGAGCACCTCCAGCCCGTGCAGGCGCGGCAGGCCGAGGTCAAGGATCAGCAGGTCGAACTGGGTGTTGGTCATCAGCGCGGCGTCCGCCTGGGCGCCGTCGGGCACGTGGTCGACCGCCGCACCGCTGGCACGCAGGCTGCGCAGCAGCCCGTCGGCCAACACCTGGTCGTCTT
Organism: Pseudomonadota bacterium; assembly: GCA_040384665.1. Taxonomy (GTDB): domain Bacteria; phylum Pseudomonadota; class Gammaproteobacteria; order Burkholderiales; family Burkholderiaceae_C; genus PCRC01. The sequence goes on from JAZKIY010000020.1 coordinate 62,477, forward strand.
CGGCAATCAGTATCCGCATGCAGGTCTCCAGTCGTTATATCGCTCGGCCAGCATGTCCATGCCGATCTCGCTGGGGCTCATTTTAGGGCGGGGCCGCGCGCTGGCGCGGCTGCACCGGGTTGCCGTCGGCATAGACCTCCAGCCCGAGCGCCACCACGGTGGCGACCTGCTCACCCACCTCGTTGCGGAATTCGGCTTCGGCCTGGCGCACCGCCAGCTCAAACGCGCGCAGCCACTGCAGGCCGGTGGGGGTGAACACCACCCGCCGCGCGCGCCGGTCGTGAAGCCCTGCCACGCGCTCGACCAGGCCCCAGGCCGCGCACTGGTCCACCAGGTCGCCCATGGCCTGCTTGCTCATGCCGGCCTGCGCGGCCAGCTCGGTCAGGCGCGACCCTTCCAGCGCCAGGTGCCGGGTGATGTGGGTGTGCGCGGCGCTGATTTGCCCGCGCGCGGCGAGGTTGGAGAGCGCCAGCGGCACCTCCACGCTGTGCGCCATCAGGTGCAGCACGCGGTCGTCAAACCGGCGCATCGCGTGGCCCAGCAACCGGCCCAGATGGGTCTGGCGCCAGCCGGGGGCCGAGGGGGTATTGCCTGGAATGTTCACCGGCGAAATGGTAAGGCAAACTGACCATTAATTTCATTAATTACTTTTGACTTTCGCCTAAACTACTGTTCAACCATCCAGTTAATTGGGTTTGTAACTGGTCTAGTTTTCAGCAAGTGTTTGATATTCAAGGAGTTTTTCATGGATGCACCGGTCAAGGGTCTGAGCGCTTCTTCAACTGCTGCCAACAGCGAAAAAGCCAAGGCGCTGCAGGCCGCGCTGGCGCAGATTGAAAAGCAGTTCGGCAAAGGCACCATCATGCGGCTGGGCGAGGGCGAGGTGATTGCCGACATCCAGGTCGTCTCCACCGGCTCGCTGGGGCTGGACATTGCGCTCGGCGTCGGCGGTTTGCCGCGCGGCCGGGTGATCGAGATCTACGGCCCGGAGTCGTCGGGCAAAACCACGCTGACGCTGCAGGTCATTGCCGAGATGCAAAAGCTCGGCGGCACCTGCGCCTTTGTGGACGCCGAGCACGCGCTCGACACCCAGTACGCACAGAACCTCGGCGTGAACCTGCAGGAAATGCTGATCAGCCAGCCCGACACGGGTGAGCAGGCGCTGGAAATCGTCGATTCGCTGGTGCGCTCCGGCGCGGTCGACCTGATCGTGATCGACTCGGTCGCCGCGCTCACGCCCAAGGCCGAACTCGAAGGCGAAATGGGCGACTCGCTGCCGGGCCTGCAGGCGCGGCTGATGAGCCAGGCGCTGCGCAAACTCACCGCCACCATCAAGAAAGCCAACTGCATGGTGATCTTCATCAACCAGATCCGCATGAAGATCGGCGTGATGTTCGGCAGCCCGGAAACCACCACCGGCGGCAACGCGCTGAAGTTCTACGCGTCGGTGCGCATCGACATCCGCCGCATTGGCACCATCAAGAAGGGCGACGAGGCGATTGGCAACGAGACCAAGGTCAAGGTGGTGAAAAACAAGGTCGCGCCGCCGTTCAAGACAGCCGAGTTCGACATTCTGTTCGGCCAGGGCATCAGCCGCGAGGGCGAGGTGATCGACATGGGCGTGGAAGCCAAAATCATCGACAAGTCCGGCGCCTGGTACGCCTACAACGGCGAAAAAATCGGCCAGGGCCGCGACAACGCCCGCGAATTCCTGCGTGAGAACCGAGGCCTGGCGCACGAGATCGAGAACAAGGTGCGCGCCTCCCTGGGCATCCCTGTGCTCCCGGAGCTGGCCGACAGCGCCGTTTGAGCCTTCAACGGCCTGTTTTCAAGCCATATTGGCACCAAGCCGTAGTGAAACCTGGCAAGGTTGCTATTGAATACATAGCATTTGACCAATGACCCCCACCGGACCATCGCTCAAGGGCCGCGCGCTGCGCCTGCTGGCGCGGCGCGAACACTCCCGCGCCGAGCTGGAGCGCAAGCTGGCCGCGTTTGAAGAGGTGCCGGGCACGCTGGCGCAGGCGCTGGACGCGCTGCAGGCCAAAGACTTCATCAACGAGCAGCGGGTGGTGGACAGCGTGGTGCACCGCCGCGCGCCCCGGCTGGGCGCGGGCCGGGTGCGGCAGGAGCTGGAGCGCAAGGGGTTGGACCGCGAGGCCGTGGCCAGCGCGGTGGCCGCACTCGCCAGCACCGAGCTGGCGCGGGCACGCGACGTCTGGCAGAAGAAGTTTGGTGGCACGGCCGCGGTGGACGCCGCCGACCGGGCGCGCCAGATGCGTTTTCTGGCCAGCCGGGGCTTCAGCGGCGAGGTGGTGCGGCGCGTGGTGAACGCGCCGGACGACGATACGGCGTGAGGCCAGGGCGGGTTCAGCGCAGCTTGAGCCAGTTGTCCAGCGCCAGCTTGCCAGCGCCAAAAATGGCAATGCCGGCCAGCAGGGCGCCCCAGAACTGGTGCTGCTGCAAGGCCGCTGGCGGGATGTCTGCCAGGGCGACCACCGCCACCGCGTTGACCACAAACAACCCCAGTGCGGCAAAACGCCCACCCAGACCCAGGAACAACAAGACCGGCAGCACCAGTTCGCCACCGGTGCCGAGCGCGGCCGCCAGCTCGGGCGACAGCAGCGGCACCTGGTACTCGTCGGTGAACAGCGCCACCGTGGTCTCCCAGTCGCGCAGCTTGGTCAGGCCGGACAGGAAAAACACCTGCGCCACGTAGATGCGCGCCGCGAGCAGCGCCAGCGGTTGCAGCCAATCCAGCAGCGCGGCAGCGCCGTTGTACAGCCCGCGCGCGCGCGCCAGCAGGCTCGGGGAATGGCCAGCGGCCGGGTTCATGGCGGTGGTGGAAGGGGTCATGGGGGGTCTCCTGAAACAACGGGGTCGGGTTGAAGGGTGCGGGCGCCGCTGACCAGCGCTGTCTGGACCGCGTCGGGCAGCCAGGCGTTGAAATCGAAACTGTCTGCGCTGCTTGCGGTCTCCAGCGCGTCGATCAGCGAGGCGCCGCGCTGCAGCGCCAACAAAAATACCGCTTCGCCCGGCGCGGCCTGCCGCAGCGTGGGCCGCAGGCCGTGGCGCCAGACCAGCGCGGTCTCGGCACGGGCGTCGCGCGCGGCCAGACCGGCCAGCCGCTCGGGCAACGCGGCCAGCGCGGCGGGCCCCTGGCGGTGCGCGTCCACCAGCGTCACCACCGGCCAGGGGCTGGCCACACAGTGCAGCGGCTCGGCGCACTGCAGGGTGAAGGTGGCCGGGTCGGCCTCGGTCAGCAGCGCGAAGGACGCGATGTCCAGCACGCTGTCGGCCGCCGTGGCCACGCGGTGCAGCGCCCACTCCACCTGCGCCACATCGGCCAGGTAGGGCGTGTCGGCCAGTTGGGGCGACGCCGCCACAAAGGCCGGCAATGCACCGCCCCATTGGGCGATGTCGCCCCGGCTGGGTGGGTGCTGCTGCCAGAAATCGGCCGCCAGCTCGGCAAAACTCTCGTCGCCCAGCATCTGGGCCAGCACCGGAAAGGCTTCGGGCAAAGCCCGGCGGGCCAGCGCCAGCGCGTTGGCTTGGTAGCACTGCAAACCGCGTGCGGTGAGCGGCCACGGCTTGGCGAGTGGCGCCATGGTCTGCAGGGCGTCGGTCAGGCGGAAGCTCGCAATCGCTGCCAGCAGGGCCGTTTGTTCGCGGGCCAGCAGGCTGCTCATGGCGCCACCGCTTCCATCGGGCTGGGTTGCAGCGCGCGGGCATGCGCCGCTTCGGCCAGCAGCACCGCCAGCGGGGGCAGGTCGGTGTCCCATTCCACCAGCGTGGGCACAGCGCCAAAACGCGCCAAGGCGTGCTGGTACAGCTGCCAGACTTCGGCGCAGACTTGGCTGCCGTGGTCGTCGATGACGATGTCGTCCATGCGGCAATGGCCGGCAAGGTGGAGTTCGCCCACCACGCCCGGCGGCAGCCGGTCGAGCCAGGCGCGGCACTGCGCCAGCGGCTGGCCAGCCACACGCTGCTCGGCCGGCAGGGCCAGCGCGTCGTTGAGCGCATTGACGTAGATGTTGTTCACGTCCACCAGCAGCTGGCAGCCGGTGCGCTGTGCCAGCGCCGCCAGAAAGTCGGTTTCTTCGAGGTCGCTGTCGGCCCACTGCACATAGGCCGACAGGTTCTCCACCAGCAGCGGGCGCTGCAGCCGGTCTTGCACCCGCTGCACATTGGTGCAGAGCACATCGAGCGCGTCCCGCCGGAACGGCAGTGGCAGCAGGTCGGCCGCGTGCACCGCCTGGCCCGCCCGTTCGGCGCGTGCAAAACAGGCGTGGTCGCTGACGCGCACCGGCTCCACGCGTGCCACCAGCGCGGCCAGCTGGTCCAGGTGCCAGGCGTCCACCCCCATGGCCGAACCCAGCGCGAGGCCCACGCCGTGCAGGCTCACCGGGTAATGCGCACGCGCCTGCAGCAACACCGCCTGCGCGGCGCCACCGGCGCCAAAGAAGTTCTCGGAATGCACCTCCAGAAAGTCCAGCGCGGGCCGGTCCTCCAGCAACCCGGCGTAGTGTGGGTGCCGCCAGCCAATGCCCACCGGGGACGCAGCATTGGTCAGGGGGCGGGTGTGGGCAACCATGGCGGGTGTCGGAGGGCTTGCGTGAGCGTTTCCTTGTGGATGGCCACCTGCGCGGTGGGCATCCACAAAGCGCCCGGCGGCGCGCGGCCGGCCGGGGCGCTCCATGGCCAATCAGCCTTTTTTGACCTTGTCAGCGGTCAGGCCGCCCATCGTGGCGCAGGTGCCTTTGGCGACGTACTTCCACTCGCCCTTGTCGTTGTCAGCCTTGGACTGGCCGGCACACGAGTGGCTACCGGCGAGGTTGGCACAGTCGTTCTGGCCGGCCTTGGCGATGCCGTAGCATTTTTCCTTAGCCTTTTCCTGGGCCATCGCGGGCGAAGCGACCAGCAGGGTGGACAACACGGTGGCAGCGGCGGCGATCATGGCACGTTGGTTCATGGATAACTCCTGGTAAAAAAACAATGAGGTTAGAAGGGGACAGCGTCCCAGCCAGTACCCACGTTCGAGCCTGGTTGTAGGTTGGTCAGGGCGCAGGCCAGGTTCTTACAGGCTTGTTGCAGCCGGCCACACGGCTCAGAGCAGGTCCGCAATGCGGTCCCACACTTCTGCCGGCACGCGGCCACCGTACTGTGCAACCAGCCGGCCCTGTTTGTCCAGCAGGTAGGTGATTGGCAGCTGTGGCCGGCCATCGGCGCTGGCCACCGGCGGCTTGAAGCTGTCGGCATAGCCGGGTTCGCCCTGCCAGAGCCGCACAAAACGCTGGCGCAACGGCACCAGCGCGGTCAGGATCTTTTCGTAGTCGGCGAGGTCTTGCGCGCGTCGGTCCACACTGACCGCCACCAGCTCGAATGGTTGGCCTTGCCAGCCAGCGTAGTTCTGGCGCAGCTCGGCCATCCGGTCGCGGCAAACCGCGCAGTCGGTGGACCAAAACACCACCATCACCACCTTGCCGCGCAATGCGGCGAGCTGGAACGGCCGCCCCTCCAGCGTGCGGCCGGTGAGCGTGGGCCGCTCTTCGGCGCTGGCGGGTTGGGCCGCGAGGACCGCAAAGGCGATCAAAACAGTCTGTAATAGGCGCATGGGGGTTGGTCAGCTACCATCCGTGCCTCTTACAGCGGTCCTGACATGCCCATCGAACACCAGCTTGCTGAACACCGCACCTACCTGCTGCGCTTTGCGCGCCTGCAGCTCCGCAACGACGCGTGGGCCGAGGACGCGGTGTCTGAAACCATGCTGGCCGCGCTGACCAAGCCCCAGTCGTTTGGCAACCGCTCGCAACTGAAAACCTGGCTGGTGGGCATCCTCAAGCACAAGGTGCTCGACATCCTGCGCCAACGGTCGCGCGAGGTCAGCATGGACGCGAACGAAGACAGCGACGGCAGCGAGGAGCTGGACGCGCTGACGTTTCACAACAATGGGCACTTCGCGTCGCCACCGGCGTCCTGGGGCAACCCCGAGCAGGACCTCAATTCGCAGCAGTTTTTTCGCGTGCTGGAAGCCTGTGCCGAAAAATTGCCCCCGGTGATGGGCCGCGTGTTCCTGATGCGCGAATGGCTGGAACTGTCGTGTGACGAAGTCTGTAAGGAATTGAACCTGACCTCGACGAATTTGTACGTCCAGCTCCACCGCGCCCGCCTCCGCCTGCGCGAATGCCTTGAACTGAACTGGTTTCAGTCGTCTACCAAGAATTGACCATGGTTTTGCGCCGCACCTGCAAGGAAGTTTCTGCCCTCCTGATCGCCCGGGAAGACCGGCCATTGCCTTTGGCCGACCGGGTCGCCCTGCGTTTTCACCTGGCTGCCTGCAAAACCTGCCCGGTGTTCGAGCGCCAGGTACTGACCATGCGCAACGCCATGCGCCAGTGGCGCAACTACGCTGAAGACGAGTCCACACCCGGCCATTGAAGCGGTGCTTGTCGGGCATTTGCCGGCCGTTGTTGACAAATGCCAAAACCCTATTTGCAAGTATTTTCCGTGGCGCGCTGAATTGGCGCATAATGGAAAAGCGACTATCCTGAATTTCGGGGGATGCGCAGTTTCGGTGATCGGTCAGTTTCGCGCCACAGCGGTTTTTTGTTTGTTGTGCTTTCGGGACTCCATCGCTTTGTTTTGGTGTTTATTAGGAGTCCCTTCATGGGCAAAAAATTGTACGTTGGCAATCTGCCGTACTCGGTGCGCGACAGCGACCTGGAACAGTCTTTCGGCCAATTCGGCACTGTGACCAGCGCAAAGGTCATGATGGAGCGCGATACCGGTCGTTCCAAAGGCTTTGGCTTTGTGGAAATGGGCAGCGACGCTGAAGCCCAAGCCGCCATCAGCGGCATGAACGGCCAGCCTCTGGGCGGCCGCAGCGTGGTTGTCAACGAAGCCCGTCCGATGGAAGAGCGTCCTCCCCGCAGCGGTGGCTTCGGTGGTGGTGGTGGCGGCGGCGGTTACGGCGGCGGCGGTGGTGGTGGCGGCTACGGTGGTGGCGGCGGTGGCCGCAGCGGTGGCGGCGGCTACGGTGGTGGTGGCGGCGGTGGCCGCAGCGGTGGCGGCGGTTACGGCGGCGGTGGCGGCAGTGACGGCGGTTTCCGCAGCCCCTACGGTGCTGGCCCACGTGGCGGCAGCGGTGGCGGCAGCCGCAGTGGTGGCGGCGGCGGCGGTTACTGATCGCGGCTTCGCCTGACATGACCACCGTTTAGACGGTGGTTGTGCCAAATCAAGGCTTTCGTGCTCGGCGCGAAAGCCTTTTTTATTGCCCGCGTGGGTTTCAGTGGGGGGCGTCGTTCCGGCGCTGCTTGCGTGGCCGGCCCTGCAACAGGCGATCAAACACCGCGTTGGGCAGCAGGCGCAACAGTTTGGCCACAACGCCCATCTGCCACGGGATCACGCGGTAGCTGGCACCCGCCGCAATGGCGGTGAAGGCGCGTTCCGCAAACGCCTCGGCCGACATCAGAAACGGCATGCTGTAGCGGTTCTGCCGCGTCAACGGGGTGTCGATGTAGCCTGGGCAGATTGTCACCACGCGCACGCCGCTGCCACGCAGTTCACCACGCAGGCATTCGCAGTAGGCGATCACGGCGGCCTTGCTGGCACAGTAGGCGCCATGGCCGGGCAGGCCGCGGATGCCGGCCACGCTGCCGATCCCGACCAGCGCGCCCGTGCCACGCGCGGTCATGGCCTGCACAAACGGGTGGAAGGTGGCGGCCAGACCGGTGTTGTTGGTGGCCAGCGTCTGCGCCAGCACGTCCAGGTCCGACCGGATGGCGGTGTCGATGCCGACGCTGATGCCGGCATTGGCGACCACCACGTCGGGCACGCCTTGCGCCTGGATGCAGGCCTCACCGGCGGCCACGATGCTGTCGGTCAGGGCCACGTCGGCGCTGTAAATTTTATAGCGCTCTGGTGAGATTTGACGCTGGCTCGCCCACGATTCGACCTCTGCGGTGCGGCGGGCAACCAGCGCCAGGTCAAACCCGGCCTGGTGGTAGCGCCAGGCCAACGCCTGGCCGATACCGCTGGACGCGCCGGTGATGAAGGCCAACGGGCGCTGCGGGCTCATCGCGTGCCTGCGGGTGCCAGCATGCCGCGCACACGGCCTTGCAACTCGGCCACCCGCTCGGTGTGGTCGTAGTTGAGGCTGTCGGCGGTGAACCGGTCGGCGCCCCGGGTCAGCGTCACCGGCTTGTTGGAGACCAGCCGCTCGGTGTTGACGAAGGCGTGCAGAAACTCGCCCCGGAATTCGGTGGCGGGCGCGCCCTTGACCGGCGCGTCGCGCACCACGACCGCATTGCCGAACAGCTGGACTTCCGAGGCGTCGCCATTGCTGAGCGCACGGCCCGCCGTGGCGGTGGTGAGGTTGCCCTGGGGGTTGAAGCTGCGCATGCGCACCTGGTCGATCTCCAGCGTGTCGGTGTCGGGGTAGTGGCGCGCCTCGTTGCCAAACAGCTCGCTTTTGAGCTTGCCCGACGGGTCAAAGCTGCGCACGGCGAACTTGCTCATGGTGTAGTCGGGGTCGTGGGTCAGCGGGCGTTGCGGCTCGGGGGCTTCGAACAGCGGCGTGTTCTTCACCAGCCAGTACGTGCCCATGGCGAGCAAACCCATCATCAGCACCGGCAGGTAAATGGATGTCCGTTCCCAGGCACGCTGCCAAAACGGGCGGCGCCGGCGTGCGGGCGATGGCAAGCTGGTGGCGATCATTCGGCGGCCTCTTTCAGCAACCCGGCATAGCGGCCGCTGGCCACCAACAACAGGTCACAAAACTCGCGGGCTGCGCCCATGCCACCGCCAGCACGCGTGGTGTAGCGGGCCACGGCCAGCGCTTCGGCGTGGGCCTGCGGGGGTGCGGCGGAGAAGGCGCAGCGGCGCATCACAGGCAGGTCGGGCCAGTCGTCGCCAATGGCGGCGGCCTGGGCCCAGTCCAGGCCCAGCTTGGCCAGCGACGCTTCTGCGGCGGGGCGTTTGTCTTCGGTGCCAAAGTGCGCTTCGGTGATGCCCAGCGCGTCCAGCCGGCGGCGCAACGGTGCCGAGTCGCGCCCGGTGATGACCACCGGGGTGATGCCCGCGCGCTGCAGCAGCTTCAGGCCATGGCCGTCCAGCGTGTGGAAACGCTTCAGGGTTTCGCCTTCGGCACTGAAGTACAGGCCACCGTCGGTCAACACACCGTCGATGTCGAAGAAAGCCACGCGGATGCCCTGGGCCTGCAGCAGCAGTTCGGGGGGAAAAGTCAGCGCGGGGGTCATATCACCTTTGCCCGCATCAGGTCGCCGATGTGGACGGCGCCGACCAGGCGGTGGGTGTCGTCCACCACCAGCACGCAGGTGATGCGGTGGGTTTCCATCAACACGGCGGCGTCGACCGCCAGCACATCGGGGCGCAAGGTGCGCGGGCGGGTGAACATGATCTCGCTGGCGGTGGCTTGGCGCAGGTCGGTGCCGGCCTCGATCAGGCGGCGCAGATCACCGTCGGTGAAGATGCCGAGCAACGCCCCATCGGCCGCCACCACGGCGGAGGCGCCCAGGCCCTTGCTGCTCATCTCGCGCATCAGCGTGCCGAGGTTGGCGTCGGGCGCCACCTGCGGCAGCGCCTCGCCAGACCGCATCACATCGCTGATCTGGGTCAGCAGCTTGCGGCCCAGCGCCCCCCCGGGGTGGGAACGGGCAAAGTCTTCGGCACGGAAGCCACGGGCGTCCAGCAACGCGACGGCCAGGGCGTCGCCCAGCGCGAGCTGGGCGGTGGTGCTGGCGGTGGGCGCGAGGTTCAGCGGACAGGCCTCTTTGTCCACACCGCTGTCGAGCACCAGCGCGGCGTTGCGTGCCAGCGTGGACTGGGCCCCGCCAGTGATGGCCACAAGTGCCACGCCCAGGCGCTTGAGCACCGGCAGGATGGCGGTGAGCTCGTCGCTTTCACCGCTGTTGGAGATGGCCAGCACCACGTCGTGCGCGGTGACCATGCCGAGGTCGCCATGGCTGGCCTCGGCCGGGTGCACGAACATGGCGGGGGTGCCGGTGGACGCCAGCGTGGCGGCGATCTTGCGGCCCACATGGCCGCTTTTGCCCATGCCCATGACCACGACCCGGCCGGTGCAATGCAGCATCTGTTCCACTGCGCGGGCAAAACTGTCACTGGTGCGCGCCTTGAGCCCCAGCACCGCACTGGCTTCGATGTCGAAGGTGTCGTGCGCCAGCCGCAACGCGCGTGCCGCGTCGAAGGGCGGGGTGGTCGGTGTCTTCTGAGGCATTGGGCCGATTCTATCGGCGCCTTGATACGATGCAGGCATGTCCTCCCTTGAGCTCACGCTGATGTACCTCGCCGCTGCGGTGCTCGGCGTGGTGGCCTGCCGCTCGCTCAAGCTGCCGCCGATGCTGGGCTACCTGGCGGTGGGCGTGGTGATTGGCCCGCACGCGCTGGCGCTGGCGCAGAACTCCGAGGGCATGCGCCACCTGGGCGAGTTTGGCGTGGTGTTCCTGATGTTTGTGATCGGGCTGGAGTTCAACCTCAACAAGCTGCGGGCGATGCGCCGCCATGTGTTCGGCCTCGGGCTGATGCAGGTGCTGGTGACGATGGCGGTGGCCACCGCCGGCTCGCTGTTTCTGGCGGTGCTGGCCCCGACGCTTTGGAAAATGCCCTGGCAGACCGCCCTGGCGCTCTCGGGCGCGTTGGCGATGAGCAGCACCGCGATCCTGGTCAAGCTGATGACCGAACGCGGCGAGCTGGAGTCGGAACACGGCAAGCGGGTGATGGGCGTGCTGCTGTTCCAGGATCTGGCCGTGGTGCCGCTGCTGGTGCTGATCCCGGCACTGGCAGCGCCCAACGAAAGCCTGTTTTTTGCGCTGGCGCTGGCAGGCGTCAAGGCCGCCGCACTCATCACGCTGCTGCTGGTGGGCGGGCAAAGGGTGATGCGCTGGTGGCTGACGCTGGTGGCCCGCCGCAAGAGCGACGAGCTGTTCATGCTCAACCTGCTGCTGGTCACGCTGGGCCTGGCCTGGCTGACCGAGCTGGCCGGCCTGAGCCTGGCGCTGGGCGCCTTCATTGCCGGCATGCTGGTGTCAGAAACCGAATACAAGCACCAGGTGGAGACCGACATCCGGCCCTTCCACGACGTGCTGCTGGGCCTGTTTTTCATCACCATCGGCATGCTGCTGGACTGGCGGCAGGTGGTGGAGCACTGGTCGCTGGTGCTCACCCTGGTGGTGCTGCCGGTGACCTTCAAGCTGGTGGTGGTGACGGTGCTGGCGCGTTCGCTGGGCGCGCCGGCGGGGGTGTCGCTGCGCACCGGGCTGTACCTGGCGCAGGCGGGGGAGTTTGGCTTTGTGCTGCTGACGCTGGCGCAGTCCAACGCGCTGGTGCCCGCCCACCTGCTGAACCCGATCCTTGCCAGCATGGTGTTGTCGATGCTGGCCACGCCCTTCATCATTCTGTACAGCAACCAGCTGGTGATGAAGGTGGTGTCGAGCGACTGGATGCTGGAGTCGCTGCAGATGACCAGCATCGCCCGCAAGGCCATCAACGCCAACCGCCACGTCATCATCTGCGGCTATGGCCGCTGCGGGCAGAATTTGGCCCGCATGCTGGAGCGCGAAAGCATTCCCTACATGGCGCTGGACCTCGACCCCGACCGCGTGCGCCAGGCGGCGGCCGCTGGCGACTCGGTGGTGTTTGGCGACGCCGCGCGCCTGCAGGCGCTGATGGCCGCCGGCCTGGCCCGCGCCAGCGCGGTGGTGGTGACCTACCTCGACACGCCGTCGGCCATCAAGGTGATTGCCAACATCCAGGAACACGCGCAAAAGGTGCCGGTGATTGTGCGCACGGTGGACGACCAGGACCTGGAAAAGCTGCGCCAGGCCGGCGCCACCGAGGTGGTGCCGGAGGCGATTGAAGGCTCGCTGATGCTGGCCAGCCACGCGCTGGCGCTGGTGGGCGTGCCAATGCGCCGCGTGATCCGCGTGGTGCAGGACCAGCGCGACGAGCGCTACAGCCTGCTGCGCGGCTACTTCCACGGCAGCGACGACGACACCATCCTGGAACGCGACCACGAACGCCTGTCCAGCGTGACGCTGCCGGTCACCGCCCGTTCGCTGAACCAGCCGCTGGGCGCGCTGGCCTTGCACGCGGTGGGCGTGCGGGTGCTGAGCCTGCGCCGCCACAACGGCAAAGCCGAAACGCCCGACGACGCCATGCTGCTGATGCAGGGCGACACCCTGGTGCTTTCCGGCCGCACCGACACCCTGGCCCTGGCAGAAGACAAACTGCTGCGAGGTTGACATGACGCCACCCGACCCGTTGTGTTCTCTGCGGCGACGCGCGTTGCTGGCGCTGGCCACCGCAGGGTTGGCCACACGCCTGCAGGCCGCTTCGGCCGACGCCGAGACCCGCTTGCGGGCAGGCGGCTGCGTGCTGCTGCTGCGCCACGCCCAGACCGTGCCCGGCATTGGTGACCCACCCGAATTCCAGCTGGGTCGCTGCGAGACCCAGCGCAACCTCAGCGACGCCGGTCGCGCACAGGCCCAGCGCATCGGCCGCTGGCTGGGCACACGCCAGCTGGTGCCCCGGGCGGTGCGCAGCAGCGCCTGGTGCCGCTGCACAGACACCGCGCAACTGGCCCTGGGCACGCACGAGGTCTGGCCCGCGCTCAACTCCACCTTTGGCGACCGGCTGGACCAGCCCGATGCCAGCACCACGCTGCGTGCCGCCCTTCAGCGCCTCCCGGCGCGGCAGTTCGAGGTCTGGGTCACCCACCAGGTCAACATCACAGCCCTCGCCCGCGAAGTGCCCGCAATGGGCGAAGGCTTGGTGGTGGACGGCCAAGCCCGCGTCATTGCCCGAACCCTGTTTGTCTGAGCACACCATGACCCACTCTTCCCCCGACGACCTGGCCCAGTACCTCACACAGCACATCCGCACCGTGCCCGACTGGCCCGCACCCGGTGTGCAGTTCCGTGACATCACCCCGCTGCTGCAGGACGCAGCCGTGTTCAAGCGCCTGGTGGCCGCGTTCGTGGCCCGCTACCAGGCCCCCGAGCGGCGGCCCGACGTGGTGGCCGGGCTGGACGCGCGCGGCTTCATCCTCGGCGCCGTGGTGGCACACGAGCTGGGGCTGGGGTTTGTGCCGATCCGCAAGAAAGGCAAGCTGCCTTTCACCACCATCGAGGAAACCTACGCGCTGGAATACGGCAGCGCCACGGTGGAACTGCACACCGACGCGGTGCAGGCTGGCCAGCGGGTGCTGCTGGTTGACGACCTGATCGCCACCGGCGGCACCATGCTGGCCGGGCAGCGGCTGCTGGAACGGCTGGGCGCCACCGTCATCGAGGGCGCGGCGATTGTGGACTTGCCAGAGCTGGGCGGCTCAGCCCGGTTGAAGGCAAGCGGTTTGCCGCTGTTCACCCTGGTTGATTTTTCAGGCCACTGAGCTTGGCCCTGCCCGCGCTCACTTGCCAATACAAAACCGCGAAAAGATTTCACCCAGCAGGTCGTCGGCGTCAAAGCTGCCAGTGATCTGGTTCAGCGCGTTCTGCGCCAACCGCAGCTCTTCGGCCAACAGGTCCAGCGCGGGCATGGCGCTGGCCAGCAAGGCCGCCGACTGGTCCAGGTGGCTGGCCACCTGCTGCAGCGCCTGCACGTGGCGGGCACGGGCCAGGTAGAGGCCTTCGGGTGCGGCCTGCCAGCCGGCCACGGCCAGCAAACGCTGCCGCAAGTCGGCCAAGCCCGCGCCGGTTTTGGCGGACAAAACCAACCCCTGCGAGGCGTGTGGCGGGGGCGTTTGGGCCGTTGCGGCATCGGATTTGTTCCAAATGTCGATCACCGGCACGTTTTTTAAGAGTTTTTCGGCCAGCGCCCTAGTGATACCTGCATCTCCTGCTATGTATTCAGGAGCATTCGCGCGCGTGAGGTCGTGCAGGAACAGCACCGCGTCGGCGCGCTCAATGGCGTCCCAGGCGCGGGCGATGCCGATTTGCTCCACCGCGTCGGCCGCGTCGTCGTGGTGGCGCAGGCCAGCGGTGTCCACCACGTGCAGCGGCACGCCGTCGATCTGGATGGTTTGCGTCAGCTTGTCGCGGGTGGTGCCGGCAATTGGCGTGACGATGGCCAGCTCGGCACCGGCCAACGCGTTCAGCAGCGAGCTTTTGCCGGCGTTGGGCTGCCCGGCGATCACCACGGTGATGCCTTCCCGCAGCAGCGCGCCCTGGCGTGTGCGCTGCTGCACCGTGGCGAGTTGCTGCTGCAGCCGCGCGAGCTGGCCGGTGGCGTCGGCGCGCTGCAGGAAGTCGATGTCTTCTTCGGGGAAGTCGAGCGTGGCCTCCACCAGCATGCGCAGGTGGACCAGCGCCGCCAGCAAGGTGTTGACCTCCTGAGAGAAGGCACCCGAGAGCGAGCGGGTGGCGCTGCGGGCGGCGGCTTCGGTGCTGGCGTCGATCAAATCGGCCACCGCCTCGGCCTGCGCCAGGTCCATTTTGTCGTTCAGGAAAGCGCGTTGGGTGAACTCGCCCGGCTCAGCCACCCGCAGGCCGGGCAGCACCGGCAAGCCGGTGGCGGCGTCGGTCTGGGCTGCTGCCTCGAGGCAACGCGCCAGCAGCAGCTGCAGCAACACCGGCCCGCCGTGGGCCTGCAGCTCCAGCACGTCTTCACCGGTGTACGAGTGGGGCGCCGGGAAATGGATGGCCAGGCCGTGGTCGATGGGCTGGCCGGCGCTGTCGCGCAATGGCAGGTAGGTGGCCTTGCGCGGCGTGAGCGGGCGGCCACACAGCGAAAGCACCAGGCCATCCAGGCCTTGGCCAGACACCCGCACAATGCCGACCGCGCCGCGCCCGGGCGCGGTGGCAATGGCAACAATCGGCTGGGTGTGGCGCGCGAACATGGGGCTATCTTCCATCAAAAAGAAAAGGCCGCAACCCCGGTGACGGTGGCGTGCGGCCTTGTGGTCTGCCGCGAGGTGCGGCGCCGGGGGGTTACGCTTTCTTGCGGAACAGGTCCAGCGGGTTGGTCGGCTTGTGCAGCACGCCCAGCTTCTTGTTGATGAACCACTGCTGCGCGATCGACAGCACGTTGTTGGTGATCCAGTACAGCACCAGGCCGGCGGGGAAGAAGAAGAACATCACGCTGAAGGCCAGCGGCATGATCCACATCATCTTGGCCTGCAACGGGTCCGGCGGGGTGGGGTTCAGCCAGGTCTGCAGCAGCGTGGTCAGGGTCATGACCACCGGCAGGATGAAGAACGGATCGGGCGCGGCCAGGTCGTGAATCCAGAGCACCCACGGCGCGTTGCGCATTTCCACCGAGCTGAGCAGCACCCAGTACAGCGCAATGAAGACCGGGATCTGGATCAGGATCGGGAAGCAGCCACCCATCGGGTTGACCTTTTCTTCCTTGTAGATCTTCATCATTTCCTGCTGCATTTCCTGCGGCTTGTCTTTCAGGCGTTCGCGCATCGCGGTGATGCGCGGCGTGACCGCCTTCATCTTGGCCATGCTGGCGTAGGCCTTGGCGTTGAGCCAGTAGAACGCCGCCTTCAGCAGCACCACCAGCGCCACGATGGACCAGCCCCAGTTGTTGATGAAGCTGTGCAGCGCGTACAGCAGCCAGTAGAGTGGCTTGGCGAGGATGGTCAACCAGCCGTAATCTTTCACCAGTTCCAGGCCAGGGGCCAGTGCCTCCAGGTGTTTTTCTTCCTGCGGGCCGGCAAACAGCGTTGATTCGATGGTGCGGGTGCTGCCGGTGGCAATGCTCTCCAGCGGCGTCAGCATGCCGACGGCGTAGAGGTTGGCCTGTTGCGGGTCTTTGCGGACAAAGTTCTCGTGGGCCTGTCCGCTGGGCAACAGCCAGGCGCTGGCAAAGTAGTGCTGCACCATGGCCACGTAGCCACCGGTGGACTGCTTCTCGAATTCGGCCTTGCCTTTTTCAATGTCGGAGAACTCGATCTTCTGGAATTTCTTGGCGTCGGTGTAAACGGCCGGGCCGGTGAAGGTGAAGTAGAACGACGACTCGCCTGGCGGCTTGTTGCCGTCACGGATCAGCTGCAGGTAGAGCTGCGGTGCCACGGCGGCAGGGCCGTTGTTGACGACGGCGTGCGACACCGCCATGTCGTACAGGCCGCGCTTGACGGTGTAGGTCTTGACCAGCTTGACGCCACCCACCTCGGGCGATTCGAACTTGACGACCAGCGTGTCCACGCCGTCTGCCAGCGTGCGCTCGCCGGGCACGGCCGTCATCACGGTCTTGTGGGTCGGGAAGGCACCACCGGCGGGGCCGGCAATCAGGCCGGTCTGGGCCTGGTACAGGCGGTCCTTGCTGTCGTCCAGCAGCACCACGTTCTTGCCTGGGTTCAGCGTGTCTGCGTGTTTCAGCAGCTCGCTTTTCACCAGCGAGCCGCCCTCGCTGTCAAAGGTCAGCCGCAGCACGTCGGTGGTCACCACCACGCGCTCGCGCACCGCTGGCGCACCGCCCGATGCCGGCACCGCCGCCACGCCGGCCAAGGCACCGGCAGCGGTTGGCACACTGCCGTTGCTGCTGGCGGCGCCGCTGGCGGGTACCGCGGCACCCGTGGCTGCCGGGCTGCTGAGCTGTTTGGTGGGCGACGGGAAGAACGTGGCCTTCTTGCCGTTGTGGACTTGCCATTGGTCCCACAGGAGCACCATGGAAAAGCCAAAAATCACCCACAGGATGGTGCGGCGGATATCGTTCATAGGGGTTTCTTGAGGGGGGAAGTCAGCCAACGGCTGAACAAAGCGGGCGGGTGGTCGGGCACCGGGTCGGTCCCGCCTTCACACCAAGGGTGGCAACGCACCAGACGGCGCATCGCCAGGTAACTGCCAGCGGCAGCGCCATGGTGCTGCAACGCGCCAATGGCGTAACCAGAGCAGCTGGGGCTGAAGCGGCAGTTGGAGCCGAGCCAGGGCCTGAACAGCAATTGGTAAGCGCGCACCAGCAGCACCAGCAAACGGCCCATCATGGCCGCGCCCTGGCCAGCAGCTGCTGCAGTTCGGCCCGCACGGCGTTTTTCAACGCCGGCGACGACGCGCTCGGAAATTCGGTTTTGGCAAAACCAGCCCGCAGGCGCACCAAGTGCGCCGCGTCAGCGAACTGGTCGGCAACAGACGCGGTGAGGGTGTATATCTGCCGGCGAATGGCGTTGCGCGTCACCGCGCGCCGGGCCCAGCGTTTGGGCACCATCGCACCGACCCACGCCGCAGGCGCAGCGGTGGGGTCTTGGCAAGGCGGGAACAAAGCGTCGGCCGCGTCGGGCGGCAGCGGCTTGCGGTGCAACACAAAGTGTGCGGTGCGCGCGACCGTCTGGCCTGCCAGAACAGCCTGAAATTGCGCACGCTGGGTCATCCGCTGCACCGTGCTGTCAGCGTGGGTGGCCGAATCGGTGGGACTCAGGCGGCCAGGCGCTTGCGGCCTTTGGCACGGCGCGCGTTGATCACGGCACGGCCGCCGCGGGTTTTCATGCGGACCAGAAAACCGTGGGTACGGGCGCGGCGCGTCTTCGAGGGCTGGTAAGTGCGTTTCATGATGGGTCCTGTAATGGGTGAGGTCGGCCGGATCGCCGGCCAGGCACCCTGATCGCCTCACGGCTGGAAAATACAAGTACGCACAAGCACGCTATACCTAAGTCTGTAGTGCGGGTCTGCGAACTGGCTGGATCAGGGAAACCCATGATTATCGCAAAAAATTCCTGCATGTTGGTGTCGGCGCGCATTTAATTGGATTTATTGGCGGCACGTGGGCCCGTGCCAGCGTGTCAAGGGGGCCTAACCCCGGATGTGGATAACCTGTTCGCGAACTACAATGCCGAGGCTTCCAACGTATCAGCTATCCACAAGAACGACAACCAAGTATGAGTGAGGGATTGCCCCATCGCCCGAGCCACGGCCTGTGGGAGGCGTGCGTCGACCAACTGGCCCAGGAACTGCCCGAACAACAGTTCAACACCTGGATCCGCCCGCTGGTGGCCGAGGTGGCCGACGACCTGACCAAGGTCACGCTGCTGGTCGCCAACCGCTTCAAGCTCGACTGGGTGCGCGCCCAGTACGCCGGCAAGATCACCGCCATGCTGGAAAAGGTGTCGGGTCAACCGGTGATCTTTGAGTTAGCGCTTGCTCCGCGTGAAGAGCCCGCCAAACGGGCTTTCTCCCAAGCTGCGTTTGAAGACACGGCGGCCGAGCCACCCGGCTTGGCGGCCAACGAGGAAGCCGGCGACGCCGCTTTCAAGACCCGCCTGAACACCGCATTGACCTTTGACACGCTGGTGGAAGGCACGGCCAACCGCATGGCGCGCGCCGCCGCGATGCACGTTTCCGGCATGCCCGGCCATTTGTACAACCCGCTGTTCATTTACGGTGGTGTGGGTCTGGGCAAGACCCATTTGATGCACGCGGTGGGCAACCGGCTCTTGGCCGACAAGCCGGGCGCCAAGGTTCTCTACATCCACGCCGAGCAATTTGTGTCGGATGTGGTCAAGGCCTACCAGCGCAAGACCTTTGACGAGTTCAAGCAGCGTTACCACTCACTGGACCTGCTGCTGATCGACGACGTGCAGTTTTTTGCCAACAAAGAACGCACGCAGGAAGAATTCTTCAACGCCTTCGAGGCCTTGCTGGCCCGCAAGTCGCACATTGTGATGACCAGCGACACCTACCCCAAGGGCCTGCCGGACATCCACGAACGGCTGGTGTCGCGTTTTGATTCTGGCCTGACGGTGGCGATCGAGCCGCCAGAACTGGAAATGCGGGTGGCGATTCTGATCAGCAAGGCGCGTTCCGAGCTGGCCGAGATGCCGGAAGAGGTGGCGTTTTTTGTCGCCAAAAACGTGCGTTCCAACGTGCGTGAGCTAGAAGGTGCGTTGCGCAAGATCCTGGCGTACTCGCGTTTCAACCAGAAAGAGATTTCCATCGCGCTGGCGCGCGAAGCGCTGCGCGACCTGCTGAGCATCCAGAACCGGCAGATCAGTGTGGAAAACATCCAGAAAACGGTGGCCGACTACTACAAGATCAAGGTCGCCGACATGTACTCCAAGAAGCGGCCCGCCAGCATTGCCCGGCCGCGGCAGATTGCCATGTATTTGGCCAAGGAACTGACGCAGAAGAGCCTGCCCGAGATTGGTGAGCTGTTTGGCGGGCGCGACCACACCACGGTGTTGCACGCGGTGCGCAAGATTTCCGGCGAACGCCAGCAAATGACCGAACTGAACCAGCAACTGCACGTGCTGGAACAGACGCTGAAGGGCTGACACCGTGGCACAACACGCCTTTGAAACGCTGGGGATAGATTTGGGACAAGTCATGGCTTGTCCACAGGGCCGGGCGTTTTTGAAAAGTTGTTCATGCGCCGGGTACAGCCGGAAAGCACGGCTGCCCACAGCATTCAAAGTGCGCCAAGTGCTTGATAAAAAAGGGGAAAATAGAGCTATCCCCAGGCACACGCGGCCCTTATCTACTACTGCTAATTTAAATTAAAGAAATTAAAGAAGAGGTTGACATGATTGTTCTGAAAGCTGCTCAAGACAAAGTGCTCGCCGCATTGCAGTCGGTCGCGGGGATCGTGGAGCGCCGGCACACCTTGCCGATCCTGGCCAACGTGCTGATCCGCAAGACCGGCAGCCAGATCCAGCTCACCACCAGCGACCTGGAAATCCAGATCCGCACCACTGCCGAGCTGGACGGTGACGCCGGCAGCTTCACCACCACCGTGGGTGCCCGCAAGCTGATCGACATCCTGCGCACCATGCCGGCCGACCAGACGGTGTCGCTGGAGTCGAGCCAGAGCAAGCTGATCCTCAAGGGTGGCAAAAGCAAGTTCACGCTGCAGACGCTGCCGGCAGAAGACTTTCCGCTGGTGCAGGAAGCGGCGAGTTTTGGCCCGGTGTTCAGCGTGCCGCAAAAAACGCTCAAGACGCTGCTGAGCCAGGTGTCGTTTGCCATGGCGGTGCACGACATCCGCTACTACCTGAACGGCATTTTGTTTGTGGCCGAAGGCAAGCAGCTGAGCCTGGTGGCCACAGACGGCCACCGCCTGGCCTTTGCGTCGGCCACGCTGGACGTGGAAGTGCCACGCCAAGAGGTGATCTTGCCGCGCAAGACGGTGCTGGAAATGCAGCGCTTGCTGTCGGACGCCGGTGGCGAAAACCAGCCCAGCATCGAGATGCAGTTTGCGAGCAACCAGGCCAAGTTCAGCTTTGGCGGCATGGAGTTTGTCACCAAGCTGGTCGAGGGCAAGTTCCCCGACTACAACCGCGTCATCCCCAAGAACCACAAGAACAACATCACGCTCGGCCGCGTGCCGCTGCTGGCCAGCCTGCAGCGCACCGCCATTTTGACCAGCGAGAAGTTCAAGGGTGTGCGCCTCAACATCGAACCCGGCACCCTGCGCGTGGCCAGCAACAACGCCGAGCAGGAAGAGGCGGTGGACGAGCTGGACATCGACTACGGCGGCGACAGCATCGAGATTGGCTTCAACGTCACCTACCTGATCGACGCGCTGGCCAACATGGACCAGGAGATGGTGAAGGTGGAACTGAGCGACTCCAACAGCTCGGCACTGCTGAGCATTCCCGACCACCCGACCTTCAAGTACGTGGTGATGCCGATGCGCATTTGACGTCACGCCCCCAGAAAACGCCCCCACCAAACCCGCGACCGACGCGGGTTTGGTCATTGAAGAGATTCAGAAAACACTGGTTTTTCCAGGCAAGAAGTTGAGCATGAGCACAGAAAACACGCCCCCGCAACCCGATGTCAGCAACGACCAGGGTGTCAACGCAGGTGAAGCCGGCGCCGACAGTTCCAACTTCCAGCCGGTGATTGACGCGCACCAGGTGGGCGCCAGCGAAGGCTATGGCGAAGGGGCGATCCAGATCCTCGAAGGGCTGGAAGCGGTGCGCAAGCGGCCGGGCATGTACATCGGCGACACGTCCGACGGCACCGGCCTGCACCACCTGGTGTTTGAGGTGGTGGACAACTCGATTGACGAGGCGCTGGCCGGCCATTGCGACGACATCGTGGTCACCATCCATTCCGACAACTCGGTGAGCGTGGTCGACAACGGCCGCGGCATCCCGACCGGCATCAAGATGGACGACAAGCACGAGCCCA
>JAZKIY010000021.1:0-49939 GCA_040384665.1 Pseudomonadota bacterium
ACAGATTCAAACAAACTAACTGCAAACGACGAACGTTTCGCACTCGCTGCTTAATTGCCAGTGAGCTTTACAACAGCAGGCCGATGGGCTGGGCAAGGGGTGTTTAGCGCAAGTTAAATGCTCCCGGCTGTAAAGATAATTTCATCGGCTGGCTCCGAGCTGGGTACCTTAGCTGGGGGCGAGACAATAGGGTGCTGGCGTCCTGGGCAGCGTGCGACTGCGCGGTCCAGGTGGCGAGACTCAAATCAGACCGCTAAACATGTAGATCTGCTCGGTAAAGGCTCGCGGACGGGGGTTCGAATCCCCCCAGCTCCACCACCCAAAGACGGCCACCGCCAATGAACGGCGGTGGCTTTCTCCTCTGTGGAAATCATCCAGAATCGTCTGAAACTGGCGTTCATTGGTTTTCGATTCGCACGGATTTCGCACGTAAAACCGCTTGGTGTTGTTGTGGAGGGCAGGGACGATCCCACCACCGCACAGCCACCGAGGATCAGTGCCGGTCGCTGTCGCGTGATGTCTGGCTGAGGGTTTCCACATAGCTGCGCACGGCCCAGATTTCTTCCTGGCTCAGCACATTTTTCCAGGGCGGCATGTAGGTGATGTTGAGGCGGATCTTGCCGTCCTGAACCGAACGTTTGAAGAAGTCATCGGCGTCCGCGAGGCAGCGCTGTTTGAGTGCGTCGTCGGCAATGCGGCGACAGAAACGCCCGACCAGTTGCAGGTTGGCGCCAATCGAGCCGCGGCCCGTGGCGTCGGCCGCGTGGCAGCGCAGGCAGTTCTCGTCAAAAATGGTTTTGCCAACGGCCGCCGCCGCAACATTGCCGCGGTAGGGGTTCTGCAGTTTCCATTCGGGCCCGAGTGGGGGCAGGCTGGACGCGTCGGCACCAAACGCAGCAGGGATGCAGAGTGCACTGGCCAACAGCGTGATGGCCAGGGTACGGGTTTGCGGCAGGGCCGTTAACGTGCGAAAAAATGCGTGCATGCGGTTTACCAGTCGGTGGGGCAGCCTTTGCAGCCCTCGAAAAACGAATCGGGAAAAATCGTGTAGCGCAGGAAACTGCCTTCCATCGTGGCGTCCTGCAGGTTGGTCGCGTTGAACTTGGTTTCCTGCAGGTTGGTGCCGATGAGCTTGGCGCGCTTGAACCAAGAGAAGGGAACGCGGGCAGCCTCCAGGTTGGCGCCTGAGAAATCGGCATCGGAGAAATCGACACGCATCAGGCGGCCATGCTCGAGATCGGCGCCGGTCAGGTTGGCGCCGCGGAAGGTGGCCACGGGCGCATTGACCTTGGCGAGCCGGGCGCCGGTCAGGTTGGCGCCGTCGAGGTTGGCGCCGGCCAGATTGGCCACCCGAAGGTCGGCCCGCATCAGGTTGGCGCCGCGCAGGTCGGCGCCGGCGAGGTCGCGTGCCGACAGGTCGGCGTGGCGCAGGTCGGCGCCGGGGCAGCGGGTGTAGGGCCAGATCGGGCAGCCATTGACGATCAGCGGGTCAATCATCGGCGGTGGCCCGGCAGGCTTGGCCTCTTGTGACGACACGAAATTTGCGGCCTTCTGCGCCGATACCGAGGGCTGTTTCTCGGCAACCGGCGGAGCCGCATGCACGTGCTCGGCCAGGGTGGCGGCCAGCAGCAGGGCGAGATGGGCCGAGCAGTGATTCAAGGAACGGAAGTAGGAATGGGTCATCTTTTTCCAGTCTGAAAAGTGCAACATGGCTGGTGCGGGGTACCCCGCACCAGCCATGGGCGTCAGCGTGTCACAGGCTTATTTGCTGGCGACGAGTTTGGGCAGCTTGAAGACCCACATCGAGCCACCCTGATTGACCTGCTTGGTCAGCTCGGCCATGTCACCGCCCCACAGCGGCACGGCGCCGCCGTAGCCCGACTGGATACCGATGAACTGCTCGCCGTCCATTTCCCAGGTCACGGGCACGGAAACCACGCCAGAGCCGGTCTGGAACTTCCACAGTTCCTTGCCGTTCTTGGCATCGAAGGCCTTCACATAACCGTCGGAGGTACCCGTGAACACCAGGTTGCCCGCGGTGGTGAGCGTACCGGCCCACAGGGGGAACTTCTCCTTGTGTTCCCAGGCGATCTTGCCCGTGACGGGGTTGATGGCCCGCAGCGTGCCGACGTGGTCCTCGAACAGGCGCTTGATGCGGAAGCCCTGGCCCAGGTAGGCGGCACCCGGCTTGTAGGTGATGTTTTCCGTCCAGTAGTCCATCGCCCAGTGGTTTGCCGGGATGTAGAACAAGCCGGTGTCGGGGCTGAAGCTCATCGGCATCCAGTTCGTGCCACCAAGGAAGGGCGGCGACACGAAGATCGAATCGCCTTTTTCCTGGCCTGGCTTGACCTGTGGTGGGTGCTGGCCTTCCACAATGTTCGGCTTGCCGGTTTTCAGGTCGAAGCCCTTGGCCCAGGTGATGCCGTCCACGAAGGGGTAAGCGCCGAGCAGCGAGGTGGGCTTGTTCGGGTAGCCCGCGCCGGTGGCCAGCTTGGTTCGGTCGGTCACGAAGAAGAAGCCGTTGCGGTCGGCGTGGGCGCTGGCCTTGACCATCTTGCCGGTGGCCGGGTCCTTGAACTCGAACAGCACAACCGAGTTGTTGCCGGAAAAGTCCCAGGCGTCGTTCGGGGTGTGCTGGAAGAAGCCCTTGAGTTCGCCGGTGCTCGCGTCCACATAGGCCTGGCCCGAGGTGAACAGGCTGTCCCAATTGCGCGGATCGTCGCCTTCCTTGGTGCGCTTCCAGGTGTTCCACGGTGCCGGGTTGCCGGTACCGATCACAACCATGTTGTTTTCCACGTCGAAGCTGGCGGTCTGCCAGGGGGCACCGCCGCCGTGGTTCCAGGCATCGACCAGTTTGCCGTCTTTGTCGCGCGGCCAGCTCGGAGCCTTGGCATCGCCGGTGATGGTGGAGTCTTTGCCGTTCAGGCGGCCCATGTGGCCTTCGACCATCGGGCGGGCCCAGACTTCCTCACCGGTTTCGGTGTCGCGGGCGAAGAGCCAGCCGACCACGCCGAATTCGTCACCCGACGAGCCGTGCACCAGCAGCACGCGGCCCGTTTTCTGGTCCTTGACGATGAACGGCGCGCCAGTCATCGTGTAGCCGATCTTGTGGTCACCCCATTTCTTGCTCCACAGCACCTTGCCGGTGTCCTTGTCGAGGGCCACCATGCCGGCGTCCAGCGTACCGAAGAAGACCTTGTTGCCGAAGATCGCAGCGCCGCGGTTCACCACGTCGCAGCAGGGGCGGATGTCGTCGGGCAGGCGGTGCTCGTACTGCCACAGACGCTTGCCGGTGCGGGCATCGATGGCATAGAAACGCGAGTAGGAACCGGTCGCGTAGATCACGCCGTCCTGCACCAGCACCTGGCCTTCCTGGCCACGCTGTTTCTCACCACCGAAAGAGAAGCTCCAGGCCGGGACCAGGTTGGCGACGTTCTTCGCATTGATCTTGGTAAGCTTGCTGTGGCGCTGGGCTTTCATGCCCAGGCCGTAGGTCAGCACGTCGGTGGTGCTTTTGTCGTCATTGACGACATCTTCCCAAGTGACGGCTTTGCCGGCCGCATGGGCGGCCGGGGCAAAGGACAGCAGGGCTGCCAATGCAGTTGCCGCCAGCGTGAATGCCTGCCTTGTCATGCGTTTTTTCGATTGTTGTGTGTTGCCCATCAGATTCCCCTTCGTTTGTAAGGACATGTCTCCGTAATGCCGGCAGCCGGGGCTGCCAGTTGTACCGGGGTCTCCCAAGCGCCCCCGGCCCGCGGATTCTGTGGCGCGCCTTGCTTTGGGTCTGCCAACAATTTCCCAAGCAGGTATGGGAAATACTCCCAATCTCGGCGTGTTTTGTACGGCGCAGGCGCAAGCCGTGGTCGAATGCAACCCATGAAGAATCTGATCCTGGTGGACGACCATGCCGTGGTGCGCGCGGGTTATCGCCGCCTGCTCGAAACCGAGCCCGACCTGACCATCGTCGGCGAGTGTGGGAATGCCGAGGAAGCACTGGAGTTGCTGGCCCGCCAGCCCTGCTGCCTGCTCGTGCTTGACGCCAGCCTGCCCGGCAAGAGCGGCCTGGATTTGTTGCGCAGGGTGACGCTGCGCTGGCCAGAATTGCCGGTGCTGATGTTCTCGATGCACGAGTACCCCAGCGTTGCAGCCCAGGCGCTGCGGCTCGGTGCGCGGGGCTATGTCACCAAGGCCAGCGATTCGCAGACACTGGTGCAGGCCGTGCGCCATGTGCTGGCCGGCAAGGTGTTCCTTTCGCCCGACATCATGATGTCGCTGCCGGAGTTTCTGGGTGCCGCGCGCAACACCATCCAGCGCCTCGGGCTGGGGCCGCGCGAGCTGGATGTGGTGCGCCTGCTGTCGGAAGGCCGCACCCTGGCGGACACCGCGCTGAGCATGGGCATCAGCAGCAAGACCGTCAGCAACTACCTGAGCCAGATCAAAAGCAAGCTCACCCTCAACACCGATTTCGAACTTGCTTTCTGGGCCTGGGCCAACGGGGTGGCGAGCGCGCCGCCTCAGCTCGGCGACAGCTGACCGAGACACCAGCGTGGGCTCGACTGCGTGCCATCCGCGCACCGCAGTACACTGCCCGCCCATGCAACTGCAAGAGATTCTTTATTCCCAGGGTTTTGGCACCCGGCGCGTCTGCGCAGGGCTGGTTCAACAGGGTTTTGTGACGGTAGCCGGCGAAAAACCTGCCGATGCCGCTATGGAATTTGAAGCAAAAGGGCTGGTGTTCACCGTCCAGGGGGCGACTTGGGAATACCACGAGCCCGCCTACCTGATGCTGCACAAGCCGGCGGGCACAGAGTGTTCGCAAAAACCGTCCACCTACCCCAGCATCTACACACTGCTGCCGGGGCCGCTGCGCCTGCGGCCGCAAAAAGGCCCGGTGCAAGGCGTTCAGGCCGTCGGTCGGCTTGACCAGGACACCACCGGCCTGCTGCTGCTCACCGACGACGGCAAGTTCATCCACCGCATGAGCTCGCCGCGCCACCACGTGCCCAAGGTCTACGAAGTGACGACCAAACACCCGGTGGACGCGACCCAGGTGCAGCGTCTGCTGGACGGCGTGGTGCTGGACGACGACCCTGCAGCGGTGCGCGCGGCGGATTGCGAAGCCACAGGCACACACCAGTTGCGGCTGACGCTGACCGAGGGCAAGTACCACCAGGTCAAGCGCATGCTGGCGGCGGTGAGCAACCGGGTGGAGGGCCTGCACCGGTCGCGGATCGGCGATCTGGTGCTGCCGGACGATCTGGCGCCCGGTCAATGGCGCTGGCTGCGGCCACACGAACTTGGCGCAGTGGGCTACCAGCCGCCCCCATGATGCGTGGCGTGCGGCCGACAGCAGCCAAACCAGGGCGAGGCACGGCTACACTTCCGGGCTCGTACCAACCCTTGCAAAGCACCTCTTTTGTGAACCGCATCTTGATGTTTCTGGCTGGCGCCATGGTCTTGTGGGCCGCCCTGGGCACGGCCCAGGCCGCTGCGCCGATCTTTGTCCTGAACTCGCTCGACGCTTCTGTGAGCGTGATAGACCCGGTGACGCTGGAGGAAACACGGCGGTTTACCACCGGCAAGGAGCCCCACCACCTCTACCTGACGCCCGACGAAAAGTCGCTGGTGGTGGCCAACGCGCTGGGCGATTCGCTGACCTTCATCGACCCTCGAACAGCCGAGGTGCAGCGTGAAATCCGTGGCATTCTGGACCCTTACCACCTGCGTTTTACGCCCGACATGAAGTGGTTTGTCACCACCGCCAACCGGCTGAACCACATCGACTTCTACCGCTGGGACGGCAAAGACCTGGCGCTGGTCAAACGCGTCAGCACCGGCAAAACGCCCAGCCACCTGTGGATCGACAGCAAAAGCACCCGCGTCTACGCCACCATGCAGGACAGCGACGAGCTGGTCGCGATCGACATCGCCACCCAGACCATTCTGTGGCGCATTGGCACTGGCAAGATTCCGGCCGACGTGTTTGGCACCCCCGACGACCGCCTGATCCTGGTGGCCCTGACCGGTGGCGACAGCGTGGAGGTGTTCGACGTGTCAGGCGCCCAGCCGGTGCTGCAGAAAAAAATCAAGACCGGGGAGGGTGCCCACGCCTTCCGCAGTGTCGGGGACAAACGCCATGTCTACGTCAGCAACCGCGTGGCCAATACCGTCAGCAAGGTCGACACCCAGACTCTGACGGTGGTCGACAGCTTTCCGGTGCCCGGTGGGCCAGATTGCATGGACGTGTCGGCCGACGGCAAGACCCTGTATGTCGGTTCGCGCTGGGCGCGCAAGCTGTCGGTGGTCGATATTGCCTCGCGCAAGGTGGTGCGCCAGGTCAACGTAGGAAAGTCACCCCATGGGGTCTGGACACTCGACCACGCGCCGCGCCAGTAGCGGCACGGCCCTGCTGGGCGTGCTGCTGTGGTTGCCCTGGGCCGCCGTGGCCGATACGCCGCCTGCCACCTGTGACAAACCGGTCTACCTGACGGTGGACACCGGCCACATGGGCGTCGCCGACCTGTTTGCCGAGGTGCTCAAACGGCACCAGGTCAAGGTCACCTTTTTTCTGGCCAACGAAACCACGCTCACTGGCGGCACCTCGCTGGACGACCAGTGGGCGCCTTGGTGGCGTGCCCGTGCTGCCGAGGGCCACGCCTTTGCCTCCCACACCTGGGACCACGGCTACTGGCGCGGGGATCTGCCTGGCCCCCAGTTCCGCATCCGCCAGACTTTTGGCCCGCACGCCGACCAGACCGACACCTGGTCGGCCCAGCGCTACTGCGACGAACTGCAGCGGCCCGCGCAACGCCTCAAAACCATGACGGGTGTCACCATGCTGCCGCTGTTCCGTGCACCCGGGGGCAAAACGTCGCCCGCGCTGCTGGCGGCCACCCGGCAGTGCGGCTACCAGCATGTGGGCTGGTCAGACGCCGGTTTTCTGGGCGATGAGTTGCCCAGCGACCGCTACCCCAACGCCCAACTCCTGGCCAAGGCTTTGCGCGACATCCGCCCCGGCGATATTCTGCTGGCACACCTCGGCATCTGGTCCCGCAAGGACCCCTGGGCGCCGGCCGCGCTGGAGCCATTGGTGCGTGGCCTGAAAGCCAAAGGCTACTGTTTCGCCACGCTGCAGCAGCACCCCGATTACACCGCCTGGCTTGCACCCAAGCCCGCCAACCGTTAACACCGCACCGACATGGACACCCTGACCAACCTGTTTGCCACTGCGCAGCAAATGCTGTTTGAAACCGTGGTGCAACCGCTGGTGTTTGCCGCCGGCGAGGGCGGTCTGCTCGAAGACGCCTTTGACGCCACCGGCTGGCTGCTGGTGGGCCTGCTGCAGCTCGCGGTGCTGCTGCTGGTGATTGCACCGCTGCAGCGCTGGCGGCCGGTGGAGCCGGTCACAGACCGGCCTGAGGTCCGAACCGACGTGCTCTACACGCTGATCCACCGGCTCGGGCTGTTCCGGCTGGCGCTGTTTTTCACGCTCGACCCACTGGCCGACGAGTTGTTCGGTGCCTTGCGCGCAGAAGGCATTGGCACTTTTCACCTGGACCAGCTCTGGCCCGGCGTGACCGACCTGGCCTGGGTCAGTTTTGTGCTGTACCTGCTGGTCTTTGACTTTGTCGATTACTGGATCCACCGCGGCCAGCACCACTGGAACTGGTGGTGGTCGCTGCACGCGTTGCACCACTCCCAGCGCCAGATGACGATGTGGAGCGACAACCGCAACCACTTGCTGGACGATGTGTTGCGCGACACCATTTTTGTGTTGGTGGCGCAGGCCATTGGTGTTGGCCCTGGCCAGTTTGTCGCGTTGGTGGCGTTCACCCAGCTGAGCGAGAGCTTCCAGCACGCCAACGTGCGGGTCTGGTTTGGCCGGGTGGGTGAGCGGCTGTGGATCAGCCCGCGTTTTCACCGCCTTCACCACAGCATTGGCCTGGGACACGAGTCAAGAGGGCGGCAGACCCTGGGGGGACACAACTTTGGAGTTCTCTTGCCCTGGTGGGACATGCTGTTTCGCACCGGCAACTTTGAATACCGCTTCGACCCCACCGGCATCCGCGACCAGGCCGAGCAGGGGCGCGATTACGGGCGGGGCTTCTGGCGCCAGCAATGGCTGGGATTGAAGCGCCTGGCAGGCCGCGCCTGACACACGGTCACAAAGCATTTGGGGCCCTGTCATGGTGCGCCCATTTGATCGGGGTATGCTCCACCCATGAAGCAGATGTTTGACTCTTTCTGGCGTGCCACTGCTTACTGCCTGCACCCCAGGGTGATTGGCCTGTCCTTCCTGCCCCTGGTGCTGATGGCGGTGCTGGCACTGGGACTGGGCTACTTTTTCTGGGAACCGGCGATTGAGTCGGTCCGCCTGTCGCTGGACGACTCGGCCTTGCTCAACACGCTGTGGGGCTGGCTGCAGGGCATGGGCCTGGCCAACCTCAAAACTGTGCTGGCACCGCTGATCGTGATTTTTGCGGTCACGCCAGCGATTGTGGTGCTCTCGCTGCTGGTGGTGGCGGTCCTGATGACACCGACGCTGGTCTCGCTGGTGGCCGAACGGCGCTTCCCGCTGCTGGAGCGCAAAAAAGGTGGCTCGCTGGTGGTCAGCCTGTTGTGGTCGCTGGGCTCGACCTTGCTGGCGGTGATTGCGCTGGTGGTGTCCATTCCACTCTGGCTGGTGCCACCACTCATTTTGATCTTGCCACCGCTGATCTGGGGCTGGCTCACGTACCGGGTGATGGCGTTCGACGCGCTCTCAGACCACGCCAGCGCCGAGGAACGGCGTGAAATCTTGCGCCGGCACCGCGGCGCGCTGCTGGGCATTGGCATCGTCACCGGCTACCTGGGTGCCGCCCCGAGCCTGTTGTGGGCGTCTGGCGCGCTGTTCGCGGCCGCGTTCGTGATCCTGGTGCCGCTGGCGATCTGGATTTACACACTGGTGTTTGCGTTTTCCTCACTCTGGTTCTCGCACTACTGCCTGGCCGCGCTGGAAACCCTGCGTGCTGAAAGTGCACTGCTGGCACAGGCGCCGCTCCATACAGAAGCCCCCATCCTGACCCATGACGACTCCGGCACCCCGCCAGCCTTCCTCCCACCCCCTTGATGCCCCCGGTGCCATCGGCCTGGTCATCATTGGCGACGAGATCCTGTCCGGCAAGCGGGCCGACAAGCACCTGGCCAAGTGCATCGAATTGCTGCAAGCGCGCGGCCTGCAACTCGGCTACGCCGACTACGTGGGCGATGTCCCCGATCGCATCACCGCCACGCTCGCACGGGCCATGGCGTCGGGTGACCTGGTGTTTTCCTGCGGTGGCATAGGCGCCACGCCCGACGACCACACCCGCCAGTGCGCCGCACGGGCCGCCGGGCTGCCACTGGACCTGCACCCACAGGCCGAAGCGCTGATCCGCGAACGCATGCAAGACACCGCCCAGGAACAGGGCGTGGCCTATGAGCCCGACCGCGCCGACAACGTGCACCGCCTCAACATGGGCGTGTTTCCCAAAGGCGCGCGGATTGTGCCCAACCCGTACAACAAGATTCCCGGCTTCAGCCTGGGCCATGTGCACTTCCTGCCCGGGTTTCCAGTGATGGCCTGGCCGATGATGGCCTGGGTGCTCGACACCCAGTACCCACACCTGTTCCAGCGCCATGCACAGGTGGAAAAATCGGTCATTGTGATGGGATCAATGGAGGCCACCCTCACGCCACTGATGCAAGCCATCGAGCGTGAATTCAGCGGCGTCCGGGTGTTCAGCTTGCCCAGTGTGGACCATCCGGTTCATGGCCGTCACATTGAACTCGGCGTCAAGGGCCCACTGGACACCGTGGACCTGGCTTACGCCGCACTGCTGACCGGGCTGAGCCGCCACGGCGTCACGCTCGGCCCCGAATTGGTGCGTTGATGCATTTTATTGGTGCAATCTAATTACCACAAAATCTTTGCCTTAAATTGGTGCGCACAAGCGACCGCAGCGAATTTCCACGGATACCTTGGGCCAAAAGGCGCCCAAAGTCAGGGCAAAATACGCGCTGTCAATTCCACACCATGCTTTCGTCATGGCACAAAAACTGCATCCACCATGGTGCAGTTCATTTTTTAACTACGCACCCTAGGAGAGCTTGATGGCAAAGACCGTCGCAGACGTGATGAAGATGGTGAAAGAGAACGAAGTCAAGTTTGTTGACTTCCGTTTCACCGACACCCGTGGCAAAGAGCAGCACGTCACTGTGCCCGTGTCGCACTTCGACGAAGACAAATTTGTCTCCGGCCATGCGTTTGACGGTTCGTCCATCGCCGGCTGGAAGGGCATTGAAGCCTCGGACATGCAACTCATGCCCGACGCCGCCACCGCCGTGATGGACCCGTTCTTTGAAGAACCCACCATCAACCTGACCTGCGACGTGGTCGAGCCTGCCGACGGCAAGCCCTACGACCGTGACCCCCGTTCGATCGCCAAGAAAGCCGAAGCCTACCTGAAGGCTTCCGGTCTGGGCGACACCGCCTACTTCGGTCCAGAACCCGAATTCTTCATTTTTGACGACGTGCGCTGGGGCGTCGACATGTCCGGCTGTTTCGTCAAGATCGGCTCGGAAGAGGCTTCCTGGAGCACCAGCAAGGTGTTTGAAGGCGGCAACCACGGCCACCGTCCCACCGTCAAGGGCGGCTACTTTCCGGTGCCTCCGGTTGACTCGATGCAAGACCTGCGCGCCGAGATCTCCCTCGTGCTCGAGTCGCTGGGCATTCCGGTTGAAGTGTTCCACCACGAAGTGGCGGGCGCTGGCCAGAACGAAATCGGCACCAAGTTCAGCACCCTGGTGCAACGCGCCGACTGGACCCAAATGCTGAAGTACGTGGTGCAAAACGTGGCCCATGCCTACGGCAAGACCGCGACCTTCATGCCCAAGCCCATCGTTGGCGACAACGGTTCCGGCATGCACGTGCACCAGTCGGTCTGGAAAGACGGCAAGAACCTGTTTGCTGGCGACGGCTACGCCGGCCTGAGCGAGTTTGCCCTGTACTACATCGGCGGCATCATCAAGCACGCCCGTGCGCTGAACGCCATCACCAACCCCGGCACCAACAGCTACAAGCGCCTGGTGCCCGGCTACGAAGCCCCGGTGAAACTGGCCTACTCGGCCAAGAACCGCTCGGCCTCGATCCGCATTCCTTTCGTGGCCAACCCCAAGGGTCGCCGCGTCGAAGCGCGTTTCCCAGATCCACTGATGAACCCTTACCTGGGCTTCTCGGCCCTGTTGATGGCCGGTCTGGACGGCGTGGAAAACAAGATCCACCCGGGCGAAGCCGCCACCAAGGACCTCTACCATCTGCCACCGGAAGAAGACGCTTTGGTGCCAACCGTGTGCCACAGCCTCGACCAGGCGCTGGACTACCTGGACAAGGGCCGCGGCTTCCTGACCAAAGGCGGTGTCTTCACCGACTCGTTCATCGACGCGTACATTGAACTCAAGATGCAGGAAGTCACGCGCTTCCGCATGACGACCCACCCGGTCGAGTTCGACATGTACTACAGCCTGTAACCGCTTACTGGCTTGCAAGACAAAGGACGGCTGATGCCGTCCTTTGTTTTTGGGGTCGGGCAGGGTGCTGGCGGTGCCGGTATGCCACCGGCTTTTGTCGGCCTTGTGTGATTGCGGGATACTGCCCCATCGCACACCTTGCGCAAACCACACGCCTACCCATGAAAAGTGCATTTCTGATCTTCTGTCTTGCTGCTGGCGCCTTCACGGCTGGCCACGCTCAGGACACGATTTACCGGTGTGGCAACGAGTACACCAACAACGCGGCCGTGGCCAAGTCACGCGGCTGCAAAACCGTCGAAGGCGGCAACGTCACCATCATCCAGGGCACCCGGCCGCAACCGGGCAGCCCGGCGGCCATCCGGCAGTCCCAGGGCCCCCGGGTCGATGCCGCTGAGCAGCGCGCGCGCGATGCCGACTCCCGTGCGATTCTGGAAGCCGAACTGCGCCGGGCCGAAAACCGGCAAAGCGAGTTGATGAAGGAGTACAACAACGGCGAGCCAGAAAAACTGGGCCCCGAGCACCGCAACCACCAAAAATACCTGGACCGCGTCGCCGACCTGCAGTCCAGCATCGCACGGGGCGAGAATGACCTGGCCAGCCTGCGGCGCGAACTGGGCCGCCTGGGCCCCCCGGCTGGCAAAACAAATTGAAATAAGCGAATTGAAAACAGCGCCCATCCCCGTTTCCCGCTTTCAGCCGTTTGACCTGCTGGCCACGCTGGTGGCGGTGGTGCGCAGCGACGGCATGGTGCTGTTTGCCAACGCCGCACTGGAAGACGCGCTGGGCACCTCGCGCCGCACCATTGAGGGCTCGCGCCTGTTTGACTGTTTCACCGAGCCGCATGTGCTGCAGAACGCCTTGCAGGGTGCCGGCAGCAACGAGTTTGCGGCGCTGCGGTACGACGCCTGGCTCAAGCGGCTGGCCCACGACCCGCTGCCGGTGCACGTGATCGTGGCGCAGACCGAGCGCCCGGGCGAGATCATCATCGAGTTGCTGCCGCTGGAACAGCAGGCGAAACAAGACCGCGAGGAACGGCTGATCGACCAGGCGCAGGCCAACAAGGAACTGATCCGCAACCTGGCGCACGAAATCAAGAACCCGCTGGGCGGCATCCGCGGTGCGGCGCAGTTGCTGGAGATGGAAATCGAGGGCAAGGACCTGAAGGAGTACACCCAGGTCATCATCCACGAGGCCGACCGGTTGCAGACGCTGGTGGACCGCCTGCTGGCCCCGCACCGCCGGCCCCACGTGGTGGGCGACGTGAACATCCACGAGGTGTGCGAGCGGGTGCGCTCGCTGATCGTGGCCGAGTTTCCGCGTGGCCTGAAGGTGGCGCGCGACTACGACACCTCCATCCCCGACTTTCGCGGTGACCGCGAGCAGCTGATTCAGGCGGTGCTGAACATCGCGCACAACGCCTGCCAGGCGCTGTCTGACCGCATTGCGGCCAGCGACGCGCAGCTGATGTTCCGCACCCGCATCGCGCGCCAGGTGACATTTGGCAAGCAGCGCTACCGACTGGCACTGGAATTGCATGTCATCGACAACGGGCCAGGTGTACCTGACTCGATCAAGGACCGCATTTTTTACCCGCTGGTGTCGGGCAGGGAAGGCGGTTCTGGCCTGGGGCTGACGCTGGCGCAAACTTTTGTCCAGCAGCACCATGGCCTGATCGAGTGCGACAGTGTTCCTGGCCGGACGGATTTCAAACTGCTGATTCCGTTGCCCTAAACAAACGCGCGGAGACAGCGCAACTACGAGGTGACGCTACACATGAAGCCGATTTGGATCGTGGACGATGACCAGTCCATTCGCTTCGTTCTAGAAAAAGCGCTGCTGCGTGAAGACCTGCCCACCCGCAGCTTCACCAACCCGCGCGAGGTGCTGGCCGCGCTCCAGGAAGTGGCCGAAGACGACCCCGACAACCAGGGCCCGCAGGTGCTGGTGAGCGACATCCGCATGCCTGGCGGCTCCGGGCTCGATTTGCTCAGCAAGGTGAAGGAAAAGCATCCCGGCCTGCCGGTCATCATCATGACCGCGTTCTCTGACCTGGACAGCGCCGTTTCCGCCTTCCAGGGTGGTGCTTTTGAGTACCTGCCCAAGCCGTTTGACTTGCCCCGCGCCATTGAACTGATCCGCCGTGCGGTGGAAGAAAGCCAGCGCGAGGAAGTGGCCGAAGAGCGCATGGGCGAAACGCCCGAAATGCTCGGCCAGGCCCCGGCGATGCAGGACGTGTTCCGCGCCATTGGCCGGCTGTCGCAAAGCAACGTCACGGTCATGATCACCGGCGAATCCGGCTCGGGCAAAGAGCTGGTGGCGCGCGCACTGCACAAGCATTCGCCCCGCGCCAACGGGCCCTTCATTGCCATCAACACCGCGGCCATCCCCAAAGACCTGCTGGAAAGTGAACTCTTTGGCCACGAGCGCGGCGCCTTCACCGGCGCGCAAACCATGCGCCGTGGCCGTTTTGAGCAGGCCGATGGCGGCACGCTGTTCCTCGACGAAATCGGCGACATGCCGTTTGATTTGCAGACCCGCTTGCTGCGGGTGCTGAGCGACGGGCATTTCTACCGCGTCGGCGGGCACAACGCCGTGAAGGCCAATGTCCGGGTGATCGCCGCCACCCACCAAGATTTGGAGCAGCGGGTCAAAGACGGTGGTTTCCGCGAAGATTTGTTCCACCGCCTGAACGTCATCCGCCTGCGCCTGCCCGCGCTGCGCGAACGGCACGAAGACGTGCCCATGCTGACGCGCCACTTCCTGCAGCAAAGCGCCAAACAACTCGGTGTGGAGCCAAAACGCATTTCCGACGCCGCGCTCACGCAGCTGGCCATGTTCGGTTTCCCCGGCAACGTGCGACAGCTGGAAAACGTCTGCCATTGGCTCACCGTGATGGCGCCAGCGCAGCTGATCGAGCGCAAAGACCTGCCACCCGAAATTGTGGCGCTGACCGCCGCATCGGCCCCCGAGCATGCCCCCGCCAGGCCCGTGCTGGTGACCGACGCCAGCGACATGCGGCTGGATGGGCGGCTCACCCCGCCCGACGCCGCCTTGCCGGTGGCGGGCGATGCCGACGCTGCGGCCCCGTTCATTGCCCAGCCCGGCGTGGCGGCCACGCTCAACGGGCCATGGGAGTCGGGGCTGGAAGTGGAGGCATTGGAACTGCTGGCTTCCGGCCGGCACGACGTGTGGGACGAACTGACCCGCCGCTTCGAGTCCAAGCTGATCCTCACCGCGCTGGCCAACACCCGAGGCCGCCGCATCGAGGCGGCGCAGAAGCTGGGCATTGGCCGCAACACCATCACGCGCAAAATCCAGGAACTGGGGCTGGAATAAGGCCTGAAACCGCGGGGTGAAGAGGTTTTTCAAGCCTTTCCGCCCGCAAGCCCTAGTGAAGCCTTGCGATTGCGCTATATAAACTGTAGCGTCAGGCGGGGCTGGTGAGGGTGACGGTCACCGGCGCATGGTCGCTGGGCCGTTCGTTCTTGCGTGGCAGCCGGTCTACCGCACAGGCTTGCACCAGCGGTTTCAGCGGCGCGCTCACCAGAATGTGGTCGATGCGCAGCCCGCGGTTGCGGCGAAAACCGAACTCGCGGTAGTCCCACCAGGAAAAGCTTTTTTCCGGTTGCTCGAACATCCGGAAGCTGTCGTGCAGGCCGAGCGCGAGCAATGCCTGGAAGTGCTGCCGCTCTTCGGTGGTGTGGTGGATGGTCTCGCGCAGCCCTTCGGGGTCGTAGGAGTCGCGGTCTTCCGGGGCGATGTTGAAGTCGCCCAGCAGCACCAGCCGGGGGTGCTGCGCCATTTCGGCGCGCACAAAAGCCTGCAGCGCATCGAGCCAGCCCATCTTGTAGGCAAACTTTTCGCTGCCCGGCGCCTGGCCGTTGACGAAGTAACCGTTGATGACGCGCAGTTCACCCAGTGGGGAATCGAAAGTGGCTGCAATCACACGGGCCTGTTCGTCGGCCAGGCCAGGGATGTTGTGCACCACGTCGCGCGCCGGTGTGCGGCTGAGCAGGGCGACGCCGTTGTAGGTTTTCTGGCCGAAAAAGACGGCGTGGTAACCAGCGGCCTGCACCTCGGCGAGCGGGAATTTGTCGTTGCTGAGCTTGAGCTCCTGCAGGCACAACACGTCCACCGGGGTGGTGGTCAGCCAGTCCAGCACCTGCGGCAGCCGCACGGCCAAAGAGTTGACGTTCCAGGTCGTGATGCGCATTGGCAATGTCCAGACGAAAAAAGAAGGGCGTTCAGCCGAACAGCCAGTACGCCAGCAGCGCCACCACCACCACCGCCAGCACCGGGCGCAGCACGCGGTATAGCCGGGGGTTGCGGCGTTTCCATTGACGGAACTGCTCGTTGCTGCCGTCGCCCAGGCGTTTGCTGAAGGCGTAGGCGCGGTTGATGCTGCCGACCCGTTCGTCGTCCAGGTTCTGCGGCGCGGTGGCCTGACCCAGGCCGTGGCTGACCCAGCGGTTCAGCGCCGTCATCACCCGGGTGTGCAGCGGGCGCTCGATGTCGCAGAACAGGATGATGCGGGTCTGGGTGGTGTCGTTGTGCACCCAGTGGACGTAGGTTTCGTCGAACATCACGTCCTGGCCGTCGCGCCAGGCGTAGACCTGGCCGTCCACGTAGATGCGGCAGTCGTCGGAGTTGGGGGTGGACAGGCCAAGGTGGTAGCGCAGTGAGCCGGCAAACGGGTCGCGGTGTGGGTTGAGCTGGCTGCCACCGGGCAGCAGCGCGAACATCGCGCCTTTGACGTTGGGGATGCTGCTGACCAGCGCCACGGTTTTGGGGCACAGCAGTGCGGCCGACGGCAACGGTTTGTCGTACCACTTCAGGTAGAAGCGCTTCCAGCCTTTTTTGAAGAACGAGCCAAAGCCGGCGTCGTTGTTTTTCTCGGCCGCACGGATGTAGCCTTCGTCGAACAGGTGCAGGGCCTCGTCTCGGATGGTTTCCCAGTTGTCGCGCAGCAGGTCGAGTTCCGGGAAGCGGCTGCGGTCCAGGTAGGGCTTGGACGGCACGCGGGAGAACAGGTACATCAGCGCGTTGTACGGTGCGAACAGCGCCGAGTGGTTCACGAACTGGCGCAGCAGCGGCAGGCGCGCTTTGCCGCGCCAATGCACGTACAGCGTGCTGCTCACAAACAGCAGCAACACGGAGGCTTTGGCAAAAAAAGACAGGGTCATGGCATGGGCGCGGGCCAGGGGCGCGGGGTCAGGGCGTGAACAACGAGCGGACTTTTGATTTTTGCACACTTGCCCGCATCGGGTGTGGCGCGGCTGGCAGGCTCATGGCGCGCCGAATTGCCGCGCAATGAACGACCAGACCATGCGCGACGCGTCGGGCCCGGTGGCGTCGCTGTAGGGCTGGCCTGCGGCACCACCGCTCCAGGCGTGGCCCAAACCCTCCACCGTGCACAGCGTGGCCACCAGGCGGCGCTGGTGTTTGAAGTCGGTCAGCGTCATCAGGCGGCGCTGGCCACGCTGCACCGGGCGGCTGGGCAGGCGGCGTGCGCCCGCGGCGTCGGCCCAGAGTTGGGCGGCGGCTTCGCCATTGCTTGGCGCGACCACGCTGTCGGCGCTGCCGTGGATCACCAAGAGCGGCGGCCAGTGGGCCAGGGCACCGGGCGCGGCGGTGGCGGCGCGGCCCAGCATCGCGCGCATGGCCGAAGACGCCGAATGGGCGGTGCCGGGCGGAATGCCGGAGTGCATCACCACCGCGCGAAAACGCGTGGGGTAGCGGCTGGCCAGCAGCGCCGCCATGCTCGCCCCGGCCGAGAGGCCCGCCACGCCGATGCGGGTCACGTCCACCGGGTAGAGCAGGCACACCTGGTCAATGGCCGCGGCCAGGGTGGCGGCTTCGCGGTAGGCGTTGCGGCTGTCGGTGTCGTACCAGTTCCAGCAGCCCTGCAGGTTGGCACGCCGGTCTTGTTCGGGGTAGAGCACCAGGAAACGCGCGCCCACCGCCAGCCGGTTCATGCGCGTGCTGAGCGCGAACGACTGTGCGTCCTGCCCGCAGCCGTGCAGCATCACCAGCAGCGGCAAACGTTCGCCCGGCAGCATGCCGGGCGGTTTGAGGAGTTGGTAACGCCGCACACCGGCCGGGCCCATGGCCATGCCGCTGGACCACTCGCCCTTGCCACGCGCTGGCCTGGCGGCGCGGGATGGGCTGCCGGTGGCACGACGCACCGCCTGTGCAGACTGGCGCACGGTGTTGGACTGCACACGGCTGATGGCCGTCAAGGCGCCAAAAAACGACCGCGACAGCGATTTGGACAGTGACTTGGACCACAGCGGGGAGAGGCGTTTTTTGGTCATGGCACCGTGCAAGTGAAGCCTCAACCATACGCTGCTTGTGGCACCGCGTCAGGGAAAACCCTTAAATTGGATGCGCCCCCACAAGGCCACTGCGTGCCGGACTACGCGCCTCTGACAAGCCTGCGGGGGAGAAATGAGGTGCTTTTGGCCTCAAGCCTCAGTCAAACCTGACGGTCTAGCTATCAAATATGAAGCACGGCCAAGGTGCCCACCACCAAACCGGCGGCCGCCACGGCAAACATGCCGTACTCCAGCCACTTTTTGCGCGTCAGCAGCGCGATGGCGGCGAGTGCAATCGCCACCTGCAGCACGGTGGTGGCTTGGGCCCAGCGGTGGTGCTGGTGGATCTGGTCGTCGCTTTGCTTGTCCCACGCGGTGGCGTCGGCTTCGAGCTTTTCAGCGGCCAGCTTGATCTCGGCCTTTTCCTTCTCGTAGCGCTCCACCTTGCCCTGGTAACTGGCTTTTTTGTCGTCGGGGGACAGGTCCCGTGCCAGTTCGGCGAGCGACTGCTTGGTGCTTTTGGACTGGTAGTAATTCCACTGGTTGGCCGCTTCGGTTTTCTTGATCGCCGCGTTGTTCTTGAACAGCCCGGCATTGGCCTGCGTGGCGCCGCCCATGTAGGCGAACAGGGCGCCCACGGTGGCGATGATGGCGGTGACCATCGCAATCTGGTTGATCATCTTGCCGCCGTCTTCATGCCCGCTGTGGCTGGCATGTTCCAGCTCGTGGTCGTGCGGGCCGTGCACGTGAAATCCGCCTCCTGACATCTCAGTCTCCCTATTGTTTTTCGAGTGTGACAAAACTGAATTTCAGTCCGTTGGCGGCGACATGTGCCTCGCGTGATGTTTCGCTCCATTCCGGTCCAAAAACAGGAGCAAAAGCATCACCTTCAAAATCGGCGTGGATTTCGGTAATAAGTGCTAATGTAGCTAATGGCATGGCCTGCGCGTAGATCTCAGCACCACCAATTACCCAAGCGGCATCTTCGCTGGCGCACAGTGCATAGGCATCAACCAACGATGCTGCACGCACAGCCCCTTCCGCTTTCCACTGTGGCTGGCGTGTGATCACGATATTGCGGCGACCAGGCAGCGGTCGAAATTTAGGAGGAAGCGAATCCCAAGTTTTGCGACCCATGATGACCGGACTACCGAACGTGGCTCGCTTGAAATGAGCCAAGTCTTCAGGCAGATGCCATGGCAAAGTGCCGTTTGCACCGATGATGCCGTTAGTGGCGCGCGCAAAAATTAAACAAAGTTGAGTCACTCTGTATCCAAAGGCAAAGTTAGTTGATTGATATCAAGTGCCTGTTCCGCTTCTTGTTGAAGGCCAAACGCAAGCTGGACTAACAAGGTTTGCGTGTATCGGAAGTCTGAAAATAAAGCATCCGCTTGTCCTTTAGTTTTCCGTAGCCATTCACTTTCCCGAAAATCTTTTAAATTTAAATAAGCAGCGAACAGTGCAGCAGAAACACCCGAAAGTGCACAACTTACTGCAGCGCCCGAATCTCCTCGAACTGATTTCCAACCAACTTGGAATACTTGTAAGCACACTTGAGCGAGCTCGATACATTTTCGAGCTATTTCTACAGCCTCGTCCGTGCATTCTCGTTGTTTTGCTAGTCCATCATCTGCGTATCGGCGTTTTTTGATTGGATCATGCTCTTGGTCTCTTAATCTACGAAGAGCTATTACCTGTTCAAAAAGTTCAGAATCATGCTGGAAATAAGTAGCAAGCTGAGGTTCAAATTCGTCTTCAAGGCGCTCAGCTAAGAAATTCAATACCGGCCAATCAGATTGAAGTTCTGGCTTCTTCAAAGAAATTTTGCAAACTGTTTGGCCTAACTTACAAGCCAATAAACCACTAAGGGCTGCGGCTGATCCAGAGCCCGGCGTAGGATTGCCAGAGCCAAATTCATTTAGCAGTTGTTTTGTGGGTAACAGAAGAAGATTTTGTTGAATCATCTGAAGACGTACTAAATATAAAACGGCTTAAATAGCTACAGGAGCTTTGATGGCCGCGTGGCACTGGTAGTCCAACACCTCAAAGTCTTCAAACTGGTAGTCGAAGATCGAATCTGGTTTGCGCTTGATGTTCAGGGTGGGGTAGGGGTAGGGCGTGCGGCTGAGTTGCAGCGCCACCTGCTCGGTGTGGTTGCTGTAGATGTGGCAGTCGCCACCGGTCCAGACGAAGTCGCCCACCGCCAGGCCACATTGCTGCGCCACCATGTGCGTCAGCAGCGCGTAGCTGGCGATGTTGAACGGCACGCCCAGGAAAATGTCGGCGCTGCGCTGGTAGAGCTGGCAACTCAGCTTGCCGGGTTCGCCCGCCACCTGCGACGGGGCGACATAGAACTGGAAGAAGGCATGGCAGGGCATCAGCGCCATCTTGTTGAGTTCGGCCACGTTCCAGGCGCTGACGATGATGCGGCGCGAGTCGGGGTTGGTCTTGAGCGTTTGGATCACGTCGGCAATCTGGTCAATGTGCCCGCCGTCGGGCGTGGGCCAGCTGCGCCACTGCACGCCGTAAACCGGGCCCAGGTCACCGTCTTCGCGCGCCCACTCGTCCCAGATGGTGACGCCGCGTTCCTTCAGCCAGTTGTTGTTGCTGGAGCCGGTGAGGAACCACAGCAGCTCCTGAATGATGGACTTGAGGTGCACCTTCTTGGTGGTGACCAGCGGAAAACCCTCGTTCAGGTCAAAACGCATCTGGTGGCCAAACACGCTGGTCGTGCCGGTGCCGGTGCGGTCGGCCTTGAACACGCCGTGGGTGGCCACATGGCGCATGAAGTCTTCGTACTGGGAGCGAACAGGGCGAGAGGGGCGGGTGGTCATGGCGAATTTTCGGTCTGGGTGCGCCGGCACCACTGCGGCCGGGGAACGGGCCATTATTTCACGCCTGCACCGGCAAGTTTGCACCGCGCCTGGCGGGTATGAAACAATGGATTTGGACACTCTGGAGCCCCCATGCCCTACATGCTGTTGATCACCGAGCCGACCGGCCAGCGCCAGGAACGCTCGCCCGAAGAGGGACAAGACCTCTACGCCCGCATGCTGCGTTTCACCGACGACCTCAAGGCCCAGGGCCTGCACATGGCCAGCGACTCGCTGCGCTCTGACCGGCACGGTGTGCGGGTGCAGGTGCGCGGGGGCCAGCCCCGCCTGGTGGATGGCCCGTTTGCCGAAGCCAAGGAAATGGTCGGCGGCTTCTTCCTGCTGAACTGCGCCAGCCGCGACGAGGCGGTGGCCATTGCCCGCAGCTGCCCGGCGGCGGAATGGGCGACGGTGGAGGTGCGCGAAACCGGGCCTTGCCACGACGGCTGACATTTTTTGCGATTTTTTTCGCGCACGTGTCGATTTCGCGCCTGCTGGTTCGTCGTACAGAGAGAGCAGGGCAAAAAGCGCATCCCGCACGGGTTCGCCGGCTGACCGGCCTGTTCAACCCACCCAGGAGGTTTTCCATGCACGTTCAGCCCTATCTGTTCTTCAATGGCCGCTGCGAAGAGGCGATTGCGTTTTACCAACAAGCCCTTGGCGCACACGTCGACATGTTGATGCGCTTCAGCGAAAGCCCAGACCCCACGCCACCCGACATGACACCGCCCGACTGGGGCCACAAGGTCATGCACAGCAGCTTCCGAATTGGCGACACCTCGGTGATGGCGTCAGACGGTTGCGGCGCTGCGCCTCAACCGGGCGCACAGGGGTTCTCCCTGTCGATCTCGGTGGCCGATGCCGCTGCCGCCGACAAGGCGTTTGCCGCCTTGGCCGAAGGCGGCCAGGTGCAAATGCCGCTGGGCACGACCTTCTGGTCGCCGCGGTTCGGCATGCTGACCGACCGTTTCGGCATTGGCTGGATGGTGGGTGTGGACGCGCCCAACGCCAACTGACGGGGGCCACCATGCGGTTCATGATCATCGTCAAGGCCAGCGCCGACAGCGAGGCCGAACACAGCCCCGTGCCCAGCGAGGCACTGCTGGCGGAAATGACCAGCTACCACGAAGAACTGGCCAAAGCCGGTGTGCTGCTCGACGGCTCGGGCCTGCAGCCCAGCGCCAAGGGCTGGCGCATCCACTACGACGGCAAACACCGCCGCACCCTGGACGGCCCGTTTGCCGAAACCAAGGAACTGGTGGCCGGCTACACGCTGATCCAGGTGAAGTCGCGCGAAGAAGCGCTGGAATGGACGCGGCGTTTCCCCAACCCGGCGGCCGACGGCGGCGTCGCCCAGATCGAGGTGCGCCAGCTGTACGAGCTGGACGACTTCCCGGCGTGCGAATCCACCAACCGCCTGCGCGACATCGGCATTGGCGAATACAACTGAAACAGGAGACCTTCAACATGACAACCCAGATTTTTGTGAACCTGCCGGTGAAGAACCTGCCCCAATCGGTGGCGTTTTTCACCGTCCTCGGCTTCAGCTTCAACCCCCAGTTCACCGACGAAACCGCCACCTGCATGGTGGTGAGCGACAGCATTTTTGTGATGCTGCTGACCCACGAGAAATTCAAGGGCTTCACGCCCAAACCGATCGCTGACGCCACCCAGAGCACCGAAGTGCTGCTCTGCCTCTCGGCCGACAACCGCGAAAAGGTGGACGACACCGTTCGCAAGGCGGTCGCCGCCGGCGGCAGCACCTACAACGCGCCGCAAGACCACGGTTTCATGTACGCCCATGGCTTCCAGGACCTGGACGGCCACATCTGGGAATTCGCCTACATGGACCTCAGCGCCTTCCCGGCGGGTTGATCCGGCGGCCACAGGAGAAACCCATGCTCAAGACCACCGCCCTCGTCATCGCTCTTCTGATCGCCGGTGTGCTGGTGTACGCCGCCACCCGGCCCGACAGCTTTCGGGTCGAACGCACCGCCCGCATCGAGGCGCCACCGGACAAAGTCTTTCCACTGGTCAACGACCTGCGCGCCTGGAACAGCTGGTCGCCTTACGACAAAAAAGACCCGGCGGTGAAGCGCACACTCAGCGGCGCTGCCAGCGGCCCGGGCGCCGTCTACGAATGGGACGGCAACAAGGACATCGGCCAGGGCCGCATGGAAATCCTGGCCGCCACGCCGCCGTCCAAAGTGACCCTGCAGCTGGATTTCCTGAAGCCCTTCCAGGCACGCAACACCGCCGAATTCACGCTGCAGGCCAACGGCACCGCCACCGATGTCACCTGGGCCCTGTACGGCCCGAGCCCCTACATCTCCAAACTGATGGGGCTGGTGTTCAACATGGACCGCATGATTGGCAACGACTTTGAGGTGGGCCTGGCCAACCTGAAGCGCGAGGCCGAACAACGCTGATCCTTTTCAATGACCCACCGGAGACCGCAATGAACTACGTGGATGGATTTGTGCTGCCCGTGCCCACCGAAAACCTGGCCGCCTACCGCCGCATGGCGTCCAAGGCCGGCAAGCTCTGGCGCGAACATGGCGCGCTCGACTATGTCGAAACCGTGGCCGACGACGTGAAACCCGGCAAATACACCTCGTTCCCACAGAGCGTGAAACTCAAGGCCGGCGAAACCGTGGTGTTCTCGTGGATCGTCTACAAGTCGCGCGCGCACCGCGACAAGGTCAACACCAAAGTCATGCAAGACCCGCGCATGCTCGCGATGATGGACCCGAAAAACCACCCCTTCGACGGCAAACGCATGTTCTGGGGTGGCTTCAAGGTGATCGTGCAGGCCTGACCGCGATGGCAGACGGGGGCATGCAGCGCACGGTCGAGGCCATCTGGCGCATCGAATCGGCCAAAGTCATCGCCAAGCTGGCGCGCATGCTGCGCGACGTCGGCCTGGCGGAGGAACTGGCACAGGACGCGTTTGTCACCGCGCTGGAGCAATGGCCCGCCAAAGGCGTTCCCGACAACCCCGGCGCCTGGCTCATGACGACCGCGAAACACCGCGCCATCG
Source organism: Pseudomonadota bacterium (assembly GCA_040384665.1). Classification (GTDB taxonomy): domain Bacteria; phylum Pseudomonadota; class Gammaproteobacteria; order Burkholderiales; family Burkholderiaceae_C; genus PCRC01. The sequence continues at coordinate 23,778 of JAZKIY010000021.1, forward strand.
ACCGGCTGCGCCAGCAGCAGCTGCACGCCAGCCTGCAGCCCGAGATCAGCCGCGAACTGGACGCGCAGCTGCAGGCCGCGCAGCTGGACCTGGAGGCCGCAATGGACGACGACATAGGCGACGACCTGCTGCGCCTGGTCTTCACCGCCTGCCACCCGGTGCTCTCCACCGAGGCACGCACCGCACTCACGCTGCGCCTGCTCGGCGGTTTGACCACCGACGAGATCGCCCGGGCCTTCCTGGTGCCCGAGACGACCATCGCGCAGCGCATCGTGCGCGCCAAACGCACGCTGGCCGACGCGCAAGTGCCCTTCGAGGCGCCGCGTGCCGACGAACTGGGCGCGCGGCTGGGTTCGGTGCTGGAGGTGATTTACCTGATCTTCAACGAAGGCTACTCCGCCACCGCTGGCGACGACTGGATGCGTCCCGCGCTGTGCGACGAGGCGCTGCGCCTGGGCCGCATCCTCGCCGGGCTGGTACCGGCCGAGCCCGAGGTGTTTGGCCTGGTGGCGCTGATGGAAATCCAGGCCTCGCGCACCACCGCGCGGGTAGGGCCCACCGGCGAGCCCATCCTGCTGCTCGACCAGAACCGCGCGCGCTGGGACGCGCTGCTGATCCGCCGCGGGCTGGCGGCGCTGGCACGCGCTGAGGCGCTGGGTGCGGCGCAGGGCCATGGGCCCTACACGCTGCAGGCCGCCATTGCCGCCTGCCATGCGCGGGCGCACACCGCCGCCGAGACCGACTGGGCGCGCATCGCCGCGCTGTACGACGCGCTGGTACAGCGGGTGCCGTCGCCGGTGGTTGAGCTGAACCGCGCGGTGGCCGTCGCCATGGCGTTTGGCCCGGCAGCGGGCCTGGCGCTGGTGGACGCGTTGCTGGCCGAACCGGCGCTGAAACACTACCACCTGCTGCCCAGCGTGCGCGGCGATTTGCTGGCCAAGCTGGGCCGGCTCGGTGAGGCCGCCGCCGAGTTCACCCGCGCCGCGACACTGACCCGCAACGCCCGCGAGCAAACCCTGCTGCACGGGCGGGCAGCCGCCTGTGCCCAGGGTGTGCTGCGCCATTGAGGTATCAGCGTGTGGCGTTCTGACTGGCCAGCACGGCCTCGGCCAGGCCCCGCACCGACAGCGGTGCACAGCCCTCGGCCTTGTTGCTGACCGTGACAAAGGCGTTGTGGCCCGCGGCGGTGGTGGCGCAGACCACCTTGGTCAATGCCTCGCGGGTGGCGAGGTCAATGTCCACCAGCTGGTGGTAGGGGCTGTAGATTTGCCGCGCCTCCTCGTAGCCGTAGGCGCCGTGCAGCGGGTTCAGGTTCCAGCGGCACACCATCGGGCCGGGCCACAGCGCGCGCAACATGGGCAACTGCTCGGCCATCAGCGGCATCTTGGCGTGCAGGCCAAGGCAGTAAGTAGCACCAGCCTCGCGCAGCACGGCGGCGAATTCAGGGCCGAGAAACTCGCGGTCGCGCACCTCGACCGCCACCACGCCATCGGGGGCGGTGGGCTGCAGCGGTGGCAAGGCCTGCAGCAGGGTGTGCAGCCGCTGCAACACCTCGGGCAGGCGGCCCAGCAGTTCGCCGGGCAGCGGGCTGAGCTGGAACACCAGCGCGCCCAGCTTGTGGCCCAGCCCGTCGAGTGCGGGTTGTACAAACTCCTGCACCGCCAGCTGCGGGTTCAAAAACAGCGGGTTGGTTTGCATGCCACGGCCGTCTTCGTTGCGGACCAGCGCGTCGCAGACGGCACTGGGCGCTTTCACCACAAAACGGAAGTCGTCGGGCACCTGCGCCGCGTAACGGGCGTACTGGCTGGCGGTGAGCGGGCGGTAAAACGAACGGTCGATGCTGACGGCGCGGAACAGCGGGTGCTGCGCGTAGGCGGCCAGGCCGTGTTTGGAGAGGGTGGCGTCGGCGTACTCGCCGTCCCACACCAGGCCGGCCCAGCCGGGGTAGGTCCAGGAGGAGCTGCCGAGCCGCAAGCGCGCGGGCAATTGGCTGGCCAGCGCCACCAGCGCCGGGTCGGGCGGCTGGGGGTTCACCTGCTGCGGGGTGGTTTTTCTGGCTGGCGGTGGGGCGGGTGCCGGCGGTTCGCCGCCGCCAAACAGGTCGTCCTGCATCGCCGTGGCTTGCTGGGACTCAGCCGGCTTGCAAGGCGGCGGCCACGGCTTCGTAGGTGGCGCGTTCGGCGGCGGGCATGCGGGCCGCCGGGGCTTGGTGGCCGGCGGCCAGGCCTTCGGCCACCGAGGTGATGAGGCGCAGGGAGTCGGCTTCTTTGGGCAGCACCGGCCCGGCAAACAGGACTTGGGCGCCTTTGGCAATCAACAGCGTCGGGAAGGTTTCCACATCGACGTCGCCCGCCAGATCGGCCTCGTCTTCAATGTCGACCCAGCGGAAGCGGTGGCCGGGCAGGGCGGCCGTCAGCGCGTCGAAGATGGCTTCGTAGTCGCGGCAGGTGCCGCACCAGTTGGCGCACAGGCAGGCAATGGTGAGAGAGGGCGTTGCGGTCACAGTGGCTTCAAGTCTAGCCGACAAGAACTGCCAGAATGGCGGCATGTACTTGCCGCGCCAGTTCGACCATTCTGACGACGCACCCCGCGTCAATGCCCTGTTGCGCGCCCACCCCTTCGCCAGCCTGATTTCGGGGGACGACGCCGGCTTGCCCTTCGTCACCCACCTGCCGCTGCACCTGCGCCAGACCGCCCGCGACGACGAACCCCGTGTGCTGCTAGGCCATGTCGCGCGGGGCAACCCGCACTGGCGCTACCTGCAGGCGCGGCCCCAGGCGGTGGTGACCTTTCTCGGCCCACACGCCTACATGTCGCCCAAGGTCTACCCCGACCTGGTGCGCGTGCCGACCTGGAACTACCTGGCCGTGCACTGCGAAGTGCACGCCACACTGGTGGACGAGCCCGCCGCCAAAGACGCGCTGCTGAAACACCTGATCGGCGACCACGAACCGCCGTACGCCGAACAGTGGCGCGGGCTGGACGAAGGCTATGCCCACCGCATGCTCAACGCCATCGTCGCGTTCGAGCTGCGGGTGACCACGCTGCAGTGCAAGCTCAAGCTCAACCAGCACCGCACCGAGTCCCACGCCGCGATTCGCGCCGCCTACGCTGCGGGCAACGACGACGAACAGGCGCTCGGCCGCTGGATGGACCGGCTTGGCCTGAACCCCGAAGAAATGAACGACTGAGCCAAGGAACACCCGATGCGGATGATTTTCAGCGTGATCGGCCTGTTGCTGGTGGTGGCGGTGATCGGCCTGCTGGCCAAAAAACAGCTGTCGTCGCTCGGCCAGGTGCCGGGCGAGGCCGCCGGTGGCACGGTGCTGCCCGCCAGCCCACCCGGCACCACACCCGCCCAGCGCAGCCAGCAGATGCAGCAGCAGATCAAACAGGCCATCGAACAAGCCCAGCAGCCCCGGCCGCTGCGCGACGACCAATGAACGGCGCTGAAATGGCCCCCAGACGGCTTCCGCACCGCCCGCCAGGTATTTTTTCAATCAAACCAGCCATCAGCCCTAGTACAGGCTTGTTAATCAGCTATTGAAACAGTAGCAATGGACGACACTTTTTTCATGCAGCAGGCCTTGGCCCAGGCCCGCGCTGCGGCCGAGGCAGGCGAGGTGCCGGTGGGCGCGGTGGTGGTGCACGCTGGCGAGGTCATTGCCACCGGCCGCAACGCCCCGGTGGCGGGGCACGACCCGACCGCCCACGCCGAAATCGCGGCACTCCGGGCGGCCGCCGCCCGGCTGGGCAACTACCGGCTGGCCGACTGCACGCTCTATGTCACCCTGGAGCCCTGCGCCATGTGCGCCGGCGCGATGCTCCACGCCCGGCTGAAGCGGGTGGTGTTTGGTGCGGCCGACGCCAAAACCGGCGCCGCCGGCTCGGTGGTGAACCTCTTTGACCAACCCTTGCTCAACCACCAGACCGCGCTGGCCGGTGGTGTGCTGGCCGAGCCGGCCGGCGCGCTGCTGCAAAGCTTCTTCCGCCAGCGCCGCCAGCACCATTCCGAGGCCCACCGCATGAACCACCCCCTGCGCGACGACGCCCTGCGCACGCCCGACAGCCGGTTTGAAGGCCTGCCCGGCTACCCTTGGGCACCACACTACCTGAGCGACTTGCCCGCACTCGCCGGCCTGCGCCTGCATTACCTGGACGAAGGTCCGCAAGATGCCCAGTTGACCTACCTCTGCCTGCACGGCAACCCGGCCTGGAGCTACCTGTACCGGAAGATGGTCCCCACCTTCCTCGCCGCAGGCCACCGCGTGGTGGCGCCCGACCTGGTGGGCTTTGGCAAAAGCGACAAGCCCAAGAAAGAGTCGGCCCACAGCTTCAGCTGGCACCGGCAGGTGCTGCTGGAATTCATTGAACGGCTCGATTTGCGCCACGTGGTGCTGGTGGTGCAGGACTGGGGCGGCCTGCTCGGCCTGACGCTGCCCATGGCTGCGCCCGAGCGCTACACCGGCCTGCTGGTGATGAACACCGTGCTCGCCACCGGCGACCAGCCGCTGTCGCCCGGTTTTCTGGCCTGGCGCGAGATGTGTGCCAAGAACCCCGAATTTGACGTGGCGCGGTTGTTCTCACGCGGCAACCCGCAGATGAGCGCCGAAGAATGCGCCGCCTACATGGCGCCGTTTCCCGACAAGGGCCACCGCGCCGCGCTGCGCGCCTTCCCGGCCCTGGTGCCCGAATTTCCCGAATCCGACGGCGCCGCTACTTCCCGCGAAGCGCGCCATTTCTGGCAAACACGGTGGCAGGGCCAGACGCTGATGGCCATCGGCGCGCAAGACCCGGTGCTCGGCCCGCCGGTGATGCGTGGCCTGCAGCAGACGATTGGCAGCTATGCCGCCAGCGGGCAGGCACCGATGGTCATTGAAGAAGGCGGCCACTTCGTGCAGGAGCATGGCTTGCCCATTGCCGAGGCGGCGGTGAAATTCTTCCAATGACATACTCCCAGCCCTTATGAGCCACATCTACATTTTTTCCCCGTCCAGCGCGGTGCGCGACAAGGCGGCTTTCAAACGCGGGCTGGCCCGGCTCAAGGCCCTGGGCCACGAGGTTGAGGTGGACGAGGCCGCGCTGGCCAGCCACCTGCGTTTTGCCGGTGACGACGCCACCCGCCTGGCCGCCATCCACCGCGCCGCCGCCAGCGGCGCCGACGTGGCCCTCATCAGCCGCGGCGGCTACGGGCTGACGCGCATCCTGCCCGGCATCCACTACAAGGCCGTGGCCAAGGCGATTGCCAAAGGCACCCGTTTCGTGGGCCTGAGCGACTTCACCGCGTTCCAGAACGCGTTGCTGGCCAAAACCGGCGCGGTGAGCTGGGCTGGCCCGGCGCTGGGCGAAGACTTTGGTCGCCTGGATGGTGATGGCGGTGGGCCCGACGACATCATGGAAGCCTGTTTTGACGACCTGGCCTGCGGGCAGGGCGAAGGCACCGGCTGGCAACTGCCCAAGGCCGACGCCGAGCGGCTGGCCAGCGCGCCCGCCCGCAGCCGGCCCGGCGGCGTGTACAGCATCAAGGACGCGACGCTCTGGGGCGGCAACCTGTCGGTGCTGGCCAGCCTGGTCGGCACGCCGTATTTGCCAGAGGTGAAGGGCGGCATCCTGTTCCTGGAAGATGTTCACGAACACCCCTACCGCATCGAGCGCCTGCTGACCCAGCTGCTGCACGCCGGTGTGCTCGCCAAGCAAAAAGCCATTGTTTTCGGCCAGTTCACCAACTACAAGCTGGTACCGCACGACAAGGGCTTCAAGCTCGCCACCGTGGCCGACTGGCTGCGCACCCAGGTCAAGGCACCGGTGCTGGGCGGTCTGCCGTTTGGGCACGTGGCCACCAAGGTGCTGTTGCCGGTCGGTGCGCCGGTGACGCTGGCGGTGGAAGGGCGGGACGCCTTTGTGCTCTGGGGCCACCAGCACCACGACCACGGACACGACCATCACCACCACTGAAAGGCTGCTTCAGGTGCAGTCTCAGGAGTGGTAACTGCGTAACAAATAAAAGATTTAAATTGTTTTAAATCATAGAGTTAGAAAATACTTTAAAAGTAGAAACACAGGTAACGGAGCCCCCATGCAGCACTACCCCTCGCATTACATCAACGGCCAGTGGATCACCGCCACCTCGCCCAACACCCTGCCGGTGCACGACGCCAGCACCGAAGAAGTCATGGCCACGGTGCCCGAAGGCACGGCCGCCGAAGCCGAGGCCGCCGTGCTGGCCGCCCGCGCCGCGCAAGGCCCGTGGGCCGCATTGCCGGTGGAAACCCGCGCCGCCTACATCGACAAGATCGTCGAAGGCCTGAAAGCCCGCACCGACGAGCTGGCCACCGCCATCGCCCGCGAGGTGGGCATGCCGCTGAAGATGGCCAAAATGATCCAGGTCGGGGCGCCGGTCTGGAACTGGGGCAACTTTGCCAAGGTGCTGCGCGGCTTCGTCTGGGAAGAAAAAGTCGGCAATTCGCTGGTGCTGCGCGAAGCCATTGGCGTGGTGGGCTGCATCACGCCGTGGAATTTCCCGCTGAACCAGATCACCCTGAAGGTGGCCCCGGCGCTGGCCGCCGGCTGCACCGTGGTGCTGAAACCGAGCGAAATCGCGCCGGTGAACGCGATGATCCTCACCGAAATCATCCACGCCGCCGGCCTGCCGCCGGGCGTGTTCAACCTGGTCAACGGCCTCGGCCCGGTGGTCGGCGAGGTGCTGGCCACCCACCCCGAGGTGGACATGGTCAGCTTCACCGGCTCCACCCGCGCTGGCAAACGTGTGGGCGAGCTGGCCAGCCAGACGGTGAAACGCGTGGCGCTGGAGCTGGGCGGCAAGTCCGCCAGCGTGGTCCTGCCCGACGCCGACCTGGAAGCCGCCGTGAAAGGCACGCTCAGCGCCTGTTTGCTCAACAGCGGCCAGGCCTGCATCGCCCACACCCGCATGCTGGTGCCCGAAAACCGGCTCGACGAGGTGAAAGCGCTGGTGAAAACCGCGGTCGCCAAGTTCACCGTCGGGCCGAGCCTGAACGAGGCGACGCGGCTCGGCCCGCTGGTCAGCGCCACGCAGCGCGACCGGGTGCTGGCCTTCATCCGCCAGGGGGTGGCCGAAGGCGGTGAGCTGGTGGCCGGCGGCGCCGACCTGCCGGTGCCGGCCCAAGGCTACTTCGTGCAGCCCACGGTGCTGCATGTAAAACCCACCGACACGCTCGCCAAGGAAGAAATCTTCGGCCCGGTGCTGGTGATCCTGACCTACAAGGACGAAGAAGAGGCCGTGGCACTGGCCAACGACACCATTTATGGCTTGGGCGGCGGCGTCTGGAGCACCGACGAGGCCCACGCCATTGCCGTGGCCCGCCGCATCAAAACCGGCCAGGTGGACATCAACGGCGGCCCTTTCAACGCCCGCGCACCGTTCGGTGGCTACAAACAGTCGGGCAACGGGCGCGAGAACGGCAAGTACGGCTTCGAGGAATTCCTCGAATTCAAGTCGCTGCAACTGAAGCCGGCAGCGGCCTGACCAGGAACCGCCATGCGGCTACAGCTTTTGTTGCTCAGCGTGGCGCTCGCCACCAGCGCCCACGCGGCCAAGATCAGCCCCGACAGCGTCACCACCGCCAATGGCCAGCGGTCCTTTCTGCTGGCGCAGCCGGACCGCGGCCCGGCTGGCCCACGCCCGTTGGTGCTGGTGTTGCACGGCCATGGCGGCAGCGCGGCGCAGGCGATGGGGCAGAAGGCTGGTGCCTCGCCGCTGGCGGCGTGGTTGCCGATTGCCGACCGGGAGGGGATCTACATTGCCGCGCTGGATGGCAGCAAGGCCGGTGACGGCAAAGCCGGCTGGAACGACTGCCGCCGCGACGCACCCGGCAACCCGCCGGTGGACGACGTGGCCTTTGCCCGCGAGGTGGTGCAAAAGCTGGTGGCCGCTGGCCGGGTGGACCCGCAGCGCGTCTACGCCATGGGCATGTCCAACGGCGCGATGATGACCTACCGCCTGGCGCAGGAACTCGCGCCACCCTTGGCCGGTTTTGTGGCGGTGTCGGGCCTGATGGCGTCAGACAACGGCTGTGCGCCGCCCCGGCAGCCTCCACAGCGGATACCGGCCATGGTCATCACCGGCACCGAAGACCCGCTGGTGCCGTACAACGGTGGCCAGGTGAGTTTTGGCAAGGCCCAGCGTGGCGGAGTGCTGGGGGCCGAGGCCACGGCACAGGCCCTGCGGCGCATGAACCAGAACACCGCGCCGGCGCAGCGCACGGTGTTTGGCGTGGCGCAGCAGCGCGACAGTTCCTGGGTTGAGCGGCTGGACTTTGGCGCCGCGAACGAACCGGGCCGTGTCGCCTTGCTGACCGTGCACGGCGGCGGGCACATCGAGCCCAGCATCAGCCAGCCCTACCGGCGCTTTTACGAGCGGCTGGTCGGCCGGCAGAACCACGACCTTGAGTCGGCCGAGGTGGCCTGGCGGTTCTTCAGCGGGCAGCCCGCTCAGTAACGTTCCGGCACAAACAGCTCTGGCGCCACCGGGTGGCGCACGTAGTCGTCGTGGTGCACCCGCTCGGGCAGGGTGATGGGCGCGTGCGGCACCTCGTGGTAGGGCAGCTGGGCCAGCAGGTGCGCGATGCAGTTGAGCCGGGCTTTTTTCTTGTCCACCGCCTGCACCACCCACCACGGTGCCTCGGGGATGTGGGTGCGTTCCAGCATGATTTCCTTGGCGCGGGTGTAGTCTTCCCAGCGGCTGCGGCTTTCCAGGTCCATCGGGCTGAATTTCCACTGCTTCAGAGGGTCGTGGATGCGGCCCAAAAAGCGCAGTTCCTGCTCCTCGTCGGTGATGGAGAACCAGTACTTGATGAGGCGGATGCCGGAACGCACCAGCATCTTCTCGAACTCCGGCACCGAGCGGAAGAACTCCTCGTACTCGGCATCGCTGCAAAAGCCCATCACCCGCTCCACGCCGGCGCGGTTGTACCAGCTGCGGTCGAACAGCAATATTTCGCCGGCGGCAGGCAGATGCGACACGTAGCGCTGGAAGTACCACTGGGTGCGTTCGCGGTCGTTGGGGGCGGGCAGGGCGGCCACACGGCAGACGCGCGGGTTCAGCCGCTGGGTGATGCGCTTGATCACGCCGCCTTTGCCGGCCGAGTCGCGGCCTTCAAAAATCACCACCACCTTTTCCTTGGTGGCGGCCACCCAGTCCTGCAGCTTCACCAGCTCGGTCTGCAGCCGGAACAGCTCCTGGAAGTAGGTTTTGCGCGCCAGCCGCTCGGCGTGGCTGGGTGCGGCGTCGCCAGATTGCAGGTCGTGGTCTTCCATCTCCAGTTCCAGCTCTTCGTCGTAGCTGTCAATCAGGTCGTTGCGCAGGCGCAGCATCAGGTCGTCGTGGTCGGTGGTCTTGTCCATGGGGTCTTGCATAAGGAGTCGTGGTCCGATGTTGACTGCGGCATGTGACAAATGGGTGACGGTGCCGTGACACCGGCGAGCGCACAAGGTCACTAAACTGGCACCATCGTGGCCCGATGCCAGCAACACCGTCTGTGCATCACCGCCCATTCCCCGGCCCATTTAAAGCCTTAACCCCGTTTTCTTGAGGACCCCATGACCCTGTTGCGCCGCAGCCTGTGGCTGGTGTTGGGCGTGCTGACGCTGCTGGTGGCGCTGGCCGCGGCTTACGTCTGGCGCAGCTTCCCGGCGCGCGACGGCCAGGCCACGCTGCCCGGCCTGGTGCAGCCGGTGATGGTGGAGCGCGACCCGGCCGACGTGACCCACATCCGCGCCAGCTCGGCGCTGGACGCCTGGCGCGCGATGGGCTACGTGCACGCGCAGGAGCGCGGCTGGCAGCTGGAGTTCAACCGCCGGTTGATGCACGGCACGCTGTCGGAAGTGCTCGGCGAGGCCACACTGGAGACCGACAAACTGCTGCGCACGCTGGGCATCGCCCGCGCCGCCGCCCGCCAGCTGGCCCAGCTGCCGCCCGACGCGCAGGCCGCGCTGCAGGCCTATAGCGACGGCATCAACGCCTTCTACGCCCACAGCCCGCAGGCCCTGCCGCCCGAATTCCACCTGCTGCGCACGGCCCCTGGCGGTGGTGGCATGGCCTGGACACCCGCCGACAGCGTCGGCTGGGCGCTGATGCTGGCACTGGACCTGAGCGGCAACTGGGGCAACGAATTCGCCCGCCTGTCGGCCGCGCAGGTGCTGGACACCGAACGCCTGTGGCAGCTCTTTCCGCCGTACCCCGGCGAGCCACCGGCCGCCAGCGCCGACCTGGCGCAGCTGTACAAGTCGCTCGGCGTGTACCGTACCGAAATCTCAGGCGCTACCAATACAGGAGCATCACCACCTGATTCCACTATGGCTCAGGGCGCTTTTGACTTGAAAATCACTGCCCACATGGCGTTGTGGGCCCAAAACTGGGCTGACAGCGCCGGTTTCAACGAAGGCAAAGGCAGCAACAACTGGGTGGTCGCCGGCAGCCACACCGCCAGCGGCCAGCCGCTCTTGGCCAACGACCCGCACCTGGGCCTGAGCGCCCCCGCCATCTGGTACTTTGCCCGGCTGCAGGCGCCCGCCACCGGCGACACACCGGCGTTGAACGTCATTGGCGCCACGCTGCCCGGTCTGCCCTTCGTGGTGCTGGGCCGCACCGCGCAGGTGGCCTGGGGCTTCACCAACACCGCGCCCGACGTGCAAGACCTCTACATCGAGCAGATCAACCCCGCCAACATCGCGCAGTACAGGGTGCCCGGCGAGGGCAATGAACCTGTCTGGCAGAACTTTGCCACCCGCACCGAAAACATCCGCGTCAAAGGCCAGCCCGACGTGACGCTGACCGTGCGCGAGACCCGCCACGGCCCGGTGCTGAGCGACGCACAGGCCAGCCACGGCGCGCTGATCGACACCCGGCGCTTTGTGCTGGCGCTGCGCTGGGCCGCGCTCGACGACAACAACCGCACCGTGCTGGCCGGCATGCGCAGCAACCACGCCACCTCGGTCGCCGACCTGCTGGCCGCCAACGCCGACCACCACTCGCCGATGCAAAACCTGGTGGCGGCCGACACCTCGGGGGCGGTGCTCTACAAAGCCATTGGCAAGGTGCCCTTGCGCCATGCCGACAACAACATCCGCGGCATCGCCCCCGCGCCCGGCTGGGACGCCCGCTACGACTGGGCCGGCTGGATTCCCTATGCCGAGACGCCGCAGGTGCTGCCCAGCCAGATGGGGCAGGGCGCGCTGGCCTGCAGTGCCACCGATCCCGACCTCGCGACAACACAGGTGCCCGACCCGTCCGCCGTCCAAGGCGCCGGCTGGCTCGCCACCGCCAACCAGCGCATCACACCGCCCGGCCACCCGCACTTCATGGGCCAGGACTGGACCGTGCCTTACCGCCAGCAGCGCATCGCCACGCTGCTCAACACCAACAACCGGCACGACCTGGCCGGCATGGCCCGCATCCAGAACGACACCGTGTCGCCCGCCACCCAGGCCCTGCTGCCGGTGCTGCGTGCCGCCAGTTCCAGCCACCGGCTGGCCCCCGCCGCGCAACAGGCCCTGCAGACCTTTGACGGCGACATGCGGGCCGACAGCGCCGCCGCGCTGGTGTTTGCCGTCTGGGCCGACGAGCTGACCCGCGGCCTGCTGGTGCCGCAGCTTGGCGAGGCGCGCTTCAAGGCGCTCTACGGCAAGCGGCATTTCCGCACCGCGGTGGAAGGCATCCTCGCGCGGGACGATGCCTTTTGGTGCGCGCCGCTCAGCTGCGCGGGGCAGGCCGGCGTGGCGCTCAGCCGCGCGCTCGACCGGCTCGCCGCCCAGCACGGCGAGCAAGTCGCCCAGTGGCGCTGGGGCGACGCCCACCCCGCGCTCAGCGCCCACCGGCCGTTCGGCAACGTGCCGGGGCTGGCCCGCTGGTTTGATGTGCAGGTGCCCAGCGGCGGCGACACTTTCAGCATCAACGTCGGCCAGTACTGGGCCAATGACAGCGCCACCCCGTTCGCCAACCGCCACGCCGCCTCCCTGCGCGCGCTGTACGACCTCGACAACCTGGAAAACTCCCGCTTCATTTACCAAAGCGGGCAGAGCGGCCTGGTGTTCTCCCCGCGCTACCGCGACATGCAGGCCGAATGGGCCAGCGGCGCCTACCGGCCACTGCAACTCCAACCCGCCACCATCCACCACCGGCTGGTGCTGCAGCCCTGACAAGCGCCGGTTTGGGCCACGCTGGGCACATTTCCCGCCAATTTCAGGTCAAATTGGCACCAAGCCCTAGTGAAACCTAGCGAACTAGCTACACTTTTGGTAGCGTTCTGAAGCCCGACCCCGCCCACCCGACCTCTACAATCGCCCCCATGACGACGCCCGAACGACTGCCTTTTTCCACCGACGCCGCCCACCAACCCCTGCTGCGCCTGCTGTTGGCGCAAGACGGCTCGGCCACCCGGCTGTGCGAGGCCTTGGCCCAACATGCCATCACCGTGCACCTGCAGTTCCAGCACCGCACCACCGACGTGCCCGCCAGCGTGCAGGCCCAGCTGGGCGGCAGTGCCTGGCTGGAACGCGCCACCACGCTGCACGCCAACGGCGTGGTGCTGATGGACAACCTCTCCTACACCCGGCTCGACGCCGTGCCCGACTGGTTCCTCGCCGGGCTGGACGCCGGCACCACGCCGATTGGCCACCTGCTCGACCGCCTGCCCATCCAGCGCGAAGACCTGTCGCTGGCCGACGACATCGCCGCCCGGCTCTGGCCCCACGTCGGCCTGCCCGACACCCGCGCCGCCAAGCTCTACCGCATCAGCACCGGCGACGGCCCGCTGATGCTGGTGATGGAAACCTTCCGCGCGGGCTGGACGAGTGCGGTCCATGGCTGAGCAGAACGCCAAGACCGCTCACCAGGTGAAGACACCTGCCGCCGCGCCGGGCCGCCCCAAGCAAGGCACGGCCCCCTCGGGGGGCAGCGAACCACACGCAGTGGGGAGCGTGGGGGCCACATTGGTCGAGCGAAGCTCGAAGGCGGTTTGGCACCCCTGCAGCCAGATGAAGCTGCACGAAACACAACCCTTGCTCGCGGTGGCGCGCGGGGAGGGCGTCTGGCTCTTCGACACCGACGGCCGCCGCTACCTCGACGGCCTCAGCTCCTGGTGGGTCAACCTGTTCGGCCATGGCCACCCGCACATCAAAGCCGCCATCACCGCCCAGTTGGACCGCATCGAACACGTCATGCTCGCCGGCTGCACCCACGAACCGGTGGTGGCACTTTCTGAACGGCTGGGCGCGCTGACCGGCCTCGGCCATGCGTTTTACGGGTCAGACGGCGCCTCCGCCACCGAGATCGCGCTGAAAATGAGCGCCCATTACTGGCGCAACCACGGCCGGCCCGAGAAGTGCCGCTTCATTGGCCTGGCCAACGGCTACCACGGCGAAACCGCCGGCGCCTTGTCGGTGACCGACATCGCCTTGTTCCGCGAAGCCTATGGCCCGCTGGTGCACCTCAGCGCCACCGTGCCCACGCCCGACCCGCGCAACGCCGCGCCCGGTGTCTCGGCCATAGCCCACGCCCGCGACTGCGCTGCGGCGCTCGAACGCTGGCTGCAAGCCCACCACCACGAGACCGCCGCGCTGATTCTGGAGCCGCTGGTGCAGTGCGCTGCCGGCATGGTGGTGTACGACGCCGAGTACCTGCGCCTGGCCCGTGCGCTCTGCACCCGCTACGACGTGCACCTGATTGCCGACGAAATCGCCGTGGGTTTTGGCCGCACCGGCAGCCTGTTTGCCTACCAGCAGGTCGGCATCTTGCCGGACTTTGTCTGCCTCTCCAAAGGCCTGACTGGCGGCTATTTGCCGCTTTCCGCCGTGCTGACCACCGACGACGTCTACGCCGCGTTTTACGACGACAGCACCGCCCGCGGCTTTTTGCATTCGCACTCCTACACGGGCAACCCGCTGGCCTGCAGCGCCGCACTCGCCACGCTCGATTTGCTGCAGGACGGCAGCGCGCTGGCGCAAAACCAGCGCACCGCCGCCACGCTCACCGCGCTCAGCGCGCCTTTGGCCCAGCACGCGAAAGTGAAAAACAGCCGACACATCGGCATGATTTGGGCCTTCGATGTGGCCACCGACGACCCGCACTTTTCCCGCAACTACCATGCGGCTGCGCTGCGCCATGGCCTGCTGCTGCGGCCTATCGGTAACACGCTGTACTTCATGCCGCCCTATGTCATGGCCGAGTCCGACTGCGCCTGGCTGGCCAACGGCGCGTTGGCCGCCCTGAACGAGGTGGTTTGACATGGCGCTTGGTTACTTCGTCACCGGCACCAACACCGAGGTCGGCAAAACCCTGGTGAGCTGCGCCTTGTTGCACACGCTGCGGGCGCAACACGCCAAGGTGGTGGGCATGAAACCGGTGGCCGCCGGCGCCACCCGCACCGCCCACGGCTGGGTGAACGACGACACCCTGGCCCTGCGTGCCGCCAGCAGCCTGGCCGTGCCGCCTGCGCTGGACAACCCCTATTGCCTGCCCGACCCGATGTCGCCGCACCTCGCCGCGCGCCGCGCCGGGCAAACCATCGAGGTCAGCGTGCTGTTGCAGCGTTACCAGCAGCTCGCGGCGCTGGCCGACGCGGTGGTGGTAGAGGGCGCTGGCGGTTTCATCGTGCCACTGTCCGACACCGAGACCAGCGCCGACCTGGCCCAGCAGCTGGCGCTGCCCGTCATTCTGGTGGTGGGCCTGCGCCTGGGCTGCATCAACCACGCGCTGCTGACACAAGACGCGGTTGCCGCCCGTGGCTTGACGCTTGCTGGCTGGGTCGCCAACCGGGTCGACCCGACCATGCTCGCGGTTGACGACAACATCGACAGCCTGCGCCAACGCCTGCGTGCGCCCCTGCTGGCCGACATCCCCTATTCACCGCAACCCGACCCGGCGCAAATCGCCATCGGTTTGCCACACTGACACTAGATTCTGATGACCGACTCCCCCCTGCAAGCCTTTGACGACGCGCTCGCCGAACTGGACGCCGCCGGCCTGCGCCGACGCCGCCGCGTGGTCGAAGCCATCGACGGCCCGCGCCTGCACATCGACGGCCGCTGGCTGCTGTCTTTCTGCAGCAACGACTACCTGGGCCTGTCCCAGCACCCGGCACTGATCGCCGCCGCGCAAGCAGCGGCTGGCCGCTACGGCGTGGGGGCCGGGGCGTCGCCCATGGTCAGCGGCCACAGCACCGAACACGAGCGGCTCGAAGAAGAACTCGCCGCCTTTGTGGGCCGCGAGCGGGCGCTGTACTTTTACGCCGGCTACCCGGCCAACGTGGGCATCGTGCCGGCGCTGGTAGGGCGGGGCGATGCGGTGTTTTCCGACGCGCTGAACCACGCCTGCTTGATCGACGGCGCCCGCCTGTCGCGCGCCGAGATCCACGCCTACCCGCATGCCGACCTGGCGGCACTGGCGCGTTTGCTGGCCGCCTCCAGCGCCCAACGCAAACTGGTCATCAGCGACGCGGTGTTCAGCATGGACGGCGACATCGCCCCCGTGCCCGAACTGCTCGCCCTGTGCGAGCGGCACGACGCCTACCTCATGGTCGACGACGCCCACGGCTTTGGCGTGCTCGGGCCCGACGGGCGGGGCACGGCGGCGCACTTCGGCCTGGCGTCGCCCCGTTTGATTTACATGGCGACGCTGGGCAAGGCGGCCGGTGTGGCTGGCGCGTTTGTGGCCGGCGATGCGCCGGTCATCGAATGGATCTTGCAGCGCGCCCGCAGCTACATGTTTGCCACCGGCGCGCCCGCCATGGTGGCCGCCACGCTGCGCGCCAGCCTGACGGTGATCGAGGCCGAAGGCTGGCGGCGCGAACAGCTGCGCCAACACATCGCCCAACTGCGGGCTGGGCTGGCGGGGCTGCCGTGGACGCTGCTGCCGTCCGACACCGCGATCCAGCCACTCATTGTGGGCAGCAACACCGACGCGCTGGCGTTGATGCAGCGGTTGCAAGACGCCGGTCTCTGGGTGCCCGCCATCCGCCCACCCACCGTGCCTGCCAACACCGCGCGCCTGCGCATCGCGCTGTCGGCGGTGCACACCGAAGCCGATGTGGACGCCTTGCTGGCCGCGCTCAAGGCCGCTGCCGGCTGACTATTTCAGTTCGCCAGAGGCTTCCAATTTGGCCGCCGTGGCGAGTTCGTCCCAGTCGAGGCTGAGCGCGCGGGCGAGGGCGGCCGAAAACAGCAGCACGGCCGACGAAAAGTAGATCCACACCAGGATCACCACCAGCGAGCCGGCGGCACCGTAGGCCGACACCAGCGGTGCGGTCGACAAATAAAACGCCAGCACATGTTTGCCCAGCGTGAACAACGCCGCGCCCGCCAGCGCGCCCCAGGCCAGGCAACGCAGCCGGGGCTTGGTGCCGGTGCTCATGCGCATCAGCGCCAGAAACAGCCCGGCGCAAAACAGGAAGGACACCGCTTCGTTCACCACGCCCAGCACCGGCGCCAGCGGCAGATAAACACCCACCCAGCCGGTGAGCACCTTCAGCGCGGCGGAAATCACCAGCGACACCAGCAGCAAAAAACCAAACGCCAGGATGTAGGCCACCCCGCGCAGCCGCAGCGAGGCGGCGTGCCACCAGGGTGTGCCGGGCTGTTCTTTCAGGCCAATTTTCCAGACCGCGTCGAACGACGCCTGCAGTTCGGCAAACACCCCGGTGGCGCCCATCAGCAGCACCCCCAGCGCCAACAACGACGCCAGCAGCCCCTCGGCCGGTGCCTGCGCGCTGGTCAGCGCCTGCTGCACCAGGCTGGCGGCTTGCGCACCCACCACGCCCTGCACCTGCGCCACCAGGCTGGCCTGCAACGTGGTCTTGTCCACCCACCAGCCCAGCAGGGCCACCAGCACCAGCAGCAGGGGCGCCAGGCTCAGCACGCCGTAGAACGACATGGCAGCGCTCATCCGCAAGCCCTCGGCGTTCAGCCACAGCTCACCGGCCGACACCGCCACTTTGGTCGGGCGTGCCAGGCGTTGGCGCAGCGTGCGCGGCGGTGCTTTCACGTCTTGAAGATTCGGGTTCATAGGCCTCCAAGTTAACAGGCTGCCGCGGCTGCACCAGCGGCCAGGCAGCGCTCTGTTTGTAGGACGTGCCTGACACAGGCCACCGGGCTGGTCTGGCGTGCAGGCGAGGGGGGCGCCGCCATAATGCAGCGAGTGGAAATGGCCCGGCCGTGGTGGACGGCTTGCGTTTTTGCTGCTGTCAGGAAACACATGCGCTGGTCCAATGTCCCGAAAATGCTCGTCAGCCTGGCCGTGGCGCTGTTTGCCGCCGTGTCGCTGATGGCCATCAACGAGATTGCCCACCAGCAGTCCACCGAGGCGCTGGACGACCTGCGCGAGGCCCAACTGGTGCGGTTGCGGGTGAACCAGATCATCCGCTACGTGCTGGACGCAGAAACCGGCCAGCGTGGTTTCCTGCTCACCGGCAGCCCGCGTTACCTGGAACCCTACGACCGTGCCGTGGTGAACGTGGGCAAGACGCTGGCGCAACTGCGCGAATTTGCCGTCCCCAGCCAGGAACAAAGCGAGACCGTCGCGCTGCTGACCACCGCCGTGTCACGCAAACTGGCCGAAATGCAATTGACCGTGACGATGCGCAAAGAGGGCAAAGACGATGCCTGGCGCTTTGTGCTGACCACCGACGTGGGCGTGGAACAGATGGAAAGCATCCGCACGCTGGCCGATGCGATGTACGAGACCAGCCTGAAAAAGACCTCCAGTGCCTACGCCAAGATCGCCCAGTCGCTGCAGCTCGCCCGCATTGGCATTGCGGTGGTTTCCGTCATTGGATTGCTTGCTTTTTACCTCTATTTGCGCCAGAAAAAAACGCTGGAAAACGAACGCAAACGCCAGCAGGCCCGGCTGCAGGCGGAACACGACCGGCTGGAAGAGCTGGTGGAGAAGCGCACCACCACGCTGGGCGAACTGGCCACCCATTTGCAACAGGTGCGGGAAGACGAGCGCGGTTACCTGGCCCGTGAACTGCACGACGAGTTGGGCGCCATCCTGACCGCCGCCAAACTCGATGTGGCCCGCCTGAAGGGCAAGCTGGGCGCCATGTCGCCCGACGTTGTTGAGCGTGTCAAACACCTGGTGGACACGCTCAACAACGGCATCGCGCTCAAGCGGCGCATCATCGAAGACCTGCGCCCGTCGTCGCTGTCAAACCTCGGCCTGGGCCCGGCCCTGGAAATCCTGACCCGCGAATTTGCCGAACGTTCTGGCCTGACCATCACCACCCAGTTTGACGAGATCGAGCTGGACGAATCGCGCCAGCTCACCGTCTACAGGCTGATACAAGAGGCGCTGACCAACGTGGCGAAATACGCCGAAGCCCGCAACGTCGAGGTGCTGGTGCTGCGCCGCGAGAACCACATGACGGTGTCGGTCAAAGACGACGGCATCGGTTTCGACACCAAAACCGTCAAGGCCAGTGGCTACGGCCTGGCCGGCATGCGCCACCGCGTGCTCGCCGCCGGTGGGCGCCTGTACGTGCAAGCCAGCCTTGGCGAAGGCGCCAGAATCTCGGCCGCGTTGCCCATGGGCGAACGGGGCGCCATTCCGGCCGGCTGATGGCCTTTTTGCAATCTTAACTTAACATAATATACATCGTATTAACTACACTAGGCAGTCCAAGGCTCGCAGAAATGCCCTGCAAACCCGCGCCATGCTTAGCTCTCGCTTCAAAATACTGGTGCTCGATTCGGGCCTGTCGGTGGACGCTGTTGCGAACGAACTTCACGTCACGCCGCGAACCGTCTATGCATGGCTTTCAGGGAAAACGACCATCCCGTATGCGGCCTATCGGCTGCTCCGCATACTGGCCCGGTTCGAGTTTCCAGACCCGAAATGGCGTGGCTGGCACATGCATTCGGGCAAGCTCTGGACGCCTGAGGGCCACGGGTTCGAGCCCGGCGACTCCTCGTGGTGGTCGTTGCTGGTGCGTCAGGCACGGTGTTTCCGGGCGGCCTACCAGCGCAGCGGCGACCTTGAGCGGGCCATCATGGAACTGGGCGCAACCGCCAGGACACCGATCAGTCAAGCGGTAATGCCGGCTGCAGGCATGGCGCCGGACGCACCGGGCGAGCCAGCGACGCACGGTGCGGCCGCGCCAGCGGCCGCTAATTTATTCCTAGCTCACTTTAGACCGTTAGATGGTCAAAAGGCCCCTGTTTCATTGGTAAAACGCCCTTCACGAGGGTCGGCGGGGATTCATGTAAAAAACCGCAGAAACAAGCTTAAGTCCCTGTCCCCGTTGACTTTTTTGACTCTCGCTTGACTGATCGATGGGCCACTTCATCCGGGTTTTTCGCCGCCAACCCAGGACCAGGTGCCGTCGCACTGAATCGCTCCAGCATGCTGGCCACGACCTGCTCTTGCGCCGTGACGGATGACCTGGCCGTCGCCAGTGCCAGCTCCAGCTGCTGCTTCGCAGTGAGCAGTCCATCGACCTTGGCCTGCAACTGCTCGTTCGTGGTGCTGAGCTGCTGGATGGCCGCATCCTGCTCTACCAGGCGCCGCCCCAACTCCTCGGTGCGCCTTTGTGCAAACCCCAGCTCATCCTTGAGCGGCCGCAGGCCCCGCATCTCTTCCTGGGCTTGATGCAGATCGCCTTGGGCGCGCGACAAGTCACCCAGCAGGCGCGCGTTGTCCTGCAGGGCGTGGACGGCCTCCTGCTGCTTGGTGGCCAAGGTCTCGTTCACGGTGCGCACCTCGGCCTGCAGGTACTGCACCTGCTGCTCATGCTTGCGCTGGTCCTCGTCGCGCTGCTCCTTGCTGGATTGCCGGAAATGCTCCAGCGCCTGGCGCGCATGCTGGTGCTTTTCTTCCAGGGATTGGCGATGGCGTTCTTCGGCCACGAGGCGCTCCTGCAGGTCGACCACCTGCTGGGCGAGCTGCGTGCATTCGAGGGTCTTGCGGCTCAGCGCTTCGCTGGTTTTGCCGTGAGCGGTCTTTTCCTCGGCCAGCGCCCGTTGGGTTTGCTCCAGCTGCTGGCGGGTGGCCTGCGCCTCGGTTTTCAGGGCCGCGGCAACTTGCTGGTGCTGCGTGAGCTGCTCGGCGTGCCGGGCCTGCGCCGCAGTGACCCGCTCCTCGGCTTCCTCGTTGACGCGGGCGGCCAGGCGGACCACCAGGTCCTGGATCGCCTCGCTGACGGCCACCCGGCTGCCGGTGGCCGGCCCTTCCTCTTCCTCGATCTCCTTCAAGTAACGGTGGATCGTGGTTTTGGAGCCGGTACCCAGCTCTTCGCGCACCGCATCGATGGACGGATTGCGCCCGGTGGCCAGCAATTTATCGCGTGCGCGCAGCACTTCGGATTTGTAGATCCCGGCTCTGGCCATGGCTCACCTCTTTATTTCGTACCGAAGTATGTACCATGATATTACATACTATTTTTTAGGTCAATGAGTTGGAGTTTTCTATCAAACTAACACTGGGTAATGGTAGATTATCCAATGTGATGCTGGTTTGGGGGTCGATTTAGATGTGGCGCGGGTAAGGCGTAACGCGATCAGACCTGCTGCTGCGCCGCGGAAACTCACCCCGTCGCGTTCGCGCACAACAACGCTGTAACCGCACGCATGGGGGCACGGCTGCTAGCAGCCTGCTGAAATACCAAGGGCTGAACCCGGGTTGGCGTCACTGGAATCGTGATGTCGGTGCCTTGGTCGTTCGTGAGGGTCTGAATATGCGTTTGGACCTCGATTTAACCCGCGCAAACGCTGTTTTGCACCCTTTGTGCGCTCATCGCGCGCCCTGCAGACGGACCTGTCCCAGTGAACGCATGCGCACGAGGTTGTAGGCAGCCATGTTCAGCACGAACAGCTGAGCGACCTTCTTGATCCCGCGCACCATCACTTGACGGACTTGACCGATCGTCTTGGCCCATCCGAAGCCTTGCTCGATGCGTTTGCGACATTGCATCGACGCGCCATAGCCTGCTGTCTGGGCAATCTCATCGGGCACCGCCGAGCGCCGCCCTGATTTGTTCTGCGCCACGTGCGGTGCAACCTTGAGTCGGTGCAACTCACCGACAAACTCCGCCGCGTCGTACCCCTTGTCTGCGCCCAGGGTGATGGCCACTTCTGGATTGGTCTGCCGCACGTCATTGATCATCTCCTTGGCCGCTACGCGCTCGGCATAACCATCGGCCTGCGTGCCCATGGCATTGACGATCAGGCCGTTGCGGTTCTCCATGAGCGTGTGCCCCATGAAGCGCATTTCGCTGGCAGTCTTGCCCTTGCGGTACAGCCGGCTGTCAGGATCGCTCTTGGATTCGTGGGTGTCGTTGCTGCGCGGGTGGCCGCGGAAGTCGCTGCCACCGCTGCCACCTCCATCGCCGTCCTTGGGCACAAAGCTCTTGTGGCTGGCCCAGGCCTGGATCAGCGTGCCGTCCACGCTGAAGTGTTCTTTGGACAACCAGTTCCTGCGCTGGGCCTGCGCGAGCACCTGGTTGAAGAACGCTACCACCGCGTCGTGCTCTATCAGCCGCTGGCGGTTCTTGCTGAACACCGTAGGCACCCAGACGCTGTCTTCCATCGAAAGCCCAATGAACCAGCGAAACAGCAGGTTGTATTGCACCTGCTCCATCAGCAAGCGCTCCGAGCGAACCGAGTACAGAACCTGCAGCAGCATCGCGCGCAGCAGCTTCTGCGGCGCGATGCTGGGACGCCCGCCCTTGCTGGCGTCTTCATACATGCCTGCAAACAGATCTTCGAGCTCGACGAGTGCGTCGTTGACCATCGCGCGAATGGCTCGCAGCGGGTGCGTCGCCGGCACGAAGTCATCGAGTTTCTTGATGCTGAACAGGCTTTCGGTGAAGGTGTCGGATCCGCGCATGCCGCATTGTCCTGCCTACGCCTTCGTCTGGATCAAGTCACGGGGCTTGCGTCGAAGTATTTCAGCAGCCTGCTAGGTGGGAAAGTACGAAGCCATTTCCTCATTGCCCACCGAGGAATCGGCCAATCCGGCGCATCTCAAGCGGACCCTGGCCTATCAGAAGATTTCGTCCTCGCCACCGTCCCCGTCTTGCCGGACGCAACCGGACGAATGCCGTGGGCCAGCAGCCCGATGAAAATGTCGGCAACCTCATCGCCACGCAGGCGACCTTCTGCGTGGAACCACTGGGAAATCCCGCCGACGGCCCCCATGAACCAGAACACCGCCAGCTTGGCATCGCACGGCGCGATGGACCCGTCTCGAACGCCATCCTCGAACACCTGGCGCAACTCCAGATCGAACTTGCGGCGCCTCGCGGTGATCTTCTTCTGATCCGCCGCCGTCATCGCCGAGAAGTCGTGGAGGATGGCGGGGGCCCCCATTTCGTCGGTCAGCAGTGAGATGTAGTTCTTGATGAAGGTCGCGATGCGTTCATACCCCGTTGTTTCCGAGGCAATGGCATCTTTCAGGACCTGGTCTCCGAGCCTCATCGACAGCTCGTGGCACTCGTAGATCAGTTCCTGCTTGTTCTTGAAGTAATAGTAGAGCGCAGGCTTCGTGACGTTGAGCGCGGCGGCAATTTCGTCCAGGGACACGTTCTTGTACCCGTGGCGGCCGAACGTGCGAGACGCCTCCGCAATGACCGCCTGCTTCTTGAGTTGGTATTGCTCGTCCGCGCCGCCGACCGCGTTGTTCCACTTCACTCCCTTGGCCAGGCGTTTGGCCGGGCCACGGGGTCGCGGCTTCGGCTTGGCGTCGATTTGCGTGCTCATTCTTGCAGTGTCCTGTGCGCGTTTGCCCGGAGAAGGGCTGAGTTTCGATGATATCGGACAGGCAAAATCACAGAGCTAAGCGTCCGAGCGTGCGTCAACCCGCCAGTATCTGCCGGGCGATGATCAGCCGTTGAATGTGGCTGGTCCCCTCGTAGATCTTCGTCACCCGCACGTCGCGGTAGTAGCGCTCGACAGGGAAATCGTTCACGTACCCATAGCCACCGTGCACCTGAAGCGCAGCGGAACAGACCTTCTCCGCCATTTCACTGGCGAACAACTTGGCCATCGCGGCCTCTTTGATGGACGGAAGCTTCGCATCCGTCAAACGCGCCGCATACAACATGAACTGGCGCGCCACGTCAATCTGCGTGGCCATGTCCGCCAGGTCAAAGCTGATGGCCTGTAATTCGGCGATCGGTTTTCCGTAGGCCTCACGCTCCTTCGCGTACCGGATCGCGGCTTCCAGGGCAGCGCGGGCAATGCCAATGGACAGCGCTGCGATCGCGATACGGCCGTCGGACAGCAACGAGAGGGCCTTGCCATAACCGCGCCCTTCCTCGCCAATCATGTTCTTCGCCGGCACACGCAAGTTGTCCAGCTGAATCTGGGCGGTGTGCGCCGTGTGCTGGCCCAGCTTGTTTTCGATTCGAAGGCATTCGTAGCCCGGGTCCTTCGGGTCCGCGATGAACAAGCTGAAGCGGTCGCGAGCGCCCGGTGCTCCCGTGGCGGCGACCACCAGGGCAAAGCCGGCCTCGCTGCCGTTGGAGATCCACTGCTTGCTTCCATTGAGCACATAGCTGTCACCATCGCGCTTGGCCGTGGTGCGGATGGCTGCAGTGTCGGAACCGGCATGCGGCTCCGACAACAGAAAAGCCCCAATGCGTTGGGCGCTGGCCAACTCGGGCAGGTACAACTGCATCTGCTCCTCGGTGCCAAACGATCGGAGCACGTGCGCGGACGAGTTGTGCACATGCATCAGGGTCGCAAAACCACCGTCCGCCGCGGCGAACTCCTCGATCGCCAGACAGTACTCCACGAACGACAGCCCGGCGCCGCCATAGGCCTGTGGCGCCAGCATCCCCATGAAGCCAACCTCGGCCACAGCGCGGATTTCATCGTAGGGCCAGGCGCTGCTGCGGTCACGTTCCGCCGCAGTGCTGGCCACCACTTCGCTGGCCACGCGACGGGCCGACTCCCGGATCATCACTTCCTGTTCGCTCAAAAATGCATTGGAAACGCTCGTCATCGCTCATCCTTGAATGTTGTCGATCCTGCGGGGCACGTGCCCATCAGCCCAGCCACCGCTTTCGGCGGCGGTAATGTTTCATGTCCCTGAAGCTCTTGCGCTCACCGTCCACCGTCAGACCCAAATAGAACTCGCGCACGTCCTCGTTGCTCTTGAGGTTGACCGATGGGCCTTCGAGCACGACCCGGCCGCTTTCCATCACGTAGCCGTAGTCGGCCAGCTCCAGCGCGACGCGCGTGTTCTGCTCGACGATCAGCAGTGTCAGGCCACTGGCCTTGAGTTCAGACAGCAAGCCATAGACCTCTTCCACCATAAGCGGCGCCAAGCCGAGCGAGGGTTCATCGATCATGACCAGCTTCGGTCTGGCCATGAGAGCACGCCCGATCACCAGCAACTGCTGCTCACCCCCGGACAGATAGCCCGCGGTACGGTTGCGCAATGCGGCGAGCCGCTTGATACGGCCGTACACCTCGTCAAGCAGTTCCTTGGCATCGCGCCCATTGCCCATGTGCCCGCCGACCACCAGGTTTTGTTCCACCGTCATGTGGCGCAGAACCTTGCGACCTTCCATGACGTGTACCAGCCCCCTCTGGACCTGGGCGGCCGGATTTCCCCCCGCGATGTCGACACCATCAAAGGTGATGGCGCCTGCCGTCACGCGACCGTCTTCGGTCTTGATCAGGTTCGAAATGGCCTTCAGCGTGGTGCTCTTTCCAGCACCGTTCGCGCCCAGCAAGGTCACGCACTGCCCAGCAGGCACTTTGGCTGAAATGCCTTTTACAGCGAGAATGACATCGCTGTACAACACCTCAACGTTGTTCAGTTCAAGCACAAGTGTCTCCGGTTGGGTTGGCGTGGATCCCGAACGAACCGTATCCACGCCGGGTTGCAGTTACCACTTGCTCAGCACAGGCACGGGGACGCTCTGCTCAAGGAGCTTGTAATGGCCCTTTTCAACAGTACCGATGTTGACTGCCATGCCTTCGGTGGGGAACGGCGCGTCTTTGCTATATTGGATATTGGGCAGCACACCGAAGCTGCGTTCGCTCGGCATCGGCGTCGACAGCAGCGCCGCCCGGACGTCTTCCCCCTTGACGTCCTTGACACCCTTGATCTTGACCGCCTGCTCGAAGGCTCTGGCCACGATAAGGCCTTGGCTCATGCCCATGATGCAGGCTGAGGTGTAGCTGACCTGTGCCTTGTACTTGGTGCGCAGCTTCTCGAAGAATGCCCGCGCCGTGGTCGGATCTTCCGTGGGCATGGCCATCCCGTAGACCTCGTAGTTGCCTTCCATCTGCTCTAGACCGCCCAAGGCCTTGCCCGACGAAATCAACCCATTGTGGGCCGACATGACGATCGGGATGTTGGTCTTTCCAAGGCTTTGCAGGGCTCGACGAGTCGCCACGACGGAGGCCGTGTTGTTGAAGACTTGAAGCACGGTCGCGCCCTTGCGAATCAACCGGTTCACTTGCTGGGTCAGGTCGGTGGGTTGGGCTTCGGTGTAGACCGTCTCCACGACCTCCAAGATCTTGGGGTTGTCTTTCGCGAACTTCTCGATGCCCTTGTGGATATCCACATAAGCCGGGGACACTTCGGAAGAGATCACACCGACCTTGATGGGTGCGCTGGAGCCCGATTTCTTCTGCAACCAGGTGTAGAAAGCCGCCGCCTCGTGCGGATAGGTGGCCCGGGCGTTGAACACCCAGCTGTCGCTCTTCCACGCGAAGCCATAACCGGCGGTCGCAAGGACCTGAGGCACCTTGTCATTGGGTAATCGCTGCTGCAGGGCCGCCGCATCCGAGCCGCCGATACCCAGAATGGCCACGGGGTCCAGTTCTGACTTGATGCCGGGCCACAGACTGGCCACCTGCGCCACGTCGTAGCGCGTGTCGTATTCCTTGACGCGAAGTGCCACGCCTTGCGCCTTGCCCACCTCATCGCTCCACCAGTCGAGAACGCCTTTTCGGCAACCCGTCATGTCTTTCATGACATCGGCAAACGGACCGGTAAAGTCCGCCAAGCCAGCGACGTTGTAGGTGGTCTGTGCTTGGGCGGCTCCCGCCAAACCAAACACACCGGCGGCCAAAGCACCGCATCGCGCCACACGGGCGAAGGCCGACAGACATTCATTTTTTGTAGTCACACAAGTCTCCTGGTTTTGATCACGCTGTCCAACACGAATCAACCGTCCTCC
>JAZKIY010000022.1:0-1585 GCA_040384665.1 Pseudomonadota bacterium
ATCCCGAACACGCAGATGCGGCGCGTGCTGGAAACCGGCGAGGCCTTCCTGATCGACCTGCTGACGAATCGCGCCGGCACCTTTGTCGTGAGCCGCATCCCGCTGCGCGATGAAAGCGGCGACGACATCATTGGCGCCATCGGCATCGTGCTGTTCGACCACCCCGAGACCACCCTGCAGCCGCTGATCAGCAAGTTTGCGCTGCTGCACCGCGACCTCGACGATGCGCGCCGCGAACTGGCCAGCCAGCGCCTGCAGCACACCGGCGGGCAGCGCCAGTCCAAACACACGTTTGCCAGTTTCATAGGCACCAGTCCGGCGGCGGTCGAGGTCAAGCGCCAGGCGCGCCGCGCGGCGCAGACAAGCAGCCCGGTGCTGCTGCTGGGCGAAACCGGCACCGGCAAGGAGTTGCTGGCCCACGCCATCCATGCGGCGTCCAGCCGGG
Source organism: Pseudomonadota bacterium (assembly GCA_040384665.1). Classification (GTDB taxonomy): domain Bacteria; phylum Pseudomonadota; class Gammaproteobacteria; order Burkholderiales; family Burkholderiaceae_C; genus PCRC01. Next base: position 446 of record JAZKIY010000022.1, read on the forward strand.
CGCGCGGGCCGTTTATCAGCGTCAACATCGCGGCCGTGCCCGATACCCTGCTGGAGGCCGAATTTTTTGGTGTGGCACCCGGCGCCTACACCGGTGCCGACCGCAAGGGCCGCGACGGCAAGTTCAAGCTGGCCGACGGCGGCACGTTGTTTCTTGACGAGATCGGCGACATGCCGCAGGCGCTGCAGGCCAAGCTGCTGCGCGCCCTGCAGGAGGGCGAGATCGAGCCGTTGGGCTCCAACAAGCTGATTCCATTTGACGCGCGGCTGATCGCTGCCACCTCACGCGACCTCGCGGTGCTGGTGCGCGAAGGCAAGTTTCGTGAAGACCTGTTTTACCGCCTCAACGTGTTGCCGGTGCGCGTGCCGCCCTTGCGCGAGCGGCGCTCCGACATTCCAGCGCTGCTGGAGGTGCTGGGCGAGGAAATGGCGCTGCGCAGTGGCGACCGCCAGCCCGAACTGTCGGCCGATGCGCTGGCGCTGCTGTCGGCGCAAACCTGGCGCGGCAACATCCGCGAGCTGCGCAATGTGCTGGAGCAGGCCGCCATGCGCAGCGACTCGGCCAACATCGAACGCGCGCAGTTCGAAGAGGTGCTGAAAGAAGCCGGCATCGAACGTATCGCGCCTGCACCGGCTGCGCTCGAAGGCGTGGACCTGTCTGCCAGCGATCCCCTGCGGCCGCTGGCCGAGCAGATTGCACAGGTCGAGCGCCGGGCCATTGCCGCCGCCATGGAAGCCACTGGCGGCAACAAGCTGGCGGCGTCCCGGCTGCTCGGCATTTCGCGCGCCAAGCTGTATGAACGTCTGGATAACCCTGATCGGAAATAAGGCAATTGTCTGAATTAAATACAAAAATAGTGTATTATTTTTAGTCAATCTCAAAGACATCTAAAAAATAACTATAAAAATCAATAGCTTAAAGCTGGCACGACCTGTGCAATCCTGGTGCATAACCCACAACCGGAGACATCCATGCACCGTCGTACCCTGATCGCGCTTGCCGCCATCACCACTGCCCTGGTTTCGCCACTGGCCCAGAGCCAGTCCAAAGAAATCAAGATTGCGATGATCGCCAGCAAGACCGGCCCGCTGGAGGCTTACGCCAAGCAGACCATTGTTGGCTTCAATATGGGTCTGAGCT
>JAZKIY010000023.1:0-9782 GCA_040384665.1 Pseudomonadota bacterium
ATCAACCGCGCCAGCCCCAAGACCCAGAGCGCGCTGCTGGAAGCCATGGAGGAAAAGCAGGTCACCGTGGAGGGCGCCACCCGCCCACTGCCGCAACCTTTCTTTGTGATTGCCACGCAAAACCCGCACGACCAGCTCGGCACCTTTGCCCTGCCCGAGTCCCAGCTCGACCGCTTTTTGATGCGCATCTCTCTGGGCTACCCCGACCGTGCCGCCGAGCGCGTGCTGCTGCAGGGCAACGACCGGCGCGAGCTGGCCGACACCCTGCCCGCCGTGCTGACGCTGGCGGAGTTGTTGGCCCTGCAGCAGCAGGTGCTGGCCGTGCACACCGCCGAGCCGCTGCTGAACTACGTGCAAGACCTGATCGCCGCCACCCGCAACGGCCGCTGGTTTCTGCAGGGCCTGTCGCCCCGCGCCGGCATTGCGGTGGTGCGCGCCGCCAAGGCGCAGGCGCTGCTCAACGGGCGCGACTACGTGGCGCCGGACGACGTGCAGTCGGTGTTGCCGCAGACGGTGGCGCACCGGCTGGTGCCGGTGAGTGATGCGGGGCGTGGTGCGGTAGAACAGGTGCGCGCCTTGATTGACGCTGTGCCTTTGCCATAAAGCAATGGCCGCCACACTGCTCAACCCGCTGGGCTTCGTCCAGGGTCGTTTCCAGCGCTGGTGGCAATCGCGGCTGCCGCTGTCCGACAGCACCACGCTGACGCAGCGCAACGTCTACATCCTGCCCACCCGCCCCGGCCTGATGCTGGCCGCCACGCTGGTCGTGCTGCTGGTCGCGTCCATCAACTACCAGCTCAACCTCGGTTACCTGCTGACCTTTCTGCTGGCTGGCAGCGCCTTGGTGGGCATGCACGTGTGCCACGGCACGCTGCGCGGATTGACTCTGAATTTGATAGCGCCCGAGCCAGTTTTCGCTAAGGCTCAGGCCACTTTTGGCATTAAATTGAGCAATCCCAAGCGTTCTGACCGCCACGGCATCGCCCTGAGCGTGCTTGGCAACGGCCACTGGAGCTGGACCGACGTGCCCGGCCTGGGCAGCAGCACGGTGCAGGTGGCGTTTGTGCCCGCCCGGCGCGGCCAGCACCCGCTGCCACCGCTGACGGCCGAAACCCGCTTCCCGCTCGGCACCTTCCGCGTCTGGACGATCTGGCGGCCCGCCGCGCAGCTGATGGTCTACCCCGCGCCCGAGGCCCACCCGCCGCCACTGCCCGCTGGCGAGCCGCGCGCCGGCGGCGCCGGCCTGGCGCGCGCCCAGACGGTGGGCGAGTACGACGGCGTGCGTGCCTACCGGCGTGGCGACCCGCTGAAGCTGGTGGTGTGGAAAAAAGCCGCCAAGACGCTGGAAACCGGCAGCGGCGCACTGGTCAGCCGCGACACCCAGCAACCCCAGCGCCACGAACTCTGGCTCGACTACGCCCAGGCCGGTGGGCAAGACCCTGAACACCGCCTCTCGCGCCTGTGCGCCTGGGTCATGCAGGCCGAACAACTGGGCCTGGACTACGGCCTGCGCCTGCCCAACCGGCAACTCAAACCCGACAACGGGCCGGTGCACCAGCGCCGCTGCCTGGAAGCGCTCGCCTTGTGCTGAAGAACATATCCAACGCGCTGCAAGCCCTGCCCCGCGACAGCCGCGACACGCTGTTCCTGCTGGTGGTCGTGGCCTGGGTGGTGTTGCCGCAGGCCAGCAACCTGCCGCTGTGGTGTGTGCTGCTGACCGCTGGCGTGCTGCTGTGGCGCGGCACGCTGGCGCTGCGCAACCGGCCGCTGCCAAGCGCCTGGTGGCTGGGCGTGCTGCTGGCCATCACCGTGGCGGCCACTTTTTACACCCACCGCACCCTGCTCGGGCGTGACGCCGGCGTCACCCTCACCGTGGTGCTGCTGGCGCTCAAAACGCTGGAGCTGCGCGCCCGGCGCGACGCCTTCGTGATCTTCTTTCTGGGCTTCTTCACGATGCTCACCAACTTCTTCTTCTCGCAGTCACTGCTCACCGCCGCCGCCATGCTGGTGGCGCTGCTGGGCCTGCTGACCGCCTTGGTCAATGCCCACATGCCGGTGGGCCGGCCGCCGCTTTTGGTGGCGGCGCGCACCGCCGGCTGGATGGCACTGCTGGGCGCGCCCATCATGGCAGTGCTGTTTTTGCTGTTCCCGCGCATGGCGCCACTGTGGGGCATTCCGAGCGACGGCCTCACCGGCCGCAGCGGGCTGTCGGCCAACATGCAGGTCGGCAACATCGCCAAGCTGGCGCTGGACGAGAGCATTGCGATGCGCGTCAAATTCGACGGCCCGGTGCCGCCGCAAAACGACCTGTACTTCCGCGGCCCGGTGCTCTCCAGCTTTGACGGGCGCGAGTGGCGGCCGCTGCAGTCGTCTTTTCTGCCACGCTTCCAGACGCCCGCAGGCCTGCAGGTGCTGGGCACGCCGGTGCGCTACGAGGTCACGCTGGAGCCGAACAACCGCCCCTGGGTGTTCCTGCTGGAAGCCGCCGCCAAAACGCCCGAGCTGCCCGGCTACGAACTGAAAATGACCGCCGACCTGCAGTGGCTGGCCACCCGCCCAATCACCGACCTGGTGCGCTACCGGGCCGAGAGCCACACCGACTTCCGCCACGGCCCGGAACGCCAAGCGGTGCAGCTGCAGGACTACATCGAACTGCCACCCGGCTTCAACCCGCGCACCCTGGCCCTGGCCGCCGAGATGCGGCGCGACCCGCAGCTCGCCTCCGCCACCGCCAACGTGCTGGCCAATGCGGTGCTGCAGCGCCTGCGCACCGGCGGCTACAGCTACACGCTGGAACCCGGCGTCTATGGCAACAACACCGCCGACGAATTCTGGTTCGACCGGAAGGAAGGTTTTTGCGAACACATCGCCTCGGCCTTTGTGGTGTTGATGCGCGCGCTCGACGTGCCCGCCCGCGTGGTCACCGGCTACCAGGGTGGCCAGCGCAACAACGTCGACGGCTTCTGGACCGTGCGCCAGAGCGACGCCCACGCCTGGACCGAAATCTGGCAGGCGGGTCTTGGCTGGGTGCGGGTGGACCCGACCAGCGCCGTGGCCCCCGGCCGCACCGGCAGCTTCCAGCCGCTGCGGGCACCACAAGGCGCGATTGCCGGTGCCTTCGCCGGTGCGTTCGGCACCGTCAGCCCCGACCTGTTGGCCAGCCTGCGCGCCGGCTGGGAGGCGCTGAACAACGGCTGGAACCAGTGGGTGCTGAACTACACCCAGAGCCGCCAGTTCGACTTGCTCAAGAACCTCGGCTTTGAATCCCCCAGCTGGCAAGACCTGGCCTATTTGCTGATTGGTGTGGTGGTGTTCGCCAGCCTGGTGGGCGCCGGCTGGACACTGTGGGAGCGCAGCCAGCACGACCCCTGGCTGCGCCTGCTGGAGCGCTGCCGCCAACGCCTGCGCCAAACCGGCCTCACGCTGCCCCCGGCCTGCCCGCCACGCGAGATGGCCGCCCGCGTGCGCCAACACTTCGGCCCGGCGGGCGAGTCACTGGCCGACTGGCTGCTGCAGCTCGAATCCCAGCGCTACGCGCCAAGCCCTGTCACACCGCTGACGCAGCTGCGGCGACAATTCAACCAACTGACCTGGCCCACCTGAATGCACCGCTTGACCCCCTCGCTCCCTGGCCGATTGGCGGCCTTTGCCGTAATCGCTACTGTATTCATAGCACTGTCGCTAGGTTTCACTAGGGCGCAAGCCGAAAAAGCCTCTGAAAAGACCCCTGCGAAGCCGGTGGCGGCCCAAAAAACCCCTTCCAAGGCCGCCAAAGCCACAAAAACCAACAACAAGGTCGCCCAGAAAGGCAAACCGGCGGCCAAGGCGAAAGACGCCAAGGCCCCCACCGCCAGCGAACGGCGCGGCAACGTGCTCGCCATCAAGACCGCCGCCCGCGCCCCCAAGGCCGAACCCGGCCCGGCCTACGCCACCCGCGACGACGCGATGCGTTTTGCCGACGACCTGGCCGACCGCCGCAACCTCGACCGCGCCTGGGTGCGCGACGCCATTGGCCAGGCCACCTTCCTGCCGGTGGTCACCCGGTTGATGACGCCCGCGCCGTCCGGCACACCGAAAAACTGGCGCCTCTACCGCAGCCGCTTCATCGACACCTACCGCATCAACGCCGGCATGGCTTTCTGGGAAGCCAACCAGGCCGCGCTGGAACGGGCCGAGCGCGAGTACGGTGTGCCGGCCGAGATCATCGTCGGCATCGTCGGTGTGGAAACCGTCTACGGCCAGCAGACCGGCAACTTCCGCGTGCTGGACGCGCTGACCACCCTGGCGTTTGATTTCCCCGCCGCCCACCCGCGCGCCGCCGAACGCACCGCCTACTTCCGGGGTGAGCTGGAACAGGTGTTGAGCCTGGCCAGCCGCACCGGCATGGACCCGCTGTCGCTGAAAGGCAGCTACGCCGGCGCGATGGGCTGGCCGCAGTTCATGCCGTCGAGCTGGCACAAGTACGCGATCGACTTTGACGGCGACGGCAAGGTGGATTTGTTCGAGAGCCAGGCCGACGTGGTCGGCTCGGTGGCGAACTACTTCAAGGCCTTCGGCTGGGAAAAGGGGCTGCCCACCCACTACACGGTGGCGTTTGACACCACCCGCCTGAACAAAGACGCCCTGCTCGCACCCGACATCCTGCCCACGTTCAACGTGGCAGGCTTCACCGCCAAAGGCGCGGTGCTGGAAGGCGCGGCGCTGGCGCACCCTGGCCTGCTGGCGCTGGTGGAACTGCAAAACGGCAGCGACGAGCCGAGCTACGTGGCGGGCACGCAGAACTTCTACGCCATCACCCGCTACAACCAGAGCAGTTACTACGCGATGGCGGTGATTGAACTGGGCCGCGAAGTGCGCGCGGCCCTGGGGCGCTGAGCCCCGAAGCGGGTCAGCCCAGCTTCGCCGCCACCCAGCCCGCCACCGAGGCCAGCGCCGCCGGCAGGCCCGCCGGCTGTGTGCCACCGGCCATGGCGAGGTCGGCCTTGCCACCGCCCTTGCCGCCGACCTGCTGCGCCACAAAGTTGACCAGCTCACCGGCCTTGACCCGGCCCACGCTGTCCGCCGTGACACCGGCCGCCAGCTGCACCTTGTCCCCATCGACCGCAGCCAGCACGATGGCGGCGGTCTTGAGCTTGTCTTTCAGCTTGTCCAGCGTCTCGCGCAGGGTTTTGGCGTCGGCACCGGGCAGCGTGGCGGCCAATACCTTGAGGCCGCTCACCTCCACCGCCTGGTTCACCAGCTCGTCGCCTTGTGACGACGCCAGGCGGCTTTTCAGCGCGCTGAGTTCTTTTTCCAGCTCACGCACCTGCTCCAGCATCGCGCCGACGCGGGCCGGCAGTTCGCCAGGCGTGACCTTCAGCGTGCCGGCCACGCCACCCAGCGTGGCTTCCATGCCCTGCACATAGGCCAGCGCGTTCTGGCCGGTCAGCGCCTCCACCCGGCGCACGCCAGCGGCCACGCCGCCTTCGGCCGAGATGGTGAAGAAGCCGATGTCGCCGGTGCGTTGCACATGGGTACCGCCGCAGAGTTCGCGGCTGCTGCCAATGTCGAGCACGCGCACGGTTTCGCCGTACTTCTCGCCAAACAGCATCACCGCGCCGGTTTTCTGCGCCGACTCCAGGTCCATCACTTTGGCGTGCGTCGGTGCGTTGGCGAGGATCTCGTCGTTCACCCGTTTTTCAATCTCGCGGATCTGCGCGTCGGTGACCGGCGCGTTGTGGGTGAAATCGAAACGTGTCTTGTCGGCATCGACCAGGCTGCCCTTTTGCTGCACGTGGGTGCCAAGCACTTCGCGCAGGGCCTTGTGCATCAAATGCGTCACCGAGTGGTTGCGGATGGTGGCCTGGCGCCGTGGCACGTCCACATGGGCCAGCACCGCGTCGCCCACCTGCAGCGTGCCATGCGTTTGCGTGCCGTGGTGGCCAAACACGTCGGCCTTGATCTTTTGCGTGTCGTCCACGCTGAACAACACGCCATCGGCCGCCAGCACGCCGGCGTCGCCGACCTGGCCGCCGCTCTCGGCGTAAAACGGCGTCGTGTCCAGCACCACCACGCCCGACTGGCCTTGGGCCAACTGCGGCACCGGCACACCGTCCTTGTACAGCGCCACCACGCGGGCGGGCTCTTCCAGCACGTCGTAGCCGGTGAAGGCGTGGCCGGGGCCGGTGTAGTCCAGCGCGCGGTCTTGCTTGAACTTGCCGGCGGCGCGGCCCTGCGCCTTCTGGCGTTCCATCGCGGCGTGGAACCCGGCTTCGTCCACCGACAGGCCGCGCTCGCGGCAAACGTCGGCCGACAGATCGAGCGGGAAGCCGTAGGTGTCGTGCAGCTTGAAAGCCACGTCGCCAGGCAGCACGGTCTGGCCGCCTGCCAGGGCCGCGTCAAGAATGTCCATGCCGGTGGCCAGCGTCTCGAAGAAGCGCTCTTCCTCGGTCTTCAGCACCTCGGTGATGCGCGCGGCGTCGGCCTTCAGGCGCGGGTAGGCGTCGCCCATCAGCGCCACCAGGTCGGGCACCAGCTTGTGGAAGAACGGTGTTTTCTTGCCCAGCTTGTAGCCATGGCGGATGGCGCGGCGAACGATGCGGCGCTGCACGTAGCCACGGCCTTCGTTGCTCGGAACCACGCCGTCGGCCACCAGAAATGCGGTGGCGCGGATGTGGTCGGCGATCACGCGCAGGCTCTTGTTGTCGAGGTCTTTTTCACCGGTTTCGCGGCTGGCGGCTTTGATCAGCGCGTCGAAAATGTCAATCTCGTAGTTGCTGTGCACGTGCTGCAGGATGGCGGCGAGCCGCTCCAGGCCCATGCCGGTGTCCACGCAGGGGGCGGGCAAGTTGACCAGGCTGCCGTCGGGCTGCATGTCGAACTGCATGAACACGTGGTTCCAGATCTCAATGAAACGGTCACCGTCTTCGCCAGGGCTGCCGGGAGGGCCGCCGGGGATGTGCTCACCGTGGTCATAGAAAATTTCGCTGCACGGGCCGCAGGGGCCGGTGTCGGCCATCATCCAGAAGTTGTCGGACGCGTACTTCTTGCCCTTGTTGTCGCCAATGCGGATCACGCGCTCGGGCGGCAGGCCAATCTCTTTCGTCCAGATGTCGTAGGCCTCCTGGTCGTCGATGTAGACGGTGGCCGTCAATTTCTCGGGCGGCAGTTTGTAGACTTGCGTCAGCAGTTCCCAGCCCCACTTCAGTGAGTCGCGCTTGAAGTAGTCGCCAAAACTCCAGTTGCCCAGCATCTCGAAGAAGGTGTGGTGGCGCGCGGTGTAGCCCACGTTTTCCAGGTCGTTGTGTTTGCCGCCGGCACGCAGGCAGGCCTGCACCGAGGCGGCGCGCACGTAGCTGCGTTTGTCGGTGCCGAGAAACACGTCCTTGAACTGCACCATGCCCGAGTTGGTGAACATCAGCGTCGGGTCGTTGCCCGGCACCAAAGGACTCGACGCCACCACGGTGTGGCCCTTGGCAGCGAAGAAATCGAGGAAGGATTTGCGGATGTCCGCGACGGTGAAGGTGGTTGTGCTCATGGAGCCTTGGATTATAAGTTTGGGGTGGCGCCCGGATGACAGCGCTGTTTTGACCAAAACGCTATGCTCAAACGCATTCAGGCAGGGTCGCTCAGGGCCGTGCCCGCTCAGGAGACCGCTTTGGACATGAAGACTTCCCCCCCACCTTCCCCACTTTCATTGCTCAACGACCCCAGCCTGCTGCGCACCGACGGCCTGGTCAACGGCCAATGGGTGGCTGGCCACCAGCGTTTTGACGTGCTTGACCCTGCCACCGGCCACAAGCTGGCCGATGTGGCGAACCTGGGCCGCGCTGAAACCGAACAGGCGATCGCCGCCGCCAACGCCGCCTGGCCCGCCTGGCGCAGCCAGACCGGCAAGCAGCGCCACGCCATTTTGATGAAGTGGTATCAGCTGCTGATGGCGAATGTGGACGACCTCGCCCGCATCCTCACCGCCGAACAGGGCAAGCCGCTGGCCGAGGCGCGTGGCGAAATCACCTACGGCGCGAGCTTTGTGGAGTGGTTTGCCGAAGAAGCCAAGCGCGTGAACGGCGAAACCCTGCCCCCCTTCGACAACAACCGCCGCCTGCTGGTGCTGAAGCAACCCATCGGCGTGTGCGCCGCCATCACGCCCTGGAACTTCCCGCTGGCGATGATCACCCGCAAGGTGGCGCCGGCGCTGGCCGCGGGCTGCACCGTGGTCATCAAACCGGCCGAACTCACGCCGCTGACCGCGCTGGCCGCGGCCGAACTGGCGCTGCGTGCCGGCATCCCACCCGGCGTGCTGAACGTCATCACCGCCGACAGCGACAACTCCATTGCCGCCGGCAAGGTGTTCTGCGCCAGCGACACGGTGCGCCACATCAGCTTCACCGGCAGCACCGAGGTCGGCCGCATTCTGATGGCGCAGAGCGCGCCCAGCATCAAGAAGCTCTCCCTGGAACTGGGCGGCAACGCGCCCTTCATCGTGTTCGACGACGCCGACCTGGACAGTGCGGTAGAAGGCGCGCTGGCCAGCAAGTACCGCAACGCCGGCCAGACCTGCGTCTGCGCCAACCGCATCTATGTGCAGGACGGCGTGTACGACACCTTTGTGCAGAAGTTCGCCGCCAAGGTGCGCGGCCTCAAGGTCGGCAACGGTTTTGACGACGGCGTGACCCAGGGCCCGCTGATCGAAGACGCCGCCGTGGACAAGGTGCAGCGCCATGTGGCCGACGCCGTGGCCAAGGGCGGCCAGGTGGTGGTGGGCGGCCACAAGTTGGCCGGCCAGTTCTTCGAGCCCACGGTCATTTCAGAAGCCACCGCCAACATGCTGTGCGCCACCGAAGAAACCTTTGGCCCGCTGGCGCCGGTGTTCCGCTTCAAGACCGAGCAAGAAGCCATCGATGCCGCGAACAACACCGAGTTCGGCCTCGCCAGCTACTTCTACAGCCGCGACGTCGGCCGCATTTTCCGCGTGGCCGAAGCGCTGGAATACGGCATGGTCGGCATCAACGCCGGCGTCATCGCCACCGAGCATGTGCCGTTTGGTGGCGTCAAGCAGTCCGGCCTGGGCCGCGAAGGCTCGTCGCACGGCATGGAGGAGTACCTGGAGATGAAGTACCTCTGTTTGGGCGACATCGCCAAATAGCCGTCGAACCGTCGCCAAACGCACAACGGGCCGCACCAAGGTGCGGCCCGTTGTGGCAAGGCTCAGGCTTATTTAGGGCCGCTGTCCGGCGACTTCACGCCGCTGGGCGATGCTGCGCTGCCCGCTGGTGGGGCCGCATTTTGTTCGGCAATGCGGTTCTTGCGCGCTGCCACACGTTCCTGTTTGGCCATTTGTTTGTCCGCCTTCGTTGCAGACGTTGCGGCTGCGTTGGACTTGCCGGGCTTGGGGGTGTCTTCAGGCGTGCGCTGCGCATCCGCAGGGGCCACGTTCAAATGAGGGCTGTTGGGCAAGCTCAGGGGATCGGTCTTGGTGGTCTGGGCAAAGGCGCCAATTGCGAATGCCTGGGCGGACACAAGTCCAATGATGAGGGCTGCTTTTTTCATGGGTTTCCTTAAAAAGTTAATGGCCTGACCCCCCGGTGGTTGCCGGCTAACGCGAAGGCAGCGGCGTTGGCACCGGGTGTTCGGTCAGGCACAGTTCCACTTTAGGCAAGCAGGGACGGGGCGGCCATCGGCAGGGGCCGACATTGCTGTAGGACGGGGCGCGCAAAGCTTGCCGTCACACCGATTTGTCGCCTGGCATGCCCCGCAGGGCTCCCTATAATCCTTGGCACGCGGGTGTCGTTCAATGGCAG
>JAZKIY010000024.1:0-19269 GCA_040384665.1 Pseudomonadota bacterium
CATGAAGGTGGACTGCGCGTTGGCCAGGTCGTCGGCCGCGCCGATGCGGGTGTGGATGGCGTCGATCGGCCCGAGCCGGCAGGCGCTGGCGGGCACGTGGCTGCCGATGCTGGCCAACAGCACCACGATGGCGACCTGCCGCATGTAGGTGGACTTGCCGCCCATGTTGGGGCCGGTGATGACCTGCATGCGCTGCTTCGGGCCCAGCGCGGTGTGGTTGGCAATGAAGCTGCCACCGCCGGTTTCGGCCAGCCGCGCTTCCACCACCGGGTGGCGGCCGGACTCGATGGCGATGCACGGTTCTTTCACAAAGGTCGGTGCGCACCAGCCGAGCGTGAGCGCACGTTCGGTCAGTGTGCACAGCACGTCGAGCGAGGCCAGCGCCACCGCCAGCCGGGTCAGTGGTGGCACAAAGGGCTGCAGCTGGTCCAGCACCTGCTCGTAGAGCCATTTCTCGCGCGCCAGCGCCCGTTCCTGCGCGCTGAGGGCCTTGTCTTCAAACGCCTTCAGTTCGGGCGTGATGAAGCGCTCTGCGTTCTTCAGCGTTTGGCGGCGGCGGTAGTTGTCGGGCACCTTGTCGATCTGGCCCTGCGTGACCTCGATGTAGAAGCCATGCACCTTGTTGAACTGCACCCGCAGGTTGGCAATGCCGGTGCGGGCTTTCTCGCGGGTTTCCAGGTCGAGCAAAAAGGCGTCGCAGTTGTCGCGGATGCCCCGCAGTTCGTCCAGCTCGGCGTCAAAGCCGGGGGCAATCACACCGCCGTCGCGCACCAGCGCGGCGGGTTCCGGGTCAATCGCATGGCCCAAAAGGGTTGCCACGGCCTCTGGTGGGCTCAAATCGGCCGAAATTTGAGTCAAAAGTGCCCCGAGCCCTAGTGCAGGCTGCAGGATACGCTCTGTTTTTTGTAGCGTCAGCTGGAGCGCCAGCAGCTCGCGCGGGCGCACCTGGCGCAGCGCGATGCGGGCGGTGATGCGCTCCACATCGCTGCAGCCCTTGAGCTGGTCGCGCAGCGTGCGCCACGGGCCCTGGTTGTTGCTGCCGCGCAGGTCGGCCACCGCGGCGAGCCGCGCTTGTGCGTCGTGGCGTTCGCGCCGGGGCGTGAGCAGCCAGCCCTTGAGCAAGCGGCTGCCCATGCCGGTCATGCAGGTGTCGAGCAGCGACAGCAGCGTGGGCGTTTCTTCGCCGCGCAGCGTGCGGGTCAGCTCCAGGTTGCGGCGCGTTGCGGCGGGCAGGTCGATCACGTCGTCGGCCCGGTGCACGCGCAGCGTTTGCAGGTGCGACAGCGCGCGGCCCTGGGTGTGTTCGGCATAGCCCAGCAGGGCGGCGCTGGCGGCGTGGGCCTGCGGCAGGTCGTCGGCCTGCCAGGCGCTCAGGTTCTGGGTACCCAGCTGTGTTTGCAGCAGGCGCTGGCCCAAAGCGGCTTCAAACTGCCAGGCCGGGCGCTCGGTGAGGGCGAGGGCGTTGTCGGCCCGCAGGGTTTTGAGACCCTGGGCGAAGGCGGGTGTGGCGTCGGCGCTGTAGAGCACCTCGCTGGGGGCGATGCGGGCGATCCACGCCGGCAGGTCGTCGCTGGCGCATTCGGCCAGGTGCAGCTCGCCCTGGGTCACGCTGAGCCAGGCCAGGCCGCAGCCGTTGGCCTTGGCGGCGCGCGTGCCCTGGTGCACGGCCAGCAGCCACGACTCGGTCTTGTCGCCCAGCAGCGCGCTGTCGGTCAGCGTGCCGGGGGTCACCACCCGCACCACCTTGCGTTCCACCGGGCCTTTGGCGGTGGCCACGTCGCCCACCTGTTCGCAAATCGCCACCGACTCGCCGTGCTGGATCAGCCGCGCCAGGTAGCCTTCCATCGCGTGGAAGGGCACGCCGCACATCACCACCGGCTCGCCGGCCGACTGGCCGCGCCGCGTGAGTGTGATGTCGAGCAGCCGGGCGGCCTTCTCGGCGTCGGCAAAAAACAGCTCGTAGAAATCGCCCATGCGGTAGAACACCAGCGTGCCGGGGTGTTCGGCCTTGATGCGCAGGTACTGCTGCATCATGGGCGTGTGGGCGCTCAGGTCGGCAAGGGCGGGGGAAAGAGGCAAAACCAGCTCGGTGTAGGGGACAGACAAGCCCTGCAGTGTAGCCAGTCGGGCCAGCGGGCCAGACGGCAAAACGCCCGCCAGGCGCGAAGCCGGCGGGCGTCTGGGCAAGGCGTGCTCAGGTCAGAGCGCCATGCCCACGCCGATTTGCAGCGTGCGGGGGTTCAGCACGAGGTCTTGCGTCTGGCCGGTGGACAGCGTGACACGGGTCTTCAGGAAGGTCTTGGCGTACGACACGTCGATGAAGTACGGGTCGGCCAGCATGTAGCTGAAACCGAGCTGCACCGTGGGGGCGAACTTCGACTTGACCGAAAGGCGTGTGGGCGGGCCGCCAGGGTTGGTCAGGCCGGTGAGGGCAGCGCTGCCTTTTTCCTTGAAGAAGTAAGCGTAGGTGACACCCAGGCCTACGTAGGGGCGGAAAGCGGCTTCGGCGTCAAAAAAGCGGTACTGCACAAACTGCGTGGCGGGCAGCGACTTCACGGTGGCGATCTGGCCGACACCCTGGATAGAGCCGGTGCCGGTGACCGGGAACTTGAAAGGGGGGGCCAGGGGGATGTCGACCGAGATGTTGTCGGTCATCATCAGCGAGATGCCGCCACCCGGACGGGTGCTCGGGCCGTTGTCGACCTTGCTGCCGGTGGGGGCCGGGGCCGACAGGTCACTGCTTTCGACCTTGGGCGTGATGCGGGTGACGCCACCGCGGATCAGGAACTGGCCTTCGTACTGGGCGGAGGCGCTGCTGGCGAAGAAGCCGGCGGCAAGGGCCAGCGTGGTCAACGTGATCGTGTTCATCGTAGGGGTCCTGGCAGGGTTCAGAGCAGGCCGGCGCGGATCAACTCGAGGTTGACGCCACGGGCCAGCAGGTTGTGCAAGTAAGGGGTGATGTGAACGCTGTCGGCGAACGCATAGCTGCGCCACCAGTTCTGGTTGGTGGTGCCCATTGGCGGGTTGGCCGAGAGCAGCGTCGAGGTGCACGCCTTGATGTCGTAGGTGGGCAGCATGTCGAGCGTGCCGGTGCCGGTGGGCGGGCAGGCGGCGTCCACCGAGTTGGTGAGGGCCAGCGCAACCGAGTCGGTCACCGCGTCGTTCAGCAGCTTGAGGTAGTCCACCGGCACCACCCGTTTTTCGGTACCGATGTTGGCGGCCAGCCGGCGGTTGAAGGTGTCCACCCACTCGCGTACCACAGGCACTTTCTCTTCTGCGCCTGCAATGGTCCGGCGGGCCTGGCTGAGGCGGGGCGTCTGGATGATGTTGGGCAGGTTCAGCACCACCACCTTTTTGGCACCGTTCGTGAGCAGCGTGCCGCTGATGCTGTTGTACAGGTTGTCGGCCAGCTTGACCATGTACTCGTTGCCCGCGACGCGGCGGTCGGCGTTGTTGATGCCCAAGGTGCCGACCAGGTTGCTGAAGGCAATGCCTTGGTCAATGCTGGACTGCAGGTAGACGGTGGCGAGGTCGGCCGCGTCGTTGGTGCCGGCGACGACGATGATGACGTCTTTGGCGTTGATGCCGTTGGCGGCCAGGGCCGCAAACTGGTTGGGGATGGACAGGGGCGTGGACCCCGCCGTCACGCCGGGCAACTGGTTCACCACGCCCTGGATGACGCCGCCCACCAAGGGCAGCGAGGGCAGGTTGCTCAGCACGCTGCCCAGACCTGGCAGGAAGGAAAGCACCTGGTCCAGCGGGCTGCTCGGTGGTGCCGCACCGTTCACCACGTCGCCAATCAGCGGCAGGGCACGCAGGTTGTTGGCCACCGTGGGCTGGAAGTTGATCCGGCTGCCGGCAATGGCGTAGCTGGTGCAGTCCGAATTGGTGGTGAACTGAACGCTGGTGTTCACCCCGGTGTAGTGGCTGCAGATTGGCGGCGCATTCAAACTGGCCGCCACCAGCTCGGTGAAGATCGGGAAGGGGGTGGCGCTCTCCGAGTTCTGGATGGTGAACTTGTAGCCGAAGGCGCCACTGTCGCCCTGGTCGTCACCGACGACGCGGACTTGCATGGTGTCGGTTTTCGGGCCGGGCCCGTCACCGCCGCCACAGGCAGCGAGGAGGGCGCTCAATGCCAGCGCGGTCAGGGTCAGCGGTTGCAGGGTCATGGTCGGTGTGTCCAGGTGCCAAATAAGAACGGTCGTTCTATTTGGTACGAGATGGTACCGATTTATTCCCCCCTATGAGACCGGGTTAATACCAGTGTTGTAGGACAAAAGTCACACACGCGACGCCCAACAGGCTGGGCTCAGAGCGGCGCGCTGTCGTCGTTTTCAGGCAGGCTGAGCGTGGTCGGGCTGGCGTTGGCCTGGCGCACAGCGGCTTTTTCACCGGCGGTGGCGAACTTGCTGTACTTGGCCAGCAGCGGCACCATCTGGGCGTAGACCCGGGGGTTGGCGGCCAGGCACTCCTTGTGGTCCAGAAAGTCGGCTTCGCCGGTGAAGTTGCCCACCAGGCCACCGGCTTCCTGCACCAGCAACGAGCCGGCGGCCATGTCCCAGGGCGCCAGGCCGGTTTCGAAGAAGCCGTCGGTGAAGCCGGCGGCCACATAGGCGAGGTCGAGCGCGGCGGCACCGGGGCGGCGCAGGCCGGCGGTGCGCGGCATGATGTCGGCCATGATGGCCAGGTAGTTCTTGAAGTTGTCGCCCTTGCGGAAAGGGAAGCCGGTGGCGAGCAGGCAGTCGGCCAGGCGAATGCGTTTGGAGACGCGCAGCCGGCGGTCGTTCATGTAGGCGCCACGGCCCTTGGTGGCGCTGAACAGGTCGTTGCGGGAGGGGTCGTAAATCACCGCTTGCTCGATCTTGCCGCGCACCGCCAGCGCGATGCTCACGCAGTAGACCGGAAAGCCGTGAATGAAGTTGGTGGTGCCGTCGAGCGGGTCGATGATCCAGACGTACTCAGAGTCTTTTGCGCCGTGCTCGGAGCCCGACTCTTCGGCCAGGATGCCGTGGCCGGGGTAGGCCGTCAGCAGGGTTTCAATGATCGCTTTTTCACTCGCCTGGTCGACCTCGGTGACGAAGTCGTTGACTTCTTTTTGCGAGATGCGCACCGCTTCCACGTCCAGCGCAGCACGGTTGATGATGGCGCCGGCGGCGCGTGCAGCCTTGATGGCCACGTTGAGCATGGGGTGCAGGTTGGGCGACATGAATTGTTAAGTGCGGTCAAGAGCGGTAAGCACGCCCGGCAATGCGGGCGGCGACAATCGCGTATTTTAACCGCCGACCCGATGAAGACACGCTTTGTTCTGATCAACACCAGCCACGCCGGCAATGTGGGCGCGGCAGCGCGTGCGCTCAAGGTGATGGGGTTTGACGACCTGGTGCTGGTGGCGCCGCGCTGGGACAACGTGCTGCGGCGCGAAGAAACCATCCAGCGGGCCAGCGGCGCGCTCGACGTGCTGCACAACGCGCGCATCGTCGCCACGCTGGACGAAGCGCTGGACGGCATGACCCACCTGTGCGCCACCGCCATGACGCCACGCGACTTCGGCCCGCCCACGATGGCGCCACGTGCGTACTTTGATCTGCTATTGAAACAGGAGCTAATTTCTGAGGTTTCACTAGGGCTTGAGGCCGATTTGGCTTTAAATTCGCCCTCAGACGCCGCTGGCGTGGCGTTTTTGTTCGGTTCCGAGCGCTTTGGCATGCGCAACGAAGACGTCTACCGCTGCCATGTGGCGCTGAGCATTCCCACCAACCCGAAATTCGGCTCGCTGAACCTGGCCTCGGCGATCCAGGTGGTGGCCTACGACTGGCGGCAAGCGTTGGGCGGGTTTTCTGTGCAGGACACCACGCCTGCGCGCCCGTTGGCCGACGCCGCCGCGGTGGCCGCGATGCTCGGGCACTGGGAACAGGCGCTCACCGCCGTGGGCTTTCTGGACCCGGCCGCCCCCAAAAAACTCATGCCCCGGCTGAACCAGCTGTTCAACCGTGCCGAACTCGGCACCGAAGAGATCCACATCCTGCGCGGGGTGGCCAAAGCCATGCTGGAAACGGCTGCAGCAGCCGGCCAGCCGAAGCGATAGACTGCCAGCATAACGATATAACCAAAAGCCATGTTCTCGCGCCTGCGCTCCGACATCCAATGCATTCTTGACCGCGACCCGGCCGCCCGCAGCACCTGGGAGGTGCTGACCTGCTACCCCGGTTTGCACGCGATCTGGCTGCACCGGCCGGCGCACTGGTTCTGGCACCACGGCTTCAAGTGGCTGGGCCGGTTTACCTCGCACGTGGCCCGTTGGGCCACCGGCATCGAGATCCACCCTGGCGCCAAGATCGGTGAGCGCGTGTTTTTTGACCACGCCATGGGCGTGGTGGTCGGCGAAACCGCCGAGATTGGCGACGGCTGCACCATCTACCAGGGCGTGACGCTGGGCGGCACCTCGCTGTACAAAGGCGCCAAGCGGCACCCCACACTGGGCAAAGACGTGGTGGTCAGCGCCGGTGCCAAGGTGCTCGGCGGTTTTGTGGTGGGCGACGGGGCCAAGATCGGCAGCAATGCGGTGGTCATCAAGCCGGTGCCTCCGGGCGCCACGGCGGTGGGCATTCCGGCGCGCATCATCCCGTCCAAAACCGGTGAGAGCGCCGACGTCACTCCCGGCGACCCGAAGTTCTCAGCCTACGGCATCACCCAGGAAGACGACCCGCTGAGCCAGGCGATGCGTGGGCTGATCGACCAGACGGCGTCGCAGGAACACCAGATTGCGCTGCTGTGGGAGGCGATTGAGAAGTTGTCTGCCAACCGGAAGGAAGGCGACTGTGTGCCCGGCGATGCGGCGCGCGAGGAATGTTTTGAAGCCGAGAAGCTGACGCAGCTGGTTGGAAAGTAGCGTTGCTTCAGCGCGGTGGCCGGATCGCCGCCTTGGGCCGGAACGCCTTGCACACCGCGTCGTCGGTCTCCATGTAGGGGCCACCAATCAGGTCCACACAGTAGGGCACCGCCGCAAAAATGCCCGCCATCAGCAGGCTGCCATCGGCACTGCGCGCACCTTCCAGCGTTTCCTGGATGGCCTTCGGTTGCCCCGGCAGGTTGATGATCAGGCTCTGGCCACGCACCACCGCCACCTGGCGCGACAAAATGGCCGTGGGCACGAACTTCAGGCTGATCTGCCGCATCTGTTCACCAAAGCCGGGCATCTCCTTGTGCGCCACCGCCAGCGTGGCCTCGGGCGTCACGTCGCGCAGCGCAGGGCCGGTGCCGCCGGTGGTCAGCACCAGCGCGCAGCCGGCGTCCACCAGTTCAATGAGCGTGGCGCTGATGCGTTCTTGTTCGTCGGGGATCAGGCGCGGCTCGAAGGTGATCGGGTTCTTCAGCGCACGGCTCAGCCAGTCTTTCAGCGCGGGCAGGCCTTTGTCTTCGTAAACACCGGTCGAAGCGCGGTCACTGATCGAGACGATCCCGATCTTCACCGGGTCGTGGTCACTCTGGGACATGGCTCAGGTGCTCCTTCACAAACTGGAAAATTTCCCGGTAGGCCTTGCCATGGCGCGGCGCCTCGCCTGCCGGTGCGTTGGGCAGGGCGGTGGCGTCTTTGCGGGCCTGGCGGATCAGCGCACGCAGCTGCTGCGTGTCGGTGTCGGGGAAGGCCTCCAGCCACAGGGCCAGCGCCTCATCGGTGGCCAGCAGCGCATCGCGCCACTGCTCGGTCTGGTGCAGCGCCAGGGTTTCGCTGGCGGGCCCGCTGTGCTGGGACTGCAGCGCGTCGCGCACGGCGGCGAGCTGGTCGTCTTCCAGCTTGCGCATCAGTTTGCCGATGAACTGCATCTGGCGGCGCTTGCCCTCGAAGTTGGTGATGCGGCGCGCCTCGGCCACGGCGTCGGTGAGCTTTTCAGACAGGCCGAGTTTGCCCAGGCGTTCGGCGCTCAGCGTCAGCAGGTCTTCGCCGAGTTTTTGCAGCTCGGTGCTCTCCCGCTTCATGTCGGTGCGGCTGGCCTCGTCGCTGCCTTTGAGCTCGCGTTTCAGCTCCAGGTCGAGTTCACTGCCCTCGGCAACGAACTGGCCTTGAACGAAATAGCCTTTTTTGAATTTTCGGGACATCTGGGGTGCGGTATGGGTAATGCGGCTGCGGCATCGACCGATGACAGCGCCAAGTATCATAGCCGTCGATATGACCTCACCTGCCCACACCTCCGCCACCCCGCCCGAAAACGGCTTCAGCTACAGCCGCCCGTTCTTTGAAGACCTGGTGGACAGTGCCATGGCCCACGCCAAGAAACTGGGCGCCACCAACGCCGGGGCCGAAGCCTCCGAAGGCTGCGGCCTCAGCGTTTCGGTGCGCAAGGGCGAGCTGGAAACGGTGGAGCGCAACCGCGACAAATCGCTCGGCGTGACGGTGTACCTGGGCCAGCGCCGCGGCAACGCCAGCACGTCCGATTTCTCGGCCGCGGCCGTCAAGCAAACGGTGCAAGCCGCCTACGACATCGCCCGCTTCACCGCCGAAGACCCGCTGGCCGGCCTGCCCGACGAGGCCGACATTGCCACCACCCAACCCGACCTCGATTTGTTCCACCCCTGGGCGATTGACAGCGCCCGCGCGGCCGAACTGGCCATGGCCTGCGAGGCCGCGGCCTTTGCCACCAGCAAACGCATCAGCAACAGCGAAGGCGCGGGCGTGTCGGCCCAGCAAAGCCACTTCTTCAGCGCCCACACGCATGGCTTCCGTGGCGGCTACGCCAGCTCGCGCCATTCCATTTCGGTTGCCCCGATTGCGGGCAAGGGCCGCGACATGCAGCGCGACGCCTGGTACAGCTCCATGCGCCATGCCGATGAACTGGCAGCGCCAGAAGCGGTGGGCCGCTACGCCGCGCAACGCGCGCTGAGCCGGCTCAAGGCACGCAAAATCGCCACCGTGCAATGCCCGGTGCTGTTTGAGTCGCCCATGGCCAGTGGCCTGCTGGGTGGTTTTGTGCAGGCGGTGAGTGGCGGTGCGCTGTACCGCAAGAGTACGTTTTTGCTGGACTCGTTGGGAAAGCAGGTGTTTGCGAAACACATCGACATTGCCGAAGACCCGTTCCTCCGCCGTGGCAAAGGCAGCTCGCCGTTTGACGACGAAGGCGTGCAGACGCGCGCCCGCAAGGTGGTGGACGCCGGCACGCTGGAAGGCTATTTCCTCAGCACCTACTCGGCCCGCAAACTCGGCATGAAGACCACCGGCAATGCCGGTGGCTCGCACAACCTCACACTCACCTCGCGCCGCACCAAGCGCGGCGACGATCTGAACGCGATGCTGCAAAAACTCGGCACCGGTTTGCTGGTGATCGAGCTGATGGGGCAGGGCGTGAACTACGTCACCGGCGACTACTCGCGCGGCGCCAGTGGTTTCTGGGTTGAGAACGGCGAGATCGCCTACCCGGTGGAAGAAATCACCATCGCCGGCAACCTGAAGGACATGCTGATGGGCATCACCGCGGTGGGGGCGGATGCCTACAACTATGGCGCCAAGACGACGGGGTCGATCCTGGTGAACCGGATGAAAATCGCAGGCAGCTGATCAGCCCGCCAGTGCCGCTTTCACCGCGGCGCTGACCTGCCCCATGTCGGCCTTACCAGCCAGTTGGGCCTTGACCGCGCCCATCACCTTGCCCATGTCGCCAGGCCCCTTGGCACCCAGTTCGGCCACGATGGCCTTCACGGCGGCAGTGACCTCTTCGGCACCCATGCGCGCGGGCAGGTAGGCCGCCAGCACCGCGATCTCGGCGGCTTCCACGGCGGCCAGGTCGGCGCGGTTGGCCTGTTCGTAGGCGGCCACGCTGTCCTTGCGTTGTTTGATCAGCTTGTCGACGATGGCGACCACCATCGCATCGTCCAGCACCACCCGCTCGTCGACTTCCTTTTGCTTGCAGGCGGCCAGCAGCAGGCGGATGGTGCCCAGGCGTGCCGTGTCTTTGGCGCGCATGGCGTTTTTCATGTCGTCGGTGATCTGGTCTTTGAGTGCGGACATGGGTGTTTTCCTTGGAAGGGGTTCAGAAACAAAAAAACCCGCAGAGCATTCTCGGCGGGTTTTTCGGGCTGCCGCAAGGGCTAAGCCGAAGCGAGGTCAGTACAGCTTCTTGGGCAGCTGCATGCTGCGCACACGCTTGTAGTGGCGCTTGACGGCGGCTGCCTTCTTGCGCTTGCGCTCGGCGGTGGGCTTTTCGTAAAACTCGCGGGCGCGCAGGTCGGTCAGCAGGCCCAGTTTTTCGATGGTGCGCTTGAAGCGGCGCAGGGCGACGTCAAACGGTTCGTTTTCTTTTACACGGATCGCGGTCATTGGTGGTTGAATTCCGAAAATGTGCTCGGGGAAGATCGGGCCCTTGAGCGAAATTCCCCGTAGAAAAAGTATCTGACAACGGGGTGGTGCCAGCAAAGCTTTGGATTATAGCCAGTTTCGGTGCCTGTCAAGCGGCTTCCGGCTGGCTGGTGCGCAGTTTGCCCGCCAATGCCTGTGCGCAGGCAAAACCGCTGGCCCAAGCCCACTGGAAGTTGTAGCCGCCGAGCCAGCCGGTCACGTCCACCACCTCGCCAATGAAGTACAGGCCAGGCTGTTTGGATTCGAGCGTTTGCGACGACAGGTCGCGCGTGTCCACCCCACCCAGCGTGACTTCGGCCTTGCGGTAGCCCTCGGTTCCGGTGGGGGTGAGTTCCCAGCGTGCCAGCCGTTCGGCGAGCGCCGACAAGGCCTTGTCGGGCGCGTCGCTCACCGGGCGTTGCCAGGCGGGGTCTTGCTGCACCCAGGCATCGGCCAGGCGTGCGGGCAGCTGGCCGGCCAGTTCGTTGGCGATCAGTTTGCGCGAGCGGGCCTTGGCGTCTTTCAGGAACTGCGGCAGGTCGGCTTGTGGGGCGAGGTTGAGCCGGATCGGCGTGCCTTCGCGCCAGAAACTGGAAATCTGCAGCACCGCCGGGCCGCTGAGGCCCCGGTGGGTGAACAACAGGTCTTCCAGAAACAGGGTCTTGGTTTTTTTCTCGCCGGTTTCAATCGCTACGGGCAGTGAGAGCCCGGCCAGTTGCGCATAGGGCAGCCAAGCACCACCGTCGAAGGTCAGCGGCACCAGTGCCGGCCGCAGCTCGGTCAGCCGCAGGCCGAACTGCTGGGCGACGCGGTGGCCGAAGTCGGTGGCACCGATCTTGGGAATCGACAGGCCGCCGGTGGCCACCACGACCGCGCGGGTCTGGATGGCGTCCCGGTCGCTGTCGATCTGGTAGCCGCCGTCGGCCGCGCGGATGCTGGCCACCTTGCACGGCTGCCAGTGCGTCACACCACCGGCCGCGCACTCGCGCAACAGCATCTGAACGATGTCGTCGGCCGAGTGGTCGCAAAACAGCTGGCCCTTGTGTTTTTCGTGGTGGGCAATGCCGTGCTGCTTGACCAGCGCGATGAAGTCTTGCGGGGTGTAGCGCGACAGCGCCGAACGGCAGAAGTGCGGGTTGGCGCTGACAAAGTTGGCGGTGGTGGCGTCGCGGTTGGTGAAGTTGCAGCGGCCACCGCCGGAGATGCGGATTTTCTCGGCCACTTTCTCGCTGTGGTCCAGCAGCAGCACCTTCAACCCCAGTTGCCCGGCCACACCCGCGCAGAACAGGCCGGCCGCACCGGCACCGACGATCACAACATCAAACAACAAGGCGAATCTTCCTGGAAGCGGAAATTTGAAGGAAAAGACCGATAAGCCCTAGTGAAACTTAGCGATTCAGCTACGAATAATGTAGCAAATCCTCAGCCCTTCCAGGTGAACGGGAATTTCAGCTGCTTGAAGAAGCCATTCGGCACGTAGTCGCCCAACACGCCGTAGCGCTCGGGCCAGAGCTGGTCTGATTTGACCGCGGTGCCAAAAGCGTAGTCGATGAACGCAAAGTGCGCGGCGTAGTTGCGGTCGAGCGCGGCCTGGTCCTGGCTGTGGTGCCAGTGGTGGAAATTCGGCGTGACGATGACGTAGCGCAAAGGCCCCAGCCGCACGCTCACGTTGGCATGGTTGAACACCGCCTGGAAGCCGACGATGACGATGTAGGCGTCGATCACTTCTTTGGAAAACCCCAGCACGAAGATCACGCCCAGCACCAGCGTGCGGGTCAGCAGCAGCTCCAGGATGTGCTGGCGCGAGCCGGCCAGCCAGTCCATGCTTTTGGCGCTGTGGTGCACCGCGTGCAGCCGCCACAGAACCGGCACCTCGTGGTAGGCGCGGTGGGTCCAGTACTGGACCAGGTCGGCCGCCAGAATGATCAGCAGCACGCCGGCCCAGAATGGCAGGTTCTGCACCCAGCCGCGCACGCCGTCGTTGGCGGCCCAGCCAAAGAATTTGTGCACCAGCAGGTTGGTCGCCAGCAGCACAAAGCCGACGACCATGTGGTTGACGATGAAGTGGTGGAAGTCCGTCTGCCATTCGGCGCGAAACACCGGCTGGTCCTTGCGGTGGGCAAAGAGTTTTTCGACAAAGATGAAGATCAGCGCCGAGCCCAGCAAATCGAGGATGAACCAGTCCAGGCCAATGTAGGGCGTGTTGTCGGCAAAGTCGTTCACCGGCACCTTGTGGCCGCCCAGCAGCGCGGTGGCCGCCACCAGCAGGAATGCAAAGGCCGAGAGCCAGCGCGCGCGGTTGAAGATGACGTTCACCAGCGATATGCCGCCGGCTGCCACCAGGGCCACAAACATCACCGTGCGGATCACGTCCACGTTGTAGCTCTGGCGCAGCTGCGGCGTGGTCAGGTACTGCGGAAAGTGGAAGGCCAGCACCCCCAGAAAGCACAGGATGGCCAGCGACAGCGCAATGCTGCCGCTGATGAGCCCGTAGCCGCGCCGCAGCGGGCCGTGGCTTTCGGTCAGTTGGTTGAGTTTGTCCAGCATGGCGGCTCCTGCGTGCGTTGCCCAGTGTTGCGCCGCAGTGTAGCGCTGGCCTGGGTACGGAAGCGCCGCAGCGAACTCAGGCTGCGCGAACGCCGGCGTTGGCCGGCTGGCTGGCCGCAGCCAGGCCCTGCAGCACGTCACCGACCACAATCACCGACGGGCTGCTGAAGCCACCCTCGGCCACCGTGTGTTGCAGGCCGGCCAGTGTGGTCACCGCGTGTTTTTGGGTGGGGCGGCTGACGTTTTGCACCACCGCCACGGGGGTGTTGCCGGGCAAGCCTGCCAGCAGCCCGGATTCAATCTCGCGCAGGCCGCTGACACCCATGTAGATCACCAGCGTGAGGCGCGCGTTGTGTGCCATGCGGGCCAGTGCGGGCCAGTCGGTGGTGTCGTGCCCGGGCTTGGCGTGGCCGGTGAGGAAGACCACGCCGTGGGCGTGTTCGCGGTGGGTGAGGGGCACGCCCAGCGAGGTGACACCGGCCAGCCCGGCGGTGATGCCGTTGACCACGTCCACCTGCACGCCGGCTGCGCGCAGCGTATCCACCTCTTCGCCGCCCCGGCCAAAAATGAAGGGGTCGCCGCCTTTGAGGCGCACCACGTTTTCGCCTTCCTGCACCGCCATCAACATCATTTTTTCAATGAAGGCCTGCGGGGTGGACTTGCAGCCGCCGCGTTTGCCCACGTGCACCACGCGGGCGGTGGGCGAGGCGTAGGCGACGATCGCGTCGCTCACCAGGTCGTCGACCAGCAGCACGGTGGCCGCCTGGATGGCTTTGACGGCCTTCAGGGTGAGCAATTCAGGGTCGCCAGGGCCAGCACCCACGAGGGTGCACCGTCCTTGGTTCACCAGGGTGGAGTGGCCTGCGCCTGTGAGCGGCGCGGAAGTTATGGGGTTTCGCATGGTTGGGCAACGAGATGCAAGATGTGTTCCACCTGCCGCGCAATCGGCGCGGGAACCGGCAATTTCCCACACAGGACCGAGGTGATGTAGGCCGCCGTGCTGGCGGCATCGGTGGTGGTGGGCAAGTCGGGCAGGGTGGCGAGTGTGCCGGTTTGCGCCTCTTGCAGCACCCTGCGTTCACCAGCGATGAAGCCAGCCATGGCGGGCATGCGGCGCGGATCGGCCACTGGCTCGCCCTCGGTACCGCGCAGCAGCATCGCATGGGTCTGGGTCAGCGCGAAGGTGGCGGCCATCGACAGCGCGTACTCGGGGTGGGTGTAGCTGCCCACCACCAGGCTGTTGCCAGCGCTGGGGTTCATCAACTTCACCAGGCTGTGGGCCGGGTTGCGCAAACCCACCACGCGGCGCACGTCCAGCAGGCGTTTCAGACCAGCGCACAGACGCTCGGTGGGCACAAAGCGCACCGTGCCATTTGCTATTTTTTCTGTAGCGGTACCGTCAGGAATTCCCAGGGCTGACAGCACTTCGGATGCAAAAACACGGCTGGATTCGGTGGCCGTGCCATGCACCAGCACTGGCAAGCCCTCACGCGCCAGCAGCAGGGCCAGCAGCGGTGTCAGCACCGGCAGCTTGCGGGCGCCGTTGTAGCTGGGCAGGACCACCAGCGGGGTGTCGCTGGCGGGCAGCTTGTTCAAACGGGCGTGGGTGGCGTCGAGAAAGCCGGCCATTTCTTCTGGCGTTTCGCCCTTGATGCGCATGGCCAGACAGAAGGCGCCAATCTCCAGGTCGGTCACGCTGCCGTCGAGCACCTGGCCAAACAGGTCGGCCGCCTGCTCGCGCTTCAGCGCCCGCGCGCCGTCTTTGCCGCGGCCGATTTCTTTGATGTACTGACTGATGCCCATGGGGGGATTGTCGGTCATGGCTCATGACTTTTTGCCATAAGCCGAATGACCGAAGGACCGCGTTCAGGCCGCTTGCTTCAGCGGGATGACGGTACGCACCATGCGCTTGAGTTCCGGCACACACGAGCCGCAGTTGGTGCCGCATTTCAGTGTGCCCTGCAGGGATGCCAGCCGCACATCTTCGGACCCACTGCAGCCTGCCAGGTGGGACTGGATGGCTTCGTCGGTCACGTTGAAGCAGGTGCAGACCTGCTTGCCGCGCGACTGCACCGCCACCGGCGCTTTGGCGCCCGGCACCAGCAGCAGCCGGCCGTAAGCCTGGGCAGGCAATTCGTCTTGCAGCAAGGTTTTGATCCAGGCTTCGGCGCTGGTGTCACCGGAAAGCAGGAAACCTTCGAGCATCGCGTTGTCGCCGTTGCGCACCAGTTTGACCGTGCGGCGCTGGCCCTTTTTGCGGTCGGCGTAGCGCAGGGCGTCCGTGCCTGCCAAACCCAGAATGGCCTCGATCTGCAGCAGCAGCGCGTCGTCGGGCGCGTAGTCACCCGCAGCGCGGAACAGCAGGCCCGTGCGTTCACGCCCGAAGGGCACACAGCTGGCAAATGGAAACTGCGGCATCAGCGGCTTGAGCAGGGCCCGCGCGGCCAGCGATTGCGACTCCGGCAGCCAGGCCACGCCCAGCAGCGACCAGGGCAGCTCGGCTTTCAGAATCTTCACCGCCGCGTGTTTGAGTTCGGGCTGCTTGGAGGTGGGGCAGTAGGCCGATGTGGTCAGCGCGTTCACGCCGGCCAGGCGCTCGCCGGTGCTGGAGCGGCCGCTCAAATACTCTTCGCCCCAGTGCATCGCGATGAAGGCCTGGCTCAGGCCGATTTCGGGTGAGCTGTAGACCGGCACGACGATGGAGCCGCGTTTGGACGTGACGTGCACCAGCGCGCCGTCGCGCAACTGGCGGCGCTCCATGTCTTGTGGGTGCATCTGCACGCTGGGCTCGGCCACATGGCCAAACAGCCGACCGAGCGTGCCGGTGCGGCTCATGCCGTGCCACTGGTCGCGCAGGCGGCCAGTGGTGAGCGAGAACGGGAAGCGCGACTCGCGTGGCTCGGCCACCGGTGTGTAGACGGTGTTGGCAAATTTGGCTTTGCCATCCAGCGTGGGGAAAACGCCATCCTCGTACAAACGCACCTTGCCGGTGGCCTCGCCTTCCCGCAGCGGCCATTGCTGGGGCGCGGCGTCGAGCATGGCGTAACTCATGCCGG
Organism: Pseudomonadota bacterium; assembly: GCA_040384665.1. Taxonomy (GTDB): domain Bacteria; phylum Pseudomonadota; class Gammaproteobacteria; order Burkholderiales; family Burkholderiaceae_C; genus PCRC01. The sequence goes on from JAZKIY010000024.1 coordinate 15,931, forward strand.
TGATGTCGAGGTCGCGGCCACGGGTGGATTCGCGGTGTTCGAGCCAGACCGATTCCGGGTCTTCGTAGGGGAACAGGCCACGCGGGCCGGCCACGGCGGCTTCTAGCCGGCGCGCGAAAGCCACCGCAATTGACCAGTCGTGCCGGGCCTCGCCGGGCGCGGCCACGGCCGGGCGCACGCGCGAGACGCGGCGTTCGCTGTTGGTCACGGTGCCGGTTTTTTCGCCCCAGGTGGTGGCGGGCAACAGCAGGTCGGCGTAGTCGCAGGTGGCGGGCGTGGCGAAGGCTTCCTGCACCACCACAAACTCGGCGCGCTCCAGCGCACGGCGCACCGTGGCCTGGTCGGGCATGGACTGCAGCGGGTTGGTGCAGGCAATCCACAGCGCCTTGATCTCCCCGTCGGCCGCGGCCTGGAACATCTCGACCGCCGTTTTGCCGGGTTTGGAGGGCACATCGGGCACGCCCCAGAGCCGCGCCACTTCGGCGCGGTGCGCAGGGTTGGCCATGTCGCGGTGGGCGCTGATCAGGTTGGCCAAGCCGCCGACTTCGCGGCCGCCCATCGCGTTGGGTTGGCCGGTGAGTGAGAACGGGCCAGCGCCGGGCTTGCCAATCTGGCCGGTGGCCAGGTGCAGGTTGACCAGTGCGGCGTTTTTGGCGGTGCCGCTGCTGGACTGGTTCAGACCCTGGCAGTAGAGGCTCAGTGTGGCCGGCGACGTGGCGAAGAGGCGGGCGGCTTCCAGCAGGTCGGTCTTCTTCAAACCGCAGGTGTCGGCCACCATGTCGGGGGTGTAGTCGCGCACCGTGGCCTTGAGGGCGTCAAAGCCGTTGGTGTGGGCGGCAATGTAGGCGTTGTCGAGCCAGCCTTCCCACAGCATGGTGTGCAGCATGCCGTTGAACAGCGCCACGTCGGTGCCGGGCTGGATGGGCAAAAACAGGTCGGCGATTTCGGCGGTGTCGGTGCGGCGCGGGTCGCAGAAGATGATTTTCATCTGCGGGTTGGCCTGCTTCGCATCCTCGATGCGGCGGAACAGGATGGGGTGGGCGTACGCTGTGTTGCTGCCGACGATGAAGATGCACTGCGCGTGGTTCACGTCGTCGTAGCAGGTGGGCGGGGCGTCGGCGCCCAGCGTCATTTTGTAGCCGGCCACCGCGCTGCTCATGCACAGGCGCGAATTGGTGTCGACGTTGTTGGTGCCAATCAGGCCCTTGGCCAGCTTGTTGAAGACGTAGTAGTCCTCGGTCAGCAACTGGCCGGAAATGTAGAAGCCTACCGCGTCGGGTCCGTGGGCCAGGATGACGCTGGCGAACTCGGTGGTGGCGAGGTCGAGCGCCGCGTCCCAGCCGATGCGCTGCGGCGCCGCGCCGCGCTGCAGCCGTTGCATCGGGTGCAGCAGCCGGGTTTGCTGGGTCACGGCGGCGCTGGCCGTGAGGTGCAATGTGGAACCTTTGCTGCACAGCCGGCCAAAGTTGGCGGGGTGGTCGGGGTCGCCCCGCACACCGGTGATCTGCTCACCCTGCGATTCGATGACCACACCACACCCCACCCCGCAATAGGGGCAGGTGGATTTGGTTTCGCGAACCGTCATCAGAAAACCTCCGTGCTGCGCACTGCAGTGCTGTCCACTTTCGGAGCGGCCGGGCCGCTCATGCCATAGCGGCTTTGAGGGCGGGCCCGGCGAGGGGCTTGGGCAAGTCCAGCGCATGGCTGCGCAGCTCGGCCGCGTCGAGGTAGACGGTGCCATCGGTCACCTGCACCGCGAACTTCGGTGTGCAGCCTTCATCGGGCGCCTTGGCGCAGCCATCGCCCAGGCCGATGTTCCAGTTGTGGAGCGGGCACGCCACGCTCTCGCCATGCACGATGCCCTGGCTCAGTGGCCCCCCTTTGTGGGGACAACGGTCGAGCAGCGCAAACACTTTGTCTTCGCTGTTGCGGAACACGGCCACGTCCATGCCCTCGGTGCGGGTCACACGGCGCGAGCCAAGGACCGGAATGTCGTTAACCAGGCAGATTTTTTTCCACTCACTCATGGTGACTATCCTTGAAGATCAGGTGGTGAGGGCCGAGTACTGGGTGGTGACCCGGTCCATCACGCTCAAAAGGTTTTCGCTGGTGACGAAGACGTCAGACAGCGCATTGGGGTTGGCGCCCTGCATGCGTTGCAGGGCATGGTCGAAGAAGACCCACTGGCCATCGGCCAGGGCCAGCTCGTTGCGGATGCTGTCGGTGGCCTCGGCGGCATTGCGCAGCAACACCATTGCCGCCTGGAACTCGCCCCGGGCCTTGACGATCTCCGCCTTGGCGCGCTCGGCATCCACCGGCAGCATCGCGGCGTAATAAAACTTGGCCATGCGCTGCGACAGCATGCGCTGGCGGCCCGCCACGTTGACCAGCTTGCCCACCGGCTTGCCGGAAAGTGCCTCGTACTGCACCGTGCCCTGATGGGCCAGTGCCAGCACGCGGGCGTCGGCCTCCAGCACGACGGTGGCGCCGGGCTTGCCCGGTTTGTTGCCCACCAGCGCGGCTTTGTATTCGCTCCAGCTGGCTTCGAGCCGGGTGTAGTTTTCGCGGATCTCGGCGGTGGGCGCGTAGGCCTTGAGTTCGACCAGCTGGCGGTCAAACAGCGCCATCGACTTGTCCAGCACCACCTGGGCGCTGGTGCTTTCTGTGCGGTGCACCAGCGCCAGCCAGGCCTTGCCCATGCGTTGTGACAGCATGCGCTGGCGACCGGCCTTGTTGATGGCGTCGTTCAGACTGCCCACTTGTGCGCGCAGGGGCAGGTGGGGCAGCCATCCGGAGGCTCCGGCCAGGAAGATTAGGCGGCGGCGGTGCATGGCGGTGCTCAGGCGGAAATGGACGCGAACTGGCGGGTGTCCACCGCGGCCTTGTCGAACTCGAACCAGGGGTCGGGTTCACCGTCGAGTGCGAACTGCAGCTGCGCCCACAGCGCTTTGCGGCCTTCGTGGTCTTCCAGGATTTTCTTCTTCACGTAGTCGAGGCCGACGCGGTTCACGTAGTGCACCGTGCGCTCCAGGTACCAGCCTTCCTGGCGGTACAGCTCGCAGAAGGCGCCGGTGTACTCCAGCACCTCGGCCGCAGTTTTCACCTTGACGAAGAAGTGCGCCACTTCGGTCTTGATGCCGCCGTTGCCGGCGATGTACATCTCCCAGCCGCTGTCCACGCCAATCACGCCGACGTCCTTGATGCCGGCCTCGGCGCAATTGCGCGGGCAGCCCGACACGGCGAACTTGACCTTGTGCGGTGCGTACATGCGCCACATGGCGCGTTCCAGGTCCTTGCCCATCTGGGTGCTGTCCTGGGTGCCCATGCGGCACCATTCGC
>JAZKIY010000025.1:0-88888 GCA_040384665.1 Pseudomonadota bacterium
AAGCCTTGAATTATATACCAGCTTTTTACCACCAGTCAAATCTTTCTGAGATTTTTTGGCTTGTTCTGACTTGCATCATCACACCACCAAACCGCTTCAACCACTCAGATGCAAGACATCTTTACCTGCTGAAACAACCTCACTGCGAAGCGCTGGACCGAGGTCTTTGCGCTGCTGACTGAAGCGGTTAGCTCTTATCAGCGCAGCCCTCGACTATAGCACGGGTTTTCCCGGTCGTCACTGCCCACGTCAGGTTTTTTGACAATTTGATGCTCACGCAGTCGACGCCAACAAGGGAAGCGCCCTGATGCGCTTACCCGTCAACACATAGAGCGCACTGGCCAGCGCCGGGGCCAACGGGGGAACGCCGGGCTCACCTACGCCGCTGGGCTCACGCCCACTGCCCATGATGTGGGTCTGTACCTGGGGCGCCTCCGCCATGGAAGCCAGCGGTTGTGTCGGAAAGTTGCCCAACTGGACAACACCGTCCTGGATACCCACCTTGCCGTACAGCGCAGCGGTCAGGCCGAAAACGATGGCGCCCTCCATTTGCTGCGCCACGATGTCTGGGTGCACCACCTGCCCGCAGTCAATGACACACACCACGCGGTGAACCCGCGGCCGCCCATCCAGCAAAGACAGCTCGACCATTTGCGCGACCACCGAGCCAAACGAGGCGTGCAGTGCCAAGCCCCTCGCGCGCCCGGCAGGGAGCGGCGTTTGCCAGCCGGCTTCTTGCGCGCAGCGCTGCAGCACCGCGCGGTGCCTGGGCGAGTCGGCGAGCAGCTGGAGCCGCAAGGCCAGTGGGTCCAGCTTCAGCCGTTCGGCCAATTCGTCGATGAAGGACTCTGTAAAGAAGGCATTGTGCGAATGCCCGACGCTGCGCCAGTACCCCACGGGCACCCCGCTACGGGTCGCATCGTGGCGCATGCGCTGGTAAGGCATGTTGTAAGGCAGGTCGAACAGGCCCTCTGCCGTGCTGCGGTCGGGCAAGTCCACCGGGCCTGCCAGCCAGGGCAGGGTGCGCGCCAGCCAGCGCGGGGTGACGGCATCGCCGGCCGACTGCACCTCCAGCCCCAGGACGCGCTGGTCTTTCACCCAGGCGCGCAAGGTGGCCGCTTGCGCCGGGCGGTAGAAGTCGTGTTGAAAATCCTGCTCACGGGTCCAGACCAGTTGCACCGGCCGGCCGGGGACAGCCTGCGCGATGCGCGCAGCCTGGGCGGCCACGTCCACGTCCAGCCGGCGGCCAAAGCCGCCGCCCAGCAGGGTGGTGTGCACCGTGACATGGTCGGCATCCAAACCGGTGGCACGCGCTGCGGCCGACCGGGCCATCCCGGGCACCTGGGTCGGCAGCCACAGCTCCAGCCGGTCTGGGGCGGTGTAGCGGGCGGTGGCGTTCATGGGCTCCAGCGTGGCGTGGGCCAGGTAGGGCGCGCTGTATTCGGACTCGACCAGTGTGGCGCTGGCATCCGTTGGCCGGTTACCCCGGCTGTGGAACGTGGTGCCTGCGTCACCCTGGGCGCGCAGGCGGAGCTGCTCGGCGATCGCGCCGGTGCTGGGCAGCGGGCCATCGGCAGGCGCCCACTGCACATCGAGCTGCTGTGCCGCCTCCTTGGCCTGCCACCAGCTGGCGGCCACCACGGCCACACCACCAGTGCCGCCAGAGAGCGGCGGCAACGTGACCACCGCCAGCACACCAGCCCGGCTGCGGATGGCCGCCTCGTTGCGCGCCGAAGCCACCGCGCCGCCGCGCTGCGGGTTGAACTGGATGGCCGCGTAGCACTGGCCGTGCAGGCGAACGTCGATGCCAAACTGGGCCGAGCCGTCCACCTTGGCAGGCACATCGCGGCGTGGCGGCGAGGTGCCAATGAGTTTCCAGTCTGCGGCGGGCTTGAGTTGCACCTCGCGCGGCGCCTTGCCGGCGGCACGGGCAGCCAGTTCGCCAAAGTGCGCGCTTCGGCCCGAGGCATGGCTGACCCGCCCGGCCGACACCACCACCGCGTCGGGCGAAACACCCCAGGTTTCGGCCGCGGCCAGCACCAATGCCGCTCGGGCGGTGGCGCCGGCCAGGCGCATCGTGTCCCAGGCGTCGGCCACGCTGGAGGAGCCGCCCGTGGCGTTGACCCCGAGTTGGGCCGCAGCATGGCCCACGGCCCAGCGCGTCAGGCGGATGCCCGCAGACGGCTCGGTCGCGTCCAGTTCACGGGGGTGGATCGGCAAGCTGGCCACAAACATGGCCACGTTGCCGTAGATGCGCTCTGGGCCGGCCGACACCAGGGTGATGCGGTCCAGTGGCATGTCCAGCTCTTCCGCCACCAGCATGGGGAGTGCGGTGTGCACACCCTGCCCCATCTCGCTGCGCGGCATGGCCAGCAACACGGTGCCATCGGGCTGGACCTTGATCCAGCCGTTGAGCGCCACCTCACCGGGGCCAACGGGCAGTTCTTTGCCATTGCCCAGGCGGGACGCTGGCGCTGACGACATGCAACCCACCAGCAAGGCGCCGGAGGCTGCACCCGCGCTCAGCAAAAACGCACGGCGCTTGATCATGCCGCCCTCCCGGACTTGGCGGCGCGGTGGATCGCGGCGCGCACCCGCTGGTAGGTGCCACACCGGCACAGGTTGGTGATGGCGGCGTCGATGTCGGCGTCGGTGGGATGGGGTTTGGCGTCCAGCAACGCAGCGGCCGCCATCAGCATGCCGCTCTGGCAGTAACCGCACTGCGGCACCTGCTCCGCGACCCAGGCCTGCTGCAGCGGGTGCAGGCCGGTGGGGCCAGCCAGACCTTCAATCGTCTGGATTCGCTGGCCCGCAACGGCAGAGGCCGGGGTCACGCACGAGCGCACGGGCTGACCATTCACCCGCACGGTGCAGGCGCCGCAAGCGGCAACGCCGCAACCAAATTTGGTGCCGGTGAGGTTGAGCACATCGCGCAACACCCAGAGCAGGGGCATGGCACCGTCCACCGCCACGGGCGTACGGATGCCGTTCACAACCAATTCCACAAGCCATCCTTCAGGCCAAAGGGCCCATTCAGGCCACTATAAAAGCCCGGTCGCTGGTACGTTAGAGCGGTGCCCCCAGCCTCACCCCGGATAATCCCGCCCCATGGCACTGATGACACTATTGAACGCGCAACTGGCTTTTGGCCACGTTGCATTGCTAGACCACGCTGACTTTGCGCTTGAAACTGCGGAGCGTGTGGGCCTGATCGGCCGCAACGGCGCTGGCAAATCCTCGCTGCTGAAAATCCTGGCAGGCTTTGAAAAACCCGACGATGGCGTGCTGCAACTGCAGCAAAACGTCCGTGTGGCCTACGTGGCGCAAGAGCCGGTGCTCGACCCGGAGGCCACCGTGTTCGAGGCCGCCAGCGCCGGCCTGGCCAAGGCGATTGCGGTGCGCGACCTTTACCTCTCGGGCGCGGACGACCTCGACCTGGACGCGCTGCAGTCGGAAATCGAGGCCTACGACGCCTGGAACTGGGAGCAGCGGGTGGACGAAACCCTGCACCGCCTGCACCTGGACGCCGCTGCGCGGGTGGGCACGCTCTCGGGCGGCACCAAAAAGCGGGTGGCGCTGGCGCAGGCGCTGGTGGCGCGGCCCGACGTGCTGCTGCTGGACGAGCCAACCAACCACCTGGACCTGGACTCCATCACCTGGCTGGAAGACCTGCTGATCGACTTCAAGGGCAGCGTCATCACCATCACCCACGACCGGGCGTTTCTGGACCGGGTGGCGACCCGCATCGTCGAGCTGGACCGCGGGCACCTGCTGTCCTACCCCGGCAATTTCGCCCAGTACCTGGTGCAGAAGGAAGAACAGCTGGCGCAGGAGGCGGTGATTTCGGCCAAGGCCGACAAGCTGCTGGCGCAAGAAGAAATCTGGATCCGCAAGGGCGTGGAAGCGCGCCGCACCCGCAGCCAGAGCCGCATCGTGCGGCTGGAACGGCTGCGGGCCCGCAGGGTGGCCCGCCGCGAAGCGCTGGGCAGCGTCCGGCTGGACCTGGCCTCCGGTGCGCCGAGCGGCAAGATCGTGGCCGAACTCACCGAGGTCAGCCTCTCGTACGGTGAGAAGCGCATCGTCAACCATTTCAGTGGCACGCTGCTGCGCGGCGACAAGATCGGGTTGATCGGCCCCAACGGCGCCGGCAAAACCACGCTGCTCAAACTGATCCTCGGCGAGTTGCAACCCGACAGCGGCAAGCTGCGCCAGGGTTCCAACCTGCAAGTGGCCTACTTTGACCAGATGCGCAACACGCTGGACCTCGACGCCACACTGGAAGACTTCATCAGCCCCGGCAGCGAGTGGATCGAGATCGGCGGCCAGCGCAAACACGTCAAAAGCTACCTCGGCGACTTTCTGTTTTCGCCAGCCCGCGCCAACTCCCCGGTGCGTTCGCTCAGCGGCGGCGAGCGCAACCGGCTGCTGCTGGCGCGCCTGTTCGCCCGCCCCGCCAACGTGCTGGTGCTCGATGAGCCGACCAACGACCTCGACATCGACACGCTGGAACTGCTGGAAGACCTGCTGCAGAACTACGACGGCACGGTGTTCCTCGTCAGCCACGACCGGCGTTTCCTCGACAACGTGGTCACCAGCACGATTGCCTACGAGGGCGACGGCCGCTGGCGCGAGTACGAAGGCGACGTGCAGGACTGGCTGACCCAGTCGCGCCGGGCCGCAGAGATCGCCAGCAAGGCCACCGGCGGTGCCGGGAAGGCCAAAAACGGCTCAGAAGCCGAAATTTCAAGCCAAAACAGCGCCAAGCCGTCGTCAAACCTCGCAACTCCGCTATTAAAAAAGAAGCTGAGTTACAAGGAACAGCGGGAATTTGACGGGCTGCCAGCGCGCATTTCGGCGCTGGAAACCGAGCAGAAAACGGTCCAGGCAGAACTGACGACCGGCACCGTGTTCGCTACCGACCCGCAGCGCGCCGCCCAGCTGAGCGAACGCAACGCCGAGATCGACGACGCGCTGCTGGACGCGATGGAGCGCTGGGAACAGCTCGGCGGCAGCTGAACCCGCGCCACCGGAGTACAGTGCAGTGGCCATGCCCCACGCCACTGCCTGCCCCCCGCGCCAACCCGTGTGGCACCGCTGCGGCCTCTGGCTGACCCTGCTGCCGCTGCTGTGGCTCACCGCCTGCGCCAGCCTGCCCGACAACGTGGCACGCCCGGCGTCCACCGCCTGGGCCAGCCCGGACCAGACGGCCCTGGGCCAGCTGGTGGCGCGGCAGCTGCAACAGCAAACCAAACCCGCTGCACCCGCCAACACGGCCGCTGGCGCACGCCGGCGCGCACCACTGGCCACGGCCGCGGCACCGCGCAACGACTCCGGTTTCCAGTTGCTCGACAGCGCGGCCATGGCCTTCAGCAGCCGCATTGCGCTGATCGACGCGGCCCAGAAAACGCTGGACCTGCAGTATTACGCCATCCACGCCGACCCCAGCACCGAGCTGCTGTTCCAGCACCTGCGGCAGGCGGCCGCGCGCGGCGTGCGCATCCGCATCCTGCTGGACGACTTCAACAGCACCGGCCCCAACGCCCAGGTGCTGAAACTGGCGTTTGAGCCCGGCACCGAGCTGCGGCTGTTCAACCCGCTGCCCGGCGGGCGCGGCTCCAGCGTGCTGCGCATCTTCGGCTCGCTCAACGACGTGCCACGCATCCAGCGCCGCATGCACAACAAGATTTTTGTGGCCGACAACGCCATTGCCATCACCGGCGGCCGCAACCTCGGCGAGACCTACTTCGGCCAGGGCCGCGACACCAATTTCGTGGACCTCGACGTGCTCGCCGCCGGCCCCATCGTGCGCGACCTGTCGGCCAGCTTCGACCAGTACTGGAACAACCCGCTGGCCTACCCGGTGCAGGCGCTGGTCTCGCCCCAGGACCTGGCGGCGCTGAAGGCGGCTGAACCCGTCCAGGCCAAGTCCGAGCCCGCGGCGTCGCCGGCGACGTTCAGCCTGGAACGGATGGCCCTGACCCGTGCCGCCGCCGTGGTGCTGGTGGACAAACCGTCCAAGATCGGCGCCGACGCCGACGACGTGGAAGACGCCCAGGAAACGCTGATCGACGGCCTGCTGCAGCTCTTTGGCCGGGCGCAGCGCGACCTGCTGATTGTGTCGCCCTACTTCGTGCCCGGCGAACGCACGATGGCGGTGTTTTCCGCCCTGCGCCAGCGCGGCGTGCGCATCCGCGTGCTGACCAATTCGCTGGCCTCCAACGACGCGCCACTGGCCCATGTGGGTTACGCGCGCTACCGCGAAGCCCTGCTGAAGAACGGCATCGAGCTGTTCGAGATGCGCTCCGAGCAGTCGGGTTCGATCACCGGCCTGGGCTCGGGCGCGTCCGGCGCCTCGGGCGGGTCCCGGGCCAGCCTGCATTCCAAACTGGTGGTGATGGACGGCCGGCTGATCGTGGTCGGCTCGATGAACCTCGATTTGCGTTCGCAGCTGCAGAACTCCGAGGTCGCGCTGCTGATGCGCAGCCAGAGCCTCTCGGCCCAAGCCACCCGTTTGATTGAGGCGACGCTGGCCAACGAGGCCTACCGGGTGCAGTTGGTCAACGGCCAGCTGGTCTGGGCCGCGCCGGCCAGCAGCGGCCTGCCCGACAGCACCCACGAACCCGACGCCAGCACCAGCCTGCAGCTGATGCTCAAGCTGATTGGCCCGTTCGCGCCGGAAGAGATGCTCTAATTTTCTAGAATAGGTTTTGAATTGACGATGGACACAGCATGACCGAGGGACAGCACTGGACGATTGCCAACCGGGCACAACGGATGAACCCGTCTGTGCTGCGCGAAATCCTCAAGGTCACCGAGCGGCCCGGCATCATCAGCTTTGCCGGTGGCCTGCCGTCGCCCCGCACCTTCCCGGTGGACGCGTTTGCCGAAGCCTGCACCAAGGTGCTGCGGGACGACGGCGCCGCCGCTTTGCAGTACGCCGCCAGCGAAGGCTACGGCCCCCTGCGCGAACAGGTCGCCGCTGGCCTGCCCTGGCCAGTGGACCCGGCCCAGGTGCTGATCACCACCGGCTCGCAGCAGGGGCTGGACCTGGTGGCCAAGGTGCTGATCGACGCGGGCAGCCGCATCCTGGTGGAAACGCCCACCTACCTCGGTGCGCTGCAGGCCTTCACGCCCATGGAGCCCACGGTGCACAGCGTGGCCAGCGACGCCGACGGCCCGGTGCTGGCCGACCTGCAGGCGCAGATCGGCCAGGGCCCTGACCGCGCCCGCTTCATTTACCTGCTGCCCAACTTCCAGAACCCGACCGGCCGCACCATCACCGAAGCCCGCCGCGCCGCGCTGTCGGCCGAGGCCGAAGCGCTGGGCCTGCCCATCGTGGAAGACAACCCCTATGGCGATTTGTGGTTTGACGCGCCCCCACCGGCGCCACTGACCGCGCGCAACCCCGACGGCTGCGTCTACCTCGGCTCGTTCTCCAAAGTGCTGGCCCCCGGCCTGAGGCTGGGGTTTCTGGTGGCCCCCAAGGGCATTTACCCCAAGCTGCTGCAGGCCAAGCAGGCGGCCGACCTGCACAGCCCGAGCTTCAACCAGCGCATGGTGTCCGAGGTCATGCAGGGCGGTTTTCTTGACCGCCACGTGCCGACCATCCGGGCGCTGTACAAGGCCCAGCGCGACGCGATGCTGCAGGCCCTGCAGCGCGAGATGCCCGCTGGCGTGACCTGGAATTCGCCCGACGGTGGCATGTTTTTGTGGGCGCAGCTCCCCGCTGGCCTGAACGCGGTGGACCTGCTCCCCAAAGCGGTGGATGCCGGCGTGGCCTTCGTGCCCGGCGCGGCGTTTTACGCCAGCGAGCCGGACGCGCGCACGCTGCGGCTGTCGTTCGTGACCGCCAGCGTCGATCAAATCAACACCGGCGTGGCCGCGCTGGCCGGCACCATCCGCGACGCGATGGCCGCCCCCCAGCGCCGGAGCTGACCATGCTGCACATCTGGGGGCGACTCAGCTCGATCAACGTGCGCAAGGTGGTCTGGACGGCGCAGGAGCTGGGCCTGACGCTGCAGCGCACCGACGCCGGTGGCCAGTTTGGCCTGGTGAAAGACGCCGACTTCCTGCGCCTCAACCCCAACGGCCTGGTGCCACTGGTTCAGGACGAAACCACCACGCTGTGGGAGTCCAACGTCATCGTGCGCTATTTGTGCGCCCAACACGCCGCCGGCACGCTCTACCCCGAGCCGCTGGTCGAGCGCTTCGAGGCCGAGAAGTGGATGGACTGGCAGCAGACCACCCTCAACCCGGCTGGCCGCGGCGCTTTCTTCCAGTGGGTGCGCACGCCGGCCGAGCAACGCAACCCGGCGGTCATCGCCCAGTCCACCGCCGCCACCGAGGCGCTGATGGGCCTGCTCGACCACCACCTGGCCCAGCACCGCTACCTCACCGGCGAGTTGTTCACCATGGCCGACATCCCGATTGCCTGCGAGGTGCACCGCTGGTTCGCACTGCCCCAGCCGCGCCCGCACTGGCCGCACCTGGAACGCTGGTACGCCCGCGTGCGGGCCCGGCCCGCCACCAGCGGCGTGCTGGACATCGCCCTGAGCTGACCCGCATGGCCACGCGCGCTTTCCAGCAGGTCGATGTGTTCAGCGCCACGCCCTACCTGGGCAACCCGGTGGCGGTGGTGCTGGACGGCACCGGCCTGGACGACGCCACGCTGCAGCGCTTTGCGCGCTGGACCAACCTGTCTGAAACCACCTTTGTGCTGCCGCCGACCGACCCGGCGGCCGACTACCGGCTGCGCATCTTCACCCCCGGCGGTGAACTGCCGTTTGCCGGCCACCCGACGCTGGGCAGCTGCCACGCCTGGCTGGCCGCCGGTGGCCAGCCCAAAGCGGGTGACACGGTGGTGCAGCAGTGTGCGGTGGGGCTGGTGCAGATCCGGCGCGAACAGGGGCAACTGGCCTTTGCCGCACCGCCGCTGCGCCGCAGTACACCCGCAGCCGATGTGCTGGCCAAGGTCGCTCTGGCGCTGCGGCTCAGCCACCACCACATCCATGCCACTGCCATGCTGGACAACGGGCCGGTCTGGCTCGCGCTGCTGCTTGACAGCCCTGCGACGGTGGCACGGCTCGCGCCCGACCACGCGGCGCTGAAAGCCGCCGGCATCAAGGTCGGCGTGGCCGCCACCGGCCAGAACGCCTGCGGCACCGACCTGCTGGTGCGCGCCTTTGCCGCGCCCATCGGCGTGGACGAAGACCCGGTCACCGGCAGCCTGAACGCCAGCCTGGCCCAGTGGCTGATGGCCGACGGCCAGCTGCCCGACCACTACACCGCCGCACAGGGCAGCGCCCTCGGGCGGGCGGGCCTGGTGCGGCTGGCGCGGGACGCGGCGGGCCAGGTCTGGGTCGGCGGGGACTGCGTCAGCGCCATCACCGGGCAGGTGCTGCTGTGAACCGAAGCCACGGCCTGGCGCACACTGCAAGCGCCGGCTGACGGGGTCGCGCGGGCGACTGGCATTTTCAAATTTGATAGCAGAACTGCAAGCCTTCACTAGGGCTCGCGGCAGTTTTGATTCAAAAACATGGCTTGGAAGCCGGTCACAGCAGCGACAGACCGCCCGACAGCCCGCACAGCACAATCCGCCCATGGGAACCTTGACTCTTGTGCGCCACGGCCAGGCTTCGTTTGGCGCCGCCGACTACGACCAGCTCAGCCCGCTGGGCCGGCAGCAAAGCGTGTTGCTGGGCGAGTACTTCCGCCACAAGGGCCAGGCCTTTGACGCGGTGCTCACCGGCAGCTTGAAGCGCCACGCCCAAACCTGGGCCGGCATTGCCGAAGGCGCGCAGTGGGCCGCGCCGCCCACCCCGCTGGTGTGGCCCGGCCTGAACGAGTACGACGCCGAAGCGGTGATCACCGCCATCCACCCGCAGCCACTCGCCAAGCCCGACACGCCCGAGCTGTACCGCCACCACTTCCGTCTGCTGCGCGACGGCCTGACGCAGTGGATGGCCGGCGTGGTCAGCCCGCGTGGCATGCCCACCTACAACGACTTCCGCGCCGGTGTGGTGGGCGCGCTGGAGCATGTGCGGAGCCAGTGCAGCGGCCAGGTGCTGCTGGTCTCCAGCGGCGGGCCGATTGCCACCGCGGTGGGCCATGTGCTCGGCACCACGCCAGAGACCACCATTGAGCTGAACCTGCGCATCCGCAACAGCGCGCTGACCGAGTTCGCCTTCAGCGCGCGGCGCCACATGCTGCTGACCTTCAACACCCTGCCCCACCTGGACACACCGGAACGCAGCGGGCTGGTCAGCCACGCCTGAACCGGCGCCGCACCGTCGGCACAAGGCGCCATACACGCGGGCCCATTGACCCCCTCGGAATGACAAAGCACCACCTGCAGTGAACCACTGCAGTGCGTGACTTTGTGCACATCTTGGTGCGGCGCAAGGCCGCACGGCGTGGGCCACGCCATGGCATGCGGTGGGCCGTGAAAAAAGTTTTTACCCAATCATTTGCACACCCGTTCATTGGTTGCACATTGATCGCGCCTCGCGCTGCGTGAGCGCGTCTGCCGTGGCACGTTGGGTGCTTTGAGGAGCGTGTGCGCACACCTCCATCAACACTGTCTTTGCCCAACCCAACCGGAGCCACTACATGCCCAAAGTCACCAAGCCCGCCAACGTCAAAGGCGACTTTCTTGTCGATTACGAAGAGAAGGTCTTTGAAGATGTCAAAGCCTCGCCGGGCGAGAAAGCCCTGGTCACCTTCCACACCGTGGCCTTTGAAGGCTCGATTGGCATCGTCAACCTGTTGCAGGCCACGCGCCTGCAGCGCAAGGGTTTCAAGACCTCCATCTTGCTGTACGGCCCGGGCGTGACGCTGGGTGTGCAGCGCGGTTTTCCGCGCCTGGGGGACGAGGCCTTTCCGGGCCACTTGAACTTCAACGGCCAGATCGTGAAGTTTCTGGAAGAGGGCGGCAGTGTCTATGCCTGCCGCTTCGCGCTGCAGGCGCTGTACGGCCACGGTGAAGGTGCGTTGATTCCGGGTGTGACCCCGATCAACCCGCTGGACGTGCTCGACTTGATCCTCCTGCACCGCAAGGACAACGCCTTCATCTTGAACACCTGGACGCTGTAACGCCAGGCCCATCGAACCCATCTTGAAAAACAAAAGGAAATCTCTATGAGCTTTGTCAATGCACTCGCGCTGGTGTTGGGCGTTATCGGCGGCATCCTCACCTATGCGTCGCTCAGTACCGGTCTGTTCATGATCTGGGCCACCTTCATTTTTACGGCCACCGGCGTTGCGCTGGGGGGCACGGCAGAGGCGTTCAAGAACCTGGTGGTTTGCGCGCTCATGGGCATGGTGCTGGCCATGGTGGCATCGCTGCTGATCCTGAACGTCAACCTGGGCCTGCCCGGCGCGCTGTGGCCCGCCATCGTGGTGGGCGCCACAACCGCCTGCCTGGCACTGGTGGCACACATCCCGCTGTTCCCCGCCATTCCCGCCACCGTGATCGGCTACGCATCGACCTTCGCGTACATCCTGTCCGCCAACCTGCTGACGCCAGAAGGCATCACCGGTGGCGGCACCAAGAACCCCGCGTTCCTGATCGCCACCTCGCTGGTCGTGGCCTATGGCTTCGGTCGCGTCAGCCTGGCACTCGCCGGCAAGCTCAGCGCCAAAGCCTGAGTGCACCACTTCCCACGTTCGCAACCTACCGAAAGACGCACCATGAAAAAAACCCTCATCACCCTCGCCGTTTTTGCTGCCGCTGGCAGCGCATCGGCCCAATCGTCGGTCACCATTTACGGCGCCATCGACAACGCGTTCACCCGCGTCACCAGCAAGGGCGGCGCCAGCGCTTCTGGCCTCAGCTCCGGCGGTGGTGGCTCGATTGGCAGCAAGCTTGGCTTCAAGGGCGAAGAAGACCTGGGCGGTGGCCTGAAAGCCGGTTTCAAGCTGGAAATGGGCCTGGAAACCAGTTCTGGCGCCAGCGGTGTGCCCAGCAGCGGCAACAACATCAACATCGTTCCCCCCGGCGGTGGGCTGCGTTTTGACCGCGCGTCCTATGTCAGCCTGAGCGGCGGTTTCGGCGAGGTCCGCCTGGGCCGCGACCTGGCCGCCAGCTTCATCAACGACGTGGTCTACGACCCCTTCCTGACCTACGGCGTCGGCTCCAGCCTGAACTTCCCGCTGGGCGTGCTGGGCAGCCTGTTCGCCCCCGCAGGTGTGGCGCCGTCCACCGTTGGCAAAGACGCGTCGTCGCTGTTCCGCGTCTCGAACGCGATCAGCTACCTGACGCCGGGCAACCTCGGTGGGTTTTCGGGCCAACTGCAATTCGCCCCGAGCGAGCAGGCCTCCAGCAGCGGCGCGGCCAAGAAAGACGGCCGCGTCGTGACCGCCCGCGTGGCCTACGACAAGGGCCCGCTCAGTGCATCGGTGTCGGGCGGCAAGGCCAACCAGTCCAACGGCGTGCTGTCGCAGGACGTCACCACCGCCAACGCCGGCAGTTCGTTCGACTTTGGTGTGGTCAAGGTGATGGGCGAGTTCGCCCGCTTCAAGACCGAAAACGCCACCGGCGTGGCAGGCCAGGACTTCACCACCAAGGTGATCACCCTGGGCGCTGTGGCACCCGTGGGGCCAGGCAAGCTCAAGCTGGGTCTGTCACAGGCCAAGCGCGACATCGATGGCACAGCTGGCGAACCCAAGGCCACCAAGATCGCCCTGGGTTACGACTACGCCCTGTCCAAGCGCACGTCGCTGTTTGGCACCGTGGCACGCGTGAAAAACACCGGGGGTTCTGCGGTGGGCGCTGCCGATGGTGGTGTGGCCGGCTTCGGTGCCCCGACGCTGGCCAACAGCCGCTCGGTTGGCTACGACGTGGGGCTGCTGCACAGCTTCTGAGGATGAAAGAAATGGCCAGACCGCAAGGTCTGGCTGGTCAGTGAGCGTAACAAGGGATTGAGAGTCTCCGTTTCGCCGCCGGTTGCAGAACCGGCGGCTTTTTTCATGCGGGCGGCTCACAAGGCCAGCCCGTGTGTGCGCGTCGGGTGCTCCAGCGTGTGGGCTATCAGGCGCAGGGCCTGTTCACACTGGCCACGGTCCAGCGGCCCACCCAGGCACACGCGCACCGCATCGGGCGGGTTGCTGTCGGTGCTGAACGCCGCGCTGCCCACCACGCCCACGCCGTTGGTGCGCAGGTAGGCGGCAAACTCGGCCACGTTGCTGCCCTTGGGCAGGGGCAACCAGAAATGAAAACCTTCCGGCTGCGCCTGGTAGGCATGGTGGCCCAGGTAGCGCTCCACCATGGCCTGGCGCACGATGGACTCTTGCTGGATGCCCACCCGCATGGCCTCGGCCGTGCCGTCCAGCACCAGCCGCGTGGCCATGGCCGACGTGATGGGCGACGCCATCACCGTGCTGGCGCGCAGCGCACCGGCCAGCCGCTGGGCCTGCCGCGCGGTGGGGGCACGGACATACGCGGTGCGCAAACCTGCGCCAAAACATTTTGAAAACCCGCTGACGTAGTACGTGATCTCGGGCGCCAGCGTGGCCAGCGACGCCGGCATCGAACGCGGCAGCATGCCGTAGGCATCGTCCTCGATCAGCGGCACGCTGTAACGCAGCGCCACATCGGCCAGCGCCTCGCGCCGGGCGCGCGGCATGGTGGCGGTGGTCGGGTTCAGCAGCGTGGGGTTGCAGTACAGCGCCTGCGGCTGCAGGGTTTTGCAGGCGTCTTCGAAAGCGTCCACGATCAAGCCGTCTTCGTCCACCGGGATGCCGTGCAGGCGCACACCGAACTGCACCGCCATGGCCTTCATGCCGGGGTAGGCCAGCGACTCCACACACACCACCCCGCCAGGGCTCACCAGCTCCGACATCAAGGCCGCCAGCACGCTGTGGATGCCCGGCGCCACCAGCACCTGGTCGGCACGGCAGTCAGGCACATGGGGGCGCAGCCAGGTGGCCGCCACCTCCCGTTCATGGGGGGTGCCACCAAAATCCTGGTAGCGCAGCAGGTCGTGCCAGTCGGTCTGTGCAAACAGCTGCGTCACGCTGGCGCGCAGGCGGGCCTGCAACGCCGGGTCATCGGGCTCGGGGGGCATGTTCATGCTCATCTCGGCACCGCCACCCCCGCGCAGCGGCAAGGCCGGCGCGCTGCCCCGGACAAAGCTGCCCATGCCGGCGTGGGCGTCGATCAAGCCGCGTTTGCGCGCTTCACCGTAGCCGCGTGCCACGGTGGTGTAGTTCAGGCCCAGTTCATCGGCCAGTTGCCTGAGCGGTGGCAAGCGGTCGCGCGCGGTCAGGCGGCCACTGCGCACGTCTTCGGCAATCAAATCCGCGATCAGCACATAGGCCGGTTGGTCCGACGTTTCAAGCTGGCTGAGCCAGTGCCGGGGGACTGTTTTCATAAGGCCTCACGCCATGCTTGATTGCATGTCATGGGCCTGATTGATTGCATTTTTCATGCCGTTAAAAAATGCAGCGCTACCGGCATTCACGCACCGAAACCCACCACTTTCAACCGATTTTCTCCAATGAAGTGCCAAGCAGGTGCGTGTTTTCAGACGCATCTTGGTGCGGCGTGAATGGCCATCCAGAACAGGCCCACACGGCATCACGATGCGATCAATGAAATCCACCATCCGATCAACTTCGCGTGGCTTGAATGGTTGCACATTGATCGCATGACCACACCCCGCCATGCCACCCCACACAGGGCGGGATGGCACGGTCGATGCTTTGAGGAAGGTGCGCGCATGCCCTTTTTCACCTTCAACTTTCAACCGGAGCCACTACATGCCCAAAGTCACCAAGCCCGCCAACGTCAAAGGCGACTTTCTTGTCGATTACGAAGAGAAGGTCTTTGAAGATGTCAAAGCCTCGCCGGGCGAGAAAGCCCTGGTCACCTTCCACACCGTGGCCTTTGAAGGCTCGATTGGCATCGTCAACCTGTTGCAGGCCACGCGCCTGCAGCGCAAGGGTTTCAAGACCTCCATCTTGCTGTACGGCCCGGGCGTGACGCTGGGTGTGCAGCGCGGTTTTCCGCGCCTGGGGGACGAGGCCTTTCCGGGCCACTTGAACTTCAACGGCCAGATCGTGAAGTTTCTGGAAGAGGGCGGCAGTGTCTATGCCTGCCGCTTCGCGCTGCAGGCGCTGTACGGCCACGGTGAAGGTGCGTTGATTCCGGGTGTGACCCCGATCAACCCGCTGGACGTGCTCGACTTGATCCTCCTGCACCGCAAGGACAACGCCTTCATCTTGAACACCTGGACGCTGTAACGCCAGGCACGCAGGGGCAGACATGGAAAAACCACGCACCATCCGCGCCGCGGCCGTCCAGATATCGCCGGACTTTGACGCACCCGACGGCACCTTGAACAAGGTCTGCGAGACCATCGACGCGGCCGCAGCCAAGGGCGTGCAGATCATCGTTTTTCCGGAAACGTTTGTCCCTTACTACCCCTACTTCTCGTTCGTCAAACCGCCGGTGCTGATGGGTGCCGACCACATGCGTTTGTACGAACGGGCGGTGGTGGTGCCCGGCCCGGTGACCCGTGCGGTGGCCGAGCGGGCACGGGCCCACGGCATCGTGGTCATGCTCGGTGTGAACGAGCGCGACCACGGCAGCCTCTACAACGCGCAGCTGCTGTTTGACGCCTCCGGCGAGATGGTGCTGAAGCGCCGCAAGATCACGCCCACCTTCCATGAGCGCATGGTTTGGGGCATGGGCGACGGCAGTGGCCTGAAGGTGGTGGACACCGCCGTGGGCCGCGTTGGCGCATTGGCCTGTTGGGAACACTACAACCCGCTGGCCCGCTACGCGCTGATGACGCAGCACGAAGAAATCCACTGCGCGCAGTTCCCCGGCTCCATGGTGGGCCAGATCTTCGGCGACCAGATGGACGTGACCATCCGCCACCACGCGCTGGAGTCCGGCTGCTTCGTCGTCAATGCCACCGGCTGGCTGACCGACGCGCAGATCACCGCCATCACGCCCGACCCGGCGCTGCAGAAGGGCCTGCGCGGCGGCTGCAACACCGCGATCGTGTCGCCCGAGGGCGTGCACCTGGCGCCGCCCCTCACCGAAGGCGAAGGCATGGTGATTGCCGACCTGGACATGAGCCTCATCACCAAGCGCAAACGCATGATGGACTCGGTCGGCCACTACGCCCGGCCTGAACTGCTGAGCCTGGCCATCGACCAGCGCCCCGCCGCCACGGTGCTGCCGATGCGCGGCACCGCTTCCCTGCATTCCGAAACGCCAACCGACGGGAGTCCCAGCCATGACCATCTCCAACACCAGCCGCCAGTTGATGACCGACCTGCAGTCCTACGGGCTGCGGCTGCTTGACCCCAGCGCGGGCGTGGCCAGCCGGCGCGGCGGTGCCGGCCCGTCTGACCACAAGGCGGTCACGGTGGACGGCCACACCATCATGGTGCCGGTGCACACCTCGGGCGCCTGGGAGTCGCCCTTTGTGGCCGACGCGCCCGACGCCAACGGCAACGTGTCGCTGAAGCGCGGCACCATCCCGATCGCACAAATCAGCTTTCCCAAAACACCGCGTTTTTACGCGCTGCAAACCCTGGACGGCGTGCCCTACTCGCACATTGCCACGCTGCACGGCGCCGACGTGCTGGCCACCACCGTGCTGCAGAACTGCATCCGCTACGAGAGCCGCAAAAAGACCTGCCAATTCTGTTCCATCGGCCAGTCGCTGGCGGCCAAACGCACCATTGCGCACAAGACGCCACAGCAGTTGGCAGAAGTCGCCCGCGCCGCCGTGCTGCTGGACGGTGTGAAACACATGGTGCTGACCACCGGCACGCCCAACGCCACCGACCGCGGCGCCAAGGTGCTGGTGGACAGCGTCTTCGCCATCAAGGCCGCCATCGACATTCCGGTGCAGGTGCAGTGCGAGCCACCGGACGACGACCAGTGGTTCCACCGCATGAAGGCCGCTGGCGTGGACACGCTGGGCATGCACCTGGAGGCCGTGACACAAGAGGTGCGCGAACGCATCATGCCCGGCAAGGCCAGCGTGCCGTTGTCGCGCTACATGAGCGCGTTTGAAGCGTCGGTCAGCGTGTTTGGCCGGGGCCAGGTCAGCACCTACATCCTGGCCGGCCTGGGCGACACGCGTGAAGCGATTCTTGCCATGTGCGCCCAGCTGCTGGCACTCGGCGTCTACCCCTTCGTGGTGCCCTTTGTGCCGATTTCCGGCACGCCGCTGGAAGGCCACCCGGCGCCGTCGTCCGAGTTCATGAAGTCCATCCTGGCGCCGCTGGGCCAGATGGTGTCAGACGCCAACCTGCGCTCGGCCGACATCAAGGCCGGCTGCGGCAAGTGCGGCGCCTGCTCGTCGCTCTCAATCTACGAAACCTAAAACCGCACAGAGGCCCGACCATGCTGACGATTGACCGGCTGTGTGAACTCGACATGGCCTATGCGCCGGTTGAATTTCTGGTGCGCGAAGCCAGCCAGGACTGGGAGGTGCGCGAGGCCCATGCGCTGCGGCGTGCGGTGTTCTGCATCGAGCAGGGCATTTTTGTGGGCGACGACATTGACGCGGTGGACAGCCACGCGCAGCTGCTGGTGGCCATGTCGTGCTACGGCGGCATGCCCGACCAGGTGGTCGGCACGGTGCGCATCCACCCCGCGCACCCCGGCGTGAACGACGACATCTGGTGGGGTTCGCGGCTGGCGGTGCACCCGTCGTTCCGCAGCCAGGGGCACCTGGGCGCCACGCTGATCCGGCTGGCCGTGTCGCGCGCGCATGCGCTCGGGTGCGACACCTTCCTGGCCCATGTGCAGCAGCAAAACGTGCCGCTGTTCCAGCGCCTGAACTGGGCCACCCACGCTGAACTGGCCATCCATGGCCGGCCCCACAGCCGCATGCAGGCCGACTTGGCGCATTACCCGCCCTGCCATGACCCGGTGAGCGGCTTTGTAACCCGCGCGCGGCTGGCAACCCCGGTGCCGACATGACACTCCAGGCACTCGCCACCGCCCTGCGCGCCAGCCGCGGCTTTCTGCACAAGCGCGACATCAGCGACGTGGTGTCGGCCCTGCACCACGTGTTGCCCACCGGCGCCCAAGGCACCGCGCAGGCCGTGCCGGTGGGCGACGACTGCGCCGCCATCCCCGACGGCCACGGTGGCTACCTGCTGTTCGCCATCGAAGGCTTTGTCGAAGACTTCATCCAGCGCATGCCGTGGTTTGCCGGCTACTGCGGCGTGATGGTCAACGTGAGCGACATCTACGCCATGGGTGGCCGCCCCCTGGCGGTGGTGGACGCGCTGTGGAGCCAGGGCATGGACCCGGCGGGCGAGATGCTGCGCGGCATGGCCGACGCTTCGGCCAAGTACGGCGTGCCCATTGTTGGCGGCCACAGCAACAACCGCAGCGAGCGGCCGCAGCTGGCGGTGGCCATTTTGGGCAAAGCCCAAAAGTTGCTCACCAGCTTCAACGCCCGCCCCGGCGACCGGCTGATGATGGCGGTGGACTTGCGCGGCGCCTACGAAGAGCCCTTCCCCTATTGGAACGCCTCCACCCCCGCCCCCGGTGCGCGCCTGCGCGGTGACCTGGAGCTGCTGCCCGAGCTGGCCGAAACCGGCCTGTGCGACGCCGCCAAAGACATCAGCATGGCCGGCGCCATTGGCACCGCGCTGATGCTGCTGGAGTGTTCCAGGGTCGGTGCGGTGATCGACATCGACGCCATCCCGCGCCCCGAACGCCCGCACGACGAGCCGCCGCTGCGCTGGCTGACCGCCTTCCCCAGCTACGGCTACATCCTGAGCGTGCGGCCCGAGCACGTGGCCGGCGTGCTGCTGAAGTTTGCCGCCCGCGACCTGGCCTGCCAGGTCATTGGCGAGGTCACCAACAGCCGCACGCTGACGCTGCGCCAGGGCCACGAGCAGGCGCTGTTGTGGGACCTGAACCAGGACGCCTTCATTGGCGAAGCCCCAACCCTGTCGTCACACAAGGAAGCCCATGTCTGACTTCAACGCCCTGCTCGCCTCCGGCCCGCTGCGCATTGGGCTGATGACGCATTCGCTCAACCCGCGCGGCGGCGTGGTGCACACGCTGGAGCTGGCGCACGCGCTGCTGGATGCCGGCCACACCGTCACGGTGATGGCCCCCGCCCTGCCCGGCCAGCAGTTCTTTCGCCCGGTGCGCTGCCGGACCGAGCTGGTGCCCGTTGCCGACACGCCGGCGGACATGGCCGAGATGGTCGGCTCCCGCATTGCCGCCTACACCGCCCACCTGCGTGGCCTGCTGGACCGCGAGCACTTCGACATCCTGCACACCCACGACGGCATTGGCGGCAACGCACTGGCCAACCTGCAAGACAACGGCTGGCGCGGCAGCTTTGTGCGCACCGTGCACCACCTCGACACCTTCGACAGCCCGCAGATCCAGCGCTGGCAGCTGCGTGGCTTCAAACGCGCCCGCAGTGTGCTGTGCGTGAGCAAGCTGTGGTGCGACGTGCTCCGGCGTGACCACCACATCCACGCCACCGAGGTGCACAACGGCGTAGACACCACCCGCTACACCACCACACCGCAGCCCACCGACGCCGAAGTGGCCAGCCGCCTCGGCCTGCAATGCCACGCCAATGGCGCCGGGCCCATGGTGCTGGCCGTGGGCGGCATTGAAGAACGCAAAAACACCGTGCGCCTGCTGGAGGCCTTTGTGCTGCTGCGCAAACAGCGGCCCAGCGCGCAGCTGGTGGTGGCCGGCGGCGTGAGCCTGCTGAACCACGATGCGTATGTGCAGCGCTTCCACGCGCTGCTGGCCCAGCACGGCCTGACCACCGGCCCCCACCAGCCGGTGGTGCTGACCGGCGGCGTGCGCGACGCCGACATGCCCGCGCTGTTCCGCCTGGCCGACGTGGTGGCCATGCCGTCCACCCGCGAAGGCTTTGGCCTGGTGGTGCTGGAATCGCTCGCCAGCGGCACGCCGGTGGTGGTGTCGAACATCGCGCCCTTCACCCAGTACCTGAACGGTGGCGACTGCCACTGGGCCGACCCGCTCAGCGCGGCGTCCATCGCCTCGGCGCTGGCGGCTGCGCTGCGCGCCGGCAAGTCGCCCGCGCTGGCCGGCATTGCCAGCCGCCTGGGCCAGCGCTTCAGCTGGGACAGCAGCGCCCAGCTGCACCTGAACGCCTACCGCCGCACCCTGAACCATGCGGCGCCCGAAACCCTGACCTGTGACGTTTGAACCATGCCTGTGATGCACTTTCAGGTCCGCTGGCCGGACCACTCTGAACACTGGTGCTACTCGCCCTCGGTGGTGGTGCGGGACTTTCTGAGCGCCGGCCAGACCTACCCGATGGACGAGTTCATGGCCCTGATCCGCGAGGCGCTGAACATCGCTTCTGAACGGGTGCGCGCCAAGTACGGTTTTGCCTGCTCGCAGGCGCTCGACCAGCTGGCCGAGATCGAGCTGCGCGCCAGCACCTTCAAAGACCACCCCGGCGCCCAGGTCGCCGTGCTCGCGTTCGACTGAACGCCCAATTCCCCAGCCAGGTACCCCATGTCTGAAACACCCACCACCCCCCACTACAGCGTCATCGTCATTGGCGGCGGCCAGTCTGGCCTGTCGCTCAGCTACTGCCTGCAGCAGCGCGGCATTGACCACCTGGTGATTGAAAAACGCAGCCTGGTCCACAGTTGGCGCACCCAGCGCTGGGACACGTTTTGCCTCGTCACGCCCAACTGGCAATGCAAGCTGCCCGGCTACGCGTACGAGGGCAACGACCCCCACGGCTTCATGGTGAAAGACCAGATCAACGAATGGCTGACCGGCTTTGTGAAACACGTCAACGCCCCCGCGCTGGAAGGCGTGGTGGTGCAGAAGGTGTCGCAGAAAGAACGCGAGCCGTTCAAGGTGGAAACGTCGCGCGGCACCTTCACCGCCGACCAGGTGGTGGTCGCCTCTGGCGGTTACCACAAGCCCATCGTGCCGCGCATGGCCGAGAAGCTGCCCAAGGGCATGGTTCAGATGCACTCGGCCGAGTACCGCAACCCACAGCAACTGCCCGAAGGCAAGGTGCTGGTGGTGGGCTGCGGCCAGAGTGGCTCGCAGCTGGCCGAAGACCTGCACCTGGCGGGCCGCGAGGTGGTGCTGGCCACCGGCGACGCACCGCGCTGCGCCCGCTTCTACCGCGGCAAAGACGTGGTGGACTGGCTGGCCGACATGAACTACTACGACCTGCCCGTGAGCCAGCACCCGCTGCGCGAGGGCGTACGCGACAACACCAACCACTACGTGACCGGCCGCGACGGCGGGCGCGACATTGACTTGCGCAGGTTTGCCAAGGAGGGCATGGACCTCTACGGCATCTTGACCGACCTGGACGGCGACGAACTCAAGTTCATGCCCAACTTGAAACACAACCTCGACTTTGCCGACCAGATCTACAACGGCATCAACGCCAGCATTGACAAATACATCGCCAGCCAAGGCATCAACGCCCCGCCCGGCGAACCCTATGTGCCGGTCTGGGAGCCCCCCATGGAGCGCACCAGCCTGAGCCTGAAAAAGTCCGGCATCACCTCGGTGATCTGGTGCATCGGCTTCTCGCCCGACTTTGCGTGGGTGGACGCGTCCGTCTTCAACGGCAAAGGCGACCCGGTGCACCACCGCGGCGTGACCAGCCACCCCGGCCTGTACTTCCTCGGCTTGCCGTGGCTGCACACCTGGGGCTCAGGCCGCTTCTCTGGCGTGGCACGCGATGCGCTGTACCTGGCGGAGCAGATTGAAGGGCGGCTGGCGCAGAAGAAGCCGGTGCCGCATGAAGGGCAGCGGGAGATGGCGCTGTTGAGTTGAAGTGGTTATGCGGCTTTTGCTTCTGGCGAAACTTTGGACTGATTCCGATCAGAGAGATTGGCTGATTTCGGCCAGCAGCCGTCCTTGATCCGCCGCCAGACAACGTCCGGCACAGGCTGATCTGAGTCATTCATGGTCTAGTGCCTGAGCGGAAGCGCCCACCAGTACCAGTCATTGAACGCCGTCTGCACTGAACGGCCGCTTTACCCTTAAAACTACCCGCGGCCCGGCTTCCACGACGGCCACTGCTTGCAGCGACTGGGTAATGTCGACACAGTGCGGTCTTTTCGATCTCTTCAAAGCCGAAACTCAGGGCTACACGCTTTCATTTGCGGCTCATGAACCTCCTCTATAGCTCACCGGCTCTACAGGCTGCAGCCCGGCCAAGGTGGATTGCGGAAGGCAGTAAGCCAGCACCATGGAAACATTCGAGTGAAGACAACTATATGTAGAGCTATGAAGACCAGAGGTACGTTGCGCTCGATATGTGTTAAGGGCCGATATAGCTTTGGGTTGGTCCCACGCTCCATTGCGTCCCACTCGGCCTCGTAAGGACTGATCGGAAGCCGCTTTTCAATCTGATGGATCACCTTGAACTTAGCAGTGTTCAGATTGGAATACGAGATGATGAGCGTTCGCCATAGCCAGGATAATGCGATGCCTCCACACGCTAACATCCAGTTGTACTCGCCGGTATCTTTCACCGACAGGTAGCCGACAAAAGCCAAGATTGCCGAATTCAAGCTGAGAAAGTACGTATTAGCTGTAGCGCGCCGCTGGCTGATGCGGTCCGCCATCTCGACGTAGAGCTTGTACTGGTCTAATAAGTGGCCGTACCACTTATCGTTGTGCGGGTAGGTGACCCCTTCTGCGATCTCGTTGAACAAGTTGGCCCGGTCAACCTTAGGCTCAGTCATCAGCGAGCGCCTTTAACTAGCTTCTTCAAATTGTCCCAAGTCCACGTGTAGAGCTTGTCATCAGCTAGTGCGGTCGACGGCTTGGTGCAGCCGTCTTGGTACGCGGCTAGCAAGAAGTATGGCTTGCCGATCTCTTGAGCAATCGTGACTTCATGCGCAACGCCCGACGCTGTTGCCATGTTCTTGCCGCACAGCACACAGACAACATCGACATATGCAAGCTTAGCCTTGATCTTAGCCTTCCAATCACCGGTCAAATGCTCTTTCGAAGACCAGTCTGCGAACTCAAAGTCGGTATCTGGGTGCTTTGACTGCCCAACCAGCAAGTCCTTCTGACGTGCGTCGTTGTCGTAATCGAAGCTGATGAAAACTCTGGTGTTGGCCATTTTTGCTCCTCGTGCTTGTGGTGTAACTCAGTTTAGCGAGGAGTTAAACGATGCAGCAATGGACGCGCCAAAACCGAGTCAGCCAGACCGGTGAGCAAATCCCAAGAATTGGGAGGCATAGCATTCTCATCAAACACCCTCATAGCGCCTTGAACAGGATGGAAAGACCGCCACATCCGGTAAGCCACGGAAGGTCCGCTCCTGCCCGGAAGCAGGTACCCGCCGCATTACGGAGATCGTTCAATTGATGCAATCGCTGATGGCCTACTCTGAACATCTGCTTTCAGGAATCAGTGTTGAACAACCGGTCAGATTGTTTTATCGCGCAGCTCCATGCCATTATTCCGCGCATAGTTATAAAAATGCTCAATGGCGGCTTCATATGGGAGCCGCTCAAAGTACCTCACTGCGATGCCATAACTTGACGGGATATCAAAGAGGTCATGCTCGTATAGGCCCAAATTTCCCCACTTCGATTGAACCCGATTGCCTTCTACGGTGACACCAACGTGCGTGAACACGCCTCGCTCGTCGAAATACATCGCCAATGAACCGACAGGAATGCTAGTCGACCTGATTTCTTCCAACACTCCGCGCATAAGTAGCCATTCGGCAAAGTTCTTGCCTGCGTAAATATTGGGCCGCTGAAGGATCGCGACCGATAGATATTCAGGCTTCTCAACGAAATCTAATGCGTGCATAAGGCAGGTGTACCGGAACAAGTCGTGTGATGAGGGAAGCGAAGCGATGTCACGCTCGAATTCAGTAGCGATTGCACTTACAAGCTCGATGTTTCGCTCGGGAGTAACGTGATCGGATGCATCGAATAAGCGTTCACGGAGCATTGAAATCACCTAACCAATTACAGGAACTAGATGACGCGAAAGTTGTGCTGGTCACTAACATTGTGGTTACCCAAGAAAGCGAGGGAGTGCGGTTCGCTTTTCGGAAACATTCAGAATGACAGGAACTGGCCGGCAGGGTGAGTAGGAAGCCGCGCCAAGAAACTGGCCTGCGATGCTTAGGACCCTCAAGGCAAAGATCAGCTTCCTGCTGCCAAAAGGGGAACCTAGTTTCGGCCAAAAGCGGATGCGCAGGCAAGAAATCGACACGCGATTCGACGAACATCGTTGACGTCAAGGAAGTCTCTACCCCGGAAGAAACCTGTACTGGTACTCCTCCACTGCAGCCACGGGTACTCCGACGCTACGCAACACGTATCCCAGCACAATCAGTTGAATCGCAGCATTTACGCGGTAAAGACCTTTCATTCCAAGCTTGCTCAACAGCTTGCGAGGCCTGCCAAAGTGTGCGATCTCGTTTCGAACATTGCTGACCTCCCCGCCAATTTGAGAGACTTGAACGTCGAGCTCTTTCGAGAGCAATTCGGTGATCCAATGCGAGGCATAGCGGTTGATCGGATATTGATACTTTTCTCGTTGCGATGCTTTTCCGGCGATTACGGAAATCGATTCGAGGAGCGCGACGTTGAGAACGAGCTCGCCATGAAGGTCGTGCAAGTTGGCGACGCTAGTCTGATTCTGAAGGCTATCAGCAACTGTTCGGAAGTGCTCCGAGTTTGCGAGCCACTTCCCGATGAGCTTGGGCAATTTGACTGTTCTTGCATTGATAGGCAGATCATGATGGGACCCCTCCGTCAGGCACATATCCACCGTACGGCGGTCGCGAAGAAGACTCAGATAGATATCAACGTGTTCGCGCGGTGTTGACTGGGGCACTAGCGCCACACGTTGCGGAAGAACAGGCTTGTGGGTAAGAAGTGCGAACAGGTTGGCCAGTTCAGTGATCAACGAACACACCTCGTGCAACTCAAGTGAAGGCTGGAAAGTCAGATGTAGCGCGTATCCGATGTCCTTCTTGATTTGTAAGACCTGGTCCGGAAAGCGCGTCTCGACGTCGTCAATTGCAAGCGCAAGCGCCTCCAGCGCATCAGGATCCGAACTGTGGAAAAGCGCCATCGGATCTTTTGGAAGAAAGCCAAATGACCCCGTTGTAAATACAGATGCTGTCCCGAAATCTGTGGGCTCTGTGTCGTTCAGGTGAGGTGAAAACTTCTCCCAATCCTTGAATCCGGTCGGAAAGAAGAACTCCTGCATCCCCGAATAAGTGATCGTCGCGCTTTCGAATTTTTGAGACGGGTCGACATGGGTGCCGAGTACCAGGATTCCGAACGACTCCGTTCCCGATTGGGAATGTTGTGCCCCTCTGATCTGCTCAGTCCGCTCACCACCTCTAGGCTCAAGGAGAGTGCATCGCTCACCGGAATCCAAGACACCGTGAAGGTATCGATCACGCTTCCGGGACTGGCGGACGGTGGTCGTGCCTTCATCTGTCAACAGGTAGCGCAACAGAACACCCGAGCCGGGCGTGAATTCCAGCTTTCCGCTGAAGCGCATCGCATACTCTGCCGGAGGGAAGAATGTACCGATCCAGTTACTTTCTTTCAGTAAGTCCATCAAGTTTCGATCAACCAGAAGGTATTCCCACGGCGGCGAACTGCTGTTTGTCGGGGCTACCTAGATTTCCAACAGGCCCAAGACTATTCCGCAACATAGGAACTGCGTGCTGGAGAACTCGACTGGCGGATGAGAATGTAGAGCATTATCCAGACCTTGGATTGAAGTGATTCCGTTGCCATCGCGAGACGACAAGCCCTGTAACTGGGCTCTTATATCGATCATATTCCCAAGCTAGCCATGTCTACTTTGTGTCGAAACCGCCAGTCAAAGTGACTGACTATCGGTCGCAGAACCAGCCCCAGTACGGTTTCGCATTCTGACGACTGCAGAACCTCCTACAGCCGACGCTCAGGCCAGTGTCACTCACAAAATGAACAGCCGCTTGACGAATTTCAACGTGAGCTCTCCTGTTAGCGCCCATCGGCCGCAATCGCTGCACAGCAGTCTTCCGCATTAAGTGCCCCGACGACTGTTGTGGGTCGCAAGCTGCCATTTCGAACACAGCCATTTGCTCTCATATTCATAGCTAAATTGCAAGGTTTCACTAAGGCTCAGCGCCAATTTGGCTTAAAAACAGCCCCAAACAGCCGCCACAACCCTTCACAAGGGCTGTTTTCCGGCCGTGTCCCATAATTCCTGCGTGCCCGCCTGGCGAAGGCCATCGCCCCCTCTCTCAAGCCGCAAAGGAACCCTTCATGCCCCCTGTGTTTTGGCTCGTCCCCCTGACTGCAACAGCGCTGCTGGGCGGCTCGTTTTTCACGACACTGGGCCCCGCCATGGTGGCCGCTTGCGCGGTGGCGCTGATGGGCTCGGTGGTTGTGGCCGTTCACCATGCCGAGGTGGTGGCGCACCGGGTGGGTGAGCCTTTTGGCACGCTGGTGCTGGCGGTGGCGATCACGGTGATTGAGGTGGCGCTGATCGTGTCGATGATGCTGGCGGGCGGGCCTGACAAGGCAGAACTGCCACGCGACACGATCTTTGCGGCGGTGATGATCATCACCACCGGCGTGATTGGCATTTGCCTGCTGGTGGGTGGCCTGCACCACCTGGAGCAGCGCTTCCAGCTGGACGGCGCCAACTCGGCGCTGGCCGCGCTGGTGGTGCTGGCCGGGCTGTCGCTGGTGTTGCCGGCGTTCACCACCAGTTCAGACGGTGGCACCTACACCCTGTCGCAGCTCGCCTTTGTGGCCATTTCGTCGCTGTCGCTGTGGGCGGCGTTCGTGTTTGTGCAGACCGTGCGCCACCGCGACTATTTCCTGCCGCCGACCAACGTGGCGAACGAGGAAGTCCACGCCCCACCGCCGTCCAACGGCCAGGCCTGGGCCAGCTTCGGGCTGCTGATGGTGTCGCTGGTCACGGTGGTGGGTTTGGCGAAGCAGTTGTCGCCCACCATTGAGGCGGCTGTGACGGCGGCGGGCGCGCCGAAGGCGGTGATCGGCATTGCCATTGCGCTGCTGGTGCTGCTGCCCGAAACCTGGGCCGCAGTGCGGGCGGCGCAGGCCGACCGGCTGCAGACCAGCATGAACCTGGCGCTGGGCTCGGCGTTGGCCAGCATTGGGCTGACCATCCCGGCGGTGGTGGTGGCGGCGCTGGTGCTGGACCTGCCGCTGGTGCTGGGCCTCGCGGCCAAAGACATGGTGATGCTGATGCTGGCCTTTTTGGTGAGCGCCATCACGCTGAGCACCGGGCGGACCAACATCATGCAGGGTGCGGTGCACCTGATTCTGTTCGCCGCCTTTTTGTTTCTGGCCTTTGTGCCCTGATTTTTGCCCTGGTGCTTGCTGGCGGTTGCGCCGGCAACCGCCCGTGCGCGGGTTGGCGTGGTGACGTCAAAGACCCGTGGAAGGCTTGGGTTTCGTTTTGTTCCGCGCCTCGACCGCTGGCGTGAGGGTGTCGAAAAACGCACTCACCATGCGCATGTTGCGCCGCTCCGCCAAGCACAGCACGTGTGCATAGGTGAAAATTTCAGTGTCGCTGATCGCCACCATGTGCAAGCCGGGACCCGGCACGTACTCCACGGTGGAAACGGCCGCGATACCGACGCCCTGCAGCACCGCCTCGCGGATCACTTCCCGGCTGCTGATGTCCATCACGATCTCGGGCTTGACGCCGGCTTTCTCCAACGCCTCCTCCAGCGCCTTGCGGGTGGTGGAGCCTTGCTCACGAATCACCATGCGCTCCCCTTCCAGTTCGGCCAGGCGGATGCTGCGGCGTTTGGAAAACCGGTGCGATGTTGACGTGAAAATGGCCACCGGGTGCCGGCTGAACGGCACCGACAGGAAGCGGTCGTCACGGACGATCTGCGCCAACACCCCCACATCCGCGCGGTAGTCGAGCAACGCGTCCAACACCTCCTGCGAATTGCCAGTGCGCACCACGACCTTGATGCCGGGGTAGTGCTGGCTGAAATCGGCCAGCATCCTGGTGACGTGGTAGGGGCCAACCGCCGCCACCCGAAACTGCCCAGACAACAGCTTCCCGGCATCGCCCAGCAGGCTGACAGCGTCTGTCTCCAGGGCAAATATCTGCTGGGCCAGCTGCATCAACTGTTCGCCCACGTGCGTGAGACGAACCCGCTTGCCACTCCGGTGGAACAGCTCCACCTTGTAGTTCTCCTCAAGAAAGCGGACCTGCGTGGTGATGGTGGGCTGGCTCAGGTGCAGGTGCTCTGCGGCCCGCGTGAAACTGCCCATGCGGGCCACGGCATAAAACGAGCGGAGCTGCGTCAGCCGCATGGTGGAAACCCTTTGGTTGTATAGAAAAATTATATAGAAATCTGAAAATCTTTGAATTGGACAGTACTTGTTCGGGGTGATTTACTCCGATTCACAGCAGCTCAGGCGTCACCAGAATCGACCGGCTGCTTGTTGACTCATCGTTGTCACAGACGTGTCATGCCGGGCTGAAGCAATCCCCCTGGCACTACCGCCGCGCAAAGATGGAGAAATGAAATGCTCAGCAATCCAACTGGAGACAAACCAATGTTCAACCGCAGAAAGATCGTCGTTGGCGCTGCTGCCGCAGTCGCTGGCGCCATGGTGCTACCGGCCCGCGCGCAGCAGGTTCTGACCGTAGGGCTGATTCCTTCCGAGGACTCGCGCGCCATGATCGCCAACAGCCAGAAAATGATGGACATGCTGTCCAGCGCCCTTGGCATGCAGGTCAAGCCTTTTGTAGCGGCCGACTACAACGGCGTGATCGAGGCGCTGCGCTCCAAACGCCTCGATGTGGCCTACCTCGGACCTTTCTCTTATGTGCTGGGCGCCACCATCGCTGACATCGAGGCTTTTGCCGTGGCCGAAACCAAAAAGGCCGGCCGCACCTCGTACCACAGCCAGATCATTGCCCACAAGGACAGCGGCATCCGCACCGTGGCGGACCTGAAGGGCAAGAACTTTGCATTCGTCGATCCCACCTCGACCTCGGGCCACCTGTTCCCGAAGGCTGGGCTGATCAAAGCCGGTTTCAACCCCGACAAGGATTTTGGCCGCGTCATCTTCTCTGGGTCCCACGACTCCAGCGCGATCGCGGTGCAAAACAAGAAGATCGAGGCGGCGGCCATTGCCGACCGCATCCTTGATGCGGCCATCGCCAAGGGGCTGGCCAAACGCGAAGACCTGGTGGAAGTCTGGAAATCGGATCCGATTCCCGAGTCGCCCACGGTGTGGCGGCGCGATTTGCCCGCCGACCTCAAGAAGCGCATCCAGTTGGCCTTCCTGGAAGTGAAAGACATCCCGTGGTCTGACCAAGGCCTGCTGAACGGCTTTCATCCCACCAACGACGCGGCCTACAACGTGATCCGCGACACCGCCAAGATTCTGAACCTTGACCTCAAGAGGATGAAATGATTGAAATCCGCAACCTCTCCAAGCACTACGGCGACTTCGTCGCGCTGAACGACGTCAGCCTGACGGTTGGTAAAGGCGAGTTCGTCGTGATCCTCGGCGCCTCAGGCGCTGGCAAATCAACACTGCTGCGCTGCATCAACCACCTGGCAGAGCCATCAAAAGGTGAAATTTACGTGGCAGGCGAACTCTCGCGCGGTGATCGCGCGGGTCTGCGCAAGGTCCGCCGCGACGTGGCGATGATCTTCCAGCACTACAACGTGGTGCCGCGGCTGTCGGTGCTGAAGAACGTGCTGACCGGCCGCCTGGGCTCGATGCCCGCGCTGCTGTCGTGGTTCCAGTTGTTCCCAAGCGAAGACATCAAGGTGGCGCGGGAATGCCTGCGCAAGGTTGAGCTGGAACACAAGGCCGATGTGCGCACCGACACGCTGTCGGGGGGCCAGAAACAGCGGGTGGGCATTGCCCGCGCGCTGGCGCAGCGGCCCAAAGTCATCCTTGCCGACGAGCCGGTCGCCAGCCTGGACCCAAAAACGTCGCGCAATGTACTGCGCTACCTGCAGCAGGCTTGCCACGAATACGGCATCACGGTGATCTGCAACCTGCACCAGGTCGACTACGCCCGCGAGTTTGGCGAGCGCGTCATTGGCGTGTCGGCCGGACGCATTGTGTTCGATGGCCTTCCGCACGAACTGAACGACGAAGCGCTCCAGCGCATCTACCCAGGTGGCCTGGAGGCTGCCGATGCCATCGTTCCGGCAGCACCCACCCAGGCAGCGGCTGTCCCCGTCGTTGCCCCAAAATCGGTTGGCACCTCTGCCATCCCCAACCTCGCACTGGAGCAATCATGATCAGCCTAGGACGCTACAACCTGCTGGTCGCCAAGAGCGCCGGCAACGATGGCTGGTGGAAATACGCCTGTGCGGCAGCAGCCGGCGTGGCGGTGGTCTGGTGGGCCGCCATCGGCAGCCAGGTCAGCTTTGGCGAACTCGCCAAAGGCATGCCGTGGATTGCCGATTTTCTGGGCCGCATGCTGCCACCCAACTGGGAGTTCATGCAGAAGCTGGTGACGCCCGCAATTGAGACGGTGCAGATCGCCATCTGGGGCACGCTGCTGGCGGTCATCCTTGCCGTGCCGGTGTGTTTTCTGGCGGCACGCAACATCTCGCCGAACATCGCGGTGTTCCATTTCATGCGGCAGGTGCTCAACATCGCCCGCGGCATCAACGAAATTATCCTGGCGCTCATCTTCGTGGCGGCCGTGGGTCTGGGCCCGTTCCCCGGCGTGCTGGCCCTGGCGCTGCACGGTGCCGGCATGCTGGGCAAGTTCTTTGCCGAGTCCATTGAGGACATCGACCAGGGGCCGATAGAAGCGCTGCGTTCCACCGGGGCCGGGCCGATCCAGATCATCATCTTCGGCGTAATTCCGCAGGTCGTGACGGCCTGGATCGCGGTGATCCTGTACCGCTTCGAGACCAACCTGCGCCAGGCCACCGTGCTGGGCATGGTGGGCGCCGGCGGCATCGGCTTTGAACTGGTGGGCAGCATGAAGCTGTTCCAGTACCAGGACACCGCCACCTGCATTCTCGTCATCGTGGCCATGGTCATGGCAGCCGACTACATCTCAACCCGGCTGCGCGCCTGGATCCAGCAAGGAGCACGTTAATGGCACCCGACAACTTCACCCTCTCGGTCAATGGCCGCGAATACCGCAGGCCATCCAGCCCCATCGTGGTGGTCTGCGTTGACGGCTGCGAGCCCGACTACATCACCCAGGCCATCCAGGCCGGTGTGGCACCGTACATGAAAAAGATGCTGGCCAAGGGCAGCTCGCTGCTCGGCGACTGTGTCGTGCCCAGCTTCACGAATCCGAACAACCTGTCCATCGTGACCGGCGTGCCGCCCTCGGTACACGGCATCTGCGGCAACTACTTTCTGGACCAGACGGTGGGCAAGGAAGTGATGATGAACGACCCGGCCTACCTGCGGGTGGAGACCCTGCTGGCATCGTTCTCCAAAGCGGGCGCCAGTGTTGCCGTGGTCACCGCCAAAGACAAACTGCGCACGCTGCTGGGCCATGGCATGGACGGCATCTGTTTTTCCGCCGAGAAGGCAGACCAGGCCACGCTGGCCAACGGGGGCATTGACGGCGTGGTGGATCTGGTGGGCAAACCGGTGCCGTCGGTTTACAGCGCCGACCTGAGCGAGTTTGTGTTTGCGGCGGGCGTAAAGTTGATGGAGAAACACCGCCCCGACCTGATGTACCTCTCCACCACCGACTACATCCAGCACAAATTTGCACCTGGCACGCAAGGCGCCAACGACTTCTACGCGATGATGGACGGCTACCTGGCGCAGCTCGACGCGATGGGTGCGGTGATAGGTCTCACCGCCGACCACGGCATGAGCGCCAAGACCGACGCCGCCGGCAACCCGCGCATCGTGTTCCTGCAAGAAGTGCTGGACGCCACGGCCGGTGCCGCCAGCAGCCGCGTGATCCTGCCGATCACCGACCCCTACGTGGTGCACCACGGCGCCCTCGGATCATTCGCCACGGTGTACCTGAAGCCTGGCGCTGACGCGCAGGCGATTGCTGCGGCGCTGCGGCAGGTCGATGGCATCGAACTGGTGCTCTCGCGGG
Organism: Pseudomonadota bacterium; assembly: GCA_040384665.1. GTDB lineage: Bacteria > Pseudomonadota > Gammaproteobacteria > Burkholderiales > Burkholderiaceae_C > PCRC01. The sequence goes on from JAZKIY010000025.1 coordinate 32,060, forward strand.
AAGATGCGGCGCAGCGCTTCGAGCTGCCGGCCGACCGTATTGGCGACCTGGTCGTCGTCTCTAACCACCTCACCGTGCTGGGCACGCGTGCTTCCGAGCACGACTTGAGTGGCCTGACTGTGCCACTGCGCTCGCATGGCGGCATCTCCGAGCAGAAGGTGCCGCTGCTGTTCAACCGACAACTGCAGGGTGTGGCCAGCGGACGCCGGCTGCGCAACTTCGATGTGTTCGACCTCGCCATCAACCACGCCGTGACGGTGGGTGCCTAGAAAGACAAGCATGACCAGCAATTACTTCAACCCCGTGCACAGCGTGTACGGGGCCGGTGCCCTCTCGTCCCTGCGAGGACTGCTGGCTGGCCGCAAGGCCGCCATCGTGACCTTCCCCGAAGCCCGTGCGCTGGGCCTGGTCGCCCGGTTGGAGGCGGTGCTGGGCGACAGCCTGGCCTGTGTGATCGACCAGGTGCAGCCCAACCCCGACGTGGCCGAGCTGACCCAGACCTACGAGACCTTCTGGCGCGACCATGCCGAGGTGCCGGTGATTGTGGCGGTAGGTGGCGGCAGCGCCATCGATACGGCCAAGGCGCTGATGGTGGCCAGCATGACCGGGCGCTTCTCGGACCTCATTGCAGGCTTGACAGGCACACGGCCTTTTGAGCCCGCCCGCACCAAGACCCTGATCGCCGTACCCACCACGGCCGGCACCGGCAGCGAAGTCACGCCCTGGGCCACGATCTGGGACCGTGTACAGCAGAAAAAGTATTCGCTGCACCTGCCACAGACCTGGCCGGCCTACGCGGTGATTGACCCGGAACTGATGTTGTCTCTCCCGGCATCGGTCACCCTGCAAAGCGGGCTGGACGCGCTGTCGCACGCGCTGGAGTCGATCTGGAACGTCAACGCCAACCCGGTGTCGGACACCATGGCCATCTCAGCGGTGCGCGACATCCTCGACGTGCTGCCGCAACTGCTGCACCGGCTCGACAGCCTGGAGTTGCGCGGCCGCATGGCGCTGGCGGCACTGAAGGCCGGCATGGCGTTTTCCAACACCAAGACCGCACTGGCGCATTCGATCTCTTACGAGATGACGCTGCGCTACGGCCTGCCCCACGGCATTGCCTGCTCATTTTCACTGCCCATGGTGCTGCAGCGCGCCATCGGCCAGCGCGCCGACCGCGATGCGGTGCTGGCAGCGGCGCTGGGGCCCCTGGCAGAAGCGCCGGCACGGCTGGCCAGCTTCATCGAAGGTCTGGGTGTGAAAACCCGTTTTTCAGACTATGGCGTCAACGACCAAGAGGCCGAGCAAATGGTGCTGCACGCCCAGGGTGGCGCGCGCGGCAAAAACTTCATTGGTTCTGTGGCAGAGGAGGCCCTGACATGAATGCACGTGTACCCCTTCAGGACAGCCTGGCGTTTCGTGCAGAGACCCTGCGCATCGGCGGCGAGCGGGTGGCGCGCGAGCGCACGCTGGACATCGTCAACCCGTACTCCCGCGAACGTGTCGGCACCGTGCCACTCGCTACCGTGGAAGACGTGCGGCTGGCCTGCCGCATTGCCCAGGCCTACCGGCCGACGCTGACGCGTTACGAGCGCTCGGCCATATTGCAGCGCGCCGCGACGCTGCTGCGGGCGCGCACCGAGGAAGCGTCGAAGTTGATCACGCTGGAGTCCGGCCTGTGCCGCAAGGATTCGATGTACGAGATCGGCCGGGTGGCCGACGTGCTGGTCTTCGGCGCAAACGAGGCGTTGAAAGACGATGGCCAGGTGTTCTCGTGCGACCTCACACCGCACGGCAAGAAACGCAAGGTGATCACACTGCGCGAGCCGCTGCAGGGCATCATCACCGCGATCACGCCGTTCAACCACCCGATGAACCAGGTGGCGCACAAGGTCGTGCCCAGCATCGCCACGAACAACCGCATGGTGCTGAAGCCATCGGAGAAGGTGCCGCTGTCAGCCTATTTTCTCGCCGATGTGCTGTACGAAGCCGGGCTGCCGCCCGAGATGCTGCAGGTGCTGACCGGCGACCCGCGCGAGATTGCCGACGAACTGATCACCAACGCGCATGTGGACCTGATCACCTTCACCGGGGGCGTCGCCATCGGCAAACACATCGCCAACAGGGCCGGCTACCGCCGCATGGTGCTGGAGCTTGGCGGCAACGACCCGCTGATCGTGATGGAAGATGCCGACCTGGACAAGGCGTCCGACCTAGCGGTACAGGGCTCGTACAAAAATTCCGGCCAGCGCTGCACCGCCGTCAAACGCATGTTGGTACAGCAGTCGGTGGCGCGCGAATTTACCGAGCTGGTGGTGGAAAAAACACGCCGCTGGAAACACGGCAACCCGATGGACGAAACCATGGACATGGGCACCGTCATTGACGAAAACGCCGCCCGCCAGTTCGAGGCGCTGGTCAACGAAGCCGTGGCGCAAGGCGCGCGACTGCTCACCGGTAACGTGCGCGAGGGCGCGCTGTACGCCCCCACTGTGCTCGACAATGTGCGGCCGGAGATGACCCTGGTGCGGGAAGAAACCTTTGGCCCGGTGTCGCCCATCATCACGTTTGGCAGCATCGACGAGGCCATTGCGATTTCCAACGGCACCGCCTACGGCCTGTCGTCGGGCGTCTGCACCAACCGCATGGACCATGCCACCCGGTTTGCGCAGGAGTTGCACGTGGGCACGGTGAACGTCTGGGAGGTGCCGGGCTACCGCATCGAGCTCACGCCTTTCGGCGGCATCAAGGACTCGGGCCTGGGCTACAAGGAAGGCGTACAGGAAGCGATGAAGTCGTTCTGCAACGGCAAGACATTCACGCTGCCCTGGTGACCCTTCTCGGGGCCGTGATCCGCCATGCCTGTGGACAAGCCCCGACTGGCCTGCGCCGCGCTGGACATTCAGCGCAGCGCAGGTGACCTCAGTAGGTCTTGTACGGCAGGAACTTGCCCGACAGCACCACGTTGACGCGGTCGCCTTTCGGGTCGGGCTGGCGCACGATGTCCATGCTGAAGTCGATGGCGCTCATGATGCCGTCGCCAAACTCCTCGTGGATCAGTTCCTTGATGGTGGTGCCGTAGACGCTGACGATCTCGTACCAGCGGTAGATCAGCGGGTCGGTCGGCACCGGGGTGGGCAGCGAGCCTTTGTACGGCACGACCTGCAGCCACTTCTGCTCTTCGGCCGTCAGACCAAAAATCTTGCCCAGCACCTTGGCCTGCTCGGGCGTGGCCGTCATCTGGCCGAGGCACAGCGCAGTGGTCCACTCTTTGGAATGGCCCACCTTCTTGGCCACGTCGGCCCACTGGATGCCTTTGGCGACTTTGACGGTGATGATTTTTTCGGTGACTTCAAGGCGGTTCATGCCATCTCCTGGTGTGGTTTGAATGAAAGGGGTGCCGTGGTTGGTCAGTGCGCCACCGCGCGGGTGACCAAAAAATCCACGATGTGGTTGCGCAGCTCGTAATAGCCGGGCAGGTGGTGCAGCGACGCGCGCTTGCGGTCTTTGGGCAGGGTGTTGGTCACGGTTTCGGCAATGCCGCCGGGCACGTAGCCCGCATCGGTCTCGCATCCGTTGCTCATGAGCAAAATGCGGTCGGCCAGCAGAATGGCTTCGTCCACGTCGTGGGTGATCATGAACACGGTTTGCTGTGTGTCGCGCACGATGGCCATCAGCTCGTCCTGGATCGTGCCGCGCGTGAGTGCGTCCAGCGCGCCAAACGGCTCGTCCAGCAGCAGCATCTTGGGGCTGATGGCAAAGGCGCGGGCAATGCCCACCCGCTGCTTCATGCCGCCGGAGAGCTGCGAGGGCTTTTTGTCGATGGCCGGGCTCAGGCCCACCAGCGCCACGTACTTTTCCACGTGCACATTGACCTTGGGACGGCTCCATTCGGGCCAGGCCGAGCGCACCGCAAAGGCGATGTTCTGCCGCACCGTGAGCCAGGGCATCAGCGCATGGCTCTGGAACACCACACCCCGCTCCAGGCTGGGGCCGGCCACCTCGCGGTTGTCCATGAACACATGGCCCGCCGTGGCGGTGTCCAGGCCCGCCAGCACGTTCAGGATGGTGCTTTTGCCGCAGCCAGAATGGCCAATGATGCAGACGAACTCGCCCTTGTCGAGCGTGAAGGAGACGTTGGCAAACACCGGCTTGTCGGCGACGAAGGCTTTGCTCAGCCCCTCGATTTTCAGAAAACCTGGCATGGCACTGTCTTTCCTGGTGACGGGGAGCGCGGCAGGGTTGTTGATGCGGGCCGACGAATCACTCCACATAGGTCACCCACTTCTGCACGCGGGCAAAACTCAAGTCGAGCAGCATGCCCACCACGCCGATGACCAAAATCGCAAAGATCACGTTGGTGAGCGAGAGGTTGTTCCACTCGTTCCACACAAAGTAGCCAATGCCGGTGCCGCCCACCAGCATCTCGGCCGCCACAATCACCAGCCAGGCAATGCCCATGCTGATGCGCATGCCAGTGAGGATGGTGGGCGCCGCCGCCGGCAGAATCACCTGGAACGCCTTGCGCAGCGGGTTCACCTCCAGCGTGCTGGCCACGTTGAGCCATTCGCGCTTGACCGCCGAAACGCCGAACGCGGTGTTGATCAGCATCGGCCAGACCGAGCAGATGAAGATCACAAAAATCCCGCTGATCGACGAGTCCTTGATGACATACAGCGCCAGCGGCATCCACGCCAGCGGGCTGATGGGTTTCAGCACCTGAATGAACGGGTCAAACGCCCGCCGCAGCAGCGGGCTCATGCCAATCACAAAACCCAGCGGAATGGCCACCAGGCACGCCAGCAAAAAGCCCAGCCCCACCCGCGCCAGCGAATGGCCGAGCTGGATGGCAATGCCCTTGTCGTTCGGCCCGTTGTCAAAAAACGGGTTGCTGAGCTGCTTCACAAAGGTGTCGCCCATTTGGCCCGGCGTGGGAAAGCCGGCCGTCTTCACCGCGCCAGGGTCTTTGCCCAGCATCTTGTTGAGCTCAATCTGCTCGGCGGTGAGCCCGGCCGACGACGCCCCCACGCTGACGCTGGACGCGGTGGCCGCGTACCAGGCGGCAATGAAGGTGAGGAAGATCAGCACCGACACGAGGCCGGCGCGGACATTCAGGCTTTTCCAGAACGGGGCGCGCATGCTCAGCCCAGCTTGTGGATGGCAAAGCTCTTGGCGTAGGCGTCGGCCTTGGCGGCGTCAAACTCCTTGCCCATGACCTTGAACTTGGGGTAAGCGCCTTCGGGTGCCTTCTGGCCCAGCTCTTTCATGTGCTTTTTCGCGTCGGTGAGCAGGAAGACCTTCTCGGCGATTTGTTTGTAGTCCACGTCGCCCTTGATGTAGCCCCAGCGCTTCATCTGCGTCAATATCCACACCGCCATGCTCTGCCACGGGATGGGGTCGAAGTCGGCGCGGTCGGGCACGGTCTGGATGCCGCCCAGGCCATCGGCAAAGCGGCCGGTGAGCACCTGCGTCACCACCGTTTCGGGCTGGTTCAAGTAGGCCTGCGGCGAAATCACCTTGGCGATCAGCTCGCGGTTGCTGGCGTCGCGTGCCATGGCGGCGGCTGTGAGCACGGCGCGGAACAGCGCGGCAAAGGTGTTGGGGTTCTTCTGGATGAACTCGGTGCTGGTGCCAAAGGCGCAGCAGGGGTGGCCGGGCCACAGGTCTTTGGTGAGGATGTGCAGGAAGCCGATTTCTTCAAACACCGCCCGCTGGTTGAACGGGTCGGGGCCGAGGTAGCCGTCGATGTTGCCAGCGCGCAGGTTGGCCACCATCTCGGGCGGTGGCACCACGCGGATCTGGATGTCGGTGTCGGGGTTCAGCCCGGCTTCGGCCACGTAGTAGCGCAGCAGGAAGTTGTGCATGCTGTACTCGAACGGCACCGCAAACTTGAAGCCCTTCCACATCTTCGGGTCGCGCTTGTCCTTGTGTTTGTTGGCCAGGGTGATGGCCTGGCCGTTGGTGTTCTGGATGGTGGCCACGTTCATGGCGACCGGGTTGGAACCCACGCCCATGCTGATGGCCAGCGGCATGGGGCTCAGGAAGTGAGTGGCGTCGTATTCCTTGTTGATCATCTTGTCGCGGATCAGCGCCCAGCCGGCCGTTTTGACGACTTCGACATTCAGCCCCTGCTTTTGGTAAAAGCCCAGCGGGTGCGCCATGATCAGCGGCGTGGCGCAGGTGATGGGGATGAAACCGATCTTCAGGTCTTTCTTCTCAAGGGCGTTTTTCTCCTGCGCCATGGCCTGCAGGCTGGCCACCGGCAAGACGCTGGCAATGGCCGCCATGGCGGTGCCCTTGCCCACGCTGCGCAGGAACTGGCGGCGCACGTTGTCTTGCGGGAACAGGGCCTTGACGAGCGTGGCCTCGATGAAGCCGTTCGAGTAGGCCTCGAACTCGCTGGTGAGGCTGCGGCGGCGCAGTTCAATCGCGGCGGCGTCGGCCGCCACCGCCTGGTGGTGGTCGGCGGGTGAATGGTCTTGACCGCAGCTGCAGCTGAGCCTCAGCGGGCGGTCGGCGTCGTAAGGAGAGAAGTACTCGGTCATGACACACCTTTCGATTGAAGATGTTGTCCCCGACGCAAGGGCTGCGCCAGTTGGCGTGCCAACGCCACCCCACCCCACAAATCGCCCACCGCCGCGCGACGCGGTGTAGTGCCAGCCCTACACAGGAGGCGTGGGTTCAGGCCGTCGGGCCGGTTTTGCCGTGGCGTTCGGCGTAGAGCGCCAGCTCCACGTCGTTTTTGGTGCCGGTTTTTTCCAGGATGCGCGCGCGGTAGGTGCTGACGGTGTTGGCCGCCAGCCCCAGCTGCGCACCAATCTGAGTCACGCTCTGGCCGGCGGTGAGCAGCCGGAAGACCTGGTGTTCGCGGTGCGAGAGCGCGTCCACACCGGCCTTGCCAGCGCTGGCGGCCATCGCGGCGGCCAGGGCTTCGGCGGTGGCAGGTGTGACGTACAGCCCGCCCTGGGCCACCTTGCGCACGGCGGCCACCATGTCGTCGGGGTCGGCGCTTTTGTTCAAATAGCCGGCGGCCCCGAGCTTGATGCAGCGCACCGCGTACTGTTTTTCAGGGTAGGTGGAGAGCATCAGCACTGGCAGGCCGGGGTGTTGGCTGTGCAGCACCTGCAGCACGTCCAGCCCGTCGCGTTCGGGCAGGGCAATGTCGAGCAGCACCACGTCGAGCCCAGCCGCGCCGTTCAGCGCTTCCACCCGCGCCAGCACCTCGGGGCCGGTTTGCGCTTCGGCCAGCACGGCGATGTCGGGCGCGTCGGCCAGCACCTGCTTCAGCCCCTCGCGGACGATGCGGTGGTCGTCCCCCAACAAGACACGGATGACGCTATTCATTCTGTAGCGGCATCGTCAGCCTGAACGCTGACCCAGCGCCGATTTGGCTTGAAATCTCGACCACGCCGCCAAAATGGCGGGCCCGTTCGCGCATGCCCATCACCCCGTAGGCGTCAGAGGCTTCAAAGGCCGCTGCGGCGGCGCCACGTCCGTTGTCTTGCACCCGCAGGCTGAGCTGGTGCGCGTCGGCCACGATCTGCACCGCCAGCGCGCTGGCCTGCGCGTGCCGGCCGACGTTGCTGAGCATTTCCTGAAAGATGCGGAACACCGCCATCGCCGCCGGGCCGGGCAGCTCCACGCCGGGCGCGACCTGCATCTCCCAGGTGAGCGCCAATTCGCCAGACTGCGCAAACTCGTGCGCCTGCCATTCCAGCGCCGCCCAAAGGCCCTGGTGGTCGAGGATGCTGGGGCGCAGGTCGGTGATGATGCGGCCGACGTTGTCCACCGCGTTCTCGATCAGCCGGCTCATGTTCTGGCACTTGCTGCGCATGCGCTCGCGCATGGCCTGGGCCTCGTCGAGGTCGCGCTGTTGCTGCTCGCCGAGGCGCTTGTCGAGCCAGTTGACGTCCATTTTCAGCGCCACCAACAGGCTGCCCAGCTCGTCGTGCACCTCGCGGGCGATGCGGGTGCGTTCTTCTTCGCGCACGTTTTCCGAGTACGCCGACAGCTCGCGCAACTGGCCGAGCGCGGCCGACAGCTCTTGGGTGCGCTCACTGACGCGCAGCTCCAGTTCGTCCTTGGCTTTTTGCAAGGCATCGGCGGCGCGCTTGCGCTCGGTGATGTCCACAAAGGTGATCACCGCGCCGCGCACCTGGGTGCCATCAATGATCGGGTGGCTGGAATACTCCACCGCAAACGCGGTGTGGTCGCGGCGCCAGAACACCTCGGTGTCGATGCGGCAGGGCAGGCCCTGGCGGAAGGCGTTGAAGATCGGGCAGTCGGTGTCGGCGTAGTGGGAGCCGTCGGCGTGCGAGTGGTGGGTCAGCCAGTGCATGTTGGCGCCCAGCACCTCGGCGGGTTCGTAGCCCAGCATGCGTGCCGCCGCGCGGTTGATGAAGACGCAATGGCCTTCGAGGTCAATGCCAAAAATGCCGTCGCCGGTGGACTCCAGCAGCAGCCCGAGCTGGTGTTGCCACAGCGGGTGCGAGATCGACCCGGCTGGCGCGGCGGTGGGCGTCAGGACATGGGGCGCGGTGTCGTGCATGCGTTCAAGCATAGCGATGCGGGTGCCAGTTTGGTGCAGGATTGCCCACCCACCGCCCCCGGATGGTGCAAATGGGGCGGAACGCTCAGAGCCCGAGGTCGCTCAGGCCGGGGTGGTCGTCGGGCCGGCGGCCGAGGGGCCAGAAGAACTTGCGGTCGTCGGCCTTGATCGGCAGGTCGTTGATGCTGGCAAAGCGGCGCTGCATGAAGCCCTGTTCGTTGAACTCCCAGTTCTCGTTGCCATAGCTGCGGTACCACTGGCCACCGTCGTCATGCCATTCGTAGGCAAAACGCGCGGCAATGCGGTTGCCGGTGAAGGCCCACACCTCTTTGATGAGGCGGTAGTCCAGCTCGCGCACCCACTTGCGCTTCAGAAACTCTTTCACCTCGGCCTGCCCCTTGGGGAATTCGGCGCGGTTGCGCCAGACGGTGTCGGGCGTGTAGACCAGGATCACCCGTTCCGGGTCGCGGGTGTTCCAGGCGTCTTCGGCCATGCGGGCTTTTTGCGCCGCGGTTTCGGCGGTGAAAGGGGGCAGCGGGGGCTTGGTGTCCATGGTGTCTCCGGCATGCTGGGTGTCAGCATCTGACCGGAGTTTGCACGATTGATGCCAGCCAGGGCTGTCTATTCTGGCCGCAGCACGCAGGGCTGGCCGGTGCGTTTGCAGTCGGTGCCGTCCAGCCAGTGCTGGTTGTGGCTGACGCAGCCGGTCTGGCAGATCACCAGGTCGGCCGCCTGGCCGCTGGCGTGCAGCAGTGCGGCCATGTCTTCGCGCACGACCATCAGCTCGGTTTCTTTCAGCATGAGTGCGGCGCGCAGGCGCATCAGCAGGCTTTCCTGGCCTTTCACCTGGCCGTGCAGCGCGCTGATGCAAACGCTGGTGCGCTGCTGGGCTTTGGCCAGCGCGTGGATCAGCACCGCGTTTTCCTGCTGCATGGCCTGCAGCTGGTTTTTGGCTTGCGCCATGGTGCAGGCACGTGGCGACGCCGCCGGTGGCGGCAGGGGGGAGATGGGCATCAACATGGCGGCCCCTAGCGCCGCGGTGCGGCAGCCGCTTTCAGGGCCTGGGCTGTGAGCTGGGCGGCCTGGCTTTCTTCTTTGGAGTGCAAGCGCCAGCGCGCCATGAGCACCATGTGCGCCAGCATCTCGAAAGCCTCCACCTCCAGGCGCAGGGACACCGAGTCCATGTGCAGCTGGACCACGCCGCAGTCCGGGCAGAGGGTCACGCGGCCCATCGGGCTGTGCGCCAGTGTGTGGTGCTGGCAGGGGCTGGCGCCGGAATCGTCGGTCATGCGGATCTCCTACAGGGGTTGGGTTCTGTTGCTGGCTGGCAGAACTCCACTGCAGGCTGGCTCGGAGCACAGTCTAATTGAGAATGGTTATCAATTGCAAGGCAATTGGGTGAACTTTACCCAATCCCTTTTTTGTCCCCGCGCCTTGCGCGCCAAGCTCAGGGTCGGGTGACCAGCGTTGACAGCGGCAGCTGGCTGACCTCGGCCAGAAGCTGTGCCAGCGCCTGGCCAGAGGCCTGCAGCAGCGCTTCGCCCTTCTGCGCGGTGGCGGCGGCGGCGTTGCCGGCGGCGCCGGCCGGGTTCACGTCCTGCATCTGCCAGGCGAACTTGGCGCTTTTGCCGTTGCCCAAAAGGGGGTATGTGGCCGCCCGGTCACGCGAGGTGGAATGGAAAGGCTGGGCCTCGGCCATGCGCACCTGCGCCGGGGCCAGCGCCAGCATCATTGACGTTTCCACATCGCCGGCGTGCACGCCAAAGCGGTGTTCGTCGGGCGGGAACAGCGCCTCCACCGCCGCTGGCAGTGGCAGGTTGAACCAGCTGACGCTGTAGACCAGCAGGCCCAGGCGGGCGCGCAGCTCGCGCGCCACCACGTCCATCAGCCCGACATGGCCGCCGTGGGCGTTGAACAGCACCAGTTTTTTCACGCCGGCCGCAGCCACGCCTTCGGCGATGTCGGTCCACAGGCGGACCACGGTGTCGGCCTTGAGTGTGAGCGTGCCGGGAAAGGCCGCGTGTTCGGGGCTGAAGCCGACCGTTTGGGTTGGCAAAAACAGCACCGGCAGCCCGGCTGGCAGCAAGGGCAAGGCGGCACCGATGACGCCGTTGGCCAGCGTGCTGTCCACCTGCAGCGGCAGGTGCGGGCCGTGCTGCTCCGTGGCGCCCAGCGGCAGCACCGCCACCGTGCGCGCCGGGTCGAGCGCGGCAAAGTCGGGGCTGGTGAGCTCGGCCCAGAAGCGTGGCAAGCTGGCAGAAGGGTTCGGGGCCGTCATGCCTGCATCATAGCCAGCAGGGGCCAACCGTTACCATCGCGCAGCCCCGCCCGCTGGAACTTCACCCCCCTGGCCTGCTCACACACCGCAATGATGTCTCACCGCCACCACTTCCTGGCCCACCGCCACCTGTTGACCGCTTTGTTTTTGATAGCGGTACTGCTAGGTTCTACTAGGGCTTGGAGCCAAAACAAGCCCACAACGGTGGTCACCACACCCCAGGTGCGTGCCGAGCTGATGGCCTACGCCCCAGAAGGCGTGGAAGCCGGCCGGCCGGTCTGGGTCGGGCTGCAGATCACCCACCAGCCAGACTGGCACACCTACTGGAAGAACGCCGGCGACTCCGGCCTGCCCACGGTGCTCAACTGGCAACTGCCGGCGGGCGTGACGGCCGGCGAGATTGCCTGGCCGCTGCCGAAGAAGATTCCAATCGGCACGCTGGCCAACTACGGCTACGAGAACACGGTGCTGCTGCCGGTGCCGCTGACCGTGTCGCCCGACTTCAAGCCCTCGCTGCTGGCCAGCGCGCTGGAAGTCAAGCTCAAGGCGTCCTGGCTGGTCTGCCGCAAGGAGTGCATCCCGGAAGAAGGCGAATTCACGCTGACGCTGCCGGTGCAAGGCTCCACCGCGCTGAACGCCAGCGCCTTCACCTCCGCCATGGCCGCGCAGCCCAACGCCCTGACCGGCAACAGCACGGTGGCGCTGGCCGACCAACGCATCACCGTCAGCGTGGCGGGCCTGCCGGAAGCGGTGCGCGGCAAAACGCTGGGGTTCTTCCCCGAAACCACCGACGTGATTGAAACCGCCGGCGCCTGGACGCAGGCCTGGCAAGGCGACGTGTGGACCGGCAGCATCCCGCTGTCGCCGCAGCGCAGCCAGAGCCCGGCCGTGATGCCGGTGGTGCTGACGCTGGACAGCGACGGCCAGCGCCAGGGCTGGCGCGCCGAGGCCCAGGTGCTCGGCACCTGGCCACAGGTGGCGCAGGCCGGCCCGATCTCGCTCGCGCTGGACGACGCCTTGCGCGCCAACGCCGCTGCGGGTGCGCCAGCCAGCGCACCACAGCTCACCTTGCTGGCCGCCCTGTTCGGCGCGCTGCTGGGTGGCCTGATTCTGAATTTGATGCCCTGCGTGTTCCCGGTGCTGGCCATCAAGGTGCTGGGCTTCACCCAGCACGGCGCCGACCGGCGCGCCCACCGCACCAGCGGCGTGGCCTACACGGCGGGCGTGGTGCTGTCGTTCGTGGCCCTCGGTGCGCTGATGCTGGCGCTGCGCGCGGCAGGCGAGCAACTGGGCTGGGGCTTTCAGCTGCAGTCGCCCGCCGTGGTGGCGGGGCTGGCGGTGCTGTTCACCGTGATCGGCCTGAACCTGGCAGGCCTGTTTGAATTTGGCAGCGTCTTGCCAAGCCGCCTCGCCACGCTGGAGGCCAAACACCCGGCCGCCAACGCGTTTTTGTCGGGCGTGCTGGCGGTGGCGATTGCCTCGCCCTGCACCGCGCCGTTCATGGGCGCCTCGCTCGGCTTCGCGGTCGGCCTGCCGGCGCTGCAGGCGCTGCTGGTGTTTGCCGCCATTGGCGTTGGCATGGCCCTGCCCTACCTGGCCGCCAGCCTGGTGCCCGCGGTGGCGCGTTGGCTGCCACGCCCCGGTGCGTGGATGGCCACCTTCCGCCAGCTGATGGCCTTTCCGATGTTTGCCACCGTGGCCTGGCTGGTCTGGGTGCTGGGCCAGCAAAGCGGCATTGACGGCGCGGCCGCGCTGCTGGTGCTGCTGGTTTTGCTCAGCATGGTGGTCTGGGCCTTCACACTGGCCGGCCGCTCGCGGGCTGTGATTGCTGCTATTTCAATAGCAATACTGGCAGCAAGTACCTGGGCTCTGGGCCCAAAAGTCACTGAATTGGCCAGTGTGAGCCCCGCCAGCACCCCCACAGGCCGCTGGCAGGCCTGGGAGCCGGGCCGGGTGGAGCAAATGGTGGCCAGCGGCCAGCCGGTGTTTGTGGACTTCACCGCCGCCTGGTGCGTGACCTGCCAGTACAACAAGAAAACCACGCTGGCCAACGCCGACGTGCTGGCCGACTTTGACGCGAAAAAGGTCACCCTGCTGCGCGCCGACTGGACCCGGCGCGACCCGGCCATCACCGCCGCGCTGGCCAACCTCGGCCGCAACGGCGTGCCGGTGTACGTGTTCTATGCGCCCGGCAAAACGCCGGTGGTGCTGTCTGAGATTCTGAGCGTGGACGAGGTCCGCGCCACCCTCGCCCGGCTGTCGCTGTGACACGCCGGCCCCTTTTTCCGTCCTTTGAAGGAGTTCCCATGATCCGCCGTTCGTTGCTGTCCCTGGCCTTGGTCGCCCTGCCCTTCGCAGCCACCACCGCCCTGGCGCAGACCGCCACCGTTGGCCAGCCCGCGCCCGACTTCAGCGCGCTGGACACCAGCGGCAAAACCGTGAAGCTGAGCGACTTCAAGGGCAAACACGTGGTGCTGGAATGGGTCAACCCCGGCTGCCCGTTTGTGGTGAAGCACTACGGCTCCGGCAACATCCCCGCGCTGCAGAAAGAGTTCACCGGCAAGGGCGTGGTCTGGCTGGCCGTCAACTCCACCGAAACCGGCAGCGGCGACTACAAAAAGCCCGCCGACCTGGGCGCCTGGATGGTCGGCCAGAAAGCCGTACCCACCGCCACGCTGATGGACGAAAAAGGCAGCATCGGCAAAGCCTACGGCGCCCGCACCACGCCGCACCTGTACATCGTGGACCCGAAAGGCACGCTGGTCTATGCCGGTGGCATCGACAGCATCCCGTCGGCCAAGGTGGACGACATCAAGACCGCCACCAACTACGTGCGCCAGGGCCTGAACGAGGCGCTGGCCGGCAAACCCATCAGCGCGGCCAGCACCAAGCCGTATGGCTGCTCGGTGAAGTACGCGGGCTGAGCCACAGCTTGCAAACCGTCCGGCTAAGATGGCCGGATGAGCAGCATCAGCGACCTGCGCCGCATCCTCGGCGTCAACAAAACCATCGCGGTGGTGGGCCTCTCGCCGCAATGGCATCGGCCCAGTTTTTTTGCCGCCAAGTACATGCAGGCGCACGGCTACCGCATCGTGCCCATCAACCCCGGTGCCAGCGAAATTCTGGGTGAACGCAGCTACGCCAGCGTGACCGAGGCAGCACAGCATGTGGCCATCGACATGGTGGACTGCTTTCGCAAGACCGAAGACATTGGCCCGATTGCCGACGAGGCGATTGCCATTGGCGCCAAGTGCCTGTGGCAGCAGATTGGTGTGCTGAACCACGCGGCCGCCGCCAAGGCCCAGGCCGCCGGGCTGGACGTGGTGATGGACCGCTGCGTGAAGATCGAGCATGCGCGGCTGTACGGCGGGCTGGGGTGGTTCGGCGTGAACACCAAGGTCATCTCGTCGAAACGTCCCCAACAGCTCCCCTATTGACATGACCCAAGACCGCAACTACGGCTTCGGCACCCGCGCCATCCACGCCGGCGCCGTGCCCGACCCGGTGACCGGCGCGCGCGCCACGCCCATCCACCAGACCACCAGCTTTGTGTTCGACTCGGCCGAACACGCGGCCAGCCTGTTCAACCTGCAGACCTTTGGCAACGTCTACAGCCGCATCAGCAACCCCACGGTGGCGGTGCTGGAAGAGCGGGTGGCGGCGCTGGAAGGCGGCCGCGCCGCTTTGGCCTGCAGCACCGGCATGGCCGCGCAGATGACGGCCCTGCTGGCGATTCTGAAAACCGGCGACCACATCGTGGCGGCCAGCACGCTGTACGGCGGCACCGTGGGCCAGCTGGGCGTGGGCTTCAAGCGCCTGGGCATAGAGACCACCTTCGTCGACCCGGCCGACACCGAGAATTTCCGCCGCGCCATCCGCCCCAACACCCGTGCGCTGTACGGCGAGACCATTGGCAATCCGCTGGTGAATGTGCTGGACATTGAAGCGGTGGCCAAAGTGGCACACGACCACGGCCTGCCACTCGTCATAGACAACACCGTGGCCAGCCCCTACGTCTGCAACCCCTTCGCCTTTGGCGCCGACATCGTGGTGCACAGCGCCACCAAGTACCTGGGCGGGCACGGCACCACCATGGCCGGCGTCATAGTCGAGTCCGGCAAATTCAACTGGGCCAACGGCAACTTTCCCGAACTCACCGAGCCCTCGGCCGCGTACCACGGCGTGAAGTTCTACGAGACCTTTGGCGACTTTGGCTACACCATGAAGGCGCGGATGGAGATCAACCGCAGCTTTGGCGCCACGCTGGCGCCGATGAGCGCGTGGCTGATTCTGCAAGGCATAGAAACGCTGCACCTGCGCATGCAGGCCCACAGCCGCAACGCGCTGGCCGTGGCGCGGCACCTGCAGCAGCACCCGCAGGTGGCCTGGGTCAACTACCCCGGCCTGCCCGAGTCGCCGTACCACGCGCTGGCGCAAAAGCAGTTTCGCGCGCTCGACGGCGGGCCCATGGGCTCGGGCATTTTGACCTTTGGCATCAAAGCCGCCGACCCGGCCAAGGCCGGCGAACGCTTCATCGACGCCTGCGAATTTTTGAGCCACCTCGCCAACATCGGCGACGCCAAGACGCTGGTGATTCACCCCGCATCCACCACCCACCGCCAGCTCAGCGAGGCCGAACTGACCAAAGCCGGCGTGAGTGCCGACATGGTGCGCCTCAGCGTGGGCATTGAGGACGTGGAAGACATCCTGTGGGACATTGACCAGGCGCTGAAAAAAGCAACCGCATGAACAGGCAAGAAACCATCCGCCACCTGCTGAAAACCAGCAAAACCATCGCCGTGGTGGGCCTCAGCCCCAAGCCCCACCGGGAGAGTTTTGGCGTGTCCAAAACCATGCAGAGCCTGGGCTACCGGATCATCCCCATCAACCCGCTGGTGAGCGGCCAGGGTGGCAGCGTGCTGGGGGAGAAAGCCTATGCGTCACTCACCGAAGCCGCGCAGCACGAACGCATCGACCTGGTGAACATCTTCCGCAACAGCGAAGACGTGCCGCCGGTGGTGGACGAAGCGATTGCGATTGGCGCGCCGGCGGTGTGGATGCAGATGGGGATTGCGCATGCCGAAGCCACAGCTAAGGCTGAGGCTGCGGGGCTGCTGGTGGTGGAGACCGCCTGCCTTAAGGTGGAGTTCTGGCGGGCCAAGGCAGGCTAGAAGCAGGCGCAGACGACTTCCTGGAAAAGTCCCTGACCGTACTGCGTTACGGAACAGGAGAGGGAAACGGCCACTCGCATGGCCGCCACCGGCGACTGGATATACCAGCAGCGTCGGGCGTGCTTTTGCGGGTGGCAGAACCTCAGAACGTGTGACCAATACCGAGGTCAACGACCGTTGTACGTGTAGCACCAGAGCCTTTGGCATTCGAAATTCCGCTGAAGAGGTGCGTACGCTTGCTGAGGTTGTGTTGGTACCCCAGCGAAACCTTCGTCAGCGGGTCTTTGGTGCCATTGCCAGTGTTCCAGTCGTCAATACGGGCCACCGCCGCCTTTAGCACGCCGGCGCCAACCGGAGCGGTCGCGGAAAGAACCATGGACGAGTAGGCAACCCCGTTCACCCGAGACTTCGCGAAGAGTGCCATCGGCTTGACGAGGCCGAAATCGTATCCAGCCGCGACCGTTGCCAACCGGTCCGTCGTTGTGCCCACCGCAGCTTTGTGCTGGTCCCAGGCGCCTGCAACATAAACCGGCCCCTTGGCATACACCAGGGAGCTACCGACGTCGGTCCCGGTCTTGGCCTGCTCGCCCGCAGAAACGGCGAGCTTCCCCGTGAATCCGTTAATGGTCGGTGTGGTGTATCCCACGGTGTTGTTAGTCCGGATTCCCGACGTCGAGAAATAGTTCGCCAGTTCCAGCGCGCCAACTTGCGTCGCCGAACCGTCCCAGCCCCAGGGATCAATCGCGAAGCCGATCAGGATTGTGGGGGTGTAATTGCGGCCCATCGTGATTTCGCCCCAGCGCCCACCCAGCGACACAATGGATTGACCGTCGAACCAAGTATTTGGTGAGAAATTCGAATCGGCACCGGAGTCGGCCTGGAGAAAATGCTGCAGGCTGAAGCCGGCATACGTACCTCCACCGAGGTCTTCGCGGCCGGAGAAACTCAAACTGGAGAGGTTGTCATTCATGGTCCAGCGTGCGGTGTTTCCGCTGCCGTATAGGGGTGACGTCCCCCCGTTGCTGCGTGCAACCGCAAGACGCACTGCGCCCGATATGCTGACATTCGATTGCGCGTAGGCCGATGCCATGGCTGCCGCAATGACAAGTGCAACGGTGGATGATTTGAAAGGAAAGGATTTGCAATGCATCTGATGTCTCCTGGTGGTTAAAAGAATCCACCAGCTTCTGAGCAACACCGATGCCACAGCCTATTTCCTTTTATATCAACGACTTAGAGGGGCACAACGTGTATCCGGTGTCTCCGTAGGACACACACACTGACCGCGTGGGACAAGGCGCTTTGCGCCTTCAATCTTTTCCTGGCATCGCGGCCTGATGGTCCGGCTCAGCCAGCCGCCGATACAGATGGCTGCGGGAAATGCCCAGCGCTTGCGCCGCTCTTTTCTTGTTCCCGTCGAACGCACTGATCGCACCGAGGATCATCTGCATCTCGACCTGGCATACGCGCGGAAAGTTCTCCCTTACCTCGACCGCCCGAACGTCATTCGGAGCAACGCGGCGGGGTAAATCCCATGGCCTCAGCACACCATCCTCAGCAAAGATGGCGGCATATTCGATTTCATGGCGCAGTTGCCGTACGTTGCCCGGCCATGGGATGCGTTTGAGATGGTCCACGAAGCCAGGATCCAGTGCCCGTTTTGGCAGCCCATTGCGCCGCGTGAAAGATGCCAGGAAATGCTCTGTCAGATCCTCGATGTCGTCGAGTCTTTCACGCAATGGCGGTATACGAATCGTTACCGCGCTAATACGGTAGTAGAGGTCATGGCGAAAGCGTCCATCGTGCAAGGCCTGTGTGAGATCTCGGTGCGTCGCGCAAACAAGCCGAACATCGGATTGCAGGTAGCGACTACCGCCAAGACGCTCGAATCTGCCATCTTCCAGCACACGCAACAGCTTGACTTGAATGTCCAGCGGCATGTCGCCCACTTCATCCAGGAACAGAGTCCCGCCATCGGCAAGCTCGAACTTGCCCCGTCGCGCACGGCGATCGGCACCCGTAAACGCTCCCGGCTCGTGCCCGAAGAATTCGCTCTCCGCCAGGGACGCCGGCACGGCAGCTGCGTTCATTGGCACATAGGCCCGCTCCCTGCGCGGTCCGGACTCATGCAGCGCACGCGCCACCACCTCCTTGCCAGTGCCACTTTCGCCAAGTAGAAGTACGGGAACGGGAAGCGCAGCCACTTTGAGAATGTCGCCGCACAGCCTCTGCATCGCACAGCTGCGCCCAATCAGGCCAACCAACGCGCTGGCCTGCCCAGAAGGGGGATCGTTACGAGGCGTCATTGTGTCTCCGTATGGTTGTGGCGGCACAGTGGCGCCCGGCGGGGTTCAGAAGCGTTGGGTGCGCGCATCGCGCCCCATCACCAACATCGATCGGCCAGCATCTACGCGAATTCAGCGCAACACGATTCAAGGAATTTTTCAGCATCCAGGGCGGCCATGCATCCCGTCCCGGCAGAGGTGATGGCCTGGCGGTACACCTGGTCAGCAACATCTCCGGCGGCAAACACACCGGGCACCGAAGTTCCAGTCGCACCACCACCCGCAGCCCCGCCATTGACCCGGATATAGCCGTCCTTCATTTCAAGCTGTCCTTCAAAGATCTGGGTATTGGGCGAATGGCCAATGGCAATGAAAATGCCTCGGGCCGCTATGTCACGCAGCGCGCCGGTGGTGGTTTCAAGTACCTGGAGGCCAGTGACTCCGCTCTCGTCGCCACACACTTTGTGCACCACGGAGTTCCATGAAATTTCCACCTTGCCGATGCTGACCAAGGCCGCCAACCGATCGTGCAAGATTTTCTCGCCACGCAGTGTGTCCCTGCGGTGGATCAAAGTTACTTTGCGCGCCATCTTGGCAAGATAAAGCGCCTCCTCAACGGCGGTGTTCCCCCCACCAACGACCGCGACGTCCTGGTCCTTGTAGAAGAAGCCGTCACATGTGGCGCAAGCGGAAACGCCCCGCCCTCGAAACGCTTCCTCGCTGGGAAGGCCAAGGTACTTGGCCGAGGCGCCTGTCGAAATAACCAGCGCGTCACAGCTGTACGTTGAGTTCTCGCCCTCCAGCACAAAAGGGCGCTTCCCGAGACGGACGGAGACGATATGGTCATTCGCAGTCTGGACGCCAAAGCGCTCGGCGTGGGATTGCATTCTGGCCATCAGGCGAGGACCTTGCAATCCTTCCGCATCCCCCGGCCAGTTGTCGACATCCGTTGTTGTCATCAATTGACCGCCCTCTTCCGAACCGGATATGAGCAGAGGATCCAGATTGGCGCGTGCGGCATAGATCGCGGCGGTATAGCCCGCCGGTCCGGAGCCGATGATGATGAGTTTTCTGTGTTGCATAGATTAGTGACGGTAGGCGTGGGCCACAAGGCCCACGCGATAGGTCAGATGAACACCGCTCCCTGGACGGCCCGTCGCATCAACTCATAAGGCACCTTGCCCATGAGTTGCTCGACTCGCTCCCCATTACGGAAAAACTGCAGCGTCGGCAGGCTGCGAACGCCATAGACTTCCAGCAACGATTTGTGCGCTTCCGCATCGACCTTGACGATACGCAGATCGGGGAACTCCTTGGCCAACCTGTCGAGCAAAGGAGCCATGGCGCGGCACGGCGCGCACCAGCTTGCCCAGAAGTCAACCATGACATGCTCGTTATTGCGAATGAGGGACAGCAGCGTCTGCCCGTCTGCATGGACTACCTGTGCGCCTTCCATGGTTTCGCTCCTCACGCCGTCACCGCAGCCGCAGCCCGGATGTCGGCGCCGGGATAGACCATTCCCTTGGTATAGGTGCTTTCGTCGCTACCGTCGATCTGCATCGTGATATTGAACTTGTTGCCCCAGTTGAAGATGCTGCAGGCAAACACCAGCTCGATGACCTCTTCCTCACTGTAGACAGTGCCCAGCTCCTCGAAGAAACCATCCGGAATGTAGTTGGGGTCGCCGGCGATGTACTCGGCCAGCTGAACGGCCAATGCCTCCTTCAGGGGAAGGCGATTGAAGTCCACCTTGCCGAAGATTGCGGCTTCCTTGTCCTTGATTGCATCGCGGGTTGCTTCACAGCGCACCTCCTTGCAGTAGGTGCAATCGTTGATCTCACCGGTCTTGAGACGCATCATCTCCAGCAGGTGCGGCGGAATGCGGCCACCGCCGAAGAATGCCTCGAAGACGGGCACGATTGTTTTTAGCAGGCTTGGCTGGCGGCCGATGGTGCCGAACATGGAGGTGTCTTTCCACCACCCATTGCGTGCTCCTTCGAGGAGTTCGTTGACTTTGGGATCGGCAGATTGACCGGGTTTGAGGGCTTTGAATCGACTCATGAAAGTGCTCCAGTTGTTGCAGGTTTGAATGCGCAGAGATAGGAAATGCGCATTTCCGAATTTACAAATGCCTGAACACTCCGTCAATCTGGTGTTTACCCTGCCATGCTCGATACATCGACGCGATCACACGTTTCCTATCATTGCCAGCTATGTTTTCAAGAGAGATCGGAGAGTCAAGAACAGACTCCCTGCGTAAGCGATGCACGTGCGGGTGAAGCCTGTGAACTGTTTCCCCATAGATTGTTAGAATTCAATCATTTCCAAATCAGAAAATGACGCGATGCGCTATCCATCGCCAGCAAGGAGTCATCTTGGCCAGACCCCGTGAATTCAGTGAGATCGATGCCGTACGCCTTGCAAGCCGGGCGTTTTGGACCCGTGGGTATCAAGCAACGTCGATTCGCGACCTTGAACAGGCAACGGGTTTGACCGCCGGCAGCCTCTACAAGGCATATGGCAGCAAGCGCGAACTGTTCCTGCTGTGCCTCGAGCAATACATGAAGGAAGACTCCTATCTCGCGCTGCTGATGAGGATGTTCGAAAAAACACTGGAAGAGTCGCTGGACCGCATCTTCGAATTGATCATCGAAAGCGCTGACGAAAGGAGTCAGCGCCCGGCAGGTTGCCTCGTGACCAATCTGGTTGCAGAGTTATTGAATGTGGACGCCGAGCTGGGCGAAGATGCTGCAGCTGGCTTGCAGGAAATGCAGAAGGCACTGCGCATCCGGGTGAAATGGGCACAGGAACACGGCGAGATCGCGGTGAACCGGGACAGTGCAGCGCTTGGCGCCTATCTGATGATTCTGATCCAAGGCATGCTGGTGATTTCCACATCAACACGCGATATAGCCGCCATGCGCGCCGCCCGCGATATTGCGATTGGAACGCTCCAGGCAGCTCGGCTTCAGTAGTCCAAAGATGACGAGCGAGCAGATCGCTGTTTGTGTTCTAGTGGTGAGCATGAGCGGAAAGCCGGTTCAAGCTGACGGGTACCACAGCGCAGCTGTTCTTCCGGCTACCCCGGACGCCTCCTCCGAATGGACCAAATTTTCGCAGCAGCGACGACCTACCACCGGCAGTGGACAAAGCCCTCGCGATTGGCGCGCCGGCGGTGTGGATGCAGATGGGGATTGCGCATGCCGAAGCCACCGCTAAGGCTAAGGCTGAGGCTGCGGGGCTGCTGGTTGTGGAGAACGCTTGTTTGAAGACGGAGCATTGGCGGCAGGGAGTCGGGTAACAGCCAGCGGTTATCGTTGATCCGGCTTCAGCGGATGTCCGGTACAGGCTGATCTCAGTCTTCCACGGTCAACGCCCAATTGGCTGCTCCGATCAACACCGGACACTTGTCTATCGGTGTCTTGCGGACCTCCACAAGCGATCGCCGAGGATGGAACACCGACCCACCAGTGACCATGGCGTGGATGCCCGGCCAGTGCCAGCAAGGACGGTCGCGGTACCTGAGCGTCGCATTCAGCCAACGCGTACGACCCTGTGAGACCTTGATGGCCTGTTTTTCCAGGCCGACTCTGCCTAGGCGAAAAACCGGTTTGAGAAAACCGGTCTTCAGGAGATCTCGCAGTCCTCAGTAGCTGCCGCCGCCGTAGCCACCCGTGCCATAGCCGACGTCCGCGCGATTCGATGCGCGGTAGCCAGTGGAATTGTGGGCAGAAGAAGTGCCACGGTCCTCGCGCGGTCGGGCCGCGTTGACGACGATGGTGCGGCCATCAACGGACACGCCATGCAAGGCGCTGATTGCAGCCTGGGCATGCTCGGCTGAGGCCATCTCCACAAAGCCGAAGCCCTTGGATTGGCCCGTGTCGCGGTCCATCATCACCTTGGCTGAGGAAACGCCGCCGAACTCGGCGAAGTTGCTTTTGAGGCTGGCATCGGTGACGGAATAGGGCAGGTTGCCCACGTAGATCTTGCTGCTCATGTTTGAGTCTTTCTGTGAAATTGGCCGCATCGTCGCGATGCGTACGAGCGAACAGGAAGTTCGCTGTGGTCTGAAAATGTGCCTGGGGTCTGCGGTGAGCAGATCGTCAGCATGCGAGGCGATTTGGCGAGGAGGTTTGTAGCCAGCCCTGGGTGACTGCAAACACTCGGGCGGCCTCGCGCGACGCAAAGGTCGTGTCAAACTTGAATACACGGCAATAGCTGCCGTTGCCCTGAGAGCGTTGGACTGCAAACGAGGCGCGGAAGCGGCCGCATTCGGTCGGCTGTGTCGAAGGCGAAACGACGTACTGGCCCATGGAAATAGAAATGTTGGAAATCGTGATCAATCAGGATTGCAGGCCTGGGTCAGGCCTGCATGAGCTGGGCGCCTTGGCGGGCAAAAGCTCATCGGTCAAAAGAGGGACGGAGCGCGAGAAACTCCGACAGTGACGTCAAGACCTGCCATGTAAGAATGGCATATTGCGGTCCTGAGCCGACGTATTATACCTTTCAGTTGTTAAGAGCGTCTCGGATAGCATTTTTAGTTCTAACTGCGCTTGACTCTGGGATATCCGCACTGAGGGCTGGGCGAACATCTCACGCTGCTCAACAAGCCTGCGGCCCCTGTCCTGCATCGAGGCCCGGCAAGTCCCCCCACACACACGGACATTCCCAATGAGCGACTGGAAAACCCAGCAGATGATCAAGGCCTCGGGCTGGCCCGAGGCTCCCGAAGCCTTGGCCACCGGTTCTAACTTCAACCAAGCCACTGCCAGCGGCCTGGTCCCACTGCACTGGGCCTGCGAGCATGGCAAAACGGGCCTTGTCCGGCACATGATCGCTCATGGGGCCAACGTGGCCGACGTCGCGGCTGACGGCAAAAGCATGTTGGAGTTGGCATTGAACGCTCAGGACTTCCACACACTGATGCTGTTGATCGATCAACTCAAAGTGACTGGTGCTCCGCCACCCAGTGAAGCAACCAAAGCGCGCCTGATTCAGTCCTTCCGTGGCAGTCACCCCGACTCACGAAACCGTGTACTCCAAACCTTGCGCGACTGGGAGCGAATCGCACGAAAGAACAGGACCTGAGCACAAACACACTGAAACATGCTTTTGTCGGCATCGATCTGGTGATGGCTATGGGGACTGCATCCAACCAGGTTGGCGATGTTGTCCAAGGCGAGGCTGGTACGAGAACCGGGTAGAAACAGCGGTGTATGCCGTGAGGTCAGCTTCTTGGTCAGGCAGACGTCGACTTGAGGCTGGGTGCTGCCGGTTGAATCCGCCCTGCTTAGCGGTCACTCATGCCGTGCAGGTACGCAATGGGTCGAATCAAGACGACCGCATCAGGGCCGTCTACCCACCCTCACCGCACCGGATAAACCCCATTACTGAACTTCAGCGTCAGCACGCCGTTGTCGGTACACACCACGCGCAACATGTCGTTGCCTACAAAGCGGGGCGGTGAGCCGCACCAGTCGGCGCTGAGGTCGGGCAGCAGTTGCGGCTGGGTCAGGGCGCTCACCGGCGTGCCCAGGTTCAGGTTGATCGCGTCGGTGATGGGCAGGCCGCTGATGCCGTTCACCAGTTGGGTGGCGTGCACCGAGCCGGGCAACTGGGCAGCCTTGCCTTGCTGTGCGGGCGGGTTGTAGTAGGCAATCTCCTTCACCTTGAACGGGTCGCGCACGTCCAGCACCCGCACGCCCGACTGGAAGTAGCCGCAGGCCATGGCGGTGGGGTCGTTCTTTCGGTCTACCGTGCAGTAGTGCGCCTCGTAGCCGTACAGGCCGTTGCGCGAGGTGTCTTTTTTGCGCTCTTCCACATGCTGGGGCAAATGGATTTCGAGCTGGATGCGGTTGGCGATTTTGGGTTTGGTTTCGTCGCTGATGTCGATCAGCTTGACGGCTTCTGAGGCGAACTCGTCGGTCACAAACAAATAGGGCTTGCCGCCGTAGGTCACCGACAAGGTGTTTTGCGAGACACCGCCGGCGTTCCAGAACACGCTGCCCACCTGGCGCACGATGGGCACGGGCTTGCGGCTTTGCACATCGCTCACGTCCAGAATGACCATGCCGGCCGGGAAGGCGGTGGAAAGGTACATGCGGTTGCCGTCTTCGCTGAGCGAAAAGCCGTGGTTCACGACGACCGACGTGCCGGTGAACACAATGCGCGGCGCCTTCGGGTCGCGCATGTCCACCGCGGTGAGCGAGCCGCCGGCCACGCCAGACGACCAGTAGGTCATGCCGTCGGGCGACCAGTTGCCTTCGTGCGCCAGCACGGTGGCGGGCAGCGTGAGCTTGGTGCCCAGCACGCCATTGAGCAGCTTGGGTTTGGCGCAGTTGTCGGCAATGTCGTACACGTCCAGCGTGGCACCGCCTGCCAGCACCCCCACGCCCACGCCGGCCAGCAGGCCGCGCCGCTCGTTCACCCGCAGCGACTCCCAGGTGCCGATGGCCATGGCCGGGCTGGTGAGGGTGGTCGACAAGCGCGGTTGCGCCGGGTTGGAGGCATCCACCACCTGCACGCCCTGCGATTTCTTGAACGGGATGCCGAACACCGAGGTGGGCATGTAGGCACAGGTGCCAAAGGTGTCGCTGATGACGTCGGACCCTTCGCCCTGGTACTGGCCCACCAGCTCCAGGTTGCAGCTGTAGCCCTGCAGGTTGCGCCCGTTCTGGCGGTCGGCCAGCGGCACCTGGCCCTGCAGGCCGGTCTCGGGGTTGGAGCCCGGGCCACACACCGCGCGCTGAACAGACGCGGGCGCGGTGGGCGGGCCGCTCAGCGCCAGCGAACCGCTGTTGCCGAGCGTGCCCGTCACCGCGCCAAAGGCATTTTGAAAGCTGCCAAACAGGCCGGCATAGCTGGCGGGTTTGGCACGGGCGGTGGCCGGGTCAACCACCGGCGTTACCGTGGTGTTGGCAACGGCCACGCCCACAGTGGCTTCGGCCGAGGCTTGGGGTTTGTTTTGGGTTGCCGGGCTGGCGGCACCTTCTGTGCCAGTGCCACCGCCACAGGCCGCCAGGCCCAGCGTGGCGGCAAATACGAGCGCAGCGCGTGAAGGGTGCATCATGTGACTCCGGTACAACTCGGTACCAAATAGTACGTGATTTGCCTCTTTTTAGGGCGAAAGTAGCTAACTTTCTCTACTTTTACCCCACATCAGTGCTTTGCAGCACAGTGGTGCCGCCACCACTTCCCCGGCATCACCGCCCGCGCCGTGCCGCCTCTATGGCGGCAATGTCGATCTTGCCCATGTCCATCATGGCGTTGAACACGCGCTTGGCCACCACCGGGTCGGGATCGGTGATGCCCGCGAGCAGCGCGCGTGGGGTGATCTGCCACGACAGCCCCCAGCGGTCTTTGCACCAGCCGCAGGCGCTTTCCTGGCCGCCGTTGCTGACAATCGCGTTCCACAGGCGGTCGGTCTCGGCCTGGTCGTCGGTGGCGATCTGGAAAGAGAACGACTCGTTGTGTTTGAAATGCGGGCCGCCGTTGAGCCCCACACAAGGAATGCCAGCCACGGTGAACTCCACCGTCAGCACGTCGCCTTCTTTGCCATCGGGGTAGTCGCCTGGCGCGCGCATGGTGGCGCCAACAGCGCTGTCGGGGAAAGTTGCGGCATAGAAGTTGGCGGCGGCTAGCGCATCGCCCTCAAACCACAGGCAGATGGTGTTCTTGCTGGTCATTCCATGTCTCCTGAAAAACGGGTTGCTCACTTCACCGGTATCACCAGCCCCGCCGGCACCGGCACGGCGGTCACGCTGTTCTTCGGGCTGCCTTCGATGATCTTGTCGGAGTACACCAGATACACCAGCGTGTTGCGCTTGGCGTCCACCATGCGCACCACGCGCACGCGCTTGAACAAGAAGGACGAGCGGGCGTTGAAGACTTCTTCCTGCAATGGAATCTTGCCTTTGAAGCTGATGGTGCCCACCTGGCGGCAGGCCACGGCCGCGTCGGAGGTGTCTTCGGCCAGGCCCAGTGCGCCCTTGTAGCCGCCGGTTTGGGCGTGCGACAAATAGCAGGCCACACCGCCCACGTCGGGGTCGTCGAACACATCCACCACGATCTTGTCGTTGGGGCTGAGCAGCTTGAAGGTGGTGCTGACGTCGCCCACGGTCTCGGCGAGGGCGGCGAACGAGAGGGTCAGCGTGGCAGTGCAGGCAAGCAATTTCTTCATGGCGGTGCTTTCAGGTGCTTTCAGGAATTGGGCGTGATCAAGAACTTGGCGCCGGTAGACCGTTTGGCATAGCGGGCAACGCTGTCCAGCGACAGCGCCTCGGCCAGCCCCATGCTGCCGGCGTAGTGGCTCTGGAAGGTGGTGGTCAACTCTCGCGCCACGCGCTCTTTCAGCACTGCCACCGCGGCCGGGCCAATTTGTTGCAGGTAGGGAAACAGCAGCCAGCCGCCCATGCCCCAGGTCATGCCGAAATTGCGGTTGACCAGCGTGGGCGAGGTGTCCAGCCCGCCATAGATGTACACCTGCTTGGGCACCGAGGTGCCGTAGCGGCTGTACTCGGTGAGGGTTTTGCTCAGCGCCGCTTCCATGCACGACAAGATTTGCCCGGCCAGCGTGCCGCCGCCAATCGCGTCAAAAGCCACGGTGGCGCCAGTGGCTGACAGCGCGGCGGTGAGGTCGGCGGCGAACGTGGGGGCACTGGTGTCGCACACAAACGCTGCGCCCTGCGAACGCAGCAGCTCGGCCTGTTGGGGCGAGCGCACGATGTTGACCAAACCAATGCCGTCTTGCAAACAGATGCGGTTGAGCATTTGGCCCAGGTTGGACGCCGCCGCCGTGTGCGCGAGCGCGGTGTGGCCCTGCCGGCGCATGGTCTCGACCATGCCGAGCGCGGTGAGCGGGTTCACAAAACACGACGCGCCCTGCGCTGCCGTGGCGCCTTCGGGCAACACCAAACACTGCTCCACCGCCAGTGCGCGGTGCTGGCTGTACATGGCGCCGCCAATCGCGGCCACGCGTTGGCCGAGCAAGGCCTGCGCGGCGGATGATGCGCCTGCGGCCACCACGGTGCCGGCGCCTTCGTTGCCCACCGGCATGGCCTGGCCCACGCGGGCGGCCACACCGGCCATGGCTTGGGGTGGCACCTGGGCGGTCAGCACCGGCCGCTCGGGCGTGCCACTGGCCTTGGCAGTTTTCAGGTCGGCAGGGCCAAACAGCAGCCCCTGGTCCGACGGGTTGAGCGGCGCAGCCTCGACCTGCACCAGCACCTCGTTGTCACGCAGGGTGGGCAGGGGCAGGTCAACCAGCGAGATTTCGAGTTCGCCGCCCGGCTTGATGAGCGAGCGGAGTTGCAGCGAGTGGGTGGGCAGGCTTTGGGGCATCCAGAATTCCGGTGGTGGCAGGGCTGGCCCATTCTAGGGAGCCGGGCCATTCCCTGCACGGCCGCAGTGTGTCGCCCCGGCGTATCAAACCGGCTTGTGCCAGCCGCTTTCTATCCAGGCTGTGGCGCTGGCCGTGGTGAGCTTGAAGTCGGCCCGCACGCGCGCACGCGCCGCTTCGCTGCCCAGCGCGTCAATGCCCTTCAGCAGCGCATAGGGCTCGAACTCGTCGGGCACGATTTCCAGCGCCACCGTCCACTTGTCGCCCGCCACAGTGACCGACACGTTTTTGTTGAGCTGCGCGTAGGCCTGCTGCTCGTGCCGGCGCACCACCTCGGCGGCGGTTTTCACCAGCGTGTTGAAGGCCGAGGTGTCCAGCGGCTTGGGGTTCTTTTTGTCGCGGCCCATGGTCCAGGGGCCAACCAGGGCCGGCTCGGCCTCGCCGTCGCGGGTCATGGCCACGGCCCAGCCGTCGTCGTCTTCGTTTTTGATGACGCGGGCGGTCCAGCCGTTGTCGGCCCACAGGCGGTCTTGTTTGATGGGTTCGCTGTCGTTCGTGGGGTTCATGGCGTTCAAGAGGGGGTTTGCATGCGCAGGCGGCGGGCCGCTTCTTCGTCACGGGCGTCGCCAATTTCGCGCAGCACGCCGCCCAGGTCGACCGGGCCTGCTGCGCGGGTGTGTTGGCCGGTGAGTTCGGTGTCGGGTTGCAGCAGGCCGCGTTCAAACAGCGCCCACATCTCAGGGCCGTAGTCGGTGGCCAGCAGCTCGGGCGCGGTGGCGCCAAAAAAGGCGCGCAGGTTGGCCACGTCGCGCAGCAGCATGCGCTGGGCGTGGTTGTTGCCGGCGGCGTCCACCGCCTGCGGCAAATCGATGATGACCGGGCCGTCGGCCGCCAGCAGAATGTTGAACTCCGACAAATCGCCGTGGACCACACCCGCACAGAGCATGCGCACCACCTCGGCCAACAGGCTGGCGTGGTGGCGCAGCGCTTCTTCGGGCGTGAACACCACGTCGTTGATGCGCGGTGCGGCGTCGCCGTCGGCATTGGCGACCAGCTCCATCAGCAGCACGCCGTCGAGAAAGTTGTAGGGCGTGGGCACGCGCACGCCGGCGGCGGCCAGGCGGTACAGCGCGTCGACCTCGGCGCTCTGCCAGGCGGCCTCTTGCGCCTGCCGGCCAAACTTGCTGCCCTTGGCCATGGCGCGGGCCTCGCGGC
Source organism: Pseudomonadota bacterium (assembly GCA_040384665.1). GTDB lineage: Bacteria > Pseudomonadota > Gammaproteobacteria > Burkholderiales > Burkholderiaceae_C > PCRC01. Next base: position 60,891 of record JAZKIY010000025.1, read on the forward strand.
TGTTTTTGGTTTTGCGGTTCTCGGTGTAGTCCACCGCCTGGCGAAAGCTGCGCTGGTCGGCTTCCTTGTAGATCTTGGCGCAGCGCGTCTCGTCGCCACAGCGCACCACATAGACCGTGGCTTCCTTGCCGCTCATCAACTGGCGCACCACGGTGTCGATCAGGCCTTCTTCTATCAGCGGCAGCAGCCGCGCGGGGGATTTCATGCCCGGATTGTGGTGCATGGGCCTGCGACAATCTCGGCATGACCGCCACGACCACCTTCGCCCCCCTGCAAAACGACACCTTCCTGCGCGCGTGTTTCCGCCAGGCCACAGAACACACCCCGGTGTGGCTGATGCGCCAGGCCGGGCGGTATTTGCCCGAATACTGCGCCACCCGCGCCAAAGCCGGCAGCTTCATGGGCCTGGCCACCAACGTGGACTACGCCACCGAAGTCACCCTGCAGCCGCTGGAACGCTACCCGCTGGACGCCTCCATCCTGTTCTCCGACATCCTCACCGTGCCCGACGCCATGGGCCTGGGCCTGTCTTTCGCTTTGGGCGAAGGCCCCCGCTTTGCCTCCCCGGTGCGCGACGAAGCCGCCGTGGCCGCCCTGGCCGTGCCCGACATGGCCAAGCTGCGCTACGTGTTTGACGCCGTCACCTCGATCCGCAAGGCCCTGAATGGCCGGGTGCCGCTGATCGGTTTCTCCGGCAGCCCCTGGACGCTGGCCTGTTACATGGTCGAGGGCAAGGGTTCGGACGACTACCGGCTGGTCAAGTCCATGCTCTACAGCCGGCCTGATTTGATGCACAAGATGCTGCAAATCAATGCCGATGCGGTGGCGCTGTACCTGAACACGCAAATCGAGGCCGGTGCCCAGGCGGTGATGGTGTTTGACTCCTGGGGCGGGGTGCTGGCCGATGGGGCTTTCCAGACCTTCAGCATGGCCTACACCGCCCAGGTGCTGGCCAAACTCAAGCGCGAGCACAACGGGGTGAAGATTCCCCGGCTGGTGTTCACCAAGGGCGGCGGCATCTGGCTGGACGAGATGGGCGGCCTGGACTGCGAGGTGCTGGGGCTGGACTGGACGGTCAACCTGGGCCAGGCCCGGGCGAAGGTGGGTGGGCACAAGGCCTTGCAGGGCAACATCGACCCCAACGTGCTGTTTGCCCCACCGGCGCAGATCACCGCCGAGGTGGTCAAGGTGCTGGAGAGCTTTGGGGTGCCGCACACCGACACGACGCGGCCGGGGCCAACGCACATCTTCAACCTCGGCCACGGCATCAGCCAGTTCACCCCGCCAGACCATGTGGCCGCGCTTGTGGAAGCGGTGCACTCGCATTCCAGAAAAATGCGGGCGTGAATTTTCAGGTTGCCGCGCCATTGTTCTGCAACACGGGTTTTCCCTGCTTGCTGAGTGCGAAATATGGACACGGCACTTGACTTATGCACAAAAGATAGGATGCGGCTCAAACCCAGAGCCGGCCCAAACCGCACCGCGCTACAAAACGTGTAGCACCGCTAAGTCATTGATTTGTATAGGTTTCGTGATTTGCACTGTTTCTGGGCATTTTAAGCAAAGCCTTGATTTGCAAGGCTTTGGCGGCACCCAAGGCAATCTATCAACAAAGTTATCCACAGAAATACTGGATGAACCAGAAAGCCGTTTTAAATCATGAACTTACGGAACTTTTCGCCAGTTGACCTGAAGAGTCACCGCTAAGGCGCACCCCCATCCGCCCCCCGCTTATGCCGCACCGGCTGCCCATTCTCGTCCCGACCCCGGCCCACAGCACCCTGGGCAGCCTGCTGCATTACGAAAGTGAGTTGCCACTTGCGCCAGGCACCTTGGTGCGCGTGCCCCTGGGCCAGCGCGAAATGCTGGGCGTGGTCTGGCAAGACGCGGGCGGTGCCTGTGCCCTCCCCGAAGGCACCGCCATCCGCCCATTGAGCGCGGTGCTCGACGGCCTGCTCCCACTGGGCGACAGCTGGCGCCAGCTGGTGGAATTTGCCGCCCGTTACTACCAGCGCGGCGCTGGGGAGGTGGCCCTGGCCGCTCTGCCCCCCGCCCTGCGCGACCTGGACGCGCAGCAGCTGGCACGGCGGCTGAAGCGGCACGCCAAGGCCAAATTGGGCGCCGCAGACGCACCGCCCGCCACGCCAGCGCAGGTGCTGACGGCCGAACAGGCCGCCGCGCTGGCGGCGTTCGAGGCCGCGCCCGAGCCGGCGCTGCTGTTTGGCGTCACCGGCAGCGGCAAGACCGAGGTGTATTTGCAGGCGGTGCACCACCTGCTGGCGCGCGACCCGCAGGCCCAGGCGCTGGTGATGGTGCCGGAGATCAACCTCACGCCGCAGCTGGAAGCGCGTTTTCGCGCGCGTTTTGCCCACCACGGCCCGCAGGCGGTGGTGTCGCTGCACAGCGGCATGACCAACCCGCAGCGGCTGCAAAGCTGGCTCTCCGCCCACCTGGGCGAGGCGCGCATTGTGCTCGGCACCCGGATGGCGGTGTTCGCGTCGCTGCCGGCGCTGCGGCTGATCGTGGTGGACGAAGAGCACGACCCGAGCTACAAGCAGCAGGAAGGCGCCCGCTACTCGGCACGCGACCTGGCGGTCTACCGGGCGCGGCTCGAATCGACCGCCGACGCGCCGTGCCGGGTGATGCTGGGTTCGGCCACGCCGTCACTGGAGAGCTGGCACCACAGTCGGCCGGCCGAAGACGGTGGCCGCTACCGCCGCCTCACGCTCACCCAGCGCATTGGCCACGCCGGCAGCCCGGCCGGGGCGCTGCCCACGCTGCGGCTGGTGAACATGGAACACCAGCCGCGCCACACGGTGCTGTCGTCCCCGCTGCTGGCGGCGATCACCGAACGCATCGCGCGGGGCGAGCAGGCCATGGTGTTCTTGAACCGGCGCGGCTACGCCCCGGTGCTGCACTGCGGCAGCTGCGGCTGGAAAAGCGACTGCGCGCACTGCAGCGCCTACCGCGTGTTCCACAAAATCGACCGCACGCTGCGCTGCCACCACTGCGGCTTCACCGAGCGGGTGCCGCGCGCCTGCCCGGCCTGCGGCAACCCGGACATCGCCCCCATTGGCCGCGGCACGGAGCAGATCGAAGAACAGCTCGCCAGCCTGCTGGCGGATGTGCGCCGGCCCGACGGTTCCGAGGTGCGCATTGCCCGCATCGACGCCGACACCACCCGGCTCAAGGGCGCGCTCGAATCGCAGCTGGCGCAGGTGCACGCCGGCGACGTGGACGTGTTGGTCGGCACGCAGATGATCGCCAAGGGGCACGACTTCCGGCGCATCACGCTGGTGGCGGCGGTCAACCCCGACACCGCGCTGTTCTCAAGCGACTTCCGCGCGCCAGAGCGGCTGTTCAGCCTGCTGCTGCAGGCGGCGGGCCGCGCTGGGCGTGATGCCGCCTACCTGGCGCAGCAGGGTTCGGTGAGCGAGATGTGGCTGCAAACCCACCACAAAGACCACGCGCTGTACGCCGCGCTGCGCCAGCACGATTTCCCCGCATTTGCCGCGCAGCAGCTGGCCGAACGCGCCCAGGCCAGCCTGCCGCCGTTCAGCTTTCAGGCGCTGGTGCGGGCCGAGGCACGCAGCCAGGACGCGGCCCAGGCCTTTCTCTCGGCCGCCAGCGCCGCAGCGCTCGATCTGCCCGGTGCCAGCCATGTGACGCTGTACCCGGCGGTGCCGATGACGATCCAGCGCGTGGCCAATGTGGAGCGGGCGCAGATGCTGCTGGAAAGCCCGTCACGCCAGGCGCTGCAGCAGTTTCTGGCCGCCTGGCAACCGGTGCTGCGCGCCACCCGCCAACAGCCCGAGGGCAAAGGCGTGATCCGCTGGGCGGTGGACGTGGACCCACTGGCTATATAGCCCCCACGCTCGCTCACTGCGTGTGGCTCGCTGCCCCCCGAGGGGGCCGTGCCTTGCTTGGGGCGACCCGGCGCGGCGGCGCTCCATGGCGAAACGGCCATTTTTTAAGCCAAACTGGCCTTTAGCCTTAGTGAAACCTTGCAGTACAGCTACAGTTTCAATAGCAAACCACCTCAGATTATCCACGCCACCGCCAGCGAAAAGCTGAAGAACGCGGTCGCGGTGGACACCAGAATGATCCGGGCGATGCGCCCGTTGTCGGCACCAAACCGTTCCGCCAGCAGCGACACGTTGCTGGCGCTCGGCAGCGCCGCCACCAGCACCATCACGGTGAGCGCGAAGCGGTCCAGCGGCACACCCAGCCGAATCGCCGACGCGCCCACCAGCCACACCAGCAGCGGGTGCAGCAGCAGCTTCACCGCCACCACCGGCAGGTAGTCGCGCCGGGGAATGGGCGCCGCGCCCAGGGCCACCGCCCGCATCTGCGACCGCGCCAGCACCGCGCCAATGGTGAACAACGCCACCGGCGAAGCCGCGTCGGCCAGCAGGCCCACGGTTTTCAGCAACGGGGCCGGCAACTGCAGTTGCACGGCCGACGACACCCCGCCCAGCAAAATCGCCCACGGCATGGGGTTGCGCAGCACGCCGCGCAGCGCGTCGCGCCCGGCCCGCTGGAAACCGTGCTCGCCCGCCGTGTCCAGCCGCGACAGCGCGATGCACAGCGACGAGGTCACCACCATGTCCACCACGATGGTCACGATGGTCGGCCCGGCGGCCGCGCTGCCCAACAGCGCCACCAGCAGTGGCACGCCCATGAAACCGGTGTTGGGGAAGGCCGCCACCAGCGCACCAAAGGCCGCGTCGTTCCAGCCGATGCGGCGGTTCAGGCTGGTGGCCACCACAAAGCCCACCAGCACCAGCGCGCAAAACAAGTAGGTGAAGAAGACACTCGCGTCGAGCAGCTGTGCCAGCGGCGTGCTGGCGCCAAAGCGGTACAGCATGCAGGGCAGCGCAAAGTACAGCACGAAGCCGTTCAGCCCGGGGATCGCGTCCAGCGGCAACAGGCCCCGCCGCGCGGCCACAAAGCCGGCCAGCACCAGGGCAAAAAAGGGAAAGGTCACCAACAGGATGTTCAGCACGCCGCCATTGTCCCGCTTGCCTGGCGCGGCTCCGGGCCGAAGCGTGCGCTGACCCGCAAATTTCAAACACACCGCCCCAAATTTCACAGCGCCACCAGGCCAGGCCGCCCGCTATGATGCCTTTCGCCTTTTTGCTGCTTTTTGCCGCTACCCCTCTCTGATCACCCCGCCCGGGGCACCGCCCGAATGTCCGCTCTTCCCCGCCCGTCCCCGTCAGCCCCGCTGGGCATGAACCTCGCCCAGCAGGAGGCGGTGAACTACATGCACGGCCCCTGCCTGGTGCTGGCCGGCGCCGGTTCGGGCAAGACACGCGTCATCACCCAGAAAATCGGCCGGCTGATTCAGGCCGGGCTGGCACCCAACCGCATTGCCGCCATCACCTTCACCAACAAAGCGGCCGCCGAGATGCGCGAGCGCGCCAAGGGCCTGATCGGCCGGCAGGCCAAAGAGGTGCTGGTCTGCACCTTCCACGCTTTGGGCGTGCGCATGCTGCGCCAAGACGGCGCGGCGCTGGGCCTGAAGCCGCAGTTCAGCATTCTGGACAGCGACGACGTCACCAGCCTGATCAAGGACTGTGGCGGTGGGGTGGACGCCGCCACCGCCCGGCAGTACCAGTGGGCCATCAGCCTGTGGAAAAACATGGGGCTGAACGCGGCCATGGCCGACGCGCAGGCCAAAGACGACAACGAGCGCATCACCGCCCGCATCATGGGCCTGTACGAAGAGCGCCTGGCGGCCTACCAGAGCGTGGACTTTGACGACCTGATCAGCCTGCCACTGAAGCTGCTGGCCGAACACGCCGAGGTGCGCGAAAAATGGCAGGCCCAGATGGGCCATGTGCTGGTGGACGAGTACCAGGACACCAACGCCACCCAGTACGAGGTGCTGAAACACCTGGTGGGCGAGCGCGCCCGCTTCACCGCCGTGGGCGACGACGACCAGAGTATTTACGGCTGGCGCGGCGCCACGCTGGACAACCTGAAAAAGCTGCCGGTGGACTTCCCGCAGCTCAAGGTGATCACGCTGGAGCAAAACTACCGCTCCACCAACGCCATCCTGCGCGCGGCCAACAACGTGATTGGCCCCAACCCGAAACTCTTCCCCAAGCGGCTGTTCAGCGAGTTGGGCGAAGGCGAACCGGTGCGGGTGGTGGACGCCGACAACGAAGAACACGAGGCCGAGCGGGTGGTCGCGCGCATCCAGAGCATCCGCGCCGGTGCCGCGCCAACCGCCGGGCCCCAGCACATCGAGCTGAAAGACTTTGCGGTGCTCTACCGCGCCAACCACCAGGCGCGCATGTTCGAGCAGGCGCTGCGCAAGGCGCAACTGCCGTACAAGGTGTCGGGTGGGCAGAGCTTTTTTGACCGCGCCGAAATCAAAGACCTCTGCGCCTGGTTCCGCCTCTGGGTCAACAACGACGACGACCCGGCGTTTCTGCGCGCCATCACCACCCCCAAGCGCGGCATTGGCCACCAGACGCTGCAGGCGCTGGGCGCATTCGCGAGCCGCTACAAGATCAGCCTGTTCGAAGCGCTGTTCAGCAACTCGCTCGGCAGCGTGTTGCCGGCCCGGGCGGTGGGCAGCCTGCACGAATTTGGCCGCCAGCTGAACGACCTCGAATTCCGCGCCCGCCACACCAGCGGCGCCGAAGACGGGCTGGCCTTTCTGATGGCCTGGCTGAAAGACATTGGCTACGAAAAACATTTGTACGACGGCGAAGACAGCGAAAAACTCGCCGCCGCCCGCTGGACCAACGTGCTGGAGTTCTGCGACTGGATGGCCAAACGCTGCGGCGGCGAGATCGACGACACCGCCGGCGTGAGCCTGGCCAACGAAAAGAAAAGCCTGCTGGAGGTGGCGCAGACCATCTCGCTGCTCTCCACCATCAGCGAACGCGAGCAGGACCAGAACGTCATCACCCTCTCCACCCTGCACGCCGCCAAGGGGCTGGAGTGGCCGCACGTGATGCTGGTCGGCGTGACCGAGGGCTTGCTGCCGTTCAAGCTCGGCGACGAAGGCGGCACTGAGCGCAACGACGAAGCCGCCAACGAGAACATCGCCCTGCGCCTGCAGGAAGAACGCCGGCTGATGTACGTGGGCATCACCCGCGCCCAGCGCACCCTGGCGGTGAGCTGGACCAAGCGCCGCAAGAAGGGCCGCGACATGGTTGCCGCCCAGCCGAGCCGGTTCATTGCCGAAATGGCCCTGAACCAGGCCACGGTGAAGGAGAATCCAAGGGACAAGCTGAAGGCATTGCGCGCCGAGTTTGCCCAGCGTGCCGCGCTCGCCGAGGCCGCTGCCGCCACCCAGAAACCCACCTGAACAGGCCGACCATGACGAACCGACCCGCCCGCCCCCTGCTGCCCCGACGGGTGTTCACCTCGCTGGCCAGCGCCACAGCGGCCCTGGCTGCCAGCAGCGCCATGGCGCAAAGCCCCGCGGCCGGTGCCGGCTGGCAAGCCTGTGCCGGCCTGATGCCCGACAGCGCCCGCCTGGCCTGTTTTGACCGCTTCACACGCGAACAGGCCACGCCGGCCGACACACTCGCCAAACGCAATGTGCCGCTGGCCGCAGCCACCGCCCCCACACCGCCGGCCAGCGCCCCCGCTGCCCCGGTGAATTCGCTGGTGCCGGCCACCCGGGTGATTGGCATCACCACCGAAGAAGGCTGCAAAGACCGGCAGTACTCCGACCTGTCGCGCTACTGGGAACTGGAAAGCGGCAGCAACTGCGGCACCTTCGGCATCCGCGGCTACCGGCCGCTGAGCCTGTCGCTGATCGCGTCGGACAGCGTCAACCAGCAGCCCAGCTCACCGGGGCCCAACAACACCGTCAACACACCCAACAGCTTCAGCCGCAAGGAAACGCGGGTGCAGCTCTCGGTGCGGACCAAGGTCGCCCAGGGCCTGCTCACGGGCAGCCACCCGACCCTGAACGACTCGCTCTGGTTTGGCTACACCCAGCAGTCGTACTGGCAGCTGTTCAACAAGGGCCTGTCGCGCCCCTTCCGCAGCACCGACCACGAGCCCGAGATGGTCTACGTCTACCCAACCGACGCCGACCTGCCCGGCGGCTGGCGGCTGCGCTACAGCGGCCTGGGCGTGGTGCACCAGTCCAACGGCCAGAGCGAACCGCAGTCGCGCAGCTGGAACCGTGCGTACCTGATGGCCGGCATCGAGAAAGACAACCGCTTCCGGATTCAGGCACGGGTCTGGAAACGCCTGCCGGAAAACGCCGCCACCGACGACAACCCGGACATCAGCGACTTCATTGGCCGCGGTGAGGTGTCTGGCTTCTGGAACCCGAACAAAGACAACCTGCTCGGCCTGACGGTGCGCAGCGCGCTGCGTGGCGGCGGCGGCCGCGGCTCGGCCCGCATCGAGTGGTTCAAGACCCTGGGCAACGGCAACAGCGAAAAAGACCTGAGCGGCCTGCGCCTGCACACCCAGTTGTTCACCGGGTATGGCGATACTTTGATAGATTACAACCGCAAGCGCACCGTGCTGAGCGTTGGCTTGAGCCTGGTGGACTGGTAAACCGCCTCCTTGGGCGGGCACTTTTGGGGAGACGCACATGAAGACCCTGACCGACCAACTCGCCCAGTACGCGGCCTACCACCGCGACCGGCGCAACATCGCCACCCACTTTGTCGGCATCCCGATGATCGTGGTGGCGGTGGCCACCCTGCTGTCGCGGCCCGGCCTTGACGCGGCGGGCTGGCTCACCCCCGCGCTGCTCGTCACCGGCCTGACCGTCGCCTACTACCTGCTGCTGGACCTGCGCTTCGGCCTGGCCATGGCGGTGGCCATGGCGCTGTCGCTCTGGGTCGGCCACTGGTTCGCGGCGCAGAGCACGGCGCTGTGGCTGACCGGCGGCATCGGCCTGTTTGTGGTGGGTTGGGTGCTGCAGTTCATTGGCCACTACTACGAAGGCAAGAAGCCCGCGTTTGTGGACGACCTGGTGGGCCTGGCCATTGGCCCGCTGTTCGTACTGGCCGAAGCGGCGTTTGCGTTGGGCCTGCGCGACGACGAACGCCTGCGCATCGAGGCGCGCGTGGGCCCCACCCACGTCCGCGCCAGCACCGCGCAGGTCTGACGCCTGCGCCTCAGGCGCTGCGCTGCAGCGTCGCGAGAATGCGCCGCGCCGCGTTCAAATGCGGTTGGTCCACCATGCCGCCACGCACCCGGCCCGAGGCCTTGGCGCCGTCCTGCAACTCTGCCACCACCTCGTGTGCCCAGGCGACGTCGTCGTCACTGGGCCGCAGCGCGGCATGGATCACGGCGATCTGCGCCGGGTGAATGGCCGCCTTGGCGCTGAAACCCATGGCCGCGTGGGCGCGGGTCTCAGCCGCCAGGCCTTCCGGGTCGTCGAGCCCGGTGAACACCGCGTCAATCGCTGGAATATCACAGGCGTGGCTGGCCAACAGGGCGCTGTCTCTGGCGCGCAGCGCGGGCGACAGGTAGTGACCTGCCGCGTCGCGCAGGCTGCGCACGCCCAGGCTCGCGGCCAGGTCTTCTGCGCCCCACAAAATGCCCGCCAGCCGGGGCATCGGGTGGTCAAAGCTGTGGATGCGCTGCATGGCCCGCGCGGTCTCGGTCGCAATCACCATCACCAGCACCGAGCGCAGCGGCCAGCCGGCGCGGCGTTCGATTTCGCTCAGCACCTTGTCCACCCACAGCAGGTCGTCCATGCCCTCGCACTTGGGCAACACCACGCCGGCGGGCCGGGCACGGGCCACGGCCTGCAGGTCGTCCAGGTGGTGAAAACTCACCAGCGGGTTGACGCGGATCCACACCGGCACCGTGGGGGGCGTGCTGGCCAGCCAGGCCACCACGGCTTCGCGCGCGGCGGCTTTGTCGGCCGCGGGCACGCTGTCTTCCAGGTCCAGGATCAGCGCGTCGGCACCGCTGGCGGCGGCCTTGGCAAAACGCTCGCGCCGGTTGCCCGGCACAAACAAATACGAACGCGCGTGCGACGGTTTGGGCGCTTCCATGCTCAGGCCTGGGCGTGCGCGATGCGCTTGTGCATCAGGGCCTGGCGCACGCAGATGGCCACCAGCTGCTGGTGCTGGTTGAAGGCCTCGTGTTCGAACTCCACAATGCCGGCCTTGGGCCGCGAACTGCTCTCGCGCACCGACTTGACGGTGGTGCGCACGCGGATCGTGTCGCCATGGAACAGCGGCTTGGGGAAACGCACGTCGCTCATGCCCAGATTGGCGATCGTGGTGCCCAGCGTGGTGTCGTTCACCGTCATGCCGATCATCAGGCCGAGCGTGAACAGGCTGTTGACCAGCGGCTTGCCGAACTCGGTTTTGGAAGCGAACTCGTGGTCGATGTGCAGCGGCTGCACGTTCAGCGTGAGGCAGGAAAACGTCATGTTGTCCGACTCGGTGATGGTGCGGCCCCAGGGGTGTTTGAACACCTGGCCAACCTCGAACTCTTCAAAGTACAAACCTGCCATGGGTGGCTCCTCGTTATTTCGTTTCGGTATTGTCCGGCGCGGGTTCGATTTCCACCAGCAGGTGGCCCTGGCCCACGATGTCACCCAACTTCACGTGCACCTGCCGCACCGTGCCCGACACAGGGGCCGAGAGGCCGTGGTACAGCTTCATGGCTTCGAGCGTCAGCACCGGGTCACCGGCGGCCACCGTGTCGCCGGCCTGCACCATCACCTCGGAGATGCGGCCGGGCAAACTGGCCGACAGGTTGTTGCCCTGGCTCTGCGCGCTGCTGGCGTTCAGGCTGTGCGCGAGGTCGTGTTCGATGTCCCAGACCCGGCTCTGGCCCAGTGCCCAGCTGAACCAGCGCTGGCCCGTGGTGTGTTGCACATGCACGGTGGCGACCAGCACACCCCCTTCACACACGGCAACCTCCCAACCCTGCGCACCATGCACCACCCGGGCTTGCAATTCAGGCTGGGCCGGTAACCAGTACACACCACCCGTTTGCATCAGCTGCACGGCTTCGCTCGTGGTGGCCGACACGTCGCTCAGCTGCAGGTTCACCGCAGCACCCCGGCCGATACCCACGCTGGGCGCAGTGATGCGGAAGCTGCGCAACCCGCCCCACACCGGGTTGTGCACCGGCTGGCTGGCCGACCACGCGGCCGCCACCGCCAGCACATGGGCCTGGCGCTGCTGCACTTCGGGCAATGGGCCGTTGGGAAAATGTTGGTCCAGAAAACGGGTGGTCAACACCGCGCTGAATTCGGGGTGCTGCAGGATTTGCAGCAACAAACTGGCGTTGGTGCGCACGCCTTCAATGCGCAACTGTTCCACACCCAACCGCACACGGGCGGTGGCTTCGGCGCGTGTGGCGCCAAAACCAATCACCTTGGCCAGCATCGAGTCGTAGTAGGGCGTGACCTCGCTGCACGCGTGCAGGCCACTGTCAATCCGCACACCGGCCTGTTTGTCGGGCTCGGCGTAGCCGATCAGCGGGCCGAGACTGGCACGGTAGTCGTGCTCGGGCTCTTCGGCGTTGAGCCGGCATTCCATCGCCCAGCCGCTGCGGTGGATCTCGTTTTGTGTCAGCGGCAAGGCTTCGCCAGCGGCCACGCGCAGCTGCCACTCCACCAGGTCGATGCCGGTGGTCAGCTCGGTCACCGGGTGCTCCACCTGCAGGCGGGTGTTCACTTCCAGAAAATAGGGGGTGTCGCCCTGGTCGGCGTCCAGCACAAACTCCACCGTGCCGGCGTTGTCGTAACCCATCACCTGGCCCATGCGCAGCGCGGCTTCGTACAGCTTCTCGGCCACCGCCGTGGGCAGGTGGTTGGCCGGGGCTTCTTCAATCACCTTCTGGAAGCGCCGCTGGATGGAGCACTCGCGCTCGAACAGGTGCACCAGGTGGCCGTGGCGGTCGCCCACCAACTGCACTTCCAGGTGGCGCGGGTTGACGATGTACTTTTCCAGCAGCACCCGTTCGTCGCCGAACGCGGCCAGCGCTTCCTTGCGGGCCAGGGCCAGCATGGCGTCGAACTCGTCGGCCGCGTTGACGCGGCGCATGCCCTTGCCACCACCGCCCGCGCTGGCCTTGATCAGCAACGGGAAGCCGATCTTGCCGGCTTCGTCGCGCAGGCGCACGGGCGACTGGTCGTCTTCGTCGTAGCCCGGCACACACACCACACCGGCGGCACGCGCCATGCGTTTGCTCTCGATCTTGGAGCCCATGGATTCGATGGCGCGCCGGTTCGGCCCGACGAACTGGATGCCGTGCTTCTCGCAGGCGTCGATCAGTTCGAGCTTTTCCGACAGGAAGCCGTAGCCGGGGTGGATCGCTTGCGCGCCACTGGACACCGCCGCCTCGATGATGCGTTCGGCGCGCAAATACGACGCGCTGGCGCTGGCCGCGCCAATGGCCACCGCAAAGTCGGCCTCGGCCACATGGCGCGCGCCGGCGTCGGCCTCGGAGTACACCGCCACCGTCTCGATGCCCATGCGGCGCGCGGTGCGGATGATGCGGCAGGCGATCTCGCCGCGGTTGGCGATCAGGATGCGTTGGAACATGGGGCTTACATCCTGAACACAGGGGAAGGGCCGGTGGCCCGGGGTGTGGCTTGCGCCACCAATTGCAGGCACAGGCCCAGCACGTCGCGGGTTTGGGTGGGCTCGATGATGCCGTCGTCCCACAACCGCGCGGTGGCGTAGTAGGGGTCGCTCTGGCGGGTGAACTGGTCGGTGGTTTCGCGCGCCAGTTCGGCCAACTCGGCCTCGCCGCTGTTGCCCTTGAGCGAGCCTTTGCGCAGCTCGGTCAGCACCGTGGTGGCCACCTCCGGGCTCATGGTGGCGATGCGCGAATTGGGCCAGGCGAACAGAAAGTTCGGCGCAAAACCGCGGCCGCACATGCCGTAGTTGCCGGCGCCGTAAGAGCCGCCAATCAGCACCGTAAGGCGTGGCACGCGCGCGGTGGCCATGGCGTACACCAGCTTGGCCGAATGCTTGGCAATGCCGCCGCGCTCGGCTTCGGTGCCCACCATGAAGCCGGTGATGTTCTGCAAAAACAGCAGCGGGATGTTGCGCTGGTTGCACAGCTCAATGAAGTGAGCCCCCTTGACCGACGATTCGGAAAACAGCACGCCGTTGTTGGCCAGAATGCCGACCGGCCGGCCATGGATGTGCGCGGTGGCACAGACCAGCGTGGCGCCGTACTCGGGTTTGAACTCCTGCAGCTCGCTGTCGTCCACCAGGCGGACCAGCACCTCGCGCACGTCGTAGGGCTGCTTCAGGTCGGTGCCAACAATGCCGGGGATTTCTTCCGCATCGAAGCGCGGTGGCAGCACCTCGCGTGAGGGTGCCGATGCCGCAGCCGGCATGTTCAGGTGGCGCACGATCTGGCGCAGCTTGGCCAGCGCCTGGTGCTCGTCGGCGGCGAGGTAGTCGGTCACGCCCGACACGCGGGTGTGCATGCCGGCGCCGCCCAGGGTTTCGCCGTCCACCACCTCGTTGATGGCGGCTTTGACGATCGGCGGGCCACCCAGGTGGATGCGGCCGGTGCCTTCCACAATGATGGCCTCGTCCGACAGCGCCGGTATGTAGGCGCCGCCTGCGGTGCAGCCGCCGAACACGGCGGAGAGCTGCGGCAGGCCTTCGGCACTCATGCGGCACTGGTTGAAGAAGGTGGTGCCAAAGTGGCCCCAGTCGGGGAACACCTGGTCTTGTTCGGGCAGGAAGGCACCGCCACAGTCCACCAGGTACAGGCAAGGCAGGCGGTTTTGCAGCGCGATCTCTTGCGCCCGCACATGCTTGCGCACCGTTTCCTTGAAGAAGCTGCCACCCTTCACCGTGGCGTCGTTGGCGATCACCATGCAGTGCTGGCCCTCGACGATGCCAATGCCAGCCACCGCGCCGGCCGACGGCACCTCGTTGTTGTACAGGCCCCAGCCGGCCAGGGGCGAGATTTCCAGGAAGGGCGAACCCACATCGAGCAGCAAATCAATGCGCTCGCGCACCGGCAGCTTGCCGCGGGCAATGTGCCGCTGCACCAGCTTGTCGCCACCGCCGCGCACCGCCCAGGCCATGCGCTCGCGCAGCGTGGCCAGCATGCCGCTGTAGCTCTGCTGGTTGTTCTTGAAGGCCGGGCTGCGGGCGTTGATTTTGGAGGTGGCGGTCATGCGGGTCTTCGGGTCAGGTGGGCCGTGGCTGGCCGGTTGTGTTGTCGTGGCTGTGCAGGCCGTGGGCCACCAGGTCGGCCAGTTCGCTGGCCACCACGGCCAGCGGCGATTTGCGCTCGTCGTACCACTCGGTGGCCCAGTTCATCGCGCCGAACAGAAAAAACACGGTGCGGTTCAGGTCGCTGCCGGCGCGGATCTCGCCGCGCTGGCGCAAACCTTCCAGCAGCGTGGCCCAGTAACGCTCGTAGCGGCGGCGCAGTGCGCGGTGCGCCTCGCGTACCGGCAAGGGCACCTGCCCCAGAATGCGGATGTTGGCCGAGGTGAAGTCGTGCGCCAGCAGCAGCGCACGCAGGTGCGTCTCGATGGCGCAGCGCAGTGTGGCTGCCAGCCCGGTGCCGGGTGGCAGCGCATCCACCGCCTGCTTGACGGCGTCGAACACGCGCCGCACGCCGATGTCCAGCACCTCGGCCACGATCACGTCTTTGGACGCGAAGTGGTAATAGATGCTGCCGGCCTTCATGTCGCAATCGGCCGCAATGGCGCGCAGCGTGGTGGCGGCATAGCCGTCGCGGCGGAACAGGCGCGCGGCGGTTTCCAGAATCATCTGGCGCGAGTCGGGCGCCGCATTCCCGGGCGTGTCGGGGCTCGCGACAGCGCTGCGTTTGGACAGGGTGGCCATGGCGTTTGCCGAATACCGCTCAGCGCATGCGCTTGGCAATTTCGTCCAGCATCACCTCGGTGGCACCGCCACCGATGGACTGGATGCGTGCGTCGCGGCTCATGCGCTCAATGGCCGACTCGCGGATGTAGCCCATGCCGCCATGGAACTGCACGCAGTCGTACATCACCTCGTTCACCAGTTCGCCGCACAGCGCTTTCAGCATCGAGGCCTCGGCCACCACCACGTGTTGTTGCGCGTCGCGCCAGGCGGTGTTGTAGATCAGGGCTTTGGCGGCTTCCACACGGGCGCTCAGCATCGCCAGCCGGTGGCGAATGGCCTGCTTGTCCCACAGCGTGGCGCCAAAGGCCTTGCGCTGGGTGACCCAGTCCATCGCCAGTTCAATGGCTTTGGACGCTTCGCCCATGGCCTGCGCGGCCAGCACGATGCGCTCGTTCTGCAGGTTCTTCACCAGCGCGTAGAAGCCCTTGTGTTCCTCGCCCAGCAGGTTGTTGGCGGGGATGCGGCAGTTCTCGAACGACAGCTCGGCGGTGTCGCTGGACAGCCAGCCGTGCTTCTTCAAGGGCCGCGCCACGTTGAAGCCGGGTGTGCCTTTTTCAACGATGAACATCGAAATATGGTGGTTGCGGCCGGCCTCCCCCGTCTTGGCGGCGACAAAGAATATCTCGCCGTGTACACCGTTGGTGATGTAGGTCTTGGCACCGTTCAGCACCCAGTGGTCGCCGTCGCGGCGGGCGGTGGTGCGCATCGAGGCGAGGTCGGAGCCGGCATCGGGCTCGGTCATGGCCACCGCGGCAATGCGCTTGCCGGCCACGATGTCGGGCATGAAGCGCTGCTTCTGTTCGGCATTGCCGGCGTGGTGGATGTGCGGCGCCGCCATGTCGGTGTGCACCAGCACGGTGATGGCAAAGCCGCCATAGGTGGAGCGGCCCAGCTCTTCGGCCAGCACCACGGTGGACAAGGTGTCCAACTCGCTGCCACCGTACTCGGCTTCAAACCGCACGCCTAGCAGCCCCAGTTCGCCCATTTCGCGCAGCACCGCGCGCGGCACCATGCCGGCCTCTTCCCAGGCATCGGCAAACGGCGCGACGCGCTCGGCCACGAAACGTTGAACCGTTTCGCGCAGCATTTCGTGCTCCGGCGTGAAGTAAGGGAATTTTTCGTGGAGTGGGGTGCGAACAATCATGGGTGTAATCCTACCTAACATTTGTTAGGTAGGATTACACCACAGGCCTTTGACTGCCGCAAGCCGTCTTCGCGCATGGGGTTCGCGGGGCTGCTTGGACATCACCAGCGACGTTGATGCCACCGGGAGCGAGATGGCATCAAGCCTGTGCCCTGGATCTTTCCGTACGCTAACGTACATAACTGAACGCAGGATGGGCCTTAAACTCCACCTCCAGTGGGAAGTCATGTTGCCAAAGATCACTGATTGCCGCCAAGGCCGAAAGCCAGTGATGCCCCTTGCCAGCGAATCCACCAAAAACCAGCTGCTGGCGGCCCTGCCACCCGAGGCATTGGCCCGCTGGCTGCCCCAACTCGAAGTGGTTGACCTGCCCTTGGGCAAGGTGCTCTACGAGTCAGGCTGTACCTTGAGCCATGTCTATTTCCCGACCACCGCCATCGTTTCGCTGCTGTATGTGATGGAGAACGGCGCGTCGGCCGAAATTGCCGTGGTGGGCCGCGAAGGCATTGTTGGGGTGTCGCTGTTCATGGGCGGGGGCTCCACGCCGAGCCGTGCGGTGGTTCAGAGTGCAGGGGCTGGCATAAGGTTGCGGGCCGACCTCTTGAAGGCCGCGTTTGACGACTCTGCACCGGTAATGCACCTGCTCTTGCGCTACACCCAGGCGCTCATCACCCAGATGGCGCAGACTGCAGTGTGCAACCGGCACCACTCTTTGGACCAACAGCTGTGCCGCTGGTTGCTGCTGAGCCTCGACCGGCTGTCGGGCAATGAACTGTTGATGACCCAGGAACTGATTGCCAACATGCTCGGCGTTCGGCGTGAAGGTGTGACCGAAGCGGCCTTGCAACTGCAGGCTGCTGGTTTGATCAAGTACGCCAGGGGCCGCATTTCGGTGCTGGACCGGCCCGGCCTGGAGCAACGCACCTGCGAGTGCTATGCGGTGGTGAAGAAAGAGTACGACCGCCTGCTGCCCAACACCACCGCCGTTTGACGGCAAGCGCACCACGCGGGCCTCAGGCCCATGCCAGCGATGGCCCGGCAGCGGCCTCCAGACCCGGCAA
Organism: Pseudomonadota bacterium; assembly: GCA_040384665.1. GTDB lineage: Bacteria > Pseudomonadota > Gammaproteobacteria > Burkholderiales > Burkholderiaceae_C > PCRC01. The sequence continues at coordinate 77,930 of JAZKIY010000025.1, forward strand.
GTCCAGCACCTGGATACAACCCCGCTGGTAGCCCAACAGCCCCAGGGCTTTCAGCTCCAGGGCGGCCAGCGTGACGCTGGCACGCCGCACACCCAACATGTCGGCCAGGTGGGCATGGGTCAGGTGCAAATCCACCGAGCCACTGCGGCGGTGGCTGAGCAAAACCCACCCGGCCACCCGCGCCCGGATGTCCCCCACCTGGGATGCCCCCGCCAGCAAGGCCACCTCCTGCGCGACCTCACACAAGTAGCGCGCCAACACCATCAGCATGCCCCGGCGGCGCGCCACCAGCCGCTGCAAGACCATGCCGTCCACACACCCGGCCGCCCCGCCAGACTGCACCAGCCAGGTGAAAGGGCCTGCGCCCATGCCCAGCGCCAACTGCATGCCCAGCGCCCCTTCGCCAGCCATCAGGGCCACACCCAGGCCGATGTGTTGTGTGTTGGGCACCGCCAGCGCCACGGTAGCGCCGAGCAAAAAGTAAGCCTGTGCACTGGGTGCAGCGCTGCTGGACAAGACCTGGCCAGTCGCTAGCAGAACCGGTTTGCAGCGGGCCGCCAGCAACGCCTGGTCTGCATCGGACAACCGACGGACCAGGCCGTTGGAATGTAGGTTCAAGAAAACTCCCTTGGCGGTTGATACACAACCCTGAATGGGAGTTTGGTATGGCCCTACGGTGGATCAATTCGGCCATGCGTGCGGCCCAGAATGCCCATATGCCCCCCGTGGATGGCCGCAGTGTACGACGCTCCAAGCGCCTCGATGTGAAGCATTTTTTGGCGCCAACGCCCGCCAGTTGGCCCCTTGTGTACGGTGTCAAACACAGCGCTCAGTCTTGGCGAACGGCCTTTCTGGCGTCACCGTTGTGCGGCGGGCGTGGTTGGGGCAAGGGCATCTTGGACCGACAAAATGGGGGGGCGTGCCAGCAGCACGCGCATCGCGGCCAGGCCACGTGTGTTGTGGCTGGCCTCCGACAACGGCGCAATGCCAAAGCTCAGCAGGTGCACGGCGTCCACCCGCACCGGCAGGTCGGTCGCGCAGCGCTGCAGCGTCAGCAGCAGCACCGTGTCCATGGTGCCGCGGTCGAGCAACAGGTCGCCAAGGTACGTTTGTGCCAGCCGCTCTGCCAGCTGCCGCTTGGCAAAGTGCAGCACCAGCATGCGCGAATCAACGCGCCCGACCTGGGCATTGCGTTCTGGCGCGTCTTGCCAACGCACACACGCCCGCAACTGCAACAGCACCCCGTCCAGTGTGGCCAGGTCATCCACCATGAACACACCATGCTGCGGGTGCACCGTCAGGCGCGGTATCAGGCTGCCAATGGCGGGGTTCGACGCAGTGTGCAAGGCACACAGGGGGGTAAACCGGAATTTGGGCGGCGGCATGGGGGAACGGAGAAACATGGAGACTCTTTCGTTCGCCAACTGGCTGCCCCTGCGGGGTCTGGGATCGACGACGGGCGGGTACAGCGTCAGATGGTGACGAACCATCTTGCGTGTCGGCGCACCTTTGCTCTGTGCGCCAGACCTCTTTGCCAGCAAATGTTCGGTGGCGCAGGCAAGCCAGCGGTGCGACTGGCGAAACGCTATTAAATCAATAGCAACCCAGGAAGCCTGCACTATGGCTTGTCGACGATTTTGTTTTGAATGTGCTGAAAACGGCCCTCCAGAGGGCCCGCGCGGCACATTGCCAGGCGTTTTGGGCCCGTCACGGCCCCGGAAAGCAAAAAGCCTGTCGCAGTGGACAGGCTTTGAGCAAAAACCATATGGAGCGGGAAAAGAGGCTCGAACTCTCGACCTATACCTTGGCAAGGTATCGCTCTACCAACTGAGCTATTCCCGCGTTTGATTCGGAACAAACCCACCGTGAAGATGGGTTTGTTGAATCTGGTGGCCTGGGGCGGAATCGAACCACCGACACAAGGATTTTCAATCCTCTGCTCTACCGACTGAGCTACCGGGCCAAGCCCAGAATTATAGCATCGTCAAAACACCTTTCGGCGTCAGGCCGCGTTGCGTTTGCCGCGCGACAGGTCGACACCGAGTTGCTTGAGCTTGCGGTACAGGTGGGTGCGTTCCAGACCGGTTTTTTCGGCCACACGGGTCATGGAGCCACATTCCTTGGTGAGGTGGAACTCGAAGTAGGCTTTTTCGAAGTGGTCGCGGGCTTCGCGCAGCGGTTGGTCGAGGTAGAAGTTCTGCTGCGACTGCGGGCTGGCGTCTTTCAAAATGGTGGGCAAGGGCAGGCCCTGCGCCAGCACGTCGGCTGCCGTGTCGTCGAATGCGGCGTCGGCACCATGGGGGCCATTTTTACGGCCCTGGTTTTTGGCCAGGCCATGCTCCACCGCCTTGAGCAGTTTTTGCAGCGTGATGGGTTTTTCGAGGAAGGCCTGCGCGCCGATGCGGGTGGCCTCCACCGCGGTGTCGATGGTGGCGTGGCCGCTCATCATGATGACGGGCATGGTGAGTGCACCGCTGGCCGACCACTCCTTGAGCAGCGTGACGCCGTCGGTGTCGGGCATCCAGATGTCGAGCAACACCAGGTCCGGGCGGGCCCGCAGCCGCGCAGCGCGGGCCTGGCTGGCGTTTTCAGCCAGCTCGATGTTGTGGCCTTCGTCGTTCAGGATTTCGGAGAGCAGCTCCCGAATGCCTGGTTCGTCGTCCACCACGAGTATGTTTGCCATGTTCCGACTGTCGCCTTTGGTCTGGTGCCTGCCGCGGTGCGCGCGTGCAGTGTTGTCAATTAACAACTGCGAATGATAGCGACACTTCGGCGCCCTGCACCTGGCCGTCTTTTTCACGGTTGCTGAGGTCGATGCGGGCACGGTGCTCGTCGGCGATTTTCTTGACCACCGCCAGGCCCAGGCCGGTGCCTTTGGCCTTGGTGGTGACGTAGGGCTCGAACGCGCGTTTGAGGATGTGTTCGGGGAAGCCGGGGCCGTTGTCGCGCACGCTCAGGCGCACGCGGCGCGAGGCCTCGACCCAGCGGGTGACCACGGTGACGGTGGCGTCGCTGCGGCCCTCGGCGGCGTCCTGGGCGTTTTGCAGCAGGTTGTGCAGCACCTGGCGCAACTGGTGCGCGTCGCCCATCACCGGGGGGCACAGCGGGTCGAGCTGGGCCAACACCGGGGCCAGCGTGGTGCCGCTGGGGTAGAGCTGGAGCACGTCGGCAATGACCTGGTTGAGCTGCAGGGGCTTGAGTTCGGCGGCGGGCAGGCGGGCGTAGTCGCGGAACTCGTTGACGAGCCGCTTCATCGCGTCCACCTGGTCAACAATGGTCTTGACCGACTTGGTCAGCACCGTCTGTTCGGCGCTGGCAAGCTTGCCGTCGAGCTTCATGGCCAGCCGTTCGGCCGACAGCTGGATCGGGGTGAGCGGGTTCTTGATCTCGTGTGCCAGCCGGCGCGCCACCTCGCCCCAGGCCTGCGCGCGCTGGGCCGACACCACCTCGGACATGTCGTCAAACACCAGCAGCCAGGCGCCGCCGGGCATTTCGGCACCGCGCGCAATCAGGCTGATGGTGTCGGCGGGCAGGCCGGGTTTGGCGCCGTTGAGTTCGAACGACTGCTGCCAGTGGTCCAGCCCGTGCAGCTGGCGCTCGGCCAACAGCCCCTGGAACTGCGCCAGCACCGCCTGCGCAAAGTCTTCCAGGCCGGGCACGGCCGCCAGCGGCTGGTTCAGGTGCGCGGCCATCGGCGCCCGCAGGATGCGGGTCGCGCCGGGGTTGGCGCTGTGGATGACGCCCTGGTCGTCCAGCACCATCACGCCGGCGGTGAGGTTGTCGAGGATGGTCTGCAGGTTGGCACGCGACGCGTCCACCTGGGCCATGCCGCGCTGCACCTCGGCGCGGGCGTCGGCCAGCTGCTGCGTCATGTCGGCAAAGTCGCGGGTCAGGCCGCCGAGTTCGTCGCGGCTTTGCAGCACGGCTTTGGGCCGCAGGTCACCCGCCGCCACCTCGCGCACACCGTCGGCCAGCACCAGCAGGGGCCGGGCCAGCTGGTTGCCGAGCAGCACGGCCAGCAACACGGTGCCGAACACCGACAAAAACAGGCTCAAGGTCAGCGTGCCGATGTACATGCGGCGCAGACCTTCGCGCCCCAGCGCACGTTCCTGGTATTCGCGGTTGGCCTCGGTCACGGCGACGGCGTTGGCCACCAGGTTGGCAGGCAGCCGCTGGGTGACCTGCAGGAAGCGGCTTTCGTTCAGCAGGTCGGTGCTGGTGGCGGGCACCAACGCCAGCGCCTTGATGCGCGGCTGCACCTCCAGGGCATCGGCATGCGATGGCGTGACCAGATCGTCCAGGCCCTCAATCTGCGTGATGGTGCGCTGCGCACGCGCCAGCCGCAGCTGCTGCGGTGTGGGCCGTTCCGGGTTGAGCTGGAAGCGCGATTCGCCAGCCCCAGAAATCAGCTGGCCGCTGGCACTCCACAAGGTCACGTCGTTGGCGACCAGCTGGTCGCGCAGGCGGGCCAAGGTGATGCCGGCGGTGCTGTCGGGCACACCGGCGAGCTGGCCGCTGGCGGCGCGGGTCTTGTTGGCGAGGTCGGCGGCCAGCGTGTCGAGCGTGACGCGGCCGAGGTTGAGGCCGGCGTCCAGTGCGCCTTCGACCTTGACGTCAAACCAGCTCTCGATGGAGCGCGAGACAAACTGGTACGACACCACGTACACCAGCGCGCCGGGCAACAACCCCACCAGCGCAAAAATTGCGGCCAGTTTGACCAGCAAACGGCTGCCAAAACGGCCACGCCGGAGCCGCGACAGCAGGCGCCAGGCAATCCACACGATGGTGGCCAGCAGCAGCGAGGCCACCGTGACGTTGATGGCAAACAGACGGGGGTAGTTGCGCTCGTACAGCGCCTGGTTGTTGGTCGCCTGGGTCAGCAGGAACATCAGCACCAGGCCGATGGCCACCACCGCCGCCGCGCCCACCAGCAGCCCCCAGCGCAAGCCACGGGACGACGCGCGTGCCGGCCTGTCCCCTGGCGGTGGGGGCGTGTTCACCGCGTGGGCTCCACCACCAGGCGCTGGGTGCGGCGCACCACCAGGTTCCAGTCTTTCTGGCCCAGCGCGCCGATCTGAAACGGCCGGGGCAGCTTGCCCACGTCAAGCCGGAACACGAAGGCCAGGTTGTGCCGGGCGCTGGTGTCGACGCTGGCGCTGTCGGCAATCTTCCAGCGCGCGATGCGCTGCAGCGCGGCCAGCGTCTCGGGCAAGGTGTCGAAGTTCTGGCTGAGCGTGAGGCCGGGGCCTTCGGCCACCACCTGCAGCCGCCAGCGGCGCGTCAGCGGCTGGAACGAGAGGCGGAAGTTGCGGCTGGCCGACGCGACCGGCTTGTCGTACCAGTACCAGCGCTCGCGCAGCACCTCGGCCTCGGCCGTGAAGTGCATGGCAATGCCCTTGTAGAGCGCGTCTTCTATCGCGGTGGGCAGTTCGAACGGCACGCCAGCGGAAAGGTAGAGGCCGCTCTCGCCCTGCTCCACCCGCAAGTCCACCACATCGCCTTCGTTGCCGTCGGCATGCACCGCCGGGCACATGGCGGCAAACACCAGCAGCGCCCACAACAACCAGCCCCCAAGCCGACGGACCAAGCGCTGCAGCCGCTCAGGCGGTGGTGAGCTTGTCCAGCAAGGCGTAATAGAAACCGTCGTGTTCACCCCGTGCATTGTCCGGGAAGACCCCGGGGCCAGCCCCGCCAGAGGGCAGTAAATGGCCGGGTGACGGGCTCCAGCGGGCTTGGGTGTTGTGTGCAACAAACGTTTCCACTTGCCGGTCGCCCTCGGCCTTGAAAACCGAGCAGGTGGCGTACAGCAGCCGCCCGCCGGGCCGCAGCAGCGGCCAGAGCTGTTGCAGCAAGCGCGCCTGGATGCCGGCGAGCTGCGCCAGGTCGGTTGGCCGGCGCAGCCAGCGCACGTCGGGGTGGCGGCGGACGATGCCAGAGGCGGTGCAAGGCGCGTCAAGCAAGATGGCGTCGAACGGCTGGCCGTCCCACCAACCGGCAGGGTCGGCGGCATCGCCGCAGCGCACGTCGGCCTGCAGGCCGAGCCGGGCCAGGCTGTCGCGCACCCGGGTGCAGCGCACCGGGTCCACGTCCAGCGCGAGCACGTCGGCGTCGGCCAGCTCCAGCAGGTGGGCGGTTTTGCCGCCGGGGGCGGCGCAGGCGTCCAGCACCCGCAGCCGGGTGGACGGTGCTTGCGGCTGCAAGCCGTGCAGCAACAGCGGCGCCGCCATCTGCGCTGCGGTGTCTTGCACCGAGACCCAGCCGTCTGCAAAACCGGGCAAGGCCTGCACCGGGCAGGCCTGCCGCAGCACGATGCCACTGGCGGCAAAGCCGGTGGGCGCGGGCAACGGGGCGGCATCAATGCCCGCAGCGGCCAGCGCAGCGAGGTAGTCGGCCTGGCTGGTTTGGCGCACATTGACGCGCAGCACCATGGCACCGGGCGCGTTGTTGCCGCGCAGGATGTCTTGCCATGCGCCAGGGTGGTCTTGCCGGAGCTGGTCCACCCACCAGCGCGGGTGGTTCCACACCGCCACCGGGTCGTTGGTCACCTGGTTCAACAGCAGGTCGCGCTCGCGCAGGAAGCGGCGCAGGCAGGCGTTGACGAAGTTGGCTTGCGCCCGCATCGCCGGGCTGCGTTTGGCGGCTTCAACCGCCTGGTCCACCAGCGTGAAGGGTTCGTAGGGGGCGTCGTCGGCGCGCCAGGCCAGCGCCAGGGCGCTGCAAAGCAAGGCGTCGGCCAAGGGCGGTGGCGGGCGGCGCGCCAGCTGGCTGCGCAAGGCCTCGGCCCGCCCCAGCCAGCGCAGCACGTGGAAAGTGAGTGCCTGCACACCGGGACGCAGGCGGCTGTCCACCGCCTCCAGTGTGGGGGTGAGCGAACGGCCAGCACGCACCGCGTCCAGCGCCAGCGCCACCTGCTGCAGCTGTTGCCAAAGCGGCACCGACGGGCCCGCTGCGCTCACGGCCACACCCGGCCAGAAAAGGCCGTCCAGAGCGCTTGGGGGAGACAAAAAGCCATGTTTTTCCTGGTTTTAACATGAAAAACGCCCCAAGCCGGTGTAAAACCTGCTTGAGGCGCTATGGATATCAGAGCAAACACCCCCGTGACAGGGGATGTTGCCCGGCACCGGGCGGGGCTCAGTCGGAGGTGACTTCGCTGTCCTGCTCGGGTGACAGGCCGGCCAGTTCGGCGGCTTCGGACTCGGCAATCGCACGGCGTTCGCTTTCGTCCATCTCGTCCTTGGCTTTGCGGGCCTTGTGGTACGCCATGCCAGTGCCGGCGGGGATGAGCCGGCCGACGATGACGTTTTCCTTCAGGCCACGCAGCTCGTCGCGCTTGCCCATGATGGCGGCTTCGGTCAGCACGCGGGTGGTTTCCTGGAAGGACGCCGCAGAGATGAACGAGTCGGTGGACAGCGACGCCTTGGTGATGCCCAGCAGCAGGTTGCTGTACACAGCCGGCAGCTTGCCTTCGCCGCGCAACGCGTCGTTGGTGTTGAGGATCTCGCTGCGCTCGACCTGTTCACCGGCGATGTAGTTGGAATCGCCCACGTTTTCAACGACCACACGGCGCAGCATCTGGCGAACGATCACCTCGATGTGCTTGTCGTTGATCTTCACGCCCTGCAGGCGGTAAACGTCCTGCACTTCGTCAACGATGTAGCGTGCCAGCTCTTCCATGCCCAGCAGGCGCAGGATGTCCTGTGGGTCGGCCGGGCCGTCCACCACACTCTCGCCCTTGTTGACCACCTGGCCTTCGTGCACCAGGATGTTCTTTTCCTTGGGCACGAGTTCCTCGTGAACCTGGCCTTCCGGGTTGGTGATCTGCAGGCGAATCTTGCCCTTGGTCTCCTTGCCGAAAGACACCGTGCCGGTCATCTCGGCCAGAATGCCCTTGTCCTTGGGCGTGCGGGCTTCAAACAGCTCGGCCACACGCGGCAGACCGCCGGTGATGTCGCGCGTCTTCTGGCCTTCGATCGGGATGCGGGCCAGCACTTCGCCGGGGCCCACGTCCTGGCCATCGCGCACCTGGATCAGCGCACCGACCTGGAAGCCGATGGTCACCGAGTGGTCGGTGCCAGGGATCTTCACTTCGGCGCCGGTGGCGTCGATCAGCTTGACCTGCGGGCGAACGACCTTGACCGAGCCACGGCGCTTCGGGTCGATCACGACCAGGGTGGACAGGCCGGTGACCTCGTCCACCTGGCGCGCCACCGTCAGGCCTTCTTCGACGTTCTCGAACTTCGTCTGACCGGCAAACTCGGTGATGATCGGGCGCGTCAGCGGGTCCCAGTTGGCCAGCACGGTGCCGGCCTTGATGGTCTGGTCGGCCTTGACGGCCAGCGTCGCACCGTACGGCACCTTGTGGCGCTCGCGCTCGCGGCCCTGTTCGTCGTGGATGATGATTTCGCCGGAACGGGCAATCACCACCAGGTCGCCTTTGCCGTTGGTCACGTAGCGCATCGTGGCGTTGAAGCCGATGCTGCCGTTGGACTTGGCTTCCACGCTGGAGGCAATCGCCGCACGCGACGCGGCACCACCGATGTGGAAGGTGCGCATCGTCAACTGCGTGCCGGGTTCACCGATGGACTGCGCGGCGATCACGCCAATCGCTTCGCCACCGTTCACCAAACCACCGCGGCCGAGGTCGCGGCCGTAGCACTTGGCGCACAGGCCGAAACGGGTTTCGCAGGTCAGTGCGGTGCGCACCTTGACCTCGTCCACGCCAGCGGCTTCGATCTCTTCGATGATGTCTTCGTCGAGCATTTCACCCGCCGGCAACAGCACGGCGCGGGTCTCAGGATGCACCACGTCTTCCACCGCCGTGCGGCCCAGGACGCGGTCACGCAGCGACTCGATCACTTCGCCGCCTTCCACAATGGCGCGCATCAGCGAGCCTTCGTGGGTGCCGCAATCGTGCTCGGTGATCACCAGATCCTGCGTCACGTCCACCAGACGGCGGGTGAGGTAACCCGAGTTGGCGGTTTTCAGCGCCGTGTCGGCCAGGCCCTTACGCGCACCGTGGGTGGAGATGAAGTACTCCAGCACGTTCAGGCCTTCACGGAAGTTGGCCGTGATGGGCGTCTCGATGATGGAGCCGTCGGGCTTGGCCATCAGGCCGCGCATGCCGGCCACCTGGCGAATCTGCGCCGCGGAGCCGCGGGCGCCGGAGTCGGCCATCATGTAGATGGAGTTGAAGGACTCCTGCTCGACTTCCTTGCCATGGCGGTCAATGACACGCTCTTTCGAGAGCTGGGCCATCATCACCTTGGACACTTCGTCACCCGACTTGCCCCAGATGTCCACCACCTTGTTGTAGCGCTCACCGGCCGTCACCAGACCCGAGACATACTGCTGCTCGATCTCTTTGACTTCCTTCTGGGCACGCGAAATGATGTTGTGCTTTTCCTTCGGCACCAGCATGTCGTCGATGCAGATCGAGATGCCGGCCTTGGTCGCCAGGCGGAAACCGTTTTGCAACAGCTTGTCGGCAAACACCACGGTCTCTTTCAAACCGCACTTGCGGAACGAGACGTTGATGAGCTTGGAGATTTCCTTCTTCTTCAGCGCCTTGTTGATGTTGGCAAACGGCAGACCACGCGGCAGGATTTCCGACAGCAGGGCACGGCCAGCGGTGGTGTCCACCAGCTTGGTGATGGACGTGAACTCGCCGGTGGCCTTGTCTTTGGTCCATTCGGTGATGCGGACGCTGACCTTGGCCGTGAGCTCGACCTCGCCCGCGTCAAACGCGCGCTGGACTTCGGTCACATCGGAGAACACCAGACCTTCGCCCTTGCCGTTGATGCGGTCACGGGTGGTGTAGTACAGGCCCAGCACCACGTCTTGCGACGGCACGATGGACGGCTCGCCGTTGGCGGGGAACAGCACGTTGTTGGAGGCCAGCATCAGCGTGCGGGCTTCCATCTGCGCTTCCACCGACAGCGGGACGTGCACGGCCATCTGGTCGCCGTCAAAGTCGGCGTTGAACGCAGCGCAGACCAGCGGGTGCAGCTGGATGGCCTTGCCTTCGATCAGGATGGGCTCAAACGCCTGGATGCCCAGGCGGTGCAGCGTGGGTGCGCGGTTCAGCATCACCGGGTGCTCTTTGATCACCTCTTCCAGGATGTCCCAGACCACTGGCGTGCCCGATTCAACTTCCTTCTTCGCCGCCTTGATGGTGGTGGCGATGCCCATGGCTTCGAGGCGCGAGAAGATGAAGGGCTTGAACAGCTCGAGCGCCATCAGCTTGGGCAAACCGCACTGGTGCAGCTTGAGGGTCGGGCCCACCACGATCACGGAACGGCCCGAGTAGTCCACCCGCTTGCCCAGCAAGTTCTGGCGGAAACGACCGCTCTTGCCCTTGATCATGTCGGCCAGCGACTTCAGCGTGCGCTTGTTGGCGCCCGTCATGGCCTTGCCACGGCGGCCGTTGTCCAGCAGGCTGTCCACGGCTTCTTGCAGCATGCGCTTTTCGTTGCGCGCGATGATTTCCGGGGCCTTCAATTCCAGCAAACGGCGCAGGCGGCTGTTGCGGTTGATGACGCGGCGGTACAGGTCGTTCAGGTCGGAGGTCGCGAAGCGGCCGCCGTCCAGCGGCACCAGCGGACGCAGGTCCGGCGGCAGCACGGGCAGCACTTCCATCACCATCCAGTTGGGCTTCATGCCCGACTTCTTGAAGGCTTCCAGCACCTTCAGGCGCTTGGCGTTCTTCTTGACCTTGACTTCGGAGCCGGTCAGGTCGCCGCGCAGCTTCTCGATCTCGATGTCGAGGTCGATGCCTTCCAGCAGGTCCTTGATGCCCTCGGCGCCCATCTTGGCGACGTACTCGTCGCCGTATTCCTTGCGCTTGGCGTCATAGTCGTCCTCGGACATGATGCTGAACTTCTTCAGCGGGGTCATGCCGGGGTCGGTCACCACGTAGGCTTCGAAGTACAGCACGCGTTCGATGTCGCGCAGCGTCATGTC
>JAZKIY010000026.1:0-2913 GCA_040384665.1 Pseudomonadota bacterium
CCGAGTTCGACCGCATCTTTGCCAACGTCGGCAATCCGTCGGTGTCGCAGGGCAATGTCACCTACCGCACGGTGGACTGGGAAGACCGAAAGCGCAGCACCATTGACCTGGCACGCGAACTCGGCCCCAAACTTGCGGCCTTGCCTGGTGTCTCGGCTTTCCCGATCACACCGCCCTCCCTGGGCCAGGGCTTTCGCGACCGGCCCGTCAACTTTGTGATCCAGACCTCGGACAGCTACCAGAACCTGAATCTGGTGGTGCGCCAGATGCTTGACGAGATTGCCAAACAGCCGGGCATTTTGCAGCCCGACGTGGACCTGCGGCTGAACAAGCCCGAACTGCGCATCGACATCGACCGTACACGTGCGGCCGACCTGGGCGTGCCCGTGGATGTGGTGGCGCGTGCCATCGAAACCATGCTGGGCGGGCGCAATGTCACGCGTTACAAACGCGACGCCGAGCAGTACGACGTGATCGTGCAGGTCCAGTCTTCCGGGCGCTCCACGCCCGAAGCCATCGACAGCATTTATGTGCGTGGCCGCAATGACATCGTGATCCCGCTGTCGGCGCTGGTGAAGGTCAGCGAGACCGTCAGTCCGCGCGAACTGAACCACTTCGGGCAGCGCCGTTCGGCCACCATCTCGGCCAATCTGTCACCCGAGTATTCGCTGGGTGAGGCGCTCGACTACATGAACAAGTCCGCCGCCAAGGTGCTCAAGCCCGGCTACACCACCGACTTGAACGGCACCTCGCGCGAGTTCCGCAATTCGCAAGGCGCGCTGGCCATCGTGTTTGTGCTGTCGCTGGTGTTTATTTTTCTGGTGCTGGCCGCGCAGTTCGAAAGTTTTGTCGATCCGCTGGTCATCATGCTGGCCGTGCCGCTGTCCATGATTGGCGCCTTGCTGGCCCTCAAATGGTCGGGGGGGTCGCTCAATGTCTATTCACAGATCGGACTGATCACGCTGGTGGGCTTGATCACCAAACACGGTATTTTGATCGTTGAGTTCTCCAACCAGTTGCGTGAGCATGGCCTGGACACGGTTGATGCGCTGGTCAAGGCAGCCTCACAGCGGCTGCGGCCCATCATGATGACCACGGGGGCCATGGTGCTGGGCGCCTTGCCCCTGGCGCTGGCCAGCGGCGCCGGCGCCGAGAGCCGCCAGCAAATCGGCTGGGTGATTGTGGGCGGCATGTCGCTGGGGACGGTGCTGACGGTGTTTGTGGTGCCGGTGATGTATTCGCTGTTTGCGCGAAGCAAGGTGCCGGGTGCCAAAACCGCCGTGGCGGTTGAAACACCGGTGCCGCATCACGACGAACTTATCGCGAATAAGTAGCCGGGCATCGAACCGCGATTCTGCGCCCCCTGTTCAGTGAAAGGGGCAGGGAGCTAGACGCAGTGAGTGAGCGTGGTGGCGTTAAATACTGCCATCGAACATCATCACATCGACGTCTTCGCCCACCGCCACATTGCCCTGGCCATGGTGCAGCACGATCAGGCCGTTGGCCTGGGCCATCGACGAAAGCACGCCTGAGCCCTGGTTGCCGGTGGTTCTGACCTGCAGCGAACCGTCGGCTGCTGTGCTGACCGTGCCGCGCTGGTACTCGGTGCGTCCGGGTTTCTTGCGGATCGCCTCCAGGCTGCGCGCCCGCAGCAGCGGCGGGGCTGCCGCGCTGCAACCCATCATTTGGAGCAGTGCCGGGCGCACAAAAGCCAGGAAAGTCACCATCACCGCCACCGGATTACCAGGCAGGCCGAACAGGATGGCGCCGTTCGATCCGCTATTATTTTGAGAGCTGCTTGCGCCCGTTGGTACTGGGCTGGAGCCCGATCTGGCTTGAGGGATGCGGCCCACGGCCATGGGCCGGCCGGGGCGCATGGCGACGCGCCAGAAGGCCACGTCGCCGAGCTTTTTCATCATGCCCTTGGTGAAGTCGGCCTCGCCGACACTGACACCGCCCGAGGTGATGATGGCGTCGGCCTGCGCCGCAGCGCTGGTGAAGGCCGCTTCCAGCAGCGCCGGGTCGTCGCGCACCACACCCATGTCGATGACTTCGCAGCCCAGCCGCCTGAGCATGCCGAAGACGGTGTAGCGGTTGCTGTCGTAGACCGCGCCCTCGCGCGGCGGCTCGCCCAGCGAGAGGATTTCGTCGCCGGTGGAGAAGTAGGCCACCCGCAGCGGCCGCAATGTGCTGACAGTTTTCATGCCCAAAGAGGCCACCAGCCCCAGTCGGGCGGGCGTCAACAGCTCCCCTTTTGACAGCGCCGGACGGCCCTGCATCAGGTCCTCGCCACGCAGCCGGCGGTTGTCGCCCGGCTTCAGCAATTTGGCGGGGACGGTGATGCTGTCGCCCTGGACGCTCACAAACTCCTGCGGCACCACGGTGTCCAGACCGGCCGGCATGATGGCGCCGGTCATGATCTTCAGGCATTCACCGGCTGCCACCGTGCCTTGCCAGGCCTTGCCGGCCAGCGCTGTGCCGACCACTTTCAATTGCAGTTCAGCGCCCGATGCCAGGGCTAGGCCATCAAAGGCATAACCGTCCATGGCCGAGTTGTCGTGCGGCGGCACATCGAAGGGTGAGACCACATCGTCCGCCAGCACCCGGCCCAGCGCTTCAAAAAGCGGCAACTCCAGGCGCTCGGTGACCGGCGCGACCAGCAGCGACAAAAAGCGCGAGACATCGGTGGCCGACAGAGCTTGCGGGTCGTAGCCCTGCAGTTCGGCCGCGATCTGGTCTATGGACTTCACGGGCGCAAGGCCTCGAGCTGATGCAGCTCGGCCAGCGTGTTCGCGTTGAAAAAGGCGCGAGGGTCGTCGCCCGGCAGGTTGAAGGGCACCAGCACGGTTTTGTGCTGCGCGGTCCAGGCGTCAATTTTCCGGCCACCGCCGGCGGTGAACACCGCCAGGCTCT
>JAZKIY010000027.1:0-13900 GCA_040384665.1 Pseudomonadota bacterium
CGTGGTGGACGACGCCATCGTGGTGGTGGAGAACGTCGAGCGCATCATGAGCGAAGAGGGCCTGTCGCCGCTGATGGCCACCCGCAAGGCCATGGGCCAGATTTCCGGCGCCATCATTGGCGTGACGGTGGTGCTGGTGTCGGTGTTCGTGCCGCTGGCGTTTTTCAGTGGGGCCATCGGCAACATCTACCGCCAGTTCTCGGTGGTGATGGTGACGTCCATCCTGTTTTCTGCCTTCATGGCGCTGTCGCTCACGCCGGCGCTGTGCGCCACGCTGCTCAAGCCGGTGGAGGCAGGGCACCACCATGCCAAGAGCGGCTTTTTTGGCTGGTTCAACCGCGGCTTTTCGCGCACCGCCAAGGGCTATGAAAGCCTGGTGGCACGCATCCTGAAGAAGGCCGCACGCTACCTGGTGATTTACGCCGCCATCATTGCGGCGGTGGTGGTGCTGTTCGGGCGTCTGCCCACCTCCTTCCTGCCGAACGAAGACCAGGGCAACATCCTGGTGAACGTGCAGTTGCCACCCGGCGCCACGGTGAACCGCACCCGCGACGTGATGAAGCAGGTGGAAGACTACATGCTCAAGCAGCCGCAAGTGCAGAGCATGGTGAGCGTGCTCGGCTTCAGCTTTGCCGGCACGGGCCAGAACGCCGCGCTGGGCTTCATCACCCTGAAAGACTGGGACCAGCGGCCGGGCGCCGAGAACAGCGCGCAGGCGCTGGTGGGGCGGGCTTTTGGCGCGCTGGGTGGCATCCGCGACGCCTTCATCTTCCCGGTCAGCCCCCCCCCGATTCCCGAACTGGGCCGGGCCAACGGCTTTGCCTTCCGCCTGCAAGACCGAGGGGGTGCGGGCCACGACGCCCTGCTGGCCGCGCGCAACCAACTGCTGGGCCTGGCGGCCAAAAGCCCGCTGCTGACCGCGGTGCGGCCGGATGGCCTGGAAGACGCGTCGCAGCTGCAACTCAACATCGACCGCGAAAAGGCCAGCGCGCTGGGTGTGCCGTTCGGCGCCATCAACGCTGCGCTCTCCACCGCGCTGGGGTCGTCGTACGTGAACGACTTCCCCAACGCCGGACGGCTGCAGCGGGTGGTGGTGCAGGCCGATGCACCGGCCCGCATGCAGCCCGACGACCTGCTGCGCATCAACGCGCTCAACACCGCGGGCCAGGCGGTGCCGATGTCGGCCTTTGCCAACACCGAGTGGGTGACCGGGCCAATGCAAACCGTGCGTTACAACGGCTACCCGACGATGCGGATTGCTGGTGAACCGGCCAAGGGCGTCAGCACCGGTGCGGCGATTGCCGAGATGGAAAAACTCGCCGCGCAACTGCCCCAGGGCTTTGCCTACGAGTGGACCGGCCAGACGCGGGAAGAAAAACTCTCGGGTTCGACCGCCTTCATTCTGTTCGGCTTCTCGCTGCTGGCGGTGTTCCTGTGCCTGGCCGCGCTGTACGAGAGCTGGACCATCCCGTTGGCGGTGATTCTGGTGGTGCCGCTGGGTGTGCTGGGCGTGCTGTTTGGCGCGCATTTCCGCGGGCTGGAGAACGACGTCTACTTCAAGGTTGGCCTGATCACCATCATTGGTCTGGCGGCGAAGAACGCGGTGCTGATCATCGAGTTTGCCAAGGAGTTGCAGGAAAGCGGCAAAGGCGTGGTGGCCGCGGTGCTGGAAGCCGCGCACCTGCGCTTCCGCCCGATCCTGATGACCTCGCTGGCCTTCATTCTGGGCGTGTTGCCGCTGGTGTTGGCCAGCGGTGCCGGCTCTGCCAGCCAGCGCGCCATTGGCACTGGCGTGATGGGCGGCATGGTCACCGCCACATTGCTCGCGGTGTTTTTTGTGCCGGTGTTTTTTGTTGTGGTGCGTGGCCTGTTCAAAGGCAAGCCCAAGCCGGTAGAACCGGCTGCACCCGCCTCCCCGGAAGGAGTGACCCATGTTTAAACCCCGCCTTGCCCTGATGGCCGTTGCGGTGACCACCTTGCTGGGCGGCTGCGCGATGGTGCCCGCCTACCAGCGCCCGGACGCGCCCGTGGCCGCCAGCTACGCCACCCCCGACACCGCGCCCAATGCCACCCCCGTGGCGGCACTGGAATGGCAGTCGTTTTTCACCGACCCGGCGTTGCGCCGGCTGATCGACCTGGCCTTGCTCAACAACCGCGACCTGCGGGTGGCGGTGCTCAACATCGAACAGGCGCGGGCCCAGTACCAGGTCCGCCGTGCCGACCAGTTCCCGACCATCAACCTGGGGGCAACCGGCTCGCGTGCGCCGGTTGCCTCGCGCTCAACAGGCACCGGGACGACCACCGCCAACAGTTCGGTGGAAACCTTCAGCGTCGGCCTGGTGGCCTCGGCCTACGAGCTGGACTTTTTTGGCCGCGTGGCCAGCCTGAAAGAGGCGGCGCTATCGCAGTACCTTGCCACCGAAGAAAGCCGCAAGACGGCGCAGATCAGCCTGATCGCCGCCGTGGCCACCACCTACCTGAACGTGCTCGGCGACGAAGCCCAGCTCGACGTGGTGAAGCAGACCCTTGGCACGCGCGAAGAGTCGCAGCGGCTGACCAAGCTGCGGTTTGACAACGGCGCGTCGTCCGAGCTGGATTTTCGGCAGGCACAGTCCCTGACAGAGGCGGCACGGGTCACGCTGGCGCAACTCAAGCGCCAGCGGGTGCTGGACGAGAATGCGCTGACGCTGCTGGTGGGGCAGCCCCTGCCAGCCGACTGGCTGGCCGCCACGTCCGCCGCGCAGGCGCTGGAACAGACCGTGCTGATGGCCGAGTTGCCCGCTGGCCTGCCGTCGGACCTGCTGACGCAGCGGCCCGACATCCGCGCTGCGGAACAGCAACTGCTGGCGACCAACGCCAACATCGGCGCGGCGCGGGCCGCGTTCTTCCCGCGCATCAGCCTGACGGCGGGATACGGCTCGTCCAGCAGCGAACTCTCCGGCCTGTTCAAGGCCGGCACCTACGGCTGGACCTTCGCGCCGCAAATCACGCTGCCGATCTTTGACGCCGGCCGCAACCAGGCCAACCTGGAGGTGGCCAAGGTCAACAAAGACATTGCGATTGCGCAGTACGAAAAAACCATCCAGACCGCTTTCCGCGAGGTGGCCGACGCCTTGGGCGGCCGCGCCGCGCTGGCCGAGCAGTTCAGCGCCCAGCAGGCGCAGGCCGAGGCCGAGGCCGCGCGCTTCAAGTTGTCTGACCTGCGTTACCGCAATGGCATTGCCAGTTTTCTGGACGCGCTGGACGCGCAGCGCTCGCTGTTCACCGTGCGCCTGGGGGTGTTGCAGACCCGCTTGTTGCAGCTGCAAAGCCAGGTCGCGTTGTACAAGTCACTGGGTGGCGGCTGGCGTGAGCCGGTGGCTGTGTCGGCGGTGGAGGCAGCGCCCGCCAGCGCAGCGGCAGCCCAATAAAACACCCGGTGCATCCGGTGGTTTGCTATTGAATGTATAGCTGAACCGCGAGGATTTACTAGGGCTTGAGGCCGATTTGGCTTGAAAAACCGCTGAAAACCGGTGTTGAAGGCGTTTTCAGGCGCCTGCGTAGTCGTAAGGGCCCCCGGCTTTCAGCGCGCGCTGGTAGGCCGGGCGGGCGTGGATGCGGGTCAGCCAGTCCATCAGCCGGGGGCGGCTGGCGTTCAGGCCACCACGGGCTGCTGCCGCTTCCAGCGGGAAGCTGAGTTGGATGTCGGCGGCGGTGAATGCATCGCCGGCAAACCAGGCGCTGCGGCCGAGTTCGGCCTCCATGTAGTCCAGGTGCTGCTTGATCTGCGGCAAGATGAATTGCGACTTGGCCTTGCCTGAAATCGCCTTGGCAATCGGGCGGATGAAAAACGGCATTGGCGCGACCTCTATCGTGTCGAACACCAGTTTGAGCAACAGCGGCGGCATGGCCGAGCCTTCGGCGTAGTGCAGCCAGTAGGTGTAGCGCAGCCGCTCTGGCGTGCCGGCGGCAGGTATCAGGCGGCCCGCGCCGTGCTGGTCCACCAGGTACTCCACAATCGCGCCGGATTCGGCCACGGTGTTGGCGCCATCGCCGATGACCGGGGACTTGCCCAGCGGGTGCACCGCTTTCAGCTCGGGCGGCGCCAGCATGGTCTTGGCGTTGCGTTCGTAGCGCTTCACCGTGTAGGGCAGGGCGAGTTCTTCCAGCAGCCAGAGCACGCGCTGCGAGCGGGAGTTGTTGAGGTGGTGGACGGTGATCATCGGAAGTTCCTGAAGGCGTAACGGGGCGGGCGGGCAGCGGCGCTGAGGGTGCTCCACCAGATCCAGGCCAGCGCCACCGCCTGCAGCGGCAGGCGCAGCCACAGCAGGAGGGGGGCGAACTGGGGGAACAGTTCCGGGTGCAGCGCCATGTGCACGTTGGCAGGAAACACCGCCAGGCACAGTGCGATCAGCCCCCAGCCGCCCAGCACCTGGGTGCGGCGGAACAACACCATGGCCCCCAGCACCATTTCGGCCACGCCGCTGAGCCACACCAGTTCCAGGTGCCAGGGCAGCCAGGGCGGCATGATGGCGACGTAGAACCCGGGGTTGGCAAAGTGGTTGGCGCCGGCCAAAACAAAAAACACGCCCAGCAGCCAGCGTGCGGCCGGGCGTGCCCGGCGGGAGAGAGCAGGGGGCATTGCCACGTGTTCAGGCCAGCGCGAGGTCGTTGGCCTTGGGGTTGGGGCCGTAGGCGTTGGTGTCAGAGTCGCTGTCCAGCACCATGAAGTAGATCAGCAGCAGGTTCACCACGGGAACCAGCCCGATCAGCACCCACCAGCCAGTGCGGCCGGTGTCGTGCAGGCGGCGCACCGCCACGGCCACGCTGGGCACCAGCATGGCCAGCGCGAACAGGCTGCTCAGCAGGCCAAAGCCCAGCACCGCGTCCAGCAGGCTCAGGCCAATGTAGATCAGCAGGTAGAACAGAAAAAAGAACCAGTATTCCTTGCGCCGTGCCCGGCCGCTGAAGGTGGCGTACTGTTTGAGTGCGAGCAAAAACCAGTCCATGTGAAATCCCTCCAGATATTGTGTTGTGGGTTGCCCCCGAATTGCCACTGCCCAATGTAGCCGCAGTTGGTGAAGGTGGGAAGTGTGCACGTTGTCCGGCCTGGGTGCGCTGCAGCACATACAAATGTGTCCTCCACGCAGATGATGGTGAAGCGTGGCACCAAGGTGGCCCTGACGCACCCAAGGAATAACCATGCCAGACCGCATGCCGGATACGACGGTCGACACGCTCGCTCAAGGAGCGTCTGTGCACCACTCGCCAAAGGGGTTTTCTGACCACTTCGCGCTCGGCTTTACCAAGCTGCTGCGTCTGTGCGCCGACACCTTTTTTGCCAAACGCTATGGCCACCGCGCCATTGTTCTCGAAACAGTGGCGGCTGTGCCTGGCATGGTCGGCGGCACCATCCAGCACCTCAATTCGCTGCGGCGCATGGTTGACGATGGCGGCTGGATCCGCACGCTGATGGAAGAAGCCGAGAACGAGCGCATGCACCTGATGACCTTCATTGAGATTGCCAAGCCCAGCCGGTTCGAACGGCTGGTGGTGTTGTTGGCGCAGTGGGTGTTTTACGTCGGCTTCTTTCTGCTGTACCTGGTGTCGTCGCGCACCGCACACCGGGTGGTCGGATATTTCGAAGAAGAGGCCGTGCTCAGCTACACGCTGTACCTGGATGAAATCGATGCCGGTCGCTCGCCCAACGTGCCAGCGCCGGAGATTGCCAAACACTACTGGAAATTGCCCGCCAATGCCACGCTGCGTGATGTGGTGTTGGTGGTGCGTGCCGACGAAGCCCACCACCGCGACATCAACCACGGCTTGTCCAGCAAGCTGGCGGGTGAACCGGTCAACCCGGTGCCAGCGGCACCCTACCCAACACATGCCGATGAGATTCGCTTGTCAGCCTGACTGGAGAAGAAAATGAAGGTTGTTTTTGCCGCCGATGGCAGCTCTTACACAAAAAAAGCCCTGGCTTACCTGGTGACCCATGAGAGTCTGGTCAGCAAAGATGCCGAGCTGTGTGTGGTCAACGTCCAGTCGCCATTGCCAGGACCGGTGAAGCGGGCACTGGGCAGCACCGACGCCGCCGCCTTCCACGCCGAAGAGGCCGACAAGGTGTTCAAACCGATCAAGCGTTTTCTGGACCGCCATGGCCTGCGCCACCGCTGCGTGTCGGTGGTGGGCACGCCCGCCACCGAGATCGTGCGCGCCAGCCAGCGTGAAAAAGCCCACTTGGTGGTGATGGGCACCCATGGCCACGGCCTGATGGGCCGTGCCCTGATGGGCAGTGTGGCCCAGCGTGTGGTGGCCGACTGCGATGTACCCGTGCTGCTCGTCAAGTGATGCGCAGTGCCAGGAGCACAGCCTGAAAGTGCTGTTCGTGGTCGCCGTTGCCGGTGACCGTCGTGCGCCACGCCGATTGATCGGCGGTTTCGTCAGTCTGCAGGCCTGACGTCGGCCTGCAAGGCCAGCCAGCGCGCCATGGCCAGCCGCAGTTCGGCGGTGCTGCCGGTGGTCAGGCCCAGCACGTGCCCGGGCATGCCAATGCGCAACAGCTGCGCGCTGGCCAGCACACGCCGGGTGTGCTGCGCCACCGGCAGGCCGGTTTCAATCAACTGCACACCGGTGCCGAGCAGGCCGCGCAGCACGTGGTCTGCGAAAGCGTAGTGGGTGCAGCCGAGCACCAGCGTGTCTTTTTCGCCAGATTTCAAGCCAAATTGCCCGATGGCCCTGGTGTAGGCTTCACAGAGTGCTATGACTCTTGTAGCGTCGTGGTGCTCGATGGCGTCGGCCAGGCCATCGCAGGGCTGCAGCGTGAATTCGGCCTGCCCGGCCAAAGACGCTAGCAGTGCCTGGAACTTGGCACTGGCCAGCGTGCCGCGTGTTGCCATCACGCCGATGTGCCGGGTCTGGCTGAGCGCCACCGCCGGCTTCAGCGCGGGTTCCACGCCAACGATGGGCAACGCCGGAAATTCCGCCCGCAGCACGTGAATGGCCGCTGCCGTGGCGGTGTTGCAGGCGACCACCAGTGCCTTGATGTGGTGCTGGTCGATGAGTCGCTGCGTGATGCTGCGCGAACGTTCGATGACGTGCTCAGGATCACGCTCGCCATAAGGCGCATGGCCGCTGTCGGCAAAGTAGACGAAGTCTTCGTGCGGCAGCTCAGCCTGCAGCGCCTTCAGGATGCTGAGGCCGCCGACACCGCTGTCGAAGACGCCAACCGGTGCCCCGGCGAGGTCCCCCATGGCTCAGCCGGCGGTCACGGCGATGTTCTTGAACTCGCCCGTGGCAATTTTCTTTTGCCACTCGGCCGGGCCGGTGATGTGGGCACTGGTACCGCCGGCATCGACTGCCACAGTCACGGGCATGTCGACCACGTCGAATTCGTAAATCGCTTCCATGCCCAGGTCGGCAAAGCCCACCACCTTGGCGGTCTTGATGGCCTTGCTCACCAAATAGGCGGCGCCGCCCACAGCCATCAGGTAGGCGCTTTTGTGTTTCTTGATGGCCTCGATGGCCACCGGGCCGCGCTCGGACTTGCCGATCATCGAGATCAGCCCGGTCTCGGCCAGCATCATTTCGGTGAAGCCGTCCATCCGGGTGGCGGTGGTCGGGCCGGCGGGGCCGACGGCTTCGTCGCGCACCGGGTCGACCGGGCCCACGTAGTAAATCACGCGGTTGGTGAAGTCCACCGGCAGCTTCTCGCCCTTGGCCAGCATGCCCTGGATGCGCTTGTGGGCGGCGTCGCGGCCGGTCAGCATCTTGCCGTTCAAGAGCAGGGTATCGCCGGGTTTCCAGCTCGCCACTTCGGCCTTGGTCAGCGTGTTCAGGTCGACCTTTTTGCTCTTGTTGTAGTCGGGCGTCCAATTGACGTTGGGCCACAGGTCGAGCGAAGGCGGATCGAGGTAGACCGGGCCGCTGCCGTCCATCACGAAGTGCGCGTGGCGGGTGGCGGCGCAGTTGGGGATCATGGCCACCGGCTTGCTGGCGGCGTGGGTGGGGTACATCTTGATCTTGATGTCCAGCACGGTGGTCAGGCCACCCAGGCCCTGCGCGCCAATGCCCAGCGCGTTGACTTTTTCGAACAGCTCCAGCCGCAGTTCTTCGGTCTTGGCCAATGCCGCGCCAGATGCCGATTTGGCCTGCAGTTCGTACATGTCCAGGTCGTCCATCAGGCTTTGCTTGGCCATCAGCACGGCTTTTTCTGCCGTGCCGCCAATGCCAATGCCCAGCATGCCGGGTGGGCACCAGCCGGCACCCATGGTGGGCACGGTTTTCAGCACCCAGTCCACCACCGAGTCGCCGGGGTTGAGCATGACCATCTTGCTCTTGTTCTCCGAGCCACCGCCCTTGGCCGCCACGGTGATGTCCACCATGTTGCCGGGCACGATCTCGGTGACGATGACGGCGGGCGTGTTGTCCTTGGTGTTCTTGCGGTCGAACTGCGGGTCGGCCACGATGCTGGCGCGCAAGGTGTTGTCGGGATGGGCATAGCCCTGGCGCACACCCTCGTTGATGGCGTCGTCCAGGCTGCCGGTGAAACCTTCCCAGCGCACGTCCATGCCCACTTTCAGAAACACGTTGACGATGCCGGTGTCCTGGCAGATCGGGCGCTGGCCGGTGGCGCTCATCTTGCTGTTGGTCAGGATCTGCGCAATCGCGTCCTTGGCGGCGGCGCTCTGCTCGCGGTCGTAGGCGCGCGCCAGGTGCGCAATGTAGTCGGCCGGGTGGTAGTAGCTGATGTACTGCAGGGCGGCGGCGATGGACTCAATCAGGTCGGCCTGGCGAATGCTCGTAGTCATGGTGGTGGTGTGGAGTTGAAGGCTGGAATTAACAAGCGCCGCCAAGTCTGCTACGGTGGCGGCAACCCCGTATTTTGACAGGTCAGGCCATCCATGACGACACGCACCGAACACGACACCTTTGGCCCCATCGCCGTCCCTGCCGACCGGCTCTGGGGCGCGCAGACGCAGCGCTCGCTGCAAAATTTCGACATTTCGGGCGAACGCCAGCCACGCGAGATCATCCGGGCGCTGGTGCAGGTCAAGCGGGCGTCGGCCCGGGTGAACCAGGCGCTGGGGCTGCTGGCTGCCGAAAAAACCGGTGCCATCGTGGCTGCCGCCGACGAGGTGCTGGCCGGCCGGCACGATACCGAATTTCCGCTGGTGGTCTGGCAGACCGGCTCGGGCACGCAGACCAACATGAACGTCAATGAGGTGCTGGCGAATCGCGCCAGCGAACTGCTGGGCGGCGCGCGCGGCGAGGGCAGGCTGGTGCACCCCAACGACGACGTGAACCGAAGCCAGTCGAGCAACGATGTGTTTCCCACCGCCATGCATGTGGCCGCGGTGGACGCATTGACGCACCGTCTGCTGCCGGCGCTGGCGGCGCTGCGCGCAACGCTGGCCGACAAGGCGCAGGCGTTTGCCACCATCGTCAAGATCGGCCGCACCCACCTGCAGGACGCAACGCCGCTGACGCTGGGGCAGGAATTCTCGGGCTACGTGGCGCAGTTGGACCATGCGCAACGGCATATCCGCAACGCGCTGCCGCATCTGTGCGAGCTGGCGCTGGGCGGTACCGCCGTAGGCACCGGACTGAATGCGCCAGCGGGCTACGCGGAGCAGGCCGCCGCAGAACTGGCGCAGTTCACCGGTCTGCCGTTTGTCACTGCGCCGAACAAGTTCGAGGCACTCGCTTCCTGCGATGCGCTGGTCCACGCGCATGGCGCGCTCAAGGGACTGGCGGCCAGCCTGATGAAGCTGGCCAACGACGTGCGCTGGCTGGCCAGCGGGCCGCGCAGCGGCATTGGCGAACTGGCGATTCCCGAGAACGAACCGGGTTCGTCCATCATGCCGGGCAAGGTCAACCCGACGCAGAGCGAGGCGCTCACCATGCTGTGCTGCCAGGTTTTTGGCAACGACGTGGCCATCAACATTGGCGGGGCCTCTGGCAATTTCGAGCTGAACGTGTTCCGCCCCATGGTGGCGCACAACTTTCTGCAAAGCGTGCGGCTGCTGGCCGATGGCATGACCAGCTTCAACACCCACTGCGCGGTGGGCATAGAGCCCAACGTCGAGCGCATTGCCGAGCTGGTAAGCCGCTCGCTGATGCTGGTGACCGCGCTGAACCCGCACATCGGCTACGACAAGGCCGCGCAGATTGCCAAGGAGGCGCACAAGGAAGGCAGCAGCCTGCGCGAGGCGGCCATTGCGTCGGGCCATGTGACGGCAGAGCAGTTCGACGCCTGGGTCATCCCTGCACAGATGACGGGTCTCTAGGCGCGGGGCCCGATGGCCCGTTTTTTAGTTTTTATTCACCACCCTCAAGGCCCTGTTGTGCTCAAGCTGATCCACCGCACCATTCACCAGTTCATCCACTCGCAGTCCCTTGGGGGGGTGGTGCTGGCACTGGCGGCGGCGGTGGCGCTGGTGGTCAGCAACTCGGGCTGGAACGACGCTTACCAACGCTTTGTGCAGATGCCTGGCGAGCTGCGCTTGGGCGAATGGCTGGTGCTTTCCAAACCGCTGCTGCTGTGGGTCAACGACCTGTGGATGGCGGTGTTCTTTTTCCTGGTCGGTCTGGAGATCAAACGCGAGTTGCTCGACGGTGAACTGGCCTCGCGCAGCCAGGCCTTGCTGCCGGCGGGCGCGGCACTGGGCGGCATGGTGGTGCCGGCGCTGATTTATGCCGCCATCAACTGGGGCGACCCGGTGGCGCTGCGCGGCTGGGCGATTCCGGCGGCGACCGACATCGCTTTTGCGCTGGGCATCCTGATCCTGCTCGGCAGCCGGGTGCCGGTGGCGCTGAAGATTTTCCTCACGGCGGTGGCCATCATCGACGACCTCGGTGCGATTTTGGTGATTGCGTTTTTCTACACCGAACAGCTGTCGCTGCCCATGCTGCTGGCGGCGGCGGCGGGTGGTGCCGTGCTGCTGGCCCTCAACCGGCTGCGGGTGATGGCGGTGGGGCTGTACGTGGTGGTGGGGCTGGTGGTTTGGGTGTGTGTGCTCAAGTCGGGCATTCACGCCACGCTGGCCGGGGTGGTCACGGCCTTTGCCATCCCGTTGCTGGACAACCGGCCCGGCCACGAGGGCGGGTCGCCGCTGAAAAACACCGAACACGCGCTGCACCCGTGGGTGGCGTTTGCCGTGTTGCCGATGTTTGCCTTTGTCAATGCCGGTGTGTCGTTGCAGGGTGTGACACCCGCCACCTTGCTGCAAACCGTGCCGCTCGGCATTGCTGCCGGGCTGGTGTTTGGCAAGGCCATTGGCGTGTTTGGCGCGTCGTGGCTGCTGATCCGTTTTGGCGGTGCGGCCTTGCCAGCGCAGGCCAGTTGGCCCCAGTTTTTGGGTGTTTGCCTGCTGTGCGGCGTGGGCTTCACCATGAGCCTGTTCATTGGCGCGCTGGCCTTTGCGGGGCAGGGCGCGGCCTATGAAACCCAGGTGAAGCTGGGCGTGCTGTGCGGCTCGCTGGTGGCCGGCCTGTTGGGCACGGTCATGCTGGTGCGTGGCTCAGTGCTTCGTGGCCGCAATGCCTGACATGATCTTGTCGGTGTAGGCAATCGCCAGCGCCGACATCAGGAAAGCGATGTGAATGACGGTTTGTGCAATCAGCACCCGGTCGGTGTAGTTGTCGGCGTTGATGAAGGTCTTCAGCAGGTGGATGGAGCTGATGCCAATGATGGCGGTGGCCAGCTTCACTTTCAGCACCGACGCGTTCACATGGCTCAGCCATTCGGGTTGGTCTGGGTGTTCGTGCAGGTTCATGCGGCTGACGAAGGTTTCGTAGCCGCCGACGATGACCATGATCAGCAGGTTGGAGATCATCACCACGTCGATCAGCGCCAGCACCACCAGCATGATCACCGTCTCGTTCAGGGTGACGATGGGTGTGGTGGTCTTGTAGCCAATGCTGGTGATCAGCGCCTGCAGCGCGGTCTGGCTGCCGAAAGCGGCTTCCATCAGGTGCACCAGCTCGACCCAGAAATGGAACACGTACACACCCTGTGCCGCAATCAGGCCCAGGTACAGCGGCAACTGCAGCCAGCGGCTGGCGAAGATGAAGTTGGGCAAAGGGCGGAGCCCGGTGGTTTTGGTTTTTTGAGGTTCGGTCATGGTGAAGGCAGTCGGTCGGGGCAGTGGCGGATTGTAGGCAT
Source organism: Pseudomonadota bacterium (assembly GCA_040384665.1). Classification (GTDB taxonomy): domain Bacteria; phylum Pseudomonadota; class Gammaproteobacteria; order Burkholderiales; family Burkholderiaceae_C; genus PCRC01. The sequence goes on from JAZKIY010000027.1 coordinate 12,146, forward strand.
GCCTGTTGGCGGGTCTTGTGACAGCCTGCAGCAACACTGCACGCTGTAAGCTATCAGCCAGTCAGTCGCACGTAAGTGAAAACCCTGACATTGCGACCCAACAACAACACCACAGGAGACAACGACATGAGTACCAACTCGTCCGCCATTGAATCGACTCTGATCGAAAACCGCGTTTTCCCCCCCAGCGAGGCGATTGTCAAAGCCGCCCGCATTTCCGGCATGGACGGCTACAACGCCCTGTGCAAAGAGGCGGAAACCAACCCCGACGGCTTCTGGAGCCGCCTGGCCAAAGACAACCTGAGCTGGAAGAAGCCGTTCACCAAGGTGTTGGACGAGTCCAACGCGCCGTTCTACACCTGGTTTGAAGACGGCGAACTCAACGCCTCCTACAACTGCCTGGACCGCCACCTCGGCACCCCCACCGAGAACAAGAACGCCATCATTTTCGAGAGCGACGACGGCAAGGTCACCAACGTCACCTACAAGGAACTGCACGCCAAGGTCTGCCAGCTCGCCAACGCGCTGCGTGGCATGGGCATCAAAAAGGGCGACCGTGTCCTGATCTACATGCCGATGACGGTTGAGGGCGTGGTGGCCATGCAGGCCTGCGCCCGCATCGGCGCCACCCACTCGGTGGTGTTCGGTGGTTTCTCGGCCAAGAGCGTGCAAGAGCGTATCCAGGACGCTGGCGCCGTGGCCGTCATCACCGCCAGCTACCAGCTGCGTGGCGGCAAAGAGCTGCCGCTCAAGAGCATCATTGACGAAGCTTTCGCGATGGGCGGCTGCGAGTCGGTGAAGAACGTCATCGTCTACCAGCGCACCGCCACCGCCTGCACCATGGTGGCCGGCCGCGACGTCTACCTGCACGACGCGGTGCAGGGCCAGGCCTCCACCAGCGAACCCGAATTCGTGGGCGCCGAGCACCCGCTGTTCATCCTCTACACCTCCGGTTCCACCGGCAAGCCCAAGGGCGTGCAGCACTCCACCGGCGGCTTCCTGCTGTGGGCCAAGCTCACCATGGACTGGACCTTCGACCTGCGCCCGGACGATGTCTACTGGTGCACCGCCGACATCGGCTGGATCACGGGCCACAGCTACATCGCTTATGGACCGTTGGCCGCTGGTGCCACCCAGGTGGTGTTTGAAGGTGTGCCGACCTACCCGCACGCCGGCCGCTTCTGGCAGATGATCGAGCAGCACAAGGTCAGCATTTTCTACACCGCCCCGACCGCGATCCGTTCGCTGATCAAGGCCGCCGAAGGCGACGAAAAAGTGCACCCCAAGAACTGGGACCTCAGCACCTTGCGCATCCTCGGTTCGGTGGGTGAGCCGATCAACCCCGAAGCCTGGATGTGGTACTACAAGCACATCGGCGGCGAGCGTTGCCCGGTGGTCGACACCTTCTGGCAGACCGAAACCGGTGGCCACATGATCACCCCGCTGCCTGGCGCCACGCCGCTGGTGCCGGGTTCGTGCACGCTGCCGCTGCCGGGCATTGCCATGGCCATCGTCGACGAAACCGGCAAAGATTTGCCCAACGGTTCCGGCGGCAACCTGGTCATCAAGCGCCCCTGGCCCAGCATGATCCGCACCATCTGGAACGACCCCGAGCGTTTCAAGAAGAGCTATTTCCCTGAAGAAATGGGCGGCACGATCTACCTCGCCGGCGACGGCGCGGTGCGCAACGAGCAGAACGGCTACTTCCGCATCACCGGCCGCATCGACGACGTGCTGAACGTCTCGGGCCACCGC
>JAZKIY010000028.1:0-1850 GCA_040384665.1 Pseudomonadota bacterium
ACACCTCCGTGGTGGCGGCCCAGCACATCACCAGCGGCAAGCTGCGCGCGCTGGCAGTGAGTTCGTCCAAACGCCTGGAAGCTTTCCCGAACGTGCCCACCGTGGCCGAGTCTGGCGTGCCGGGCTTTGAAGTGACTTCCTGGCAAGGCCTGTTCGTGCCGGCCGGTACACCCAAACCCATCGTCGACAAGCTGCATGAAGAGGTCATGAAAATCCTGCAAACCGCCGAGTTCCAGGACCGCCTGAAAGGCCTGGGCATGCAGGGCTCGACCATGACCTCGGCACAGGTGACCGAGTTCCAGAAAAACGAAGTTGAAAAGTGGGCGCAGGTCATCAAGGCCGCCGGCATCAAGCTTGAGTAAACCGCCAGCCACTCGAATGCGGGTGGCGGTGGTCGGTGCCGGTCAAGCCTGGTCACCCCACCTGCAAAGCCTGGAGGATCTGGCCAGCGAACTGGAGTTGGCACGTGTGGTGGTGCGCAGCGCCGGCAAGCTGGCGGCCTTGAATCTGCCGGCAGGCACCCTCGCCAGCACGCGGCTGGAAGACATCCTCGAAGACGCGTCGATCCGGGCGGTGCTGGTGCTGACACCGCCCAACACCCACGGCGAGATCGTGCAGCGCCTGGCGCGGGCCGGCAAACATGTGCTGGTCGAAAAACCGCTCGATGTCAGCCTGGAAAAGGCCGAACAGATGGTGGACATCTGCGAGCAAAACGGCGTGAAGCTGGCCGTGATGCTGCAGCACCGGATGCGCGATGCCTCACTGGCGCTGGCCCGGCTGATCAAGGACGGCAGCCTCGGGCAACTGCTCAGTGCATCTGCCAGCATACGCTGGTGGCGGCCGCAAACTTATTACGACGAGCCTGGCCGCGGCACACTGGCGCGCGACGGCGGCGGCGTGCTGATGACACAGGCCATCCACACCCTGGACCTGCTGCTGAGCCTGACCGGCATGCCCGACACGGTGCTGGCCATGGCAAGCACCAGCGCCGCACACCGCATGGAATGTGAAGACACCGTGGCGGCCGTGCTGCGCTACCCGAACGGGGCCATCGGCAATATCGATGCAACCACTGCGGCCTGGCCCGGTTTTCCGGAACGTATCGCGCTGAACTTCACGATGGGAAGCGCCACGCTGGAGGCCGGCGAACTGCACGTGGAACTGATGGACGGCCGAAAAATCCAGGCCGGGCTCAAGCAGGCCACCGGCTCGGGCGCCAATCCCATGGCTTTCGACCACGCGTTTCACCGCGCGGTGTTGCAGGATTTTGTGACAGCCATCCTCAGTGATACGGAGCCGGCCATCACGGGCCGGTCCGCGCTGCAGGCGCAGCGGTTGATCAACGCGATCATGGCGGCGTCGGCCAGCGGCGCTACCGTTTCTCTACCGCCATAAACGCGGCGCGGTCGGCGCTTATGCAGCGGCTTCCTGCCCCAATCCCAGAAGACGCATGGCATTGCCCTTGAGGATGCCGGGCATCACTTCGGGCTTGAAGCCTGCGTCTTCAAAATCCTTCATCCAGCGTTCGGGCGTGATCAGCGGGTAGTCGCTGCCGAATAACACGCGGTCCTTGAGCAGGGTGTTGGCGTATTGAACCAGCTGTTTGGGAAAGTACTTCGGACTCCAGCCCGACAGGTCGATCCAGACATTGGGTTTGTGCGTGGCCACACTGAGCGCCTCGTCCTGCCACGGAAAGCTCGGATGCGCCATGACGATCTGCATGTCGGGGAAGTCGATGGCCACATCGTCGAGGTGCATGGGGTTGGAGAACTCCAGCCGCAAACCGCCGCCGCAACGCATGCCGCTGCCGATGCCGCTGTGCCCGGTATGGAAAATCGCCGGCAGCTTGT
>JAZKIY010000029.1:0-1599 GCA_040384665.1 Pseudomonadota bacterium
CCCGATCCGCTGGACCCGGGCTGCCATGCGTTGCGTGTGCAGCCGGTGTTGCCGGCGCTGGGCAAGGGGACAAGCGGCCTGCGTATCGGTGTGCTCGGCGGCTACTTCCACGACAACGCCGGGCCCGAAGCGCGCGAGGTGGTGGCGCTGGCCGGCCGCACCCTGGGGTCACAGGCCGAAGTGGTGTGGCCCGACGCCGCACTCGCACGCGCGGCAGCCTTCATCATCACCGCAAGTGAAGGCGGCAGCCTGCACCTGGACGATTTGCGCACGCGTGCCGACGACTTCGAGCCGCTGTCGGTGGACCGCTTCATCGCGGGCGCCTTGCAGCCCGTGGACTGGTATCTGCGCGCGCAACGCTTTCGCCGCGCCTACCGCGACAAGGTCAATGCCCTGTTCCGGGACTGGGACGTTCTGCTGACCCCTGCCACACCGGTGAGTGCCACCGTCATTGGTACCGAGTGGCTGGAGATCAACGGAGTGCGCCAACCGTGTCGCGCCGCCATGGGCCTGCTGACCCAGCCCATCTCCTTTGCCGGCTGCCCGGTGCTCACCGCACCGATGTGGCCGGCGGGTACCGGCGGCTTGCCGATAGGCGTGCAGGTCATTGCCGCGCCCTGGCGCGAGGACCTGACTTTCCAGGCTGCGCAGGTGCTGGCGGATGCCGGTATCGCCCACATTCAACCCGTCAGCCTGTGAAGCCATGAACCCCTCCCTTGCCATCAATCTTCCAGAAGTCCTGGCCGAAGTCACGGCTGCGTTTGCGCGTTATGAAGACGCGCTGGTCAACAACAAGGTCGAGGTGCTCGACGAGCTGTTCTGGGACAGCCCGCACACCCTGCGTTATGGCGCCACGGAAAACCTCTACGGCTACGCTGCCATCCAGGACTTCCGCGCGGGACGGCCCGCGCAGGGGCTGCAACGCAGCCTGATAAAAACCGTGATCACGACTTATGGCCCCGACATGGCAACCGCCAACGTCGAGTTCCAGCGTGCTGGCAGCGAGAAAACCGGTCGCCAGAGCCAGACTTGGATGCGTACACCAGAAGGCTGGCGCGTGGTGGCGGCCCACGTGAGTCTGCTGGCATGAAACCCGTCCAGCCAGGCCTATGATGGTCATCTCATGAACAGCCTGCTGCCCCTCGTGCAACCGACGCCATATGGCACAGAGAAGGCGCCGCGCTTTTCGCGCGCCGACGAAGTGTATGAACAACTCAAGCGCGATGTGTCCGAGTTCAAGCTGGTGCCGGGCGACCGTTTTACCGAAACCGAACTCAGCGAGCGCCTGGGTGTCTCGCGCACGCCGGTGCGCCAGGCGCTGTTCAAGTTGCAGCAGGAGGGTTTTGTCGAAGTGCTGTTTCGCAGCGGCTGGCGCGTGTTGCCTTTCGATTTCGACCAGTTTGAGGAGTTGTATGACCTGCGCATGGTTCTGGAAACCACGGCCGCGCACCGACTTTGCGAAGATGCGCTGAAAGTCAACCCGGCCGTGCTGGATGAACTCGCAGCGATCTGGCTGGTCAGCCCGGAGCAGCGCAGCAGCGACACCGTGCAGGTCGCGCAATGGGACGAAGCTTTTCACTGCGCGCTGGTGACCGCAGC
>JAZKIY010000030.1:0-7744 GCA_040384665.1 Pseudomonadota bacterium
GCCGAGACCATGAACAAGTCCACCATCGGTTTCACCAACCCGCGCGAGTCGGGCGACGAGATGGCCGACATCAAACGCCTGTTCACACCCGAGTTCCGTAACCGGCTGGACGCGATGGTCAGCTTCAAGGCGCTGGACGAAACCGTCATCCTGCGGGTGGTGGACAAGTTCCTGCTGCAGCTGGAAACCCAGCTGGCCGAGAAGAAGGTTGACGTCACCTTCACCGATGGCCTGCGCAAGCACCTGGCGAAGAAAGGTTTCGACCCGCTGATGGGTGCGCGCCCGATGCAGCGCCTGATCCAGGACACCATCCGCCGTGCACTGGCCGACGAGCTGCTGTTCGGCCGCCTGGTGGACGGTGGCCGCCTGACGGTGGACATCGACGAGACCGACCCGGCCAAAACCGAGGTCAAGCTCGACATCCAGCCACTGCCGAAGAAAGAAGGCAAGTCCAAGCCGGAAGCCGAAGAAGCCACGGCGGGCTGACCGGCGGGCCAGGCGCTTCGGCGCCACAACAAAAAAGCGGCAAGGTCCAAGACCCTGCCGCTTTTTTCATGCCCTGAGCCAGAGGGGGCGTGGCTTATTTGGTTGCCGCCGCCACGTACTGGGCCAGCAGGCGGATCTGCGCGTCGCTCAACGTGCTGTAGGCCGGCATCTGGCCCAGGCCGTTGCGGATGGCTTTTTCCACCCGCGCGGCGTCGGGTTTCAGCTCGTCCAGCGCGGGGCCGATCTCACCGGCTGCGCCGGCGTGCTTCAGCGTGTGGCAGACCGCGCAGGCGGGTACCGCCGTCTGGGTGAACAGCTTTTTGCCGTCGTCCATCAGGTTCTGGGCCTGTGCGCCCCAAGCCACGGTGGCCAGCAGGGCACTGGCCGCCGTGCGCCGCAGCATCGCCATCATGCGACGGTGACTTTCACCGCATGGTCGCGCCAGCTGCTGTTGGAATAGCCGCCGGTGTTTTCCTGGGCCAGCTCGGTCTGCACGTTGCCACGCACGTCGGTCACCCGGCTCATCAGCGTGTGGGTGCCAGCGGGCAGTTTGACGGCCAGCACAAACTGCCGCCAGGCGTACTTGCCCAGATCGGGGCCCACCAGGCGGGCGGCTGCCCAGGTCTGGCCACCGTCCACCGACACGTCAATGCCGCGCACCGCATTCATGCCACCAAAGCCCACGCCTTTGATTTGCAGCAGGCCAGCCTGCAGCGGGCCGGTGTCGGCGTTGGGTGAGTTGATCCAGGACTTGGGCGCCATTTCCCAGATCGACGGCTGGCTGGGGTCACCTTTCTGGCCGGGGGGCGACATGCGGTAGCCGGTGCTCTGGATCTTGGCGTCGCTTTGCTGTGCCGTGAAAGCCAGCCGCTTGATGTACTTGACGTTGTTGACGCCGTTGTAGCCCGGCACGACCAGCCGCAGCGGGCCGCCGTGGGCGAGGGGGATCGGCGCACCGTTCATTTCCCAGGCCAGCAGCGCGTCGGCCATGGCTTCCTTGGGCACCGAACGTTCGACCATCACGGACTTCGGGTCCACGCCCTCGGGCAGCTTTTCGCCACCGGTGCCGGTCATGTAAGGCACGCCGTCGACCAGGCCGCCAGTGGCTTCCACCACCGCGCGGACCGGCACGCCGCTCCAGACCACGCAGCCGGCCGCACCCACCTGCCACGGCGTACCGCTGGGTTTGCTGGGGAAATAACCCCGGCCATTGCCGGAGCACTGCAGCACCATGGCGGTGGTTTCCAGGCCGAGGGACTTGAGTTCTTTGACGGTGAAGCTGCGCGGCGACTTGACGCCTTCCACCGCCACTTCCCAGGCGTCGCGGTCGGCCACGATCTCGGGGCCGGGGGCGGGCAGGTTGTTGCGGATGTAGAGCTGGTCGTTTGGCGTGATGACGCTGGTGCCGAAGGCGCTGCGGCGTGTTTCCAGCGTGCTGCTGGTGTGCACGATCATCGCGGCCGGGTCTTTCCAGGCCACGTAAGGTGGCAGGGGTTTGGCGGCGGTGGGTGCGGCGGCCTGGGCGACGGCGCTGCGGCTGAAAGCACCGAGGCCGACCGCTGCAACCGCAGCGGCACTGCCAGCCAGCAGCTGGCGGCGGGCGGCGTTCTGGGGAAGGGGCTGTGCGCAGGTGTCCTGCTTGTTGTTCATCAAAGGTCTCCTCTGGGTCTATGGTGTTGGCTTGATCCACCCGAATGGTGGCGATCACCGTCTCATATTGTGCCCAGCTTGAATACCCCTAAGGTGGCAACTGCCCAAATGCGGCGCGCAGGGCTTCCACACGCGCCCGGTTGACGCCGAAGTCCTTGCGGCCAATGCGGCTGGCGGAGCGGACGTGGATCAGGTTGGCCGGTGCGTCCAGCAGAAACTCCACGTCGTCGGTGAAGCGCAGCAGGCGGGTTTCGCACTGGGCGTACAGGTAGCCAGGCTGGCGGGTGACCAGGGTGGTGCGTGGCCAGCTGCCGAGCAGGCTGGCGAGGCGGGCCATTGCGGCCGGGCCGTCGCCGGTGTAGCGCAGCGGTTCGATCTGGGAATAGGCGCGTTGGGGGTGGTCGGGGTAGAGCGCGGCCTGGCTGGTCACGCTGTTGTCGGTGGCCGATGGTGGTTTCAGCCGGCCGTCGCGCGCGCCCAGGTCGGCAGGCGCAGTGCCGCGCAGCCAACCCGCCCAGCCCGCTATCAAAAGTAGAGCTACACCGCTAGCACCGACTAGGGCTAACCCACGAATAAGCTTGAAAATCAGCGTCACAATGGCTCCTAGAGGTTGAAAGCACGTTCCACAAACCACCACAGCGCCAGCGCAGCAATCAGCAGCGAACCGGCTTTGAACACCGCCTGCCGGTAAAACCCGCTGCGGCGCAGCGCAAAGGCCAGCGGCAAGAACACCGCCACGATGGCCAGTTGCCCCAGCTCCACGCCCACATTAAAGCCGACCAGCGCCAGCACCAGCGCGTTCTGTGGCAGGCCGAGGTCGGCCAGCACCGACGCAAAACCAAAGCCGTGGACCAGGCCAAAAGCAAAGGCCATCGGCCAGCGCCGGTTGTCAGCCGTGCCACGCAGGTTGTTCAACGCCGCCAGCACCACCGAGGCGGCAATGGCCGATTCGACCACGCGCGACGGCAACGCCACCAGGCCGAGCGCCGCCAGGCTGAGGGTTATGGAGTGGGCCACGGTGAAGGCGGTGACGACCTTCACCACCTGGCTGAGCGCCGAGCCAAAACGCTCGGTGCCTTGCCACTGCTGGTGGCGGTACACCAGCACGGCGGGCAACAGCAGCGCCAGCAGGAACAGGATGTGGTCAAACCCTATCCAGATGTGCCAGACGCCTTCCACCACGTACTGGGTGAAGGTGCGCCAGCCATCGGGTGCCGTCAGCGGGAGCGATTGTTCGGCTTTGCTGCCGCCCAGCACCACCGACAGCGCGCCGGCTTGGGCGCTGGGCAGCCACTGCGCCAGCCCACGGTGGGACGGGTCCACCTCGCGCAGCAGCGTGTAGTGCACCTGCAGCGCGTCTGTCAGCGCCGGGCAGTCGGCCGAGAGGCTGAGCACGGCGTAGGTGCCGTCGCTGTGTTTCTCCAGCTGCAGTGGCCCGGTGCTGCGCCAGGGGCAAGCCTGCCCGGCCGACTGCAGGCTGAGGCCGGCGCGGGCGTAGTTGGCGATGTCGTCGCTGCGGCCCCGCACCTCGCCCCAGGTGAGGGCGCCGTTGTTGTCGCGGTCGAGCTGCAGCACGTAGTCCAGGTCGCGCAGCGCAATGTCCCAGCGCACGGCAATCTGCGCGCTGTCGGGGCTGGTGCGCAGCGTCAGGTAGCTGTCGCTGGGTTTGTGGGCCTGGGCCAGCAGCGGCAGTGCGCACAGCACCATGGCCAGCCAGCGCCACCAGGAGAGGACAGGGCGGTTCATGGGGCTTTCCCGGCGGGCAGAGTGGCCAATTGGGTGGCGAGCTGGGCCAACTGCGCGTCTTCATAGCGGCTCTCGCGCAGCCAGGCAATGGCCGGCGCCGCAGCCAGTGGCTGACGTGCAGCCAGCGCTGCGCGCATGAGCACCTCGGCGTCACGCGGCTCTTTCTGCGTGGTGTAGTTGGCGGCGGCGATTTTCAGCGCTTCGTCGGGGCGCTGTTCCAACTCCAGCATGAAACGGGCGGCTTCTTGTTCGTGCAGGCGTTCGGTGCGCGCGCTGGCGGCGGCAAAACGCTCGCGCAACTGGGTGGTCCAGCCAGCGGTGCGCGGGTCTTTGGCGGCCTGGCCGGCCAGTGCCAGGCGCAGCAGCAGGATGTCGGAGCGTTCCCAGTCGGCCAGCAGGGCCATCACTTCGGCCGGGCGCTGCTGTTTCAGCAAGAAGTCGGCGTAGGCGGCGAGCAGAAACTGGTCGGTGATGCCCAGCTGCAGCGCGGCTTTGAAGTGGCGCTCGGCAGCGGCAGGCGGCAGCAGGCGCTGCGCCATTTCGGCCAGCCGGGTGTGGGTCCACAGCACCAGGCCTTTGGGGGCGTCGGGCTGGGCCGTCAGCGCGGCGCTCAGGTCGCGGTAGGCGGTGGCCAAGGCGCCGTTGGTGGCCTGGGCGTAGCTGCGGCAGCCGGCGGTGAACAAAGGTTGGGTCAACGGGGCCATGCGCGCGCATTCGGCCAGCGCGTCGGTGTAGCGGGCCCGCACCATGAAAATGGCGGCGCGCCAAGACATGGCCTCGGCGGCCCGCGGGTCGAGTGCCAGTACCTGCGCCAGGCTGGCCAACGCGGCGTCGAACTGGTGGTTGTACTGTTCCAGCATGCCGCGTGTCAGCCAGTAACTGGGGTTGCTGGCCGCACTGGCTTCAAGGGGGGCCAGTGCACCCTGCGCGTAGCCCACGTAGCGCGGGTCGCCCTGCGCCATCGACAAGTCAAAGTAGCGCCGGGCCAGGTCGATGCGCAGCCCGGCATCGTTCGGCCGGGCCCGCAGCTGCTGCCGCATGGACTCCAGCCGACGCACCGCCGGGTCGGTTGCCCGCAAGGGCAGTTGTTCAACCACCTCGCTGTCGTTGCCCGGGGTGAAAGGCGCGGCTACAGCAGACGCGCCAGCGGCCAACAGCACGCAGGCAGCAAAGGTCAAGGAACGCATGGAACTCCTGGTGGGCAGCGTGCCACTCTACCCGACGATGGCCTGCCAATGCCGCGCTTCCACCGGGGTGATGGACAGCCGGTTGCCCTTTTTCAGCACCAGCAGCTCGGCCAGTTCAGGGCGTGCGCGCAGCTGGGGCAGGGTGATGTTGGGCACCTTGCGCAGCACCTGCACGTCCACCAGCAGCCAGCGCGGTGCGTCGGGTTGGGCCTTGGCGTCAAAGTAGGGTGAAGCAGGGTCAAACTGCGTTGGGTCCGGGTAGGCGGCAGACGCCACCCGGGCAATGCCCACGATGCCCGGCTCGGCACAGCTGGAGTGGTAGAACAGCACGCCATCGCCCACCTGCATCGCGTCGCGCATGAAGTTGCGGGCCTGGTAGTTGCGCACGCCCACCCACGGCACAGTGGCGTTGGGCGCGGCCAAGGCATCGTCCACCGAGCATTCCTCGGGTTCGGATTTCAGCAGCCAAAAAACCTTACGTGACATGTCGTTCACGGTTCATTAGAGTTCGTTAAAGCCTTTGATAACGACGAAGCCAGCTTTCGTCTCGATGTACTACGCGATAAATTTCGATATCAACCAGCGCTACGCAAGATTTCACGATTTCGCACTATTTGACTCTCTATATTTGCTACTTCTAAACTTAGCCTAGTCAGCTCTGCGTGGTTGATTTTAGGTACTTTAATTTTTTTATATACAAAATACGACGCCGCCGCTGCTGCTATGAATGAAATATATGCTGCGAATTCAACAACGGAAGGGATGCCGATGATCAACGCTAGTATGTTGCTGAATGCAAATACAGCTATCGCTATCAATAACGTCAGCTTAAATCTACCGCGAAGAACAGATGCGACTTTTTCAGTCTCAAATTGTTTTAGCTGGTCTCTGGCTGTGCGAGCACCTACCAATTCGTTCTTCAAGCGTTTGAGAGCTAATTCGGCGGCAGTACGATCCGTGCCCGACTGAACCGCTCTAATTGCATTTTCGACCTTATGTAGTGCTACGACTCCACCAGATCGCTCAACTTGGAGTGAAATGCCACAATATCCACAGGCGAACGTATCTATGTGAGATTGAATGGTCAGTGGTGCAGAGCACCCGGTACAGGCAAGACTAATGACTTTCAAATTTACTCCCCTCGTTATTATGAAAAAAGTGTATTTTTTGTTTTTTTCTAAAATTATTTCAAATGTAATTGATAAAAAATCAATGAATTTATAATTGCACTAAGTTCAAGTCAATATTTGATATCTTGTTCAGCGCTTCTTGCTGCCAAAAATCCCGCCCAACACCCCCCTGATGATCTCGCGCCCCACGGTCGAGCCCATGGTGCGCACTGCCGACTTGGCCATGGAGGTGGCCAAGCCTTCGTGGCGGCCACCGCGCGGCCCGGTGGAGCCGAACAGCACGTCGCTGAGGCCGCCGAGCATGCCGCCGGAGTCGGCCTCTGCGGGGGCCGCTGCCTTGCCGCCGGGCGTGGGGGCTGCGGGGGCGGACGCGGTGCGGGCCGCGAGTTTCTCGAAGGCCGATTCGCGGTCCACCAGCTTCTCGTACACGCCGGCCACCAGCGAGCCTTGCAGCAACTGCTGGCGCTGTGGCGGGGTGATGGGGCCGATCTGGCTGCCGGGTGGCAGCACGTAGACGCGTTCGGTGATGCCGGGGCGGCCCTTGGCGTCGAGCAGGCTGACCAGCGCTTCGCCCACGGCCAGTTCGGTGATGGCGGCTTCGATGTCCAGCCCGGGTTTCTGGCGCATGGTTTGCGCGGTGGCCTTGACGGCTTTTTGGTCACGCGGGGTGAAGGCGCGCAGCGCGTGCTGCACCCGGTTGCCCAGCTGGGCCAGCACCGAATCGGGAATGTCCAGCGGGTTTTGCGTCACGAAGTACACGCCGACGCCTTTGGAGCGCACCAGCCGCACCACGAGTTCAATGCGTTCGACCAGGGCCTTGGGCGCTTCGTTGAACAGCAGGTGGGCTTCGTCAAAGAAAAACACCAGCTTGGGTTTGTCGGGGTCGCCAATCTCGGGCAGCTGTTCGAACAGCTCGGAGAGCATCCACAGCAAGAAGGTGGCGTAGAGGCGTGGCGAATTCATCAGCTTGTCGGCGGTCAGGATGTTGATGACGCCCTGGCCGTCCACCGTCTGCATGAAGTCGTTGATGTCGAGCATGGGCTCGCCAAAAAACTTGGTGCCGCCCTGGCTTTCAATCTGCAGCAGGCCGCGCTGGATCGCGCCGACGCTGGCGGCGCTGATGTTGCCGTAGGTGGTGGTGAAGTCTTTGGCGTTGTCGCCCACGTACTGCAGCATGGCGCGCAGGTCTTTGAAGTCGAGCAGCAGCAGGCCGTTGTCGTCGGCGATTTTGAAAACGATGTTGAGCACGCCGGCCTGCGTGTCGTTCAGGTTCAGCATGCGGCCCAGCAGCAGCGGGCCCATGTCGGAAATGGTGGCGCGCACCGGGTGACCCTGCTCACCAAACACGTCCCACAGCTGCACCGGGCAGGCTGCGGCGTCTGGCAGCGCAATGCCGCGTTCTTTCAGCACGGCAGCCATTTTGTCGCCGATGCTGCCTTTCTGGCTGATGCCGGTGAGGTCGCCTTTCACATCGGCCATGAACACCGGCACGCCGATCTTGGAAAAGTTCTCGGCCAGGGTCTGCAGCGTCACCGTCTTGCCGGT
>JAZKIY010000031.1:0-2762 GCA_040384665.1 Pseudomonadota bacterium
TGCGCCATTCACGCGGCGTGCGGCCCTCGGCCGCCGGCGAAGCGCTGCTGCGCCACGCCCACGCCGTGCTGGCGCAGATGACGCAGTTGCGCGGCGAGCTGGCCCTGCATGGCCGCGGTGCGCTCGGAAAAATCCACCTCATGTGCAATACCTCAGCCCTGGTGCAGCATCTGCCACCGTTGCTGGCAGCCTTCCTGCGTGAACACCCGTCCATAGACACCGTGGTCGAGGAAAGTGCCAGCCCCTTAACCGTTCAGGCGGTGAGGCAGGGCGCGACAGACATCGGCATTGCGTCAGACGCAGAAGACATGAGCGGCCTGCAAACAGCTTTCTTCTGCAAAGACCCGCTGGTGCTTGTATTGCCGCGCGGCCATGCGCTGGCGCGAAGCCGTTCAGTTGCTTTCGAAAACGTGCTCGATCTCGAGCTGGTCGGGTACAGCGCTTCCAGCGCCTTGCACACTTACCTGAGCCTGCAGGCGGCACAGCTGGGCAAACCCATGCGTGTTCGCGCCAGCCTGGGCAGCTTTGAGGCGATGTGTACCCTGGTGGAGCAGGGCGTAGGCGCGGCAGTGGTGCCGGCTGCGGTGTTGGGGCGAGGCGAGGGCGGCAGGCGCATTACTGTGCGCCCCTTGTCGGATGCCTGGACCAGGCGGTCGCTGGTGCTGTGCGCGCCCGTGGATCTGGCGGAGTCGCAGCCGGCCGCGCGCTTGTTCGAGTTTTTGAAGATGGCTGTCAGGAGGTAGTTCGCAAAGTTCATGCCTCGCAAGACAGCAGCGACGGGTCTGTCGACAACTTGCTCCGGGCCACACAAATTCCTTGCGTGACGGCATTCTGGCTCGTCGCTGCGCAACTGCGCTGCCGACGTGTTATGGATTCATCTGCAGGCGGATGCGCCTGCCGTCGATCATCAGGTCATTCCATTCCGGCTTGGCAATTTGCGCCGCTTCCACCCTCGCGTTGTTGAACTTGCCTTCGCTGCTGCGGGATGAAAAGTGGCCCGCCTGTTTCCATGTTTCACCGAAGGGTATGAAGACGTTGCCTTGTGCCTGCTGTCCGTAGTTGAACAGCAAGATCTCGTCCTGGCCGTCGTTGCTCAGGTCGCCCAGCCAGACGACACAGCTTGCACCGGGCTCAAAACATCGCTGGAACAGCCAGTCCTGTCTCGACGTCTGTACATATTTCACGAAAGTGGCGGGCAATGCACGCTGCGCGGGGAACACCGGCAACCTTGCCCTCACGTCGGCTTCGCTCAGTGTGGCCGGCAGGTTGTTGTGGCGGTCTGTTTGCGCCAGGGCGTCTTTGGCGTGTTTTTCCCACTTGCCGCCAGCGGGAGCCCCTTGGCCTTCGGCAATGGCGTGCAGCGCTTCACGGCCAAAGCGGCCCGATCTCCAGCGCAGGTATTTCCAGTCGGGCTCGGTCGCACCATCAGAGGCCGCGACATGCTGCAGGTGAAACGACACCCCAAGCCGCTGGACGTTCGCCACCGGTGTCAGCAGTGCGACCAGGCCCAGGCATAAAATAATCGCGGCGGCAATGTTGGTCCGCGCGATGGCCGACATCCACCGGTCTCTTTTTAGCCATGACAGCGAATAACCCACGGCGTAGATCGCAGCGAGCGTGGCCACCAGGCCTGCCCACAGGCGCTGCTCCGACAAGCCGTGGTCGGCAACACGCAAGCCCAGTGCCCACCAAGCAATGCCCACCATCGGCAACAGGCTCAGCCAGGCGGTTTGCAGGGTGCGGCCCAGCCATGCAGGGTAGGGCGCAGGGATGCTGCCGTCCTGGTAGGCGCAGTTGGAAAACTTGACGGCCAGCGCCGCAAACCACAGCATGATGAGCGCCGCCTGTTTCGTTTTGAACAAGGGCTCCAGCCCGGTGAAGGGAACGGCCACCGCCCAGAACACGCCAAAGAACAGGACCAGGGGCAGGAGCCAGGACGAAATCGATAGCCAGAAGCGGCGGATGGCCTCTGCCATGGAGGCGCGTGTCAGCCCCAGCGAAAAAGCGCTGGCGAACACGGTCGCGCTTGCCACGCAGATAAAGGCCGGCTCCTCGATCAGGTGCAGCACGCCGTTCAGTCCGATCAGTGCCATCAGGTTGGCCCCGGCCAGCAGCACGAGCCAGACGGCGGCGGTCATGGCGCCCGCGGTCACGGCCAGGATGCCGTTGCGCCATGTGTAGTTGAACAGCCTGGCGTAGTCCCAGCGCCGCGCCTCGAAGTCGAAGCCGCAGAACAGGCTCAGGCTGACGAAGCCCAGCACGGCGGCCGCCAGGACGCTGGCGGGGTTCAGGTCGAAGTTCGTGCCGGTGGTGGCCCCGCCCGACCAGGCCGTGTAGGCCCCCAGCGCGGCATACAACATCAGGTAGATGGCCACCGCGGAGCGGCGCGCCCAGACCGGCAGGCGCTCGATACCTTGCGTGAAATAGACCACCAGCGGCACGGCGAAGACCGCATACAGAAGCGCGGTGTAGAGCAGGGGTTCTGTAGCGGGCCATGACACGAGCTTGCGCGTGCGCCAGAGCCACCAGAAAAGCCCGCCTTGCAGGGCGCCTGTGCAGAGCGCCGTTAATTGAAACCGCATTTTCTCTCCCCGCCCGTTTGACTGCTTTGTATTGTGCCCGCGCGCCACGCTATCGGCAGCGTGACGCGCGCAACGGGTCGGTTGCGGCTATTCATAAGAAAAATCGGCCTCCAGCCCATATTCGCCGGGCGTGAGCAGCTATTGTTTCAATAGCGTATGCATAGGAATATCCTCATCCAC
>JAZKIY010000032.1:0-43783 GCA_040384665.1 Pseudomonadota bacterium
TGTGCACCATGTGCATTGGCGTCGGGCAGGGCATTGCGCTGGTGATTGAGCGGGTCTAAGCTTTCCAGCCGGGAAGCTGCCAATTGCGCCACAGGGCGGCTCCCCGAAGCCCTGCGGTGATCGCGACACACGCCAGCAGCGCCGCAGCGCCTGTCTGGTCCAGATACACCAGACCCACATAGGCCCAGCCACCGGCAAACGCGCACACCGCATACGGCCGGTGGTCGCGAAAAGCGCTGGGGATTTCGTTGCAGACCATGTCGCGCAGCACGCCGCCAAACACGCCGGTGATCACGCCCATCAGCACCGCCACCAGCGCGGGCAGCTGGTTTTGCAGCGCCTGGTCCACGCCCACTGCGGCAAACAGGCCCAGGCCCAACGCATCGGGCCACTGGATGGCTTTTTCGGTCAGCACGAAATGCCGGTCGCGCAGGAACAGCATCGCCAGCACACACAGGGCCAGCACCGCCCACAGCAGTTCCACATGGCGCACCCAGAAGAACGGCCGCTGGTCCAGCAGCAGGTCGCGCAGCGTGCCACCGCCGAAGGCGGCCAGAAACGCCACCACACACACGCCCACCGCGTCCAGCCGCTTGCGCGCCGCTTCCATCGCGCCCGACAACGCAAACGCGGCGGTGGCCAGCCCTTCCACCGCAAAACGCAACCACTCGCCCCAATTGGCCATCTGATTCATGCGACGATTGTCGCGCCATGCCGCTGCCCATCGTCACCGACCCCGCCTTTTACGCCGTCGCCATTCCTGCCGTGTTGTTGCTGGGCGTCAGTAAAAGCGGTTTTGGCGCAGGCTTTGGCTCGCTGGCGGTGCCGATGATGGCGCTGGTGGTCACCGTGCCGGAAGCCGCGGCGATGCTGATGCCGGTGCTGCTGCTGATGGACGTGATGGGCCTGGCGGTCTTCCGCAAGGACTTTGACTGGCCACTACTAAAGTTTCTGATTCCCTTTGGCCTGCTCGGCACCGTGGTGGGCACGCTGCTGTTTCGGGTGCTGGACGCGCACCTGGTGGCCGGCATCGTGGGGGTGTTCACGCTCTTGTTTCTGGCGCAGCGGTTGGCCTTCCCGCCGCGCTCGGACAGCCCGCCCTGGCCGCGCTGGGTGGGCGCACTGCTCACCACCACCGCTGGGTTCACCAGCTTTGTCGCGCACGCCGGCGGCCCGCCGGTGAACGCCTATGTGATTCCGATGCGGCTGTCGCCAGTGCAGTTCACCGCCACCATGGCGGCGTTCTTCTTCTGCGTGAACCTGTCGAAGTGGATTCCGTACTGGTGGCTGGGCTTGCTGGACGCGCGCAACATGGCCACCTCGCTGGCGCTGCTGCCGTTTGCCCCCATTGGCGTGCTGGTGGGTGCCTGGCTGACACGGCGCATCAAACCCACGCTGTTCTACCAACTGGTCTACGCCGGCATGCTGCTGACCGGGCTCAAGCTGGTGTGGGACGCGGTGCGCGGGATGGCCTGAAGACGCCGCCTGTCAGGGGGCCGGTGCGGCGGGTTGTTCGATCGCGTCTGCTGCCTCGTCGTTCAGCGCCTGGCCTTCGCGTTGTGGCTTGGTCAGCGGGGTCGGCGTCCAGCGGTTGCCGTGCATCAGGTCCACGCCGCTGGTGATGTCGCCTGCCAGCTGCAGTTGCAGGCGTTCGGCGTCGCGGCGGCGGATGTCGGTGCCGACTTCGGCGATGCCGTCTTCGTCCACGCCAAAAGTCCGCAGGGCTTCGGCGCCGAAGGCCAGTGCCGATTCAAAGGTTTCGCGGATCTGGAAGTCCACACCGTGGCGCATCAGCTCAATGGCGTGCTGCCGGTCGTAAGACCGCGCGAGCACCGGCGTCAGGGGACATTCGTGCTTGAGCAGTTCCACAATCCGGCTGGTGGTTTCTTTTTTGTCCACACACACCAGAATGGCCTTGGCATGTTTGGCGCCGCTGGCGTGCAGCACGTCCAACCGGGTGCCGTCGCCATAGAACACCTTGAAGCCGAAGCGCGCCGCCGCGCGGATCATGTCGGTGTCGCTCTCGATGATGACCACGTCGATCCCGCGCGCCAGCAGCGACTGGCTGGCAATCTGCCCGAAGCGGCCGAAGCCGATGACAAGAACGCTGCCCGTATGCGCGTTGCCAGCCATCACGTCTTCCACACCTTCCATGCTTTGTTCGGGGGCGGCGGGCATGACCCAGCGCAGCGCAAACATGGCCAGCGGCGTCAGCGCCATCGACAGGATGATGGTGGCGGTGAGGATGGCGTTGACGTTGGCCGCCACAATGCCAGCCGATGCGGCGGCGGAGTACAGCACGAAGGCGAATTCACCGCCCTGGGCCATCAGCGCGGCGCGCTGCAGGCCGTCGCCATGGCTGGCGCGGGTGGCCCGCGCCACAGCGTAGATGGCGGCGCCCTTGACCAGCATGTAGGCCAGCACGCCGGCCAGAATGAGCTGCCAGTCCGCCAGCACCAGCGGGATGTCCAGCGACATGCCCACGCCCATGAAGAACAGGCCGAGCAGGATGCCGCGGAAGGGCTCGATGTCGGCTTCCAGCTGGTGGCGGAAGGTGGACTCGCTCAGCATCACACCGGCGGCGAAAGCGCCCATGGCCATGGACAAGCCGCCCCACTGCATGGCCAGCGCCGCACCCAGCACCACCAGCAAGGCCGCTGCCGTCATCACTTCACGCGCCTTGGCCTTGGCCAGCACGCGGAACAGCGGGTTCAGCAACCAGCGGCTGACCGCAATCAGACCCACCACCGCCGCCAGCGCAATGCCCACCGTGACCCAGCGCGACACTTCCTCTTCGGCCGGTGAGGGCGACATGAAGGCGACGATGGCCAGCAGCGGCACGATGGCCAAATCTTCCAGCAACAAGATGGACACGATGCGCTGGCCGCGTGGGGTCGAGGTGTCGCCGCTTTCGTCCAGCAACTGCATCACGATGGCGGTGGACGACAGCACAAAACCCATCGCGGCAATGAAGGCCACCGCCAGGCTGAGCCCGGCCAGCATGCCCACCCCGGTGAGCAGGGCGCCACAGGCCACCACCTGCAGCAGGCCCAGCCCGAAAATTTGCCGGCGCAGGGCCCACAGGCGCGACGGCTGCATCTCCAGGCCAATGACAAACAGGAACATCACCACGCCCAGTTCGGCAATGTGCAGGATGGTTTGCGACTCGCTGAAAAACCCCATGCCAAACGGGCCAATGGCCAGGCCGGCCGCCAAGTAGCCCAGCACCGAACCCAAACCAAGGCGCTTGAACAACGGCACCGCCACCACGCCGGCCGCCAGCAAAATGACGACCTTGACCAGTTCTGTGCCTTGTTCTGCTGCCATGGGTTGGTTCCGCTGCGTGTGGGGTGTGAGGGGTGTGCAACGAGTCTAACTGGCACAGGCGGCTGGCCGGCCTTGGGCGGCACGTCCCGTACCGCTAACATAGTGGCTCTGTGTCAAACACCCAGCGCAAGGAGCGCGTATGCCGGTCGTTGTTGTTGCCAACCCCAAAGGCGGTGTCGGAAAGTCGACGCTGGCCACCAACATTGCCGGCTACTACGCCTCGCGCGGGCATGCCGCGATGCTGGGCGATGTGGACCGCCAGCAGTCGTCCCGGCTGTGGCTGGACTTGCGGCCACCCGCGGCCCGGCCGGTGGCCACCTGGGAAGTGTCGCCAGACCTGATCGTCAAGCCGCCCAAGGGCACGACGCATGTGGTGCTGGACACGCCGGGCGGTCTGCACGGCTGGCGCTTCAACGACGTCATCAAGCTGGCCAACAAGCTGATCGTGCCGCTGCAACCCAGTGTGTTCGACATTTTTGCCACGCGCGAATTCCTCGACAAGCTGGCCGACTCGCGCAAGGCCGAGGGTCTGGACATTGGCATTGTGGGCATGCGGGTGGATGCGCGCACCATTGCGGCCGACAAGCTGCGCGAATTCGTCGAGGGCCTGGGCCTGCCGGTGCTGGGCTATTTGCGCGACACGCAGAACTACATCCACCTCGCTGCGCGCGGTTTGAGCGTGTTCGATGTGGCGCCGGGCCGGGTCCAGAAAGACCTGGAGCAGTGGGCCAACATCTGCGCCTGGCTGGACCGGCCAGCGCCATGAAGCGCCCATGAAACAGTTTGAATCGTTGGCCGAGGTGGCTGGTTTTGTCGGCCAGTCGCTGCAGAGCACCGGCTGGGTGACGGTGACGCAGCAGGCCATCAACCTGTTTGCCGACGCCACCGGTGACCACCAGTGGATCCATGTCGACGAGGCCCGTGCCAAGGCGGGCCCGTTCGGCGGCACCATCGCCCACGGTTTCCTCACGCTGTCCCTGCTGCCGCAGTTTCTGGAGGGCGCGTTCGCCATCGCTGGCTCCGGCATGGGCGTGAACTACGGCCTGAACAAGGTGCGCTTCACCGCCCCGGTGCCGGCCAACAGCCGCCTGCGCGCCACGCTGACGCTGCTGGCCTGCGAGCCGGTGGAGAACGGCGGCATCCAGATGGTGTGGCAGGTGACGGTGCTGCGCGAGGGCACCGAGCGGCCGGTGTGTGTGGCCGAGTCGGTGGTGCGGCGCTACCCCTGAAAAAGCCGCCCTTGAGAGGCATTTCAGCGTCAATTTCAAACCAAATTGGCACCAAGCCCTAGTGAAAACTAGCGGTACAGCTATGTTTTAAGTAGCAAATCAGGCCGCTCCGGCAAAGCCGTGTTGACGCCAGGCCTCAAACACCGCCACCGCCACCGCGTTGGACAGGTTCAGGCTGCGCTGGCCCGGCCGCATCGGCAGGCGCAGCCGCTGCTGCGTGGGAAAACTGTCGCGCAGCGCCGGGGCCAGGCCTTGGGTTTCCGAGCCAAACACCAGCCAGTCGCCGGGCTGAAAGGCCACCGTGTGCAGCGGCTGGCTGGCGTGGGTGGTCATGGCGAAGATGCGGTCGGGCGCCGGCTGGGCGGTGGCCATGAAGGTGTCCCAGCTGGCGTGGCGCTGGATGTCGGCGTACTCGTGGTAGTCCAGCCCGGCGCGGACCATGTGTTTGTCTTCAAAAGAGAACCCCAGCGGCTCAATGAGGTGCAGCGCACAGCCGGTGTTCGCCGCCAGGCGGATCACGTTGCCGGTGTTCGGCGGGATTTGGGGTTGAACGAGCACGATGTTGAACATGGGGCGATTGTCGCCGCGGGAAGGCCACCCAGTTCAGGCCGTGCGGGCGACGACCAAGGCGCTCACGTGCACGGCACCCGCCTGCCGCAGCACACTGGCCGCCGCCGCCAGCGAAGCGCCGCTGGTCATCACGTCGTCCACCAGCAGCACCCGGGCCTGGCGCAAGCGGTGGGCGGATTCGGGTGCCACCGCAAACACGCCGCTCACGTTGCGCAGGCGTTCGGCCCGCGTCAGCGCGCTTTGCGGCAGGCGGTGCACTGGGCGCAATAACAGGTGGGCGTCCAGCCGCTGGCGTGGCGTGCCCAGCAGCGCCTGTGCGAGCAGCAGCGACTGGTTGAAGCCGCGTTCGGCCAGCCGCTCGCGCGCGAGCGGCATGGGCAGCACCAGCGTGGCCTCGTTCAGCAACTGTGCGGTGGCGGGCAGGCGCTGCAGCAGCCCGGCCAATGGGGTGACCAAGCCCGGCTGCTGGCCAAACTTGAAGCGCGCCAGCACCGCCGCCCACGGGTAGGCATAGTCCACCGCGGCATGGCAGGCGTCCAGCGCGGGGGCTTGCACGGTGCAGGCGCCGCAGCGCGCCACACCCGCTGGCACCGGCAGCGCGCAGGTGCTGCAGCGGTGACGGGGTTCGCCAAAACGCGCCAGGCATGGCCCGCACAGCGGCTGCGCGGGCCAGCGCCGGCACACCAGGCACTGGCTGGGCAGGCGGTCGGTCAGCGGCGTGAACAGGCGGCGCAGCATGTCTCAATATACTCGGCGCCTATGCCCAACGCGCTGCCCCCGACCATCGATCCCACCGCAGCCGTCCGATGGCAACAAGCCCCTTTGGGCGCCTCGGCCTGGTTGCATGGCGAGGTGGCCCAACGCATGGAAGAGCGGCTGGACTGGATCAAGCTGCAGCCCGCGGCCTGGCTCGATTGGCAGCCGCTGAACGGGGGTTTGGCCAGCCACCAACGCCTGCTGCAACGTTACCCGCGGGCGCGCTGCCTGGTGGCCGAAGCCAGCCCGGCACGGACCGGTGCGGTGGCCCACGCCCTGCACGCGCCCTGGTGGACCGCCCGCCGCTGGCGCCAGCCGGCCACCGAATTCAAATTGCCTGGGGACGGGCAGGTCGACATGGTCTGGGCCAACATGGCATTGCACATGAGCGCCGACCCCGCCGCCCTCATCGCCCAGTGGCAGCGCCTGCTGGCCACAGACGGCTTTCTGATGCTGTCCTGCCTCGGCCCGGATTCCTTGCGCGAGCTGCGCGCCGTTTACGCGGCGATGGGCTGGGCGCCGCCCTGCCACGAGTTCACCGACATGCACGACTGGGGTGACATGCTGGTCCAAGCCGGTTTTTCCGAGCCGGTGATGGACATGGAACGCATCACGCTCACCTACACGCAGCCAGAGCGCCTGCTGGACGACCTGCGCAGCCTGGGCCGCAACCTGCATGTGGCCCGCCAGCCGCAGACGCGTGGCCGGGGCTGGCGGGCCCAGCTGCTGGCCGCCATCGACCAGCACATGCCACGCGCCGCCAGCAGAGAGGGCACCACCGCGCCGCTGGCGCTCACCTTCGAGGTGGTTTACGGCCACGCCCTCAAGGCCGCCCCGCGCCGGCCGCGTGGCGAGCAGGCCGTGCCGCTCAGCGACATGCGGGCGATGCTGAAGCGCGGGGCTGAGTAGCCGAGTTGATTGCTTTGGAATGCTTTGTATCGGCGCCACAGTGGCCAGAAACGGGGTTCAACGGGGCTACAATCCGGGGTGTTTTGAACGAATGGGTATTTTCCCGTAGTGCTGACCGTTGCCTGATCACCTGTTATAGGCGAGGCAACGGGACCGACTGAGTGCTTTTTTGTGTCAAACCCCGTTTTTCGCTTCGCCACCGTGTCTGCCCAAGGCGTGCAGTGGCGACTGAAGCGCAATTGTTCGGTGTCGCCGGCGCAGCTGGCGGGTTTGTTCGCATCGCTCAGCCTGGTGTCGCTGGTGATTGCCGGGTATTTCTGGTACCACGGCGCGGTGCTGGTGCTGCCTTTTGCCTGTGTTGAACTGCTGGCCATCTGGACCGCGTTCATCGTCTACGGGCGGCATGTCAGCGACGGGGAAAATATTCTGCTGCAGGAAGGCCGTCTGGTCGTCGAGCTGGAAAAGGCCGGCCGCCTTGAGCGGGCAGAGTTCAACCGGGATTGGGTGAGGATTGAGCCGCGTGCCGGCGACCGTTCATTGATTGAGCTGTCGGGCAACGGCCGGAAGATTGAAGTGGGGCGATTCCTGCGGCCTGAACTGAGGCCAGCACTGGCCCGCGAACTGCGGCTGGCCCTCCGGGGCGGCTGAGTCGGGGTGCCAGGGCAGTGGGGTTGTGGTGTTTTGAAAAAGGCGATTTTGAAGTGAATACGATGAGCAGCATCCAGACACGAAAATTTTCATTCGGTGCCGCATTGGCCTATGGCATGGCGTTTGTGGCGGCCTGGGTCAGCACCGCTGCCCATGCGGTGAACAACCTGCCTGGCGGGCCGGCGGTCAACCAGCTCAACCTGCACCCGGCCGTGACCAAGATTGCCGAAGAGCAGGCCTGGCTGCACTGGTTCATGCTCATCATCTGCACCGTGATTTTTGTCGCGGTGTTCGGTGTGATGTTCTATTCCATCTGGAAACACCGCAAGTCGGTGGGCCACAAGGCCGCCAACTTCCACGAGTCGGTGAAGGTGGAAATCGCGTGGACCGTGGTGCCCTTCATCATCATCATCTTGATGGCGCTGCCTGCCACCAAGGTGCTGGTGGCCTCCAAAGACACCACCAATGCCGACCTGACCATCAAGACCACCGGTTACCAGTGGAAATGGGGCTACGACTACATCGCCGGTGAAGGCGAGGGCATTGCCTTCATCTCGTCGCTCGACAACGCCCACCGTGTGATGTCCAACGCCGGTGGCCCGGCCAAAGGCGAGGTGGTGGACAACTACCTGCTGAAGGTCGACAACCCGATGGTTGTGCCGGTCGGCAAGAAAATCCGCATCATCACCACCGCCAACGACGTGATCCACGCCTTCATGGTGCCGGCCTTCGGCATCAAGCAGGACGCCATCCCCGGTTTCGTGCGCGACACCTGGTTCCGCGCTGAGCAAACGGGCGATTTTTATGGCCAGTGCGCCGAGCTGTGCGGCAAAGAACATGCTTACATGCCCATCCATGTGAAAGTGGTGAGCGCCGAGGACTACACCCAGTGGGTGAAAGCCGAGAAGGTCAAGCTGGCCGCCAAGGCCGATGACCCGAACAAGGTCTGGACACTGGCCGACAGCGTGGCCCGTGGTGAGAAAATCTACGCTTCCAACTGCATGGTCTGCCACCAGGCCAACGGCAAGGGCGCTGGCCCGTTCAAGCCACTCGACGGTGCCGCCGTGGTGCTGGATGCCGACAAGTCCAAACAAATTGCCATTCTGTTGAACGGCGCAGGCGGCGGTGCCATGCCGTCGTGGAAGCAGCTGAGTGACACCGAGATTGCCGCCGTGATCACTTACACCAAGAACAGCTGGTCCAACAAGACCGGCCAGGTGGTTCAGCCGGTCGACGTCAAGTCGGCCCGCAAGTAAACCGCCTGCAGACAGACCGCCAGAGTATTCAGAAGGAAAACAAGATGAGTGCAGTTCTTGACCATCATGACCATGCGCACGACGACCACCACGCTCCAAGTGGCTGGCGCCGGTGGGTCTATGCGACCAACCACAAAGACATCGGTACGCTGTACCTGCTGTTCAGCTTCACGATGTTCATGTTTGGTGGTGTGCTGGCACTCGGCATCCGTGCCGAACTGTTCCAGCCCGGCCTGCAGCTGGTGAACCCGGAGCTGTTCAACCAGCTCACCACCATGCACGGCCTGATCATGGTGTTCGGCGCCATCATGCCGGCCTTCGTGGGTTTTGCGAACTGGATGATTCCGCTGCAGATCGGCGCCGGTGACATGGCGTTTGCGCGGATGAACAACTTCAGCTTCTGGCTGCTGATTCCTGCCGCCATCATGCTGGCCGCGTCGTTCTTCATGCCCGGCGGCGCGCCCGCCGGTGGCTGGACGATTTACGCACCGCTGTCGCTGCAGATGGGCCCGTCGATGGACGCCGGTATCTTCGCGCTGCACATCCTGGGTGCCTCGTCGATCATGGGTTCGATCAACATCATCGTGACCATCCTCAACATGCGCGCCCCTGGCATGACCCTGATGAAGATGCCGATGTTCTGCTGGACCTGGCTGATCACCGCCTACCTGCTGATCGCCGTGATGCCCGTGCTGGCCGGCGCGATCACCATGACGCTGACCGACCGCCACTTCGGCACGACGTTCTTCAATCCCGCCGGCGGCGGCGACCCGGTGATGTACCAGCACATCTTCTGGTTCTTCGGCCACCCCGAGGTGTACATCATGATCTTGCCGGCCTTCGGCATCGTCAGCCAGATCGTGCCCGCGTTCTCGCGCAAGAAGCTGTTCGGTTATGCCTCCATGGTGTATGCCACCGCGTCGATTGCCATCTTGTCCTTCGTCGTGTGGGCCCACCACATGTACACCACCGGCATGCCCGTGACCGGCCAGCTGTTCTTCATGTACGCCACGATGCTGATCTCGGTGCCCACCGGCGTGAAGGTGTTCAACTGGATCGCCACGATGTGGAAGGGCTCGATGACCTTCGAGACCCCGATGCTGTTCGCCGTGGGTTTCATCTTCGTGTTCACGCTGGGAGGTTTCACCGGCCTGATTTTGTCGATGGCGCCGATTGACCTGCAACTGCAGGACACCTACTACGTGGTCGCCCACTTCCACTACGTGCTGGTGGCCGGCTCGCTCTACGCGCTGTTTGCCGGTTACTACTACTGGGCCCCGAAGTGGACCGGTGTGATGTACAACGAAACCCGCGGCAAGATCCACTTCTGGTGGTCGCTGATCGCGTTCAACGTGACCTTCTTCCCGATGCACTTCCTGGGCCTGGCTGGCATGCCACGCCGCTACGCCGATTACCCGATGCAGTTCGCTGACTTCAACGCCGTGGCGTCGGTGGGCGCATTTGCCTTCGGTATCGCACAGGTTTACTTCTTCCTGTTCATCGTGCTGCCAACCATGTTGGGCAAGGGCGAAAAAGCGCCCCAGCGCCCTTGGGAAGCTGCCGAAGGTCTGGAGTGGGAAGTGCCATCGCCTGCGCCATTCCACACCTTTGAGAACCCACCCAAGCTGAACGCCGCCGCCAACAAGATTGTTGCCTGAGCACCGCCATGGCCCTGACACCTGAGCAGAAAAAGAGCAACATCCGCACCGCGCTGATTCTGGTGTCGGTGGTGGTGGTGTTCCTGCTCGGTTTCTTTGCCAAAGTCATGTTGCTCAACCGTTGAGCTGAAACCGGTCACACCACCATGGGCATCCGTTTCGAGAATGTGAAAATGCTGCGCAAGCTGGGCATTGTCGCGCTCGGCATGTTCGCGTTCGGTTACGGTCTGGTGCCTCTGTACAAAGCAATTTGTGAAGTCACGGGCATCAACATTCTGGCGCTTGGTGAGCAACAAATCACGGGCAAAAGCGCGTCCGTACCCGCCAATTCGCAGGTGGACACCAGCCGCACCATCACCGTTGTTTTTGATGCCAATGCCCGCGGGCCTTGGGAATTCAAACCGGCCACGCGGACCCTGCAGGTCCACCCTGGTGAACTGGCCACGGTGATGTACGAATTCCAGAACGTCCAGAACCGCCGCATGGCCGCGCAGGCCATTCCCAGCTACGCACCGCGCCAGGCCATGGCGCACTTCAACAAGCTCGAGTGTTTCTGCTTCAACCAGTACACACTGGAGCCGGGCGAGAAGAAGCAGTGGCCGGTGGCGTTCGTGATCGACCCGAAATTGTCCAAGGACGTCAGCACCATCACGCTGTCGTACACCTTCTTTGAGGTGGGTGGCAAGACACCGCCAGCCCCTACGGCGGCTGCGCTGGTTGCAGGGCCTGCCACATGAGCACGCCGGGGCGCGACGCCAATGAGGTGGTGGCACCTCACCGGCGCAAAGGTTCGCTGTGGCGCACTGTGCGCGCTGTGGGCTGGTCGTTTTTCGGCGTTCGCAAAGGGTCGGACTACCAGGAAGACATTGCCAAGCTCAACCCGCTGCACATCATTCTGGTGGGCATCGCCGGCTGCATGCTGTTTGTGGTGGGGCTGATTGCCCTGGTGAACTGGGTTGTTGTGCCGTGAACTGAGGGTGGCAGCCGGTGGCTGCCGCCAATGAAAATACAGACATTGATTGAAACGTAGGAGCAGAGATGAGTTCTTCCACCCCAGCCGGCAGCACGCCGTATTACTTCGTGCCAGGGCCGTCACGGCACCCCGTCATGGCGTCGATTGGCCTGTTTTTCGTGATCCTGGGCGCTGGCCAATGGATCAACGGCAGTGGTTGGGGCGCCTATTCGGTCGCCTTTGGTCTGTTGTGGTGGGCCTTTGTGCTGTTCCAGTGGTTCAGCGACGCGGTTGGCGAGAGCAACCAGGGCCTGTACGGCCACAAGGTGGACCTCTCGTTCCGCTGGAGCATGAGCTGGTTCATCTTCTCCGAAGTGATGTTCTTCGGTGCCTTCTTCTCGGCGCTGTGGTGGGCCCGTTCCCACTCGGTCCCGGCGCTGGGCAGCCTTGACAACGCGTTGCTCTGGCCCGACTTCAAGGCCCTGTGGCCCAGCGTCGCAGCCGGTGCCACCGCCTCACCAGCCGGCATCATCGAGCCCTTCACCACGATGGGCCCGTTCTGGCTGCCCACCATCAACACCGCGTTGTTGCTCACGTCCGGCGTGACCCTGACGATTGCCCACCACGCCCTGCGTGAGAACCACCGCAGCAAAACCATCACCTTCATGTGGCTGACGGTGCTGCTGGGCGTGATCTTCCTGTTTGTCCAGGGCTACGAATACGCACACGCCTACTCTGACCTGAACCTCAAGCTCAGCTCGGGTGTCTACGGCTCGACCTTCTTCATGCTGACCGGTTTCCACGGCTTCCACGTGTTCGTTGGCATGTTGATGCTGTTGTTCATCACCTTCCGTTTGATGAAGGGCCATTTCACGGCCGACAAGCACTTCGGTTTTGAAGGTGCCGCTTGGTACTGGCACTTTGTGGACGTGGTCTGGCTCGGCCTGTACATCCTGGTGTACTGGACCTGACCGCGCGCGGTTGCCCATGCAACAAAGGCGCCTCGCGGCGCCTTTGTGTTTTGTGAGGTGTTGAGCCAGCGGCGTCAGGCGCCGCCGGGAATTCCGGTGGGGCGGATGTATCCAAATTTCCAGGCCAGCAGGATGCAGGCAAACAGAAAAATGGAGAACCCGACCCGGAACGCCAATGCCTTGGCCATGTGGTTGGTTTTGGCTTTGCCGTTCTGGCCGTCCTTCATCATGAAGAACAACGCCGAACCGAGGCTGACCAGGATGGCAACAAACGCGATGATGACCAAATATTTCATGAACTGGATTATCCCGTGCCACAGACATTCCGGTTCTGGTTGGTGAGCGCTGCCGCACTGTTGGGTGTGGGCATCACGCTGGCGCTGGGGCAGTGGCAGCTCGGGCGTGCCGCTGAAAAACAGGCACTGCAAACCGCGATTGACGGCCAGGGCCGGCTGGCACCGCTGACCCAGGCCGATGTGTCGGACAGCACGCTGCTGGCCGATGTGGTTCACCGACGCGCCACGCTGCAGGGGCAGTGGCTGCGCGAAGCGACGGTCTACCTCGACAACCGGCAGATGGCTGCACGGCAAGGGTTCTTTGTGCTGACACCGCTGCGCTTGAGCGGCAGCAACACCTTTTTGATGGTGCAGCGCGGTTGGGTGCCCCGTGACTTCACCGACCGCAACCGTTTGCCGGCAGTGCACACGCCCGAAGGCGAGGTCCGCATCACCGTGCGCATCGCGCCCCCGCCCTCCAAGCTTTACGACTTCCAGGGCGCGCCGACCGGGGCCATACGGCAAAATATCGACTTGACGGCGTACGCGGCCGAAACACGGCTGCCGTTGTTGACCCAACTCAGCGCGCTTGAGCTAACGCCAGATGCCGGCACGGCCAGCGACGGGCTGTTGCGCAACTGGCCGGCATTCAACACAGGGATTGACAAACACCATGGGTATGCATTCCAGTGGTTTGGCCTCAGCGGCCTGATCGCGCTCCTTTATGTCTGGTTCCAAATCATCCAACCCCGACGGCAACGCCATGTCCCACTCTGACGAGCCGCTTTCCCTGACAGTGCATTCCCTGCCCGACCCGGTCGCCAATGCGCCGGTGGTGCCACGCACCGGCAACGGCCGCTGGAAAATGCTGGCGGTGCTGGCGGTGTGTGCGGCACCGGTCATCGCCTCCTACTTCACCTACTACGTCATCCGGCCGCAGGGCCAGCGCGCCTTTGGTGAACTGATCGACCCCCAGCGCCCGCTGCCGAGCCTGGAGGCGCGCACGCTGGACGGCAAGACGCTGAACCTGCAAAGCCTGAAGAAGCAGTGGCTGCTGGTGGCGGCGATGCCATCGTCCTGCGACGCGGTGTGTGACCAGAACCTTTACCTGCAGCGCCAGATGCGCGAAGCGCTGGGCAAGGAAAAGGAGCGGGTCGACCGTGTCTGGCTCGTCACCGACGACGGCCCGGTCACGCCTGGCCTGCTGCCCGCACTGGACGGGGCGCAGGTGCTGCGCGTGGACGCCAAGCAGCTTGCCCAATGGCTGCAGCCGGCGGCGGGCGAGTCTTTGTCGAACCACCTCTACGTGGTGGACCCGATGGGCAACTGGATGATGCGCTTCCCGTCCCGCATGGACCTGCAGGGCGCTGGCAAGGCCAAGCGCGACCTGGACCGCCTGCTGCGCGCGTCAGGTTCGTGGGATGTTCCGGGTCGATGAGAGCCTGAGCCATGGACGAACAAGCCCTGGTCGATCTGACCCCGGTACTGCAGATGCTGCTGATGGGCGTGCTGCTGGCCGCCGGCCCGCTGCTGTGGGTCTGGCTGCGCCAACGCCGCGCCAGCATGGCGCAACGGCTGCGCGCACTCACGCTGCTGACCTTGTTTTTCACCTTCGACCTGGTGCTGTTCGGCGCGTTCACCCGGTTGACAGACTCCGGCCTCGGTTGTCCCGACTGGCCGGGTTGTTACGGCAATGCCAGCCCGCTGGGCGCCAAGCAGGAAATCACCGAAGCGCAAACCGCCATGCCCACCGGCCCGGTGACGCACCACAAGGCCTGGATCGAGATGGTTCACCGCTACCTCGCCACCGGCGTGGGCGGCATGATCCTCGCGCTGGCATTGCTCAGCGCCTGGGATGCCTACCGCCGTCGCCGCAGTGCCGACACGGGCGGGCCGCCCGCGGTCAGCCCCTGGTGGCCGGCACTCACTTTGGTGTGGGTGTGTGTGCAGGGCGCATTCGGTGCGCTGACCGTGACCATGAAGCTGTTCCCCGCCATCGTCACCCTGCACCTGCTGGGCGCGCTGGTGCTGCTGGCCTTGCTGACGGTACAGGTCGTGCGCTACAGCCACGTTCAGGCGCTGGTGAAGAGCCTGGCGGTGCCATCCCGTCTGCGCCGCGGCATCGCGCTGGCGCTGGTGCTGGTGTGGCTGCAAGTGGCATTGGGCGGTTGGGTCAGCACCAACTACGCGGTGCTGGCCTGCACCGAATTCCCGAAATGCCAGGCGAGCTGGTGGCCGGCGATGGATTTTCTGCAAGGTTTCGAGCTGTGGCGCGAGCTGGGCCGCACCGGTGCTGGCAGCCACCTGGCCTTTGAGGCGCTGACCGCCATCCACTACACCCACCGGCTGGTGGCCTACGCGGTGGTGGCGGTGCTGGTCTGGCAGGTGCTGCGCATGGCCAGCACCTGGGCGCTGCGGGTGCACGCCCGTTGGCTGGTGGCGCTGCTGCTGCTGCAACTGGCCACAGGCCTCAGCAACGTGGTGCTCGGCTGGCCATTGTTGGCCGCCGTGCTGCACACCGGTGGCGCTGCGGCGCTGGTGGTGGTGCTGACGCATGCGCTGGCCTCTACCCGGCAAAGCGAGCCGCGTGTGGTGCTGGCCATCAAAACAAGGCGTGCCAGAACATGACCATGCCCATTCCTCCCCATGTCACCCCAACCCATGTCACGTTAGAGTCGGCCATGTCCACCGCCACCCCCAGCCTGCCCTCGCGCTGGCGCCAGTTCAACGCGCTGACCAAACCGCGCGTCATCCAGCTCATTGTTTTTTGCGCCCTGATCGGCATGGTGCTGGCCGTCCCTGGCGTGCCGGGCTGGCTGCACCTGAAGCAGGCGCTGATCGCCTGTGTGGGCATTTGGCTGGTGGCCGGCGCTGCGGCCGCCTTCAACTGCCTGGTGGAAAAGAAGATCGACGCGACCATGAAGCGCACCTCCTGGCGCCCCACCGCCAAGGGCGAGCTGAGCGACCGCGAGGCGCTGGTGTTCTCGGCGCTGCTGTGCTCTGCAGGCTCCATCCTGCTGTACTTCTGGGTCAACCCACTGACGATGTGGCTGACCTTTGCGACCTTCATTGGCTACGCGGTGGTCTACACCGTGATCTTGAAGCCCCTGACGCCGCAGAACATCGTGATCGGCGGCGCCTCGGGCGCGATGCCGCCGGTGCTCGGCTGGGCCGCGATGACGGGCGAGGTTGGCCCGGAGGCGTTGATTCTGTTCCTGATCATTTTCCTGTGGACACCGCCGCACTTCTGGGCGCTGGCGCTGTACCGGGTGGAGGACTACCGCAAGTCCGGCCTGCCGATGCTGCCGGTGACCCATGGGAACGAGTTCACCCGGCTGCAGGTGTTGCTCTACACCTTCATCCTGGCGGCGGCCTGCATGCTGCCCTTCATCTACCGCATGAGCGGCTGGTTTTACCTGGCGGCGGCGCTGGCCTTGAGCGTTGGTTTTTGCGGCTACGCCTGGGCACTGTGGCGCAACTACTCGGACGCACTGGCCCGCAAGACCTTCCGCTTCTCATTGATCCACCTGTCGCTGCTGTTTGCCGCGCTGCTGATCGACCATTACCTGGTGACCCCGTGAAAGAAACCATGACATTCACCCGTCCGACCTGGATGGCCTCTGCCGTGCTGGTGCTGGGCCTGCTGGCGGGCTGCGGCGAGCAAAAAGCACCGTCCTTCAACGCCATCGACCTGACCGGCGCCAACTACGCCCAGGACTTTGCGTTGACCGACCCGAGTGGCCAGACGCGCAGCCTCAAAGATTTCAAGGGCAAGGTGGTGGTGGTGTTTTTTGGTTTCACCCAGTGCCCGGACGTCTGTCCGGCCACCATGGCCGAATTGGCCGAAGTCAAGCGCCAACTGGGGCCGGACGGCGACAAGCTGCAAGGTGTCTTCATCACCGTCGACCCCGAGCGCGACACGCCCGAGTTGCTCAAGGCCTACATGGCCAACTTTGACCCGAGCTTTGTGGCCCTCTCCACGCCGCTGGACAAGCTGCCCGCCCTGGCGAAGGACTACAAGCTGTACTACAAAAAGGTCGAGGGCAAGACGCCCGGCAGCTACAGCATGGACCACTCGGCTGGCAGCTACATCTACGACACGCAAGGCCGTTTGCGGCTGTACACCCGCTATGGCACCGGCGTGCCCGCGCTCACCGCCGACGTTCGTACGCTGCTCAAACAGGCCTCCTGAACCGGGTTTGCAAGAGTGATTCTGCTCCTGAAATAGGAGCAAAATCGTGAGGTTTCACTAAGGCTCACCGCCGATTTGGCTTAAAAATCACTGCCCACAGCCATTTCAGGCACAAAAAAGCCCGGTGGCAGGGCACACCGGGCTTTGAACAGGGTCGCAGGCGTCAGGCGTAAGCGGCCAGCGTCTTGCGCATTTTCTTCATCGCGGCCACTTCAATCTGGCGGATGCGCTCGGCGCTGACGCCGTAGACCGCGGCCAGGTCGTGCAGCGTCATGCCACCGCTGCCGTTGTCGTTCACCTTGAGCCAACGCTCTTCCACAATGCGGCGCTCGCGCGGCTGCAACTCGGCCAGCGCGGCGGCAATGCCGTCAGACGCCAGCAGGTCGCGCTGGTGCGACTCGATCATCGCGGTCGGTTCGTGGCTCACGTCGGCCAGGTAGGCAATCGGGCCAAAGGCTTCTTCGCCGTCGTCCGAGGGGCTGGGGTCGAGCAGCACGTCGCCGCCGGACATGCGGGTCTGCATTTCCAGCACGTCTTCGCGCTTGACGTTCAGGCGCTCGGCCATCGTGTCCACCTCGCTCTCGCTCAGCGTCTCGCGGTGGGAGGCGGCATCGTCCAGCACCATCGCGTCCTGCTTCATGCCCTGCTTCATCGAACGCAGGTTGAAAAACAGCTTGCGCTGTGCCTTGGTCGTGGCGACCTTGACCATGCGCCAGTTTTTCAGGATGTACTCGTGGATCTCGGCCTTGATCCAGTGCAGCGCGTAGCTGACCAGGCGCACGCCGTGGTCCGGGTCGAAGCGCTTCACCGCCTTCATCAGGCCAACGTTGCCTTCTTGAATCAGGTCGCCATGGGGCAGGCCATAACCCAGGTACTGGCGCGACACCGACACCACCAGCCGCAGGTGCGACAGCACCAGCTTGCCGGCGGCGTCCAGGTCGTTGCT
This sequence comes from Pseudomonadota bacterium, assembly GCA_040384665.1. Classification (GTDB taxonomy): domain Bacteria; phylum Pseudomonadota; class Gammaproteobacteria; order Burkholderiales; family Burkholderiaceae_C; genus PCRC01. Next base: position 17,690 of record JAZKIY010000032.1, read on the forward strand.
GTCTTTCAGTTGCCGTGCGTAGGTCTGCTCTTCCTCGTGGGTGAGCATGGGCATGCGGTTGACGGCGGAAATGTAGGCGTCCAGGTGCCCCAGTGGTGGCACCAGCGACCAAGGATTGGCCACAACCAGCCCGGTGGCAGGGGTGTTCAGGGTGCCAATGTTCAGAGATGTCATGCAGGACTCCTTTCCAACGGTGCTTATATTAGCACTCTCTTTGAAGGAGTGCTAAGGACAAAGTTCCGGCATCCGGTAGCCGTTTCTCTGTGTGACATCGCGCCAATTCTTAAGCGTGAATACAATTTACTCGGGAATAGGGAATCGTCCTTTAATTTTTTCAGGGTTGTGCTAAATTGAATCACCCCTTGAAAATAAATGGAACATAGCATGCTGAAATTCCTCACAGCCGAATCACAAGAACGCTTCAAATTTCTACAATCCCGACTCGCCAGCTTTGAAATCAGCGAAGCCGAGCAGCAGGAATTGAACGGTCTGGTGACCACTGCACAAAAATTATCTCTGGAACGCGACGCGGTATTGCACCGAATCAAAGCCGAAGTGGCGCAATACCACATTGGCGCATTGGAGGTTTTCAGTGCCACAGACCTCCGCAAAACCACGCTGTCCGACACGCCGGCTTTTGCGGGTGCCAAAAAAGGCAAAAAAAGCAAGGCCACCACCACGTCCACCAAAAAAACCGGTGTGGTGCTGATTCAGGTGAAGCTCAACAAGGGTGCGGGTGCGCCCAGCAAATACAGCAAAGGGCAAAAGTTTCCAGCCTATGTGCCCAAGAATTTCAAGTTGCTCGACAACGGTGCCGATCTGGCCAGCAACCTGGCGCCTTACTTCACGGCAGATGGCAAAGGTTATTTCGCAACCTCCGAAGGCCAGGCCGAATTGGCGGGCCTGGTGAATTACATCCGCACCGGTCGGCTGGCACCGGGTTGATGGCGTGCCGCCCTGGCGGCATTGAATTCCTTCGTGCCGTTCAGTGGCCGAAACGCGCCACAAAATCCCGGTCAAGCCGGTCTTTCCAGCGCCAGAGCCACTCGGCCTCCCAATACCAGCGTCCCCAGCTGGCAATTGCCCGTTGTTCACCGCAGGCGAACAGGTTGAGCACGTGTGGGGGTGGGGTGTACAGCGTCATGGGTTTGCCGTCCATGGCCGCCAGCAGGTTGGTGGCCAGTGGTGGGCCGGCATGTGCCGCGTACGCGCCATTGCGCGGGTAGGCGCCATCGACGCGGCTGGACACGTCCCCGGCGGCAAACACCTCCGGGTGCCCCAGGCTTTGCTGGTACGCGTTCACCGCGAGAAACCCACGCCCGTCCAGCGTCAGGCCTGAGCGGGCCAGCCAGCGTGGGGCCTGTGCGCCCACGGCCACCAGCGCCACATCACAGGGGTGGGTGCTGTCGTCGCTGAGGCGCAGGCTGTCGGCGGTGAGGCCGGTGCAGGCCAATGGGTGGACGGTGATGCCGTGGCGGGCCAGCGCCGCGACCACCCGCCGCTGCACGCCGGCCGGGTGGCTGGCCATGGGCGGGCCACCGCCGGTGACGAGTTGCACCCCGCAGTCGGGCAGCCGGTGCCGCAGCGCCAGCGCCAGCTCAACACCGCCAGCACCACCACCAACCACGGCGAGTTGGCGTGGCTCGGTGCCGATCTGGTTTTGGATGCGCTGCCATTCCGCCACAAAGGATTCGATTGGCCGCAGGAAATGCCCATGCGCGGTGATGCCGGGGATGCTGGCCTCCAGCCGCGCCCGGTCCATCACGCCCCCGGTGTCGATGCTCAGCAACCGGTAACCCAGCTCCGCCTGGCCGCTGGCGGTGCCATAGACCTGCACGCTGCGGGCCGCGGCGTCGATGTGCATGGCCCGGGCCGACAGGTGGCGCACACCGCTGTTCTCGATCAAGCGGTGCAGGCCCATCGTGCAGTCGTCCGCGTCGTAATGGCCGGCCACGAAGCCTGGCAGCATGTTGGAATACAGCGCCACCGGGTGGGGCGACACCAGTGTGACCTGCCAGCGTGCGCGCTGGGCGCGTGGCAGGCGCGCCAGTTTTTCCAGCACATGCACATGGGCGTGGCCCGCGCCCAGCAACAGCAGGTCGGCGGGTGCGTTGTCGGTCATGGGGCCCAGCGCAGGTCGGCCAGGTAGGCCAGGCTGGCACCCCCGGTGTTGTCGCTGTCGGCGCCCACGGCCACCGCCAGCACGGGAGGCACGGTCTGGCTTTCGTCACCAAACACCTGCAGAAAATCCTCGGCTGGTTGGCGCCGCTGGGTCTGCCATTGGCCGGTGGGCGATTCGGGGCCTTGCACCACCAGGTAGCGCACCCGTGCGGAGTGGGCGTTGCGCATCCGGGTGCCGGCCGGGTAGCGGTTGTCCCAGAGGTAGCACAGGGTGGCGGGGGGCAGCGGGGTGTCGCTGACAGCCTGCGCCAGCCGCAGCGCCTGCCGCTGCAGGAAGGGCATGTCGGCCAGCGGCTGGTCGAACACCACGCAGACCTTGAGGGCACTGTCGTCGCCCGCCTTGGTGGCGATGTTGGCGCCGCGCACCGGCTGGTCCACCCGCCAGCGCCACTGCAGCGCGGCCGGCGCAGGGCCGCGCCAGCCGTGCACCAATGTGCCGTAGCTGCGCTCGGACTGGACTTTCAAAACGGTGTCGGGCCCCATGGTGGTTGGTTCAAACCGGGTGGTTGTCACCGCGTATTTTGCCGGTAAGCCGAACACGTTCCAGCCGGGGTGCATTTGCAGGCTGCCGGGCCGTGAAAACGGTGGCAGCGGCGCGGGTTCGGCCACCTCGCCCCTGGCAAGGTTGGGCAGCAGGGTGGCGAAGAAAAAGGCGAGGGCAGACGGCGCTCTAGCGGCCTGCATCGTTGAGTGACCAGTCGTAGTCCAGGTAGCCGATGGGCACGGTCTTGGCGCGCAGCGCGGCCTGGCCGCCGGGCTGGTCGGTCAACTGCGCGGCGTAGCGGGCAAACACGTCTTGTACCTTGGCAAAACCCTGGTGGCCTTGCTCGAAGTCTTCGCGGAACCATTTGAAAATCTGGCTGACTTCGAGCTGGCCGTTCTGGTAGCGGTTGCGGGTGCGGTCACCGAGGAATCGCCGCATGCCGTCTTCCAGCTGCGCGTTCAGCTGGGTGGCGGTGAAGGCCTCGGGCCGCAGCGCCGGGCAGCCGATGCTGGCGCAGACGATGGCCGCATGGATGCGCGGGTCGGCGTAGCGTGGGCGCAGCTGCGCGTGTTCGATCCAGTCGAGGTTCTGGCGCTCGCCCAGCAGCGTGAAGAACTTCTTCTTCCAGGCCGACTGCACGAACGAGCCCAGGTCTTTGATGGACTGGATGCCGGGGTAGCCGGTCAGCACCAGTTCGATGGTGAAGGCGTTGTAGGCGTTGACCAAAAAAGCCATTTGCTGTTCACGCGTCCAGCCGTCGAAACTGGCCTTGCTGACCGCGCTCAGGCTGTCGAGCACGGCTTTCAGCTCAGCGCGGTCGGCCTGAAAACCGGTGTAGGCGACGCGGCTTTGTTTGTTGTCGGGCAGCCACTTGACGTGTTTCTTCAGCAGCGCGTCCCAGCGCGCACCGCCATGGTCATAGGCCGCAGAATTTTGACCAAATGCCGGTGTTGCCTTAGTGAAAGCTAACGAAGACGCTATAAAAACAAGAGCATCCCGGCGCAATGCCATGGTCAACCCCGTTTCCAGTTGTGGTACCGGCGGACCCAGGCCAGCAGCTTCTCGGGTGCGTGGGCGCGCTTCCATTCGCCCGCCGCGTACTTGTTGGCTTCCGACAGCGTCGGGTAGGTGTGGATGGTGCCCAGGATTTTGTTCAGCCCGAGCTTGTGTTTCATGGCCAGCACGTACTCGGCCAGCAGGTCACCCGCGTGTTCACCCACGATGGTGACGCCCAGGATGGTGTCTTTGCCCGGCACGGTCAGCACCTTCACAAAGCCGTGGGCGGTGCCGTCGGCAATGGCGCGGTCGAGGTCGTCAATGCCGTACCGGGTCACTTCATAAGGGGTGTTTTTCTCGCGCGCTTCCTGCTCGTTCAGGCCGACGCGGGCGACTTCCGGGTCGGTGAAGGTGGCCCACGGGATCACCGAGTAGTCGGCCTTGAATTTCTTGAACTCGCCAAACAGCGCGTTGACCGCGGCGTACCAGGCCTGGTGCGCCGCGGTGTGGGTGAACTGGTAGGGCCCGGCCACGTCGCCCGCCGCGTAGATGTTGGGGTACAGCGTTTGCAGGTACTCGTTGGTTTCTACCGTCTTGTCGGTGGGGATGCCGAGCGCCTCCAGCCCGTAGCCAGTGAGCCGCGCCTTGCGACCCACGGCGCAAACCAGTGCGTCGAACTCGATGCGTTTTTCTTCGCCGTTGTGCGCCACCACCAGGAACTTGGCCTCGCCCACCCGTTCGCAGCGCAGCGCCTTGTGGCCGGTCAGCACCTGCACACCGTCGGCCTCCAGCGACTGCTGCACCAGTGCTGAAGCGTCTTCATCCTCGCGCAGCATGAGGCGCTGGGCCATCTCCACCTGGCTGACCTGCGCGCCCAGCCGGGCAAAACTTTGGGCCAGTTCGCAGCCAATTGGCCCGCCGCCCAGCACCACCATACGCTGCGGCAGCTCGTACAGCCGGGCGAGCTCGTCCCACAGCGTGTCGCTGGTGAGGTAGCCCACATCGGCCAGACCCGGCAGCGGTGGCACCAGCGGTTCGGCCCCGGCGGCAATGACGATGCTGCGCGCGGTGAGCCGCTGCACCGCTGGCTGGCCTGGGGCGGGGTGGTTGAGGGCGATCTCCACCGTCCAGGGGTTGACCAGCCTGGCGTAGCCCTGCACCACGTCCACCCCCATCTGGGTGTAGCGCTCCACGCTGTCGTGCGGGGCGATCGCGGCCACCACCTCGTGCACCCGCTGCATCACCGTGCGCGAGTTGAACACCGGGGCGCCGTCGGCCAGCCCGTAGTGCGCGCCGTGGCGGATCTGGTGCGCCAGCTTGGCGCTCTTGATCAGCGCCTTGCTCGGCACGCAGCCGTAGTTCAGGCAGTCGCCCCCCATCTTGTGGGCTTCCACCAGCGTGACCTTGGCCTTGACCACCGCGCCAATGTAGGCCGACACCAGGCCGCCGGCGCCGGCACCAATGACGATCAGGTTGCGGTCAAAGCGCTTCGGCTTCTCGCTGGCCCAGCGCGCATAGACCTTGCGGCGTTCGAACCCCTCCACCACCTTGCGCGCCAGCAGCGGGAACAGGCCCAGCAGCACAAACGAACCAATCAGCCCCGGGCTCAAAATGCCGCGCAGCGACTCCAGTTGCGCCAGCTGCGTCCCGGCGTTCACATACACCATGGTGCCGGCCAGCATGCCGAGCTGGCTGACCCAGTAGAAGGTCAGCGTTTTCATTTTGGTCAGGCCCATGACCAGGTTGATGACGAAGAAGGGCACCAGCGGTACCAGCCGCAGCGTGAACAAATAGAACGCCCCGTCTTTGGCCACACCGTCGTTGATCTCGGCCAGGCGGCTGCGAAAACGCGCCTCGATGCTGTCACGCAGGACAAAGCGCGCCATCAGAAACGCCAGCGTGGCCCCGCTGGTGGCGGCGAACGAGACGATCAGCGTGCCCCACCACAGGCCAAAGATGGCACCGCCAGCGAGGGTCAGGATCGTCGCCCCCGGGAATGACAGCGCGGTGGCGGCCACGTAAATGGCAAAGAACGACAGCGCCACCACCAGCGGCCGGCGTGTGTAGATTTCTTCAAAGCTGGCCTGGCTTTGCTTCAGGTAGTCCAGGCTGAGGTAGTGCCCCAGGTCAAAAAAGAAGAAGGCGGCCACCAGCCCTGCGACCAGCGCGGCGATGGCGATTTTTTTGAGGTTCATGAGGGCATTTCACCAGAGTTGTTGCGCCGCCGCGTGACGGTGTTACCGCCTGTTCGTCTGCCGCCAGGGCCAAGGCTTACAACACGGGGGCACTCAGCTCAGCAGCGCCTGGGCAAACTCACGGGCGTTGAAGGTCTCGAGGTCTTCGAGTTTTTCACCCACGCCGATAAAGTACACCGGAACCGCTGGCACCCCGTGTAAGGCTTTGCCGCGTTCTGCCGCCCACAGCGCAATCGCCGCCAGCACACCGCCTTTGGCGGTGCCGTCGAGCTTGGTGACGACCAGGCCGGTCAGGCCCAGCGCTTCGTCAAACGCTTTCACCTGCGCCAGCGCGTTCTGGCCGGTGTTGCCGTCAATCACCAGCAGCACTTCGTGCGGGGCGGTGGCGTCGGCCTTTTGCACCACACGTTTGATTTTTTTCAGCTCTTCCATCAGGTGCAGCTGGGTGGGCAGGCGGCCAGCGGTGTCGACCAGCACCACGTCGCGGCCACGCGCCTTGCCAGCGCTCACCGCGTCAAAACTCACCGCCGCCGGGTCGCCGCCGTCCTGGCTGATGATCTCCACCGTGTTGCGGTCGGCCCAGACGCCCAGTTGCTCGCGCGCCGCGGCGCGGAAGGTGTCGGCCGCGGCCAGCAGCACGCTGGCCCCGGAGTCGGCCAGGTGCCGGGTGAGCTTGCCAATCGAGGTGGTTTTGCCCGCCCCGTTGACCCCGGCAACCATGATGACGGTGGGCTTGTGGGCGCCAATCACCAGCGGGCGCTGCAGCGGGCCGAGCAGGGCGGTCAGCGAGTCGGCCAGCAGGCCTTTCACCGCCGCCGGGTCGGTGGTCTTGCTGTCTTTCACCCGCTGTTTCAGGTCGGCCAGCAGGTGGGCGGTGGCGGCGGTGCCGGCGTCGGCCATCAGCAGCGCGGCTTCCAGCTCTTCGTACAGCGCGTCGTCGATCTGCGTGCCAGTGAACACCGTGGCAATGCTGCTGCCGGTCTTGCGCAGGCCGGCCTTGAGTTTGTCGAGCCAGGTGCTGCGCGGTGCGGCCGATGCGGGCGCTTCGGTCGTCGGGGCCGTTACCGCAGGCGGCACAGGCACACTCGGCGGTGCCAACGCCGCCGGTGGGGGCGGCTCGGCAGGTGGTTTTTTCTTGAAGAAACTGAACATCAAAGAGCTTTTTAGAATCACACCATTCTATGAAACACCTTTATCCCGCGTGGTGGCTGGCCGCCTGCCTGTTCGCCACCGCCCCGTTGGAGCTGCAAGCGCAGGGGCCCGCACCCGAAGCCAGCGCCAGCGCCACCCGGCAATTCACCCTGGCCAACGGCATGACGCTGATCGTCAAGCCGGACCGCCGGGCGCCCACGGCGGTGCACATGGTCTGGCTGCGCGTGGGGTCGATGGACGAGGTGGACGGCACTTCGGGCGTGGCCCACGTGCTGGAGCACATGCTCTTCAAGGGCACGGCCACGCTGGCACCGGGCGAGTTCTCGCGCCGGGTGGCGGCGTTGGGCGGGCGTGAAAACGCCTTCACCGCGCGCGACTACACCGGCTACTACCAGCAGATCCCCGCCAGCCGGCTCGACGACGTGATGCGGCTGGAGGCCGACCGTTTTGCCAACAACCAGTGGGCCGACGACGAGTTCAAGCGCGAGATCGAGGTGGTGAAGGAAGAGCGCCGCCTGCGCACCGAAGACGCGCCCCGCGCGCTGATGTCCGAGGCGATGAACGCGGTGACGTTTGTGGCCTCGCCCTACCGCCGCCCCATCGTCGGCTGGATGAGCGACCTCGACGCGATGACGCCCGACGACGTGCGCGCCTTCTACCGCCGCTGGTACACCCCCGCCAACGCGGCGGTGGTGGTGGCCGGCGATGTGGACGTGGACGCGGTGCGTGCGCTGGCGGAAAAACACTACGGCGCCATCGCCGCGCGGCCGGTGCCCGAGCGCAAGCCCCGGCTGGAGCCGCTGCAGGCGGGCATGCGCCGCCTCGACTTCAAGGCCCCGGCCGAACAGGCCTATGTGTCGCTGGCGTTCAAGGTGCCGTCGCTGGCGCAGCTGGACGCCCCATCCACCCAAGACGCGGCCAGCAACGACGCGCTGGCGCTCACCGTCTTGTCCGCCGTGCTGGACGGCTACAGCGGTGCCCGGCTGGACCGCGCCCTGACCCAGGGCGAACAGCGCGTGGCCGACAGCGCCGGCGCCTACAACGGCCTGATGGGCCGCGGGCCGCAACTCTTTGTGCTGTACGGCACCCCGGCCCAGGGCCGCAGCGCCGCCGAGGTGGAGGCCGCCTTGCGTGCACAGGTGGCCCGCGTGGCGCAAGACGGCGTCAGCGAATCCGAGCTGGCCCGCGTCAAGACCCAGTGGGTGGCGAGCGAGGTTTACAAGCTCGACTCGGTGTTCAACCAGGCGCGGGAACTCGGCAGCTACTGGGCCCAAGGCCAGCCGCTCGACGCTGGCGAGCGCACCATCGCCCGCTTGCGCGCCGTCACCGCCGCCCAGGTGCAGTCGGTTGCTGCCCGCTACTTTGGCGACGACCAGCTCACCGTCGCCACCCTGTTGCCCCAGCCGGTGCAGCCCAACCGCCCGGCCCGCACGCCGCCTGCTGGCAGCCGGCATTGACCTGAACACCCCATGAATACTGTAAAAATGAGAGCTAAATCGCCAGGTTTCACTAGGGCTTGGGTGCTGTTTGGCTTGTTTTTTCTGCCCCAGGCCGTGCTGGCGGCCATTCCGGTGCAAAACTGGCGCCTGGCGAGCGGTGCCGAGGTGTTCCTGGCCGAAAGCCCCGGCATTCCCATGGTGGACGTGCAGATCGACTTTGACGCCGGCAGCCGCCGCGACCCCCTCGGCCAGGCCGGTCTGGCCAGCGCCACCGCCGCGCTGAGCGCCAAAGGCCTGCGCGCCAGCGGCAACCTGCCCGCGCTGGACGAAAACGCCCTCAGCGAGGCCTGGGCCGACCTCGGCGCCAGCTTTGGCGCCAGCACCAGCGGCGACCGCATGGGTTTTTCGCTGCGCTCGCTCAGCTACCCCGACCTGCTAGCCCGTGCCACCGCGTTGGCCGCCCGCCAGCTGGCCGAACCGGCCCTGCCCGACGCGGTGTGGCAGCGCGAACGCGCCACCCGCACCGCGTCCCTCCGCGAGGCCAACACCCGGCCCGGCACGCTGGCGGCGCGCACCTTCAACAACGCCGTCTACGGCAGCCACCCCTATGGCGCAGAGACCACCGCCGAGACGCTGGCCCGCATCACCGTGGCCGACATGGCGGCCTTCCACGCCCGCCATGTGGTGGCCTGCCGCGCACGGGTCAGCCTGGTTGGCGCGCTGAACCGCCAGCAGGCCGACGCGCTGGCCACCGCGCTGCTGTCGCGCCTGCCCGCCACCGCGTGTGAGCCGCTGCCCGCCGTGGCCGAGGTGGTGCCCCTCAACGCGCCGGTGGAGCAACGCCTGCCGTTCGACTCGGCCCAGGCCCACGTCTACATCGGCCAGCCCGGCTACAAGCGCGACGACCCGGACAACTTTCCGCTGTTCGTGGGCAACTACATCCTTGGCGGCGGTGGCTTTGTGTCGCGGCTGACCCATGAAGTGCGTGAGAAGCGTGGCCTGACCTACGGTGTCTCCAGCTACTTCAGCCCCGGCCTGCACGCCGGCGCGTTTGCCATGGGCCTGCAGACCCGGCCCGACCAGGCCACCCAGGCGGTGCAGGTGGCGCGCGACGTGCTGACCCGCTTCGTGGCCGACGGCCCGACCGAGGCCGAGCTGCAAGCCGCCAAAGACAACCTGGTGGGCGGTTTTGCGCTGCGCATCGACAGCAACAAGAAGCTGCTCGACAACCTGGCCAACATCGCCCAGTACCGCCTGCCGCTGAACTACCTCGACACCTGGACCGAGCAGGTCGGCCGGGTGACGGTGGCCGACATCTGCGCCGCGTTCGCACGCAAGCTGCAGCCCGAGAAGATGGTGACCGTGGTGGTCGGCGGGGCGGGTTCATGAAACCGACGCCTGCCAAAAAAGCCGCCAAGCCGCCGGTGCACCGCGCGCCCCCGCCCGGCGAAGTCCGCATCATTGGTGGCCAGTGGAAACGCACCAAGCTGCCGGTGGCCAGCCTGCCCGGCCTGCGTCCCACGCCCGACCGGGTGCGCGAAACCCTGTTCAACTGGCTCGGGCAAGACCTGAGCGGCTGGCACTGTGTCGATGCCTTTGCCGGCACCGGTGCGCTGGGGCTGGAGGCCGCGTCACGCGGCGCGGCCTCGGTGCAGATGGTGGAACAGTCCGGCGAACAGGTGGAGCGCTTGAAACGCCTGCAGACCCAGCTCAATGCCACCGGCGTGACGGTGGTGCGCGGTGACGGTGTGGCGCTGATGCGGCGCCTGGTGCCCGGCAGCATCGACCTGGTGCTGCTTGACCCGCCGTTTGGTGCGGGTCTGGAAGCGCCCGCACTGCATGCTGCCACGCCCTTGTTGCGAGAGGGCGGCCTGGTCTACCTGGAAAGCGACAGCGCCTGGACCGACGACGCGCTGCAGGCCCACAGCCTGCAGATTCACCGCGCTGGCAAAGCAGGCATGGTGCACTTCCATTTGCTCAAAAAAGCGGCAAAGGCATAATCGGCGGATGGTTTCCACATCCTCCCGCATCGCTGTTTATTCCGGCACCTTTGACCCGATCACCCTCGGCCACGAAGACGTGGTGCGGCGCGCATCGGGCCTGTTTGACACGCTGATTGTCGCGGTGGCGGTGGCCCACCACAAGAAAACCCGCTTCAGCCTCGAAGAACGCATGCTGATCGCGCAGCAGGCGCTGAAAGACGTGCACAACGTGCGGGTGGTGCCGTTTGACGGCCTGATCATGGACTTCTGCGCCGCCGAAGAAGCGGTGGCCGTGGTGCGTGGCATCCGCAACATGACCGACTTCGACTACGAGTCCCAAATGGCGGCGATGAACCGCAAGCTGCTGCCCGAGGTGGAAACCGTGTTCCTGCTGCCGCGCGCCGAGCTGCAGTGCATCAGCAGCACGCTGGTGCGCGAGATCAGCCAGCTGGGCGGCGACGTGAGCCAGATGGTCAGCCCCACGGTGGCCACCGCCCTGCGGCCCCTGATGGCCGCCTGACCCGGCAAGAAGCGCACCACCATGGCCCTGCTGATCACCGACGAATGCATCAACTGCGACGTGTGCGAGCCAGAGTGCCCGAACGCGGCGATTTACCTCGGCAAAGAGATCTACGAGATCGACCCGAACAAGTGCACCGAATGCGTCGGCCACTTTGACGAGCCACAGTGTGTGCAAGTCTGCCCGGTGGCCTGCATCCCGGTGAACCCGCAGTTCGTGGAAAGCCAGGAAACGCTGTGGCAGAAGTTCCGGCGTTTGCAGGCCGAGGCGCAGGTCGCCAGCCAGCCCGCACGCTGACCGCTGGCGTTGCCCGGGTTATCCGGCGGCCTGGCGCGATGGCGTGCGTTTTTTCTTGCCGTCTGGCTTGGCCGTGATGACGTAATCCGGCAGCACCACCTTGCTGCGGTTGTTCTGAATCTGCTGGCGCCGCTTGCTGTCTGCCGCATACCGTGCGTTGGCATCGTCAATGCGCTTGGTATCGTTGGCCACCCGGGCTTGTTTCACCCGCAAATTGTCAAGTCGAGCCTCTTCTTTCATGCGGGTTTTTTCCATCGCATCAGCGGCCTGGGCATTGCGTCTGACCGCTTCGTCGGCATCGCGTTTCTGAGCGGCACTGCGCGGGTCGGAAATGTCCACGGCGGTACCGTTCGCACATGGCGACTGGCTGTAGCTGTTACCGCAGCGGTAAGCGGTTTGCGCTGTTGCCAGGCCACAGACCAGCGATACGGCAGCGAAAGCAAAGACGGGGAACGGGCGCATGGGTTGTCTCCGGTTGGCGGGTGGTGTGGTTCAGGCGTTGGGCGCTTCGGCCGCCGACAGATTGTCTGGCCTCGGAGGCTTCGGTCGGGGCGGCTTGCGGGTGTGCACCGCCATGGTGGCTTTTTCCATCTCACCTGACAGCAACTGTGGCACAGCCAGCAAGGAGTGCGCAATACCCGTCTCGATGGCGCTGCGGTGCTCGGGCGACGGTTTCTTCAGCACCCAGTTCACCACCTCCGCCTTCACGCCGGGGTGGCCCACGCCGAGGCGCAGCCGCCAGTAGTCGCCGGTGCCGAGCTGCGCATGGATGTCGCGCAGGCCGTTGTGGCCCGCATGGCTGCCACCGAACTTGAGTTTGACCTCGCCAGGCACGATGTCCAGCTCGTCGTGCACCACCAGAATCTCCTGTGGCGCAATCTTGAAGAAACGCGCCAGTGCCGCGACCGACTTGCCCGACAGGTTCATGAAGGTCTGCGGTGCCAGCAGCCAGACGGTCTGACCGCCCACGGTGGTGCGCGCCACCAGCCCGTGGTAGCTGCGGTCGGGCTGCAGGGACAGCTTCCAGTCCCGGGCGAGTGCGTCCAGCCACCAGAAACCGGCGTTGTGCCGCGTGGCTTCGTACTCGGGGCCGGGGTTGCCCAGGCCAACAAACAACTTGATCATGCGAAATTATCGGTGTTGGCACCCCGGTTGCGGGGCACCAATGAAAACGGCCCACCGAGGTGGGCCGTTGCCAGAAGTTCAGACCAGCGGCCTTTGGCCGCAGGCAACTTATTTCTTGGCGGCTGGCTTGGCAGCGGCTGTTTTGGCAGCCGGTTTGCCTTTGCCACCTTTGGCATCGGCCGCTGGCGCGGCTTCAACGGCAACAGGGGCTTCTTCGGCCACCGGCACCGTGGCCGACACCAGCACCGGGTTGACCTTGCCGCGCAGAACAGCCTTCACGCCCTTGGGCAGCTTGACGTCGTTCAGGTGCACGGACGAGCCTTTTTTCATCTCGCTCAGGTCCACCGCGATGAACTCGGGCAGGTCGCGTGGCAGGCAGGCGACTTCGAGTTCGTTCAGCACGTGGTTGATCAGGCAGGCGTCGGCTTTCACGGCGGGCGAGTTCTCTTCGCCGCTGTAGTGCAGGGCCACCTTGGTGTGCAGCACGGTGTTGGCGTCCACGCGCTGGAAGTCGATGTGCTGGACTTGCTGTTTGTACGGGTGCATGACGAAGTCACGCAGCAGGACCTTGGTGACGCTGCCAGCCAGTTCCATTTCCATCACGCTGGAATGGAAGGCTTCTTTTTTCAGCGCGTGCCACAGCGCGTTGTGGTCCAGCTCGATCAGTTGCGGCTTGCCGTCAATGCCACCGTAAACGATGCCGGGGGTCTTGCCCGAATTGCGGAGACGGCGGCTCGCACCCGTGCCCTGCTTGGTACGCTCAAAAGCGACGAATTTCATAACTACTCCCTGAGGAATCCACCGCGACCAGTGTGATTCCGGTTTAAAAAAACCCCGTTACCGAGGTTTGCTACTTGCCTCGGTCAGAACAAATTGTCCTGGTCCGAGAACAAACTCATCACCGACTCGCCCTTGGCAATGCGCTGGATCGTCTCGGCGATCAGCGGTGCCACGGACAGTTGGCGGATCTTGCCGCAGGCGAGGGCGGCGTCGCTCAGCGGGATGGTGTTGGTCACCACCACTTCGTCGAGCACCGAGCCCTTGGCGATGCGTTCGATGGCTGGCCCTGAAAAAATCGGGTGGGTGCAGTAGGCGTAGACCTTCTTGGCACCGCGTTCCTTCAACACCTCGGCCGCTTTCACCAGCGTGCCGGCGGTGTCGATCATGTCGTCCATGATCACGCAGTTGCGGCCGTCGATTTCGCCGATCACGTGCATCACTTCGCTCACATTCGCCTTCGGACGGCGTTTGTCGATGATGGCCATGTCGCAGTTCAGCTGCTTGGCCAGCGCACGGGCACGGACCACGCCACCGACGTCGGGCGAGACCACGATCAGGTCTTCGTACTTCTGCATCCGCAAATCGCCCAACAGCACCGGCGATGCGTAGATGTTGTCCACCGGGATGTCGAAAAAGCCCTGGATCTGGTCGGCGTGCAAGTCCATGGTCAGCACGCGGTCGACACCGACCGCCTGCAGCATGTTGGCCACCACTTTGGCAGTGATCGGCACCCGGGCGGAGCGCGGGCGACGGTCTTGCCGGGCGTAGCCAAAGTACGGGATCACCGCGCTGATGCGTTCGGCCGAGGCGCGTTTCAGCGCATCGACCATGATCAGCAGTTCCATCAGGTTCTCGTTGGTCGGGGCGCAGGTGGACTGCACCACAAACACATCGCGCGCCCGGACGTTTTGGTTGATCTCGACTGTGACTTCACCGTCCGAGAAGCGGCCCACATGGGCGGCACCGAGCGTGATGCCCAGATTCTGCGCAATCTCAGCGGCCATGCCAGGGTTGGCGTTGCCGGTGAAGACCATGAAATCCGGGTTGTGAACCTGCATGAGCGTTCCAGCGATCTAAATTTTTATTGCCAAAAATTTTGGCAGGGGAGGAAGGACTCGAACCCTCGCATGCTGGAATCAAAATCCAGTGCCTTTACCAACTTGGCGACTCCCCTACACAGGAAGGCGGCAGATGCCACCCACCCTTTATTTGTCGCTGGTCGCCCACCCTACCAATGGGTGAACGTCCATATTGCTGCATTGCCTGACCTGCCACCCGCTGGGGGCACCGGCCAAGACCTCCGGAGCGCTGCCCAGCCATGCTGGAGGCGCCAACAGCGCAAATACCGCGCTGCCGGAGCCCGTCATTTTGCCCTGAAGACCGTGTTCGCCGAGCCACTGAAGGGCTTGGCCAACGCCGGGGCACAGGGTTTGTGCGACGGGTTGCAAATCATTGTGGCCGAAGCCATATGGGTTTGCAGCAAAGCCTAAGATTGTAGCAGTTTCAGTGTCGCGTTTGAGCGCCGGATTTGAAAAAATCGCTTCAGTGGCGAGCCCAGCGGCTGGCTTGACCACCACACACCGTGCCGGTGGCAAGTCAACGGGTGTGATTTTCTCACCAATGCCTTCGACCCAGGCGTTGCGGCCACGCAGAAAGAACGGCACGTCTGCCCCGAGTTTCTCACCCACCGCACACAGCGTGCTCAGCGGCAGGTTCAACCGCCAGAGCCGGTTCAGCGCCAGCAGGCAACTGGCGGCGTCCGACGAGCCACCGCCCATGCCGGCCTGTGCCGGGATTGCTTTGTGCACACCGATGTGGACGCCCTCCGCATGGCCGGTCAAGCTTTGCAGCACGCGGGCGGCACGCACCGTCAGATCGTCCGCAGGCAGGGGGGTGGTGAGGTCTTCACGGCTGACCTGGCCATCGGTGCGCAGTTCGAAATTCAACCGATCCTGCCAGTCGATCAGCATGAAGACCGACTGCAGCAGGTGGTAGCCGTCGGCCCGGCGCCCGGTGATGTGCAGAAACAGGTTCAGCTTGGCCGGCGCGGGCACGTCGTACAGGGCTTGCATGGGCCGGGGCAGGTGCGGTGTTTAGCGGTCCAGCACGATGCGCAGTTCGGCCGGTTGTGGCGGCCGTGTCTGGCGCGCCACGATGCGACCGCTGGCATGCTGCGACAGGTCGGCCTGCCAGCCAGCGCTGGCGGTGTTTTTGCCTTGCAGCCAGTCAAACAGCGCCTGGGCAGGGATGTTGGTGCCGGTCACGTGGGCCACTAGCGCGTCGACCGAGGCAAATTGTTGGTTCTCGCGGGGCGATTTCAGTGTGGCGTTCTGCGGCGTCCAGGCGAGCAGGGCGAGCGTGCTGCCAAGTGGGGTGCTGAGCGTCAGACTGCCCTGCTGAGCGGAACCGTTCAGCTCAAAGGCCGCGGAGAAGGACTGCGGCGGCTGGCTGTCGATTTTCAGCGCCAGGCGGCCGCTCCACTGGGTTTGAAGGACTGTTGCAGGGCTCGCAACGGTGTTTTCAGTGCCATTTTGGCCGGGAGCCTTAGTCAAGCCTGCACAGCCCGCTATTAAAAGTATAGCTATAAGCAGACCGGTGCAGCGCAAGCGGCTCGGCGTCAGGCGTGCGCGGGGAGACAAAATGCGGGTCACAGCTTGACGCGCAGACGCTGCAGGGTCTGGCGCAGGGTCTCGTTGTCGGAGTTGAGCAGCATGCCCTCTTTCCAGATGTTGGTGGCCTTCTCTTTTTGCCCCATGGCCCACAGCACCTCGCCGAGGTGGGCGGCTATTTCAGCGTCGGGCTTGGCCTTGTAGGCCTGCTCCAGCACCCGTGCGGCTTCCGGCAGGTTGCCCATGCGGAATTCGACCCAGCCCAGGCTGTCGGTGATGAACGGGTCGCCCGGCGTGATTTCCAGCGCCTTCTTGATCAGCTGCCGCGCTTCGGGCAGCCGGACGTTGCGTTCGGCCAGCGAGTAACCGAGCGCGTTGTAGGCATGCTGAAAGTCGGGTTTGAGGACGATGACACGGCGCAGCAGGCGCTCCATGTCGTCCAGCGCGCCGGTTTTTTCGGCCAGCAGGGCTTGGTCGTACATCAAGTCAGCGTCTTCCGGGTTGGCGACGATGGCCTTGCCGAGCAGGTCGTAGGCGAGCGGGTATTGTTTGTTGTCGCGCAGCAGTTGCACTTCCGCGAGCAGTTTGAGCCGTGCATCGCTTGGGTCGCGTTCGGGCAGGCTGCGGATCATCTGGCGTGCTTCGGGCAGCTTGCCCTGCTTGGCGAGGATGGACGCGCGGCGGCTTTGCGCTGCCATCAGGTCCTGTGCCTTGTCGATCTTGGCCAGCCAGCCTTCGGCGGCGGTGAAGTTGCGGCGTTTTTCGGCAATCTGCGCCAGACCGAGGTAGGCCTGTGCCAACGCACGGCTGCGCTCTTCTTGTGGCAGTTTCTGGGCCAGCGGCAAAAAGCGCTGCAGCGAGCGGTCGGCCGCGTCGAGCAGGTTGTCCTGCAACTGCAGGGTACCGAGCACCAGCCAGCCGTCGGCCCGTTCCGGGTGCTGGTTGACCAGCAACTGGGTTTGTTGGGTGGCTTCGCCGTAGCGCTGGGCGTCCAGCAGCACGCGGGCATAGGCCATGCGCAGGTCGGGCGGCACCGTGCCGCTGAAGTAGGCCTTGACCACGGTTTCAGCCTGCGGGTACTTGGCTTCCATCAGTTCCAGCGCCAGCAGCACCGGCGCATCGGACTTGCGGTCAGCCGCCTGGGCTTTTTGGGTGGCTTCAAAACTGGCAGGAAGATCGCCTGCGGCCAGCCGCATGCGGCCAATGGCGACCCAGCTGACCGATGCCAGCGCCGGGGTGTTCAGCACGTCGGCCAGCGCCTGTTCGACGATGGTGGCGGCGAGTTTCTTGTCGGTCACCCGCACGTAGACGCGGGGGAGGCCGGTGATCGCCAGCGGCAGCAGGTCGGGCGGTGCAAGGGCGATTTCGGCCTTCAGGGGTTCTGCGCTGTCTTCTACCCGGTTCAGCGCTACCAGGATCTGCAGCACGTAGCGGTTGGCCTCGCGCGATTTGGGGAATGCCTGTTTCCAGGCGCGCGCCGCCTGCAGCGCCGAGTCGCCCGAGCGGGCCTGCAGCGCAATGTCCACCGAACGCTGGTAAAGCTGTTCGTTGTTGGTTTTGCGCGCGGCGTCCAGCATCAGCGAGAAACCGGCAGCGGGTTCGCCGGCGCGTGCGTTCAGCTCGCCCAGCAGCAGCTGGTAGAACAACCGGCCATCGAGTCCGGAGTCCTGCACGGGCACCGCTCTCGCCGGGCCAGCCGCCGGGGTTTGTGCCTGCAGCACAGGGGCTGCAAGGGAAAGGGCCAAGCCGCCGAGCCAGATAAATCGTGTCATGAAGACATGATAATTGAACGTTACGCCTGCAAAGGCCGGTGCTGCGGATACCCCGCAGACGCCGTTGTGCCCCATCCGCCCATGCCCGAATTGCCCGAAGTTGAAGTCACCCGCCTGAGCTTTGCGGCGCGGATTGCCGGTGCCCGGATTTCGTCGGCCCATCTGGGCCAGCCGCTGCGCTGGCCACTGGGCTGTGAGCCGGCCAGTCTGCAGGGCCGGCAGGTGGTGGGCGTGCGGCGGCGCGGCAAGTACCTGCTGGTGGACCTGGCTGAGCCGGCAGGCTTGCTGTTGCTGCACCTGGGCATGTCGGGCAGCCTGTCGTTTGCCAGCACCTTGCCGCCGCCAGGGCGGCACGACCATTTCGAGCTGCAGACCAGCCATGGGCGGTTGCGGCTGCATGACCCGCGCCGCTTCGGCGCTGTGGTCTATGCCCTCAGTGAGCAGGACCCAGTGGCGGTCAAGCTGCTGGGCCGCCTCGGCCCGGAACCGCTGACCGACGCGTTTGACCTGGCCGCCTTCCGTGTCGGGCTCAAAGAGCGTCGCACCGCCATCAAGCAGGTGCTGTTGGCCGGGGAACTGGTGGTGGGCGTGGGCAACATCTACGCGTCTGAGGCGCTGTTCCTGGCCGGCATCCGGCCCACCACCCGGGCGATGCGCCTGTCTGGCCCGCGCGTGGCCCGGCTGCATGCCGCTATACGGCAGGTTCTGTCGAATGCACTGGCCCAGGGCGGCAGCACCCTGCGCGACTTTTCCAGTGCAGATGGCCAGACTGGCTATTTCCAGCTCACCGCCATGGTGTATGACCGGGCCGGTGAGCCCTGCCGGCAGTGCGGCGGCCCAATCCGCATGCTGCGCCAGGGGCAGCGCTCCAGCTTCTTCTGCACGGTTTGCCAGAAGGCGTAACCTCTGCCGAGGCAGATGCTATATTGAATTGTCATGACGGCATTCAGCACCCAACTTGATGGCCACAGCGTCTGGCGGCGCGAAGCGGCAGACCAGCTCACCCAATTGGGCGACTGGCTGCGCGAGCACGACCTGCTGGACGCGGCCATGCAGGCCCGGCTGGACACGGCGCAGTCGCAGCTGTCCACCGACAAGCTCCGCGTGGCTTTTGTGGCCGAGTTCTCGCGCGGCAAATCCGAGCTGATCAACGCGGTCTTTTTTGCCCAGTACGGCCGCCGCCTGTTGCCCGCACGGGCCGGGCGCACCACCATGTGTCCGAGCGAACTGGGGTACGAAGCCAGCCAGCCGACCAGCCTGCGTCTGTTGCCGATCGAGTCCCGCTTGCAGCCTCAGACGCTGGCCGAGTGGCGACAGGTCCCCGAACACTGGACACAGCTCCCGCTGGACACCAGCAGCCCCGAACAGATGGCCTTGGCGCTGGAAAAAATCACCGAGGTGCGTCGTGTCACCGTCGCCGAAGCGCGTGCACTCGATTTCTGGCACGACGAAACGCCCGACGACAACCCCTTGCCGGACCAGCACGGCATGGTGGAGGTGCCGCGCTGGCGGCACGCGCTCATCAACCTGCCACACCCGCTGCTGGCGCAAGGCCTGGTGATTCTGGACACCCCTGGCCTGAACGCCATCGGGGCCGAGCCTGAGCTGACCATCAACCTGATTCCCCAGGCCCACGCGGTGGTGTTCATCCTCGGTGCCGACACCGGCGTGACCCGTTCCGACATGGCCATCTGGCGCGAGCACCTGATGGTAGACGACGACCGTTACGACACCCGCATGGTGGTGCTGAACAAGATCGACACGCTGTGGGACCCGATGAATCCTGCCGCCGACGTGGAAGCCCAAATCCAGCGCCAACGCAGCCATTCGGCTGCGGTGCTGGGCTTGCCGGAGTCGCGTGTGCTGGCGCTGTCGGCACAGAAAGGCCTGCTCGGCAAGGTCAATGGCGATGGCCGGCTGCTGCAGGCCAGCCGATTGGCGCACTTTGAGCAACTGCTGGGCCAAACCGTGCTGTCCCAGAGGCAACAGACGCTGGCTGGACTGCTCGACGGCACCGTGACCGAGCTGGCGCGCGAAGCCGCCCGCCTGCTGCAGGTGCGGCGGCGTGACCTGGCCGAACAGTTGATTGAATTCAACGGCCTGCGCGGTAAAAACACCGCAGTGATCCAGCACATGCGCCTGCGGGTGGACGGCGAAGAGGCCGAGTTCAATGCCAGCCTGCCACGGATCAACGCCATCCGGGCGGTCCACCTCAAGCTCAAGCGGGAGGTGGTCAACACACTGGCCGGTACCCGGCTGGCAGCCGCCACAGCGCCGTTGCAGGAAGCATTGGCCCAGCCCGGCATCAAGCTTGGGCTGAAGAAGACCTACGCCGAAACCCTTGGCAATGTCAGGGCCTGCATTGACGCGACCCAGCAAGTGGTCCGCGAAATGGACACCATGCTGACGTCCGCCTTCCGCCAGCTCAATGCCGACCACGGCTTCTCGCTGGAGCTGCCGACGAGGCCCGACCTGTCGCGTTTTGTCGATACCCTGGCCAAGCTGGAGCGGCACCACCTGCGCTACCTTGGCGTGACGCAGGTGTTCCGGCTGTCACAACCCGACTTCACCGCCCGCCTGATGCAGACACTGATGGCTGGTTTGCAGGATGTATTCGCCGCTGCGCTGAAAGAAGCTGCGTTGTGGAGCAAGGCCGCTACCGCCCAGTTGGACACGCAAATGCTGGAGCGCCGCCGCAGTTTTGCACAGCGTGCCGATGGCATTGTCCGCATCCAGCAGGCGGCTGGTAGCCTGGAGGAGCGTCTGGCCGAGCTGACCGAACAGGAAAACGCATTGCGGCAAACCGAAGCCCAGCTCGACCAGTTGACCAGCCGTTTGCGCGCCGCCATGCCGGCGCGCTCCGAGTTGCGCCAGGTGGCGTGACGTCAGCCGAACACACCCTGCCTGCCGGTTTTGCTGCACAACTGGTGGCCTGGCAAGCCACTGCGGGCCGCCACGGCTTGCCATGGCAACACACGCGCGACCCTTACCGTGTCTGGCTGTCGGAGATCATGCTGCAGCAGACCCAGGTGAGCACGGTGCTGGACTACTACCCGCGTTTCCTGGACCGTTTTCCCAACGTCGCATCACTGGCGGCGGCTCCGCTGGACGATGTGCTCGGGCTGTGGAGTGGTTTGGGCTACTACAGCCGTGCCCGCAACCTGCACCACTGCGCGCAAGCCGTGGTGACCGAACACGGCGGCAGTTTTCCGGCAGATGCAGCGCTGTTGCAAACACTGCCAGGCATTGGCCGGTCCACCGCAGCGGCGATTGCGGCTTTCTGCTTTGACGAGCGCGTCAGCATTCTGGATGGCAACGTCAAACGCGTGCTGACGCGGGTGCTCGGCTTTGCCGACGACTTGGCCGTGGCCGCGCACGAGCGGCAGTTGTGGGCGCTGGCCGCCGAATTGCTGCCACCCCACGAGGCCGCCCACACCATGCCACGTTACACCCAGGCGCTCATGGACCTGGGCGCCACCGTGTGCACCACCCGCAAGCCGGTTTGCTCCCAATGCCCGGTGGCCGCGCTGTGCCGCGCCAAGGCCGAAGGGCGGGTCGAGGCCTACCCGGTCAAGACGCGCAAGCTCAAACGCAGCAGCGCGTCGCACTGGGTGCTTTGGTGCCAGCGGGCGGATGGCGCGGTTTGGTTGCAGCAGCGGCCAAGCACCGGTATCTGGGCCGGGCTGTTCTGCTTCCCGTTGTTTGACAGCCTGGCGGCGCTGCAGCAGGTACTGCCCGGTGTGTCCGACAGCGCATTGCACAGCTTGCCTGCTTTCAAGCACGTGTTGACCCACAGGGACATGCATTTGCACCCAGTGGTGTGCACGTTGGCGGCCGCGGCAGCGCCCCAGACAGCGGGCCAGTGGGTTGCAGAGCAGGGCTGGTCTGCGCTCGGATTGCCTGCGCCGGTACGCAAACTTTTGACAGGCGCTGCCGAGGTGCGTTGACGCAGTTTCAGCGCACGTGCGGGCGCAGTGCGTCCAGCTCCCGGTGCCGTTTCAGGGTGGACCAGTTGCCCGAAAAATGCGCCGCCAGTTGCTCCACCAGGTAGACCGAGCGGTGCTGGCCACCGGTGCAGCCAATCGCCACGGTGACGTAGCTGCGGTGGTCGCTGGCCAGCGCGCCCAGCCAGTGGCCGATGAACTGCTGGATGTGTGACAGCATCAGGGCCACACTGTCTTGCTGGCGCAGGAAGGCCTGCACGGGTTCGTCGCGCCCGGTTAGGTCGCGCAGGGGTGCTTCGTAGTGTGGGTTGGGCAACATGCGCACGTCAAACACGTAGTCGGCATCGGCCGGCACACCGCGCTTGAAGGCGAACGACTCGAACACCAGCGTCAGCTGGGCCGGTGGCGCCGAGATAAGCGACTTCACATAACCCTGCAACTGCGCACTGCGCAACATGCTGGTGTCAATGACGTGCGACTGTTCGCGCAGGTCGGCCAGCAGGCCGCGCTCCAGCTCAATCGCTTCGGCCAGTGCGTGTTGCTGGTCGGTGCTGTCGGCGCGCGACAACGGGTGCCGCCGACGGGTTTCAGAGAAGCGTTGCACCAGCGTCTGGGTGCTGGCGTCGAGGAACAGGCGCTTGATGCGCAGCCCTTGGGCGTCAAGTTGTTGCAATTGGCCCGGCAGCAGCGGCAACGAGGTGGCGCTGCGCACGTCAATCGCCACTGCTATGCGTTTGGCGTTGTGCCGTTGCTCCAGCTCGATCAAGGCCGCCAGCAGTTCGGGTGGCAGGTTGTCAACGCAGTAGTAGCTGCTGTCTTCCAGTGCGTTCAGTGCCACCGATTTGCCGGAACCCGACATGCCGGTGATCAGCACCACGTCCAGGGTCTGGTTCATGGTCCGAGCAGCTCCCGTGCGTGCGCGAGGGTGGTGCCCGACAGGCGTTCACCCCCCAGCATGCGGGCGATTTCGGCCACCCGCTGCTCGCCGGTGACCGCCTGCACCTGGCTGGCCGTGGTGCCGTCCTGCAGCTGTTTGGACACCTGCAGATGGTGGTCGGCACAGGCGGCCACCTGTGGCAAATGGGTCACCGCCATCACCTGCCGGTCGGCGCCGAGTTGCTTCATCAGGCGGCCCACGGTTTCGGCCACGGCACCGCCCACACCCGCATCCACCTCGTCAAAAATCAGGGTTTGGGCGGTGCCCAGCTGGCTGGTGGTGACGGCAATGGCCAGCGCGATGCGCGAGAGTTCGCCGCCCGAGGCCACCTTGCCTACCGGGCGGGGGCTGCTGCCGGCGTGGCCGGCCACCAGGAAAGCCACCTGGTCAATGCCGTGGGGCCCGGCCGCGTCGTCCTGCGTCAGTGCCACGTCAAAGCGGCCGCCTTGCATGCCCAAGCCTTGCATCGCCAGGGTAACGGCTTGCGCGAGCAGCGGCGCCGCTTTGCTGCGGCGCGCCGACACCGCGCGCGCTGCGCGCTGGTAGTCGGCCTGGGCGCGTTGTGCCGCTTGTGCCAGTGCGTCCATGTCGGCTGCCGCTTCCAGACGGGAGAGGTCCACCTTCCACTGCGCCAGTGCCGCAGGCAACTCTTCGGGCGTGCGTTTGTAGCGCCGCGCCAGTGACAGCCATTGCGTCAGGCGTTGGTCGAGTGCCGCGAGTCGTTCGGGGTCCGGGTCGACCCGGCGCAGCCAGGCATGCAAAGAATGGGCGGCATCGCCTGCCTGGGCCAGGCTTGATGCCAAAACCTCGGCGAGCCCTGAGAAATCCTGCTCAAGATGCTCATTATTTTGTAGCAAATTGCGGGCTTGAGAAAGCTGGTGCAGTGCGCCCGTGTCGTCGTCTTCGAGCGCGCTGAGCGCCTGCTGCGCGGCCTCGATCAGGGTTTGCGCGTGGGCCAGCCGGGTGTGGCTGGCGTTGAGTTCGTCCCACTCGTCAGAACCGGGTGCCAGCTTGTCGATTTCGCTGATCTGCCAGGCCAGGCGCTCGCGTTCGTCTTGCAGTGTGGACTGGGCGGCCTGGGCATCGGCCAACGCCTGCGTCGTTTGCCGGTGTGCTTGCCACAGGGCTTGAAGCGGGCTGCTGTCGATCTTGCCGTAGGCGTCGAGCAGCTGGCGCACCGCGTCGGGCCGGGTCAGGCTTTGCCAGGCGTGCTGGCCATGGATGTCCACCAGCCGGTCGCCCAGTTCGCGCAGTTGCGTCGCGGTGGCGGCGCTGCCGTTGACCCAGGCGCGGCTTTTGCCTTGCGCGTCCACCGTGCGGCGCAGCAGCAGGGTGGGCTGGGTCGCGTCAAAGCCAGCGTCGTCCAGCCAGGGGGCGAGGGACTCGGTCTGGTCGAACTCCACGCTCACTTCGGCGCGCGTGGCGCCTTCGCGCACCACCAAGGCTTCGGCGCGGGTGCCGAGTGCGAGTTGCAGCGCGTCAATGAGGATGGATTTGCCGGCGCCGGTCTCGCCGGTCAACACGGTGAAACCGTTGTCCAGATCGAGTTCGAGCGTGCGCACGATGGCGAAGTCGCGCAGGCTGATGCGTTTGAGGCTCATTCGGACACCTCCGCCCTGTGGGCTGCGGTATTCGCCTTGGGAGCGGCCCAGCGGCTCATGCCACCAGCCCCTCGTTCCAGTGCAGTTTCTGGCGCAGGGTGTCGAAGTAGCTCCAACCACGGGGGTGGAGGAAACGCACTTGGTGCTGCGAGCGGCGCACAGTGATGCGGTCGCCATGCATCAGCGATGCCAGCGACTGCATGTCAAAGTTGGCGCTGGCGTCGCGACCGGAGACGATCTCGATGGCCACTTCGCCGGAATCGGCCAGCACAATGGGGCGGTTGGACAAGGTGTGCGGCGCAATCGGTACCAGCACCCAACCGGCAATCGACGGGTGCAGCAAGGGGCCCCCGGCCGACAACGCGTAGGCGGTGGAGCCAGTGGGCGACGCGATGATCAGGCCGTCGGCCCGCTGGTTGGCGACAAAGCGGCCATCCACTTCGACCCGCAGCTCGATCATGCCCGAGCCCGCGCCACGGTTGACCACCACGTCGTTCATTGCGGTGGCATCGAACACACAGTGGCCGTCGCGCATGACCTGGGCCTGCATCATGCAGCGGCGGTCTTCCTCGTACTCGCCGCACAGCATCGGTACCAGCGTCGTCTGGTAGTTGGTGAAAGGGATGTCGGTGATGAAGCCAAGTCGGCCCTGGTTGATGCCGATCAGCGGGACGTTGAACCTGGCCAGTTGCCGGCCAATGCCCAGCATGGTGCCGTCACCGCCGACCACCAGCACCAGGTCACACTGGGCACCAATGGCCTCTACATCCAGTACCGAGAATTGGGTTAGGCCGACGTTGTAGGCGGTGTCGCGCTCGAACACCACCTCGCAGCCCTGGGCATCAATGAAATGCGCCAGGTCTTCCAGTGCGTTCCGGGAACCCAGGGCGTTGTATTTGCCAACAATGGCCACGTGGCGGAACTTGGGCTTCATGCGCAAATTACATCACAACATCCTTAGAATGGGCCGATGTTGGATGACCGTGCGAAGTTGTTGCTGAAGGCGTTGGTGGAGCGCTACATTGCCGACGGGCAACCCGTGGGGTCGCGCACGCTGTCCAGGGCCTCGGGGCTGGACCTGTCGCCTGCCACCATTCGCAATGTGATGTCCGACCTCGAAGAGTTGGGGCTGATCATCAGCCCGCACACCTCGGCAGGTCGTATCCCCACAGCACGTGGCTATCGGCTGTTTGTGGACACCATGCTGACCGTTCGCCGCGGCGGGCTCGAACCTGTGGCCGGTGGCATGGCCCCGCAGCTGGCGGCTGACCAGCCCCAGAAAGTGATTGCCAACGCCGCCACGCTGCTGTCCAGTCTGTCGCAGTTTGTCGGGGTGGTGATTGCGCCGCGCCGTACTTCGGTGTTCCACCACATTGAATTCCTGCGCCTGTCAGACCGCCGCTTGCTGGTCATCATCGTGTCGCCGCAAGGTGATGTGCAGAACCGCGTCATCTTTACCGAAGCCGACTACACGCAAACCCAGCTTCTGGAGGCGGCCAATTTCCTCAACGCCCATTACAGCGGCATGGCCATGGAGCAGGTGCGTGAGCGGCTGAAACGCGAGGTTGAACAACTGCGCGGTGAGATCGGCACCTTGATGCAGGCGGCGGTGCAGGTCAGCTCCGAGGCCATGACCCAGGCCCAGGACGAGGTGGTGATCTCCGGCGAGCGCAACCTGCTCGCCGTGAGCGATTTTTCCAACGACATGGACCACCTGCGCCGGGCCTTCCAGATATTCGAGCAGAAAACGCAGCTGATGCGCCTGTTGGACATCTCCAGTCAGGCGGCCGGTGTGCGCATCTACATCGGTGGTGAGAGCCAGGTGGTGCCAATTGAAGAACTCTCGGTGGTGAGCGCGCCGTATGAGGTGGATGGGCAAATCGTCGGCACGCTGGGCGTCATTGGCCCCACCCGCATGCCTTACGAAAAGATGATCCAGATTGTGGACATCACCTCCAAGTTGGTGACCAACGCGTTGAGCCATAACAAGTAGCCCGTGACGCACTCTTACAATGCGTTTTGGAAGGGGCGTTAGCTCAGTTGGTTAGAGCAGAGGACTCATAATCCTTTGGTCGTTGGT
>JAZKIY010000033.1:0-3462 GCA_040384665.1 Pseudomonadota bacterium
TGACGGCCGCCACCGGCATGGACGCGATTGCGCATTGCATGGAAACCTTCATGGCGCCCGCCTTCAACCCGCCGGCCGACGGCATCGGCCTGGACGGCCTGGCGCGCGGCTGGGCCCACATCGAACGCGCCACCCGCGACGGCAGCGACCGCGAAGCCCGTTTCAACATGATGAGTGCTTCCATGCAGGGGGCCATGGCTTTCCAGAAGGGTCTGGGCTGCGTGCATTCGCTGAGCCACAGCCTGGGCGGCGTCGATCCGCGCCTGCACCACGGCACGCTGAACGCGATGTTTTTGCCGGCGGTGGTCAGCTTCAACGCCAGCGCAGAATCGATTCAGAAAGAAAACCGCCTGAACCGCATGGCGCAGGCCATGGGCCTGGCTTCAGGCAGCGACATCCCGGAAGCCATCAAGGACATGAATGCGCGCCTGGGCCTGCCCACCGGCCTGGCTGCGATGGGTGTAGAACGCGGGCAGTTCGACCAGATCATCGTCGGCGCACTCGCCGACCATTGCCACAAGACCAATCCGCGGATTGCGACGCCCGGGGAATATGAGGAGATGCTGGCGTCGTCGCTCTGAACGTCAAGACAGGTGTGCAGAAACCTTGCGCCATGGAGGCCACATGTGCAGAAACATCAAGACACTTTTTAACTTCGAGCCGCCAGCCACCGAGCTGGAAATTCGCGACGCGTCGCTGCAGTTCGTCAGAAAACTCAGCGGCTTCAGCGTGCCATCGAAGGCGAACGAAGCGGCATTCGATCAGGCGGTGGAACAGGTGGCTGTTGCTGCGCGCAAGCTGATACAGGCGCTGGTGACCACGGCCGACCCCAAGGACCGGGAAGTGGAAGCCGCACGGGCGCGAGCCAGGTCACAGGCCCGGTTCGGCGTGCGTTGAACAGGTTTACAAAGCCTCCACGCGTCCCAGGTCTGGCTTGCGCAGCCATTCCTGCAACTCATCGACCAGTTGCGCACTCGCCGTGACGGCGCTGCGCCAGGCTTTCATGCGGCCAGGCACGTCGGTGCCGTAGCGCAGAAAGTCATTGCGGTCCGGCAGCTTGCCATTGGGCAGCGTTTTGACCCAGGCCGGGTCGGGCGCGAGCAGCACCATGTTGTCGAGGAAGTGGGTGGCGCCGTGACGCCACTTCAGGCCCTTGTCGAGCCAGCCGGGCACCACCGCTTTCTGGAAGTGCGGGTACAGCACCAGGCCTGCCGTCTGTGAGTCATTTTGTCCCCTGGCCTCCGCCCCACCTGCGTGAGCAGCTATCAAATCAGAAGCATAGTTGAGGTGCAGGTGGTAGTCGGTGATGCCGCCGTCCCAGTAAGCGCCGGGCGGCGCGCCGGGAATGTCGCGCACCGAACGCAGCATGAAAGGGATGGAGCAACTGGCCTGCAGCGCCGGGTTGAAGTTGGCTTCGCTCAAGTGCACCTGCCGCGTGCGGTAGTCGCTGGTGGCAAAGGGCAGCGCTGCCTGCTGGCTGGAAAACACCACGCGCTCCAGCCAGGCGCCCATGGCCTTGCGGTGCACGGTGTTGGTCAAAAACGCGCCGAAATAACCCAGCGGTGTGCGCAGGCCGTGCTCGCGGCCCAGCAGGTGCCGGCCGCGCGAGGTCACGATGTGCAGGCGGTAACGCGGGTGTTGCAGCACCTCCTGCACGCGGCCCCCGTAAAACGTCGCCAGGCTCTGGCCGAACTGCTCGCTGACCAGGTGTGCACTGGGCCGCTTGCGACCGGGCTCGGGTGCAAAGTCCTGCGCGATGTAGTCGTCTTCGAGTCGCTGGAAGGCCTCCACCGGGTTGGCCAGGCAGGCCGTCGCCATGCGCCAGGCGCCAATGGAGGCGCCGACCAGGTGCACCGGCTGCGCCGTGTTTGCGAGCCATTCTCCAAAAATGAAACGGTCCAGCGGCCCCAGCACCAGGCCTTTGGGCCCACCGGCCGCACCAGGCACCACTCGCACGTCCTGCGGCTGCAGGCCATGGTCGGTGATGTGGCGGCGCGCGGTGGGGCCGGCGTAGATGCGCAGGGCTGGCATGGAGGGTGTCTGATTTGCTATGGTTTTGGTAGCTGCTTACGCCCGTCAATCGTGGGCTGGAGGCCGATTTGACCATGAATGCGGCGTGTCGGGTGTCTGCACGGAGACTGCGGCCTTATTTCTTGAGTCCCGCCAGCTTGCTGAAGGCCGACTCCATGGCCGTCGATGCGGCCGGCTGCGGCGTCCGGTTCTGCCCACCGCCGTAGTTGCCGCCGCGATTCGCGTTCTGGCCTGGCCGCACGCCTTCAAAGCGGTTGTCGCGAGGGCCATCGCGGCGGGCTGGCGCAGCATCCAGTTTCATGGTCAGGGCGATGCGTTTGCGCGCCACGTCGACCTCGGTCACACGCACCTTGACGATGTCGCCGGTCTTGACGACCTCGCGCGCGTCGGTGACGAACTTGTTGGACAACTGGCTCACATGCACCAGCCCGTCCTGGTGCACGCCGATGTCGATGAAAGCGCCGAAAGCGGCGACATTGCTGACGGTGCCTTCCAGCGTCATGCCTTCCTTCAAATCCT
Organism: Pseudomonadota bacterium; assembly: GCA_040384665.1. Lineage (GTDB taxonomy): Bacteria > Pseudomonadota > Gammaproteobacteria > Burkholderiales > Burkholderiaceae_C > PCRC01. The sequence continues at coordinate 2,551 of JAZKIY010000033.1, forward strand.
TGATGTCTTCCACACCGTCGTTGAAACGCGCGACCTTGAAGTCGGGACGCGGGTCGCGGCCGGGTTTTTCGAGCTCGGCCAGGATGTCCTTGACGGTGATCACGCCGAACTGTTCGTTGGCAAACAGCTCGGGCTTGAGCGTCTTGAGCATGTCGGCGCGGCCCATCAGCTCGGCCACCGGCTTGCCGGTGTGGGCCATGATTTTTTCGACCACCGGGTAGGTCTCGGGGTGCACGCCGGTCATGTCCAGCGGGTTGCTGCCTGCGGCCTGGCTGCGCAGGCGCAAAAAGCCGGCGCTTTGCTCGAAGGTTTTGGCGCCCAGGCCGCTGACTTTCAGCAGGTCGGCACGCGAGGCGAAAGCGCCGTTGGCATCACGCCAGCGCACCACCGCCTTGGCGACGGTGTTGCTGAGGCCCGAAACGCGCGCCAGCAGCGGCACGCTGGCGGTGTTGAGGTCCACGCCGACGCTGTTGACGCAATCTTCCACCACCGTGTCCAGGCTGCGCATCAAATCGCTCTGGTTCACGTCATGCTGGTACTGACCGACACCGATGGACTTGGGGTCGATCTTGACGAGTTCGGCCAGCGGATCCTGCAGGCGGCGCGCAATACTCGCGGCGCCGCGCAGGCTGACGTCCACATCGGGCATCTCCTGGCTGGCGAACTCACTGGCCGAATAAACCGAAGCACCGGCTTCGCTGACCACGACTTTTTCGATGATTTGTTCGACCTTGGCCAAACCCTTGATCAGGTCGGCGGCGAGTTTGTCGGTTTCGCGGCTGGCCGTGCCATTGCCGATGGCGATCAGGTTCACGCCGTGTTTCTCACAGAGTTTGGCCAGGGTGTGCAGCGAGCCCTCCCAGTCCTTGCGCGGCTCATGCGGGTACACCGTCGAGGTTTCGACCAGCTTGC
>JAZKIY010000034.1:0-1750 GCA_040384665.1 Pseudomonadota bacterium
TCAACGACCGGCTCTACAACGCCGAGTGGGCGCTGACCACGCAGTACGAAATCATCGCGCGGCAGTTCGACGACATGGAAGACGAGTACCTGCGCGAGCGCAAGGCTGACCTGGAGCAGGTGGTCGAGCGGATTCTGGGCTACATGAAAGGCGTGGCCTCGCCGGTGCTGCCGGCCGCGCAAGCCGCCGCCAGCCGCCAGCCGCGCGAGCAGGACCTGCTGCTCGACGACACCATGGACGTGCCGCTGGTGCTGGTGGCGCACGACATCTCGCCGGCCGACATGCTGCAGTTCAAGCAAAGCCTGTTTGTTGGTTTTGCCACCGACGTGGGCGGCAGGACATCACACACCGCCATCGTCGCGCGCAGCCTGGACATTCCGGCGGTGGTCGGCGCGCGCAGCGCCAGCCAGTTGATCGAGCAGGACGACTGGGTCATCATCGACGGCGATGCTGGCGTGCTGATTGTTGACCCCTCGCCCATCATCCTGGCCGAGTACGGTTTCAAGCAACGCCAGGGCGAGCTGGAGCGCCAGCGCCTGAACCGGCTGACCCACACCGCAGCGCTGACGCTGGACGGCCACAAGGTCGAGCTGCTGGCCAACATTGAAATGCCCGACGACACGGTGGGCGCCGTCAAGGTGGGCGCGGCCGGCGTCGGCCTGTTTCGCAGCGAGTTTTTGTTCATGGGCCGCACCGGCAGGTTGCCCGGCGAGGAAGAGCAGTACCTGGCCTACCGCAAGGCGGTCGAGGGCATGAACGGCCTGCCGGTGACGATACGCACGGTGGACATCGGCTCCGACAAGCCGCTCGACAGGCTGGTCGGCAAGGCGCAGGACGGGCAGTTGAACCCGGCGCTGGGCCTGCGCGCAATCCGCTGGAGCCTGGCCGACCCGCCTATGTTTCTCACGCAGTTGCGCGCCATCCTGCGCGCCGCCGCGCACGGCCCGGTCAATCTGCTGGTGCCCATGCTGGCCCACGGCAGCGAAATTCGCCAGACCCTGTCGCTGCTGGACTTTGCGCGGGCCGCGCTCGACAACAAGGGCATCGCCTACGGGCCGGTGCAACTGGGCGCGATGATCGAAATCCCCGCCGCTGCGCTGACGCTCAAGCTGTTTCTGAAGTACTTCGACTTTTTGTCGATAGGCACCAACGACCTGATCCAGTACACGCTGGCGATTGACCGCGCCGACGAGGCGGTGGCCCACCTGTATGACCCCTGCCACCCGGCGGTGCTGCGGCTGATTGCCGACACGATTGCCGAATGCAACGCGCAGGGCAAGGGCGTCAGCGTCTGCGGTGAGATGGCTGGCGACGTCACCATGACGCGGCTGCTGCTCGGCCTGGGGCTGCGCAGCTTTTCCATGCACCCCTCGCAGATCCTGGCGATCAAGCAGCAGGTGCTGCGGGCCGATGCGGGCAAACTCACACCGTGGGCTGCGCAGGTGTTGGCCAGCGAAGAGCCGGCTGCGTTGCTGTAACTTTGTTGCTGCTGGCGAATAGCGGCAGGTGGGTGTGCAACCCTGAAATCATTTTGAGTGATTAATCAAATTGGCTTGTGGCCCATGTGTAGTGTGCGTGAGCAGCTATTGAATTCATAGCGAATTTGCGGCCGCCCGCTTCACCACGCGGTCATCGCGGACCTGATCCGGGATCCATGTTTTGCTTCTTCCTACCTTGAGGTGTGCCTGCGTCTGATGGCCGGGGGTTGCCCGGCGGCAACTCACTTTCTTTTTGCGTCGCCAAAAAGAAA
>JAZKIY010000035.1:0-1810 GCA_040384665.1 Pseudomonadota bacterium
TGAATTCGCCTCCTCCTCCGCACACCCCCGTGGCCACTACCGCAGCGCAGGACAAGCCTCCCATAGAAACCGACGCGCTGGTCGTCGGCGCAGGCCCTGTCGGCCTGTTCCAGGTGTTCCAGCTCGGCTTGCTGGACATCAAGGCCCACGTGGTGGACACCTTGCCCCACCCCGGCGGGCAATGCATCGAGCTTTATGCCGACAAGCCGATTTACGACATCCCCGGCACGCCGCGCACCAGCGGCCGTGAGCTGGTCGCCAGCCTTCTCAAACAAGTCCAGCCTTTCGGCGCCAGCTTCCATCTGGACCAAGAGGTCAGCACGGTGGCGCAGCAGGCGGATGGCCGCTTTCTGGTGGAAACCTCCACTGGCACGGTGTTCTTTGCCAAAACCCTGTTTATTGCCGCTGGCGTGGGATCGTTCCAGGCCAAGCGACTGAAAATTGATGGGCTGGATAAATTTGAAAACACCCAGCTTTTTCACCACGCCAGCGAACCGGCGCTTTTTGCCGGCAAAAACGTGCTGGTGGTGGGCGGCGACGAAGCCGCCGTAGACGGGGCGGCACGTTTGGCCGAACCGGGACCCCAGCAGGCGCAAAGCGTGACCTTGCTGCATCGGCGGGATGTTTTGCAAGCCTCTGCACAGGTCCTGGCCCGCTTTGATGCCTTGCGCAAAAGCGGCGCCGCGCGTTTCCAGGTTGGTCAGGTTACCGGCATAAGCACCGCAGGCGACACATTGACAGCAGCACATATCACGGACGTGGACGGCAACACAGCTGCCTTGCCGGTGGACATGATGCTGGTTCTGCTCGGCCTGTCACCCAAACTCGGACCGCTGACGCAGTGGGGGCTGGACATGGAACGCAAGCAGTTGCTGGTCGACACCGAAAAATTCTCCACCAGCGTGCCCGGCATTTTTGCGGTCGGAGACATCAACACCTACCCCGGCAAGAAGAAGCTGATACTCTGCGGTTTTCATGAATGCGCACTGGCGGCTTTCGGCGCGGCCGAACTGATTTTTCCCGACCAGAAGATACAGCTTCAGTACACCACCACCAGCCCCAAGCTGCACAAGCTGCTGGGTGTTGCGCCGCCAGAATCCGCCTGACTCGGGCACTCGCCAGGCGTCGGCGATCCGCGTTTAAACCAGGGGGTTGAGCCGCATCGGCACAGGTGCGTGGCCGTGATTCAGCGGGCCGCCGCCGGCGCCGGTTTTCACCCGCGCCCCGGCCAGCATGGCGGCGCGCACATAGGCCCGCGCCATCTCGACCGCTTCAAGCAAGGGCTGGCCCAGCGCCAGTCCGGCAGCAATGGCCGACGACAGCGTGCAGCCAGTGCCATGGGTGTTGGGACTCTGGATACGCGGCGCCTGCATCCAGTGGCTGCCACCCTGGGCCGTGACCAGCAAATCAATCACGGTGTCGCCCGGCAGATGGCCGCCCTTGAGCAGCACGGCATGCGCGCCGCGGGCCAGCAATTCGTTTGCCGCGCGCTCCATGTCCTGCGCGTTGTGCAAGGGCCGGCCTACCAGCAAGGCCGCCTCGTCGAGGTTGGGCGTCACCAGCACGGCGCGCGGAAACAGTTCGCGCACCAGCACGGCAATGGCCGGGTTGTCGATAAGCACCGCGCCGCTGGTGGCCACCATGACGGGGTCGAGCACAATTTTCCGGAGCGCATGGCGGTCTATCGCCTCGGCCACCGCCAGCACAATCTCGGGGGCATGCAGCATGCCGATTTTGACCGCATCGACACCGATATCCTCGACCACCGCGTCAATCTGATGCCGCAGGATGTCTGGCGGCACACCGTGGA
>JAZKIY010000036.1:0-1545 GCA_040384665.1 Pseudomonadota bacterium
CCGGCAACACCGGCTGCACACGCAACGCATGGCAGCCCGGGTCCAGCGGATCGGGACATTGCAGCGCGTCGTAGGCCAGACCCAAACCAGCCAGGCTGCTCGCCAGCGGTCCGAGGTGGTCGATGCTGTGCACAAAAGGATAGCTGCCGCGGCGCGACAATCGGCCGAAGGTCGGTTTGAGCCCCCAGACGCCACACAGCGAGGACGGCACACGGATGGAGCCGTTGGTGTCCGAGCCCAGCGTGACCGGCACCTGCCCGGCCGCCACCGCTGCGCCGGAGCCACCCGAGGAGCCGCCAGCGACACGCGTCAGGTCGTGCGGGTTGTGGCAGGGACCGTAATGGGTGTTTTCGGTGGTGAAGCCGTAGGCGTATTCGTCCATGTTGAGCGCTCCGACCAGCACCGCGCCGGCGGCTTTCATCTGCGTGACCAGCACCGCATCGGCCGTCGCCGCCGGCAGGCCCTGGTTGACTTTAGAGCCCGCCAGGGTGGTCAGCCCCTCGATGTCAAACAGGTTCTTGACCGCATAGGGCACACCGGCCAGCGGCCCGAGGGGCTCACCGCGGGCGCGCCGGTCGTCCACCGCGTCGGCCTCGGCGCGCGCGCGGTCACGGGTGGTTTCGGTGAAGGCATTGACCTGGCCGTCGGTGGCCGCAATACGCGCCAGGCTGGTCTCCACCAGTTCGCGCGCACTGATCTCTCCCGAGGCTACGGCAGCAGCCATCGCCGACGCGTCAAATGCTATGCTTTTCATAGCTGAGTGCGCCCGTCATCCGGGGGCGGGAAGGCTGCCGGGCTGTAGATTTCGGCGAGTTCGTCGTGCGGTGCCAGCGGCGCTGCATCCAGCAAGGCGGCCATCGCCGCCGTGCGCTGCAGGTGGGCGGTCACACGCGCGGCCCGGTCGGCCGCCAAGGGCAGGCCCAGCACGGCGGCGGTGACATCGACATAGGCCGCAATCCTTGTTTCGTCCATCGTTTCCCCTGAGTACTTAGCGCCGGACTTCGCGCTGGAAAATTTCCAGGCTCAACTTCTTGGTGCTGATGAAGCCCGGTTCGGACAGGGTCTCCACCGTGCGCGGCCGGGCATCGTTGTAAGGGAGTATCTCCGCAACGCGGGTCGGCCGCTTGGTCAGCAGCAGCACCTGGTCGGCGAGGTAGACCGCCTCCTCCAGGTCGTGTGACACCAGCAGCATGGTGGTGCCGGTCTGCATGAACACTTCCTGCAGCTTCTCGCGGATGAACAGCGTCATCTCGAAGTCGAGGGCCGAGAAGGGTTCGTCCAGGAACAGCACCTCGGGGTTGTTGGCCAGCGCCCGCATGATGGAGGCGGTCTGCTGCTGGCCGCCTGACAGTTCGTAGGGGTAGCGGTTGAGGTCGAACTTCACGTCAAAAGACGCGACCAGCTCGGCCATGCGACGGTCCACCTCGGCCTTGGACTTGCCTTCGAGCTTGAGCGGGTAGGCGATGTTGTCGATGGTGCGCATCCACGGAAACATCGCTTCGCGGTAGTTCTGGAACACGTAGCCGATCTTGGTGTCCTTCAGCG
>JAZKIY010000037.1:0-58780 GCA_040384665.1 Pseudomonadota bacterium
GTTTAGGGACTTCGCGACGACGTGGCATTTTTTCACCTCTTTGCTTCAGTTGGCACCACAACAGCACAACGCTTTTGCAGCACCGCGAGAGTCATTTCAACCCTCACTTACTCGACCGGTGCAACCATTTGCACTTGGGTCACTTCGCTTGAAACACCTGCCACGGTGATTTTCAAGCACCTGTTTTGAAGAAGCCTTGCGACCGCTTCTGGCGCGGGCAGTACAGCCCGAACCGGGTTGGCTTATTTGGCCTTTGGCTTTTTCGCACCGTACTTGGAACGCGACTGCTTGCGGTCTTTCACGCCTTGCAAATCGAGCGAACCACGCACGATGTGGTAACGCACACCGGGCAAATCCTTGACACGGCCACCGCGCACCAGAACCACCGAGTGTTCCTGCAGGTTGTGACCTTCACCGCCGATGTAGGAGATGATCTCGAAACCGTTGGTCAGGCGCACTTTGGCGACTTTACGCAGCGCCGAGTTCGGCTTTTTTGGCGTCGTGGTGTACACACGGGTGCACACGCCGCGGCGCTGTGGCGAGTTTTGCATCGCAGGGCTTTTCGAGTTGATCTGTTCGACCTCGCGCCCCTGACGCACCAATTGATTGATGGTTGGCATTAAAAAAACGTCCCTAAACGTCCAAAGAAAAAACGAAAACGTGAATCCCTTCGGGAAATCCCGAAAAGCCCATGACTATAGCAGTTAGAGGGTTTTCACGCAAATTGCGTGCACTGGCTCACTTTACCCAGAGGCGAATGGCGTCCCAGGCGCGGCCGATGAAAGAAGCCTGTTCGACCCCTTCCAGCACAACCAGCGGCACATTGGCCAAAGCCTGGTCATTCAGCATGACCTTGAGCGTGCCAACCTGCTGGCCCTTGGTGAACGGCGCCACCAGCGGGTCTGGCCGGACCACCTGGGTCTTGATGTTCTGGGCGCTGCCCGCAGGAATGGCCACCACCAGCGTTTCGGGACGGCCCAGCTTGAGGACGTTCTCCTTGCCCTTCCAGACCGCTGGCGTGGCCACCGGCTGGTTGGCCTCGAACAGCTTGACCCCCTCAAACGCGGTGTAACCCCAGTTCAACAGCTTTTGCGATTCGTTGGCACGGGCGTTCTCGCTGGATGCACCGAGCACGATGGACAGCAGGCGGCGGCCCTTGAGGTTGGGGAAGTCGCGCTTGGCGGTGGCAATCAGGCAGTAGCCCGCGGCGGCGGTGTGGCCGGTTTTCAGGCCGTCCACGGTGGGGTCGCGGAACAGCAGCAGGTTGCGGTTGGTGTCGTTGGCCGTCGGCGTGCCGGTGTAGCGGTACTTCTTGATGGCGTTGAACGCCACGTAGTCGGGGAATTCGCGCATCAGCTTGGCGGCCAGCAGGGCCAGGTCGCGCGCGGTGGTGGTGTGGCCGGGTTCGGTCAGGCCTTCGGGGTTCTTGTAGCTGGTGTTCGCCATGCCAATCGCTTTGGCCTGCTCGTTCATCAACTGCACAAAACGCTCCACAGAGCCCGCAACACCCTCGGCCAACGCCACGGTGGCATCGTTGCCGGACTGCACGACCATGCCTTTGATCAGGTCTTCCACTGGCACCATCATCTTGGGGTCGATGAACATGCGGGAGCCGGGCGTTTTCCAGGCACGCTCGCTGACAGGCAGCGTTTGCTTCAGGTCCATTTTCTTGGCGCGCAGCGCATCGAACACGATGTAGGCCGTCATCAGCTTGGTCAGCGATGCCGGCTCGACCGGCATGTCGATGTCTTTCGCCGCCAGTATCTGGTTGGCCGACACATCAAGGAGCATGTAGGCCCGGGCAGCGATCTCGGGCGCTTCGGGCGTTTGCGCACTTGCACTGAAAGCGACAGGAGCCAGAAGAGAGGCGAGTGTGAAGGCGCGCAGCGCCTGCAGAAAACGTGTCATGGGGGGTGTCTGTGTGAAAACGGGGTGGGCAAGCCACCCGCAGGCTTCAGGATTGGAGGTGTCGGACCACCAATTGCTTCAAAAGCGGCAATTGTCCATGAAAGAAGTGGCCGCCACCCGGAACGACGGTCACGGGCAGCAACTGCGGCCGCGCCCAGTCCATCACCGCGGCCAGCGGCACGGTGTCGTCGTGCTCGCCGTGCACGACCAGCGTGCGCTCGTGCAAAGCCTCGGGCACGGCGGCCACCGCAAACCGGGACGCGGCCGTACCGACCAAAACAAGCTTTTCAAGCGCGTACCGGTCCAGCAAGGCCACGGCCGCGTGGCTGGTGACAAAGGCGCCAAAAGAGAAGCCCGCCAGGGCCAGGGGTCCGCCGGGCGCGTCGCCCTGGGTGGCATGCGCCACCACCGCCAGCAGGTCGTCGCGCTCACCCTGGCCGTCGTCGTACGCGCCAACGCTTTGTCCCACGCCGCGGAAGTTGAAGCGCCAGGCATCCCACCCGCACTGCACAAAAGCACGCGCCAGGGTTTGCACAACTTTGTTGTCCAGCGTGCCACCAAACAACGGGTGGGGGTGAGCGACCACTGCGGCGCCGCGCCTCGCACCGGCTGCACTGTCTCGTGCGACTTCCAGCAGGCCCGCCGGGCCTGGGATGGTGAAACGCTCGGTCTGTGCGTTCATGCTGCGCCCTTCAGGCTCAGGTCGTAGCCAATGGTGATGGGCGCGTGGTCGGAAAAGCGTTCGGCCTTGTAAATGGCTTCGGTGCGGGCCAACGCGGCCAGGGTGGGCGTGGCGAGGTGGTAATCGAGCCGCCAACCCACGTTGTTGGCCCAGGCCTGGCCACGGTTGCTCCACCAGGTGTAGGCGGCGTCGGTGGTGGTGGGCTGGAGCTGGCGGTAGACGTCGACCAGCCCGGCGTCGGTCAGCAACTGGGTCATCCAGGCGCGCTCCTCGGGCAAAAAGCCGCTGTTTTTCTGGTTGCTGCGCCAGTTCTTCAGGTCAATCTGCTGGTGCGCGATGTTGACGTCGCCGCAGAGGATGAATTCGCGCCCTTGTTTGAGCTGTTGCAGATGGGGGTAAAAAGCGGCCAGAAAGCGGAATTTGGCCTGCTGCCGGTCGTCCCCCGACGAGCCGCTGGGAAAGTAGGCGCTGATGAGCGACAACTTGCGCGCGGGCGTGTCAAACCGCAGTTCCACATAGCGGCCTTCGGCGTCGAATTCGGGGCAGCCGAAGCCGACCACCACGTCGCTCGGTGCATGGCGGGTGTAAATGCCCACGCCCGAGTAGCCCTTTTTGCCGGCGAAATGGAAATGCCCGTGCAGGCCAGACAGTGACTCGAAGCGGCCCAGCATGTCGTCGCTCACGGCCTTGAGCTCCTGCACACAAATACAATCGGGCTGGTTTTTGTCCAGCCACGCTTCCAGCCCCTTGTTGGTGGCGGAGCGGATGCCGTTGAGGTTGAGGCTGGTCAGTTTGAACAAGGAAGCTCCCATGTCAGTCAATGCAGGTCAGGGCAACGTGGCCGACACGCTGTCGCTGGATTTTGTGCAGTTCGCGCTCGGCGCGGGGGTGCTGCGGTTCGGTGAATTCAAGACCAAGGCGGGGCGACTGTCGCCCTATTTCTTCAACGCCGGGCTATTTGACGATGGCGCCAAGCTGGGCCACCTCGCTGAATTTTATGCGCGGCGCCTGCTGGCCAGCGGCATCGAGTTCGACATGATCTTCGGGCCCGCTTACAAAGGCATTCCGCTGGCCGCGGCGGTGGCCATTGAGTTGGCGCGGCTGGGTCGCAATGTGCCGTTCGCCTACAACCGCAAGGAAGCCAAAGCCCACGGCGAAGGCGGCACGCTGGTGGGTGCGCCGCTGCGCGGCCGGGTGCTGGTCGTGGACGACGTGATGTCGGCCGGTACCGCCGTGCGGGAGTCGATTGCCATCATCCAGGCCACTGGCGCCACGCCACACGCGGTGGCGATTGCGCTGGACCGGCAGGAAATGGCCACCGAGAACGGCGCCGACGTGCCGTACAGCGCGGTGCAGTATGTGCGCAACCAGCTTGGCTTGCAGGTTTGCGCCATCGCCACCCTCTCGGACGTCTTGCAACACCTGGCCCAACAGCCTTACGATGGCAGCACGATGCCATACCAAGCCGAACACCACCAGCGCGTGCTGGCCTACCGGGAGCGCTATGGCGTGGAGTGAGGCGCCCTTTTGGGTCCCTCACCGCACCGGCACGCGCTGGCTTGCTGGCCTGCCCGTGGCCTTGGCGCTGGCCGCCAGCGCCCAGACAAACGGCATTTACACCTGTGTGGATGGCCATGGCAACCGGCTGACGGCCGACCGCCCGATTCCGGCCTGCCTGGACCGGGAACAGCGTGTGCTGAACCCGAGTGGCACCGTTCAGCGCCATGTGCCACCGGAACCGACCGCCGTGGAACGCGCCCAGCAGGCCGAACGCGAGCGGCTGGCGGCGCTGGCACGCGACCAAAAGCAGAAAGAGCGTCAGCGGGAACAGGCCCTGGTCGTGCGTTACCCCAACCAGGCCGCCCACGACAAGGAACGAGAGGCGGTGCTGGCGCAGATTGGCGAACGCATCAAGACCGCGCAGCTGCGGCTGGACGACCTGGCCAAGCAGCGCAACATGGCCGAACTGGAGCTGGAGTTCTACAAGGCCGACCCGGCCAGAGCACCTGCTGCGCTGAAACGGCAACTGGTGGACATTGACGGCAGCGCGGCCGCCCAAAAACGCTTTGTTGCCGAGCAGGAGGCCGAGAAACTGCGCGTGCAGCAGCGTTTTGACGAAGAGCGCGAGCGCCTGCGCGCTCTGTGGTCGCGGGACCCGGTTCCAGCGGCACCAGCAGCCTCCGCACCGGCGATTTCAAGCCAAATCGCTCCTCAGCCTTAGTGAAACCTGACAACATTGCTATTTATTCAATAGCAATGCACAGCATCATCCCAGCTTTTGCTTCAACAGCGCGTTGACCTGCGCTGGGTTGCCCTTGCCCTTGGTGGCCTTCATGGCTTGGCCGACCAGCGCGTTGAAGGCCTTCTCCTTGCCCGCCTTGTACTGCGCCACGTTGTCGGCGTTGGCGGCCAACACGGCGTCGATGATGCTCTCCAACTCGCCGGTGTCGCTCATTTGCTTCAGGCCCTTGGCGTCGATGACGGCGTCCACCTCGGTGCCATCGCCCGTCCACAGCGCGTCAAACACCTGTTTCGCCGCGTTGTTGGAAACGGTGCCATCGGCAATGCGGCCCACCAGCTGCGCCAGTTGCGCGGCGCTGACCGGCGAAGCCGCGATGCCAGCATCTTGCGTGTTGAGCCTGCGCGACAGCTCGCCCATGACCCAGTTGCTCACCAGCTTCGGGCTGCCACTGGCCTTGGCCGCCGCCTCAAAGTAGGCGCCCATCGCTTGGCTTTGTGTCAGCGTGGTCGCGTCGTATTCCGGCAAGCCGTAGTCGGCCACAAAACGCGCGGCCATCGCACGCGGCAGCTCGGGCATTTGCGCTTTCACGCGGGCCACCCAGTCGTCGGCGATCACCAGCGGCGGCAAATCGGGGTCGGGGAAGTAGCGGTAGTCGGCGGCGTCTTCCTTGGTGCGCATCGCACGGGTCTCGCCGGTGTCGGGGTTGAACAGCACGGTGGCCTGCTGGATCGCATGGCCGTCTTCGATCTGCTCGATCTGCCAGCGGATTTCGTAGTCGATGGCCTGCTGCATGAACTTGAAACTGTTCAGGTTCTTGATCTCGCGCCGGGTGCCCAGCGGCTGGCCGGGCTTGCGCACCGACACGTTGGCGTCGCAGCGGAAGCTGCCTTCCTGCATGTTGCCATCGCAGATGCCGATCCAGGTGACGATTTTGTGCAGCTCTTTGGCATAAGCCACCGCCTCGGCGCTGGAGCGCATGTCGGGCTCGGTGACGATTTCCAGCAACGGCGTGCCGGCGCGGTTCAGGTCGATGCCCGATTGGCCAATGAAGTCTTCGTGGAGCGATTTGCCGGCATCTTCTTCCAGGTGCGCGCGCACCAGCCGCACCGACTTTTTCTCGTCGCCGAGGAAGAACTCGACCGAGCCACCCTGCACCACCGGAATCTCGAACTGGCTGATCTGGTAGCCCTTGGGCAGATCGGGGTAGAAGTAGTTCTTGCGGGCAAAAATGCTGCGCGGCGCCACATGGGCGCCGATGGCCAGGCCGAACTGGATGGCGCGTTCGACCGCGCCTTTGTTCATCACCGGCAGCGTGCCCGGCAGCGCCAGATCCACCGCGCAGGCCTGCGTGTTGGGCTCGGCGCCGAAGGCGGTGGAGGCGCGGCTGAAAATCTTGCTTTCCGTGGAAAGCTGCGTGTGTGTCTCGAAGCCGATGATGACTTCGTACCCGCTGACCAGCGGGCCAGTGGGACGGCCCTGTTGCTGGGCTTCAAAGGTGTTCACGGTCTCACTCATCTCAAATGCCCTCCGGACGGCGGAGGTGAAAGTCGGTGGCCTGCTGCAAACCGTGCGCCACGTTCAGCAGCTTGGCTTCCTGCAGGTAGTTGCCAATGAGCTGCAAGCCCACCGGCATGTTGTCCGCGCCAAAACCGGCCGGCACGCTCATGCCGGGCAGGCCGGCGAGCGAGGCGGGCAGGGTGAAGATGTCCGCCAGGTAGTTGGCCACCGGGTCGTCGGATTTTTCGCCGAGTTTCCACGCCACCGTGGGCGCCACCGGGCCGGCAATCACGTCGCATTGTGTGAAGGCCTGCTGGAAGTCGTCGGCGATCATGCGGCGGATTTTTTGCGCCTGCAGGTAGTAGGCGTCGTAGTAGCCGTGGCTCAGCACGTAGGCACCAATCATGATGCGGCGTTTGACCTCGTCGCCAAAACCTTCGGCGCGGGTCTTTTTGTACATGTCGAGCAGGTCGGTGTACTGGGCGGCGCGGTGGCCGAATTTCACGCCGTCAAAGCGACTCAGGTTGGAGCTGGCCTCGGCCGGCGCGATGATGTAGTACACCGGGATCGACAGCTCGGTGCGCGGCAGCGAGATGGGCACCAACTTCGCGCCGAGTTTTTCGTATTCCTTGAGAGCCGCGTCGACCGCAGCACGCACGTCGGCCGACAGGCCTTCGGCGAAAAACTCCTTGGGAATACCGATGCGCAGGCCGTCGAGCGAATCGTTCAGCAAACGGCCGAAGTCTTCGGCCGGCACGTCGAGCGAGGTCGAGTCACGGTCCAGATCCGGGCCACACATGGCGCTCAGCAACAACGCGCAGTCTTCGGCGCTGCGCGCCATCGGGCCAGCCTGGTCCAGGCTGGAGGCAAAGGCCACCATGCCGTAGCGCGAAGCGCGGCCGTAGGTGGGCTTGATACCCGTGATGCCGCAGAACGAGGCGGGCTGGCGGATGGAGCCGCCGGTGTCGGTGCCGGTGGCCGCGGGTGTGAGGCGGGCCGCCACAGCCGCTGCGCTGCCGCCAGACGAGCCACCGGGCACGCGCGACAAGTCCCACGGGTTCTTCACCGCGCCAAAAGCCGAGTTTTCGTTGCTGGAACCCATTGCAAACTCGTCGCAATTGAGCTTTCCAAGCGAAACCATGCCTGAGCCAGCGATTTTGCTGACAACAGTGCTATCGAAAGGGGAGCGGTAGCCGTCCAGCATCTTCGAACCAGCGGTGGTGGGGAAGTCGGTGGTGACGAAGATGTCCTTGTGGGCCAGCGGCACGCCGAGCAGCGGCGCGCTGTCGCCGGCAGCGATGCGGGCATCGGCCGCGCGGGCCTGGGCCAGCGTGGCCTCGGTGTCCGTGGCGAGGAAAGCCCCCAGAGCCGCATGCGTTTGCGCGCGCTGCAGAAAGTGCTGGGCGGCTTCGGTGGCGGAAACGGTTTTGGCACGCAGCTGTGCCGCAAGTTGGGCGACGCTCAGGTCGTGGAGTTCGGTCGTCATGCGGGTTTACTCAATCACTTTCGGCACGAGGAACAACCCGCGCTCCACAGCTGGCGCGCTCTTCTGGTTGGCCTCGCGCTGGTTGGGCTCGCTGGCCACATCGTCGCGCAGGCGCAGCGTGATGTCCTGCACCGCGCCAACCGGGTGCGACAGCGGGGCTATGCCGGTGGTATCGACCGCGCGCATTTGCTCAACGATGCCGAAAAACTGGTTCAACTGGGCGAGCAGGCGCGCACTTTCGTCGCCGCGAAGCTCTAACCGAGCCAGGTTGGCAATGCGGTCAATGTCTGCAGAAGTCAGGGCCATAAGCTTGCGAGGGGTTACAAAAGAGTTGGGGTGGGGCGGTGGGTGGCGGCTGGAATCGGGCCAGAATGCGGGCGTTTTGCGCCAGCCGCCACAGGGCAATGCGGTATTATCCCGCCTTTGATGCATCAGCTTCAAAATGGTGTGCAATGCGCAAAAAAGCGCGTTACCACCCACGATCTGACTTTATTGACCCGTTAAATACAGGGTGACCGGACGCCGAAGCGCGCCCGGTGCCCGAGAGGATTTTCAATGTTCGGAGCATTCAGTCGGTACTTCTCCACCGACCTGGCGATTGACCTGGGTACCGCCAACACCCTGATTTACGTTCGCGGCAAAGGCATTGTGCTTGACGAGCCGTCGGTCGTTGCGATCCGCCACGAAGGCGGTCCACAGGGCAAAAAAACCATCCAGGCCGTTGGCAAGGAAGCCAAGGCCATGCTGGGCAAGGTGCCGGGCAACATCGAGGCGATCCGCCCGATGAAGGACGGCGTGATCGCCGACTTCACCGTCACCGAGCAGATGCTCAAGCAGTTCATCAAGATGGTGCACCCGCGCTCGGTGTTGCGGCCGAGCCCGCGCATCATCATCTGCGTGCCCTGCGGCTCGACCCAGGTCGAGCGCCGCGCGATCCGCGAATCGGCACTCGGCGCCGGTGCTTCTGACGTTTACCTGATCGAAGAACCCATGGCCGCCGCGATCGGTGCCGGCCTGCCGGTGGCCGAGGCCAGCGGCTCGATGGTGGTGGACATCGGCGGTGGCACCACCGAGGTCGGCGTCATCAGCCTGGGCGGTATGGTCTACAAGGGCAGTGTGCGCGTCGGCGGCGACCGTTTCGACGAAGCCATCATCAACTACATCCGCCGCAACTACGGCATGCTGATTGGCGAGCCCACGGCCGAAGCCATCAAGAAAAAGATCGGCTCTGCCTTTCCGGGCAGCGAGGTCAAGGAGATCGAGGTCAAGGGCCGCAACCTGTCCGAAGGCGTGCCGCGCAGCTTCACCATCTCCAGCAACGAGATTCTGGAAGCGCTGACCGACCCGATCAACAACATCGTCAGCGCCGTGAAGAACGCGCTCGAATACACGCCACCCGAACTCGGCGCCGACATCGCCGAACGCGGCATGATGCTGACCGGTGGCGGCGCACTGCTGCGCGACCTCGACCGCCTGCTGGCCGAAGAAACCGGTCTGCCGGTGCTGGTGGCCGAAGACCCATTGACCTGCGTGGTGCGCGGTTGCGGCATTGCGCTGGAGAAGATGGACCAGCTCGGAGGCATCTTCACCAACGAGTAAACCAAGGGCAACCTGGTACTCGACAAATCCGCCGGCCCACCCGATGATGTGGCCGGCTTTTTTAATTCCCCATTCACGCGTTCACTGAACCGTCATGCCGCTGGGAACCATGGACCGGTCACCGCCCCCGTTTTTCAGACAAGGTCTGTCCGCACTGTCCAAATTGGCGCTGTGCACGGCACTGGCGTTGTTTCTGATGGTGGCCGACGTGCGCTACAAACTCACCCAGCCCCTGCGGGCCACGGTGATCACGCTGCTCGCCCCGCTGCAGTGGCTGGCACGCCAGCCGGTGCTGGCGGTGGAAACCGGTGTCGGCCATTTCGAGACGCTGATCGCCGCGCAGAACCGCGTCGACGCCGCACAGAAGCAGCTCGCTGCACAGTCGCTGCTGGCCAACCAGACCGCCCAGCTGACCCTGGAAAACAACCGCCTGCGCCAGCTGCTGGCGCTGCGCGAACACACCCGGCAGCCCGGCACCGCGGCCGAGGTGCTGTACGACACCGCCGACCCCTACGCCCGCAAGGTGATCGTGGACCGCGGCATGGTCCACGGCATTGAGCAGGGCTCACCGGTGATTGACGAGTCGGGCGTGCTCGGCCAGGTCACACGCGTCTACCCGCTGGTCAGCGAGGTCACGCTGGTGATCGACCGTGACCTGGCCATTCCGGTGCTCAACACCCGAACCGGCGCCCGCAACGTGCTCTATGGTGAGCCAGCGCAGCACAGTGGCGTGCTGGAGCTCCGCTTCCTGACCGGCGATGCCGATGTGAAGGTGGGTGACGTGCTCACCACCAGCGGCGTGGATGGGGTGTACCCCGCAGGCCTGCCGGTGGCGCGGATTGCGCAGATGGACCGCCTGGGCGAAGGCAGCTTTGTCCGCATCCTCTGCACACCGGCGGCCATGGTGGATGGGGCACGGCACGTGGTGGTGCTGAAACCATTGGCCAGCGAACTGCAATTGCCACCACGCCCGCCGGTGGACACGCCACCGCCACCACGCAAAGGGTCCCGTCCATGATCATGCCGCAGGGCCAGCAGCTGCTGCTGCCCGCCAAACCATCGTTCATCTGGACCACCTTGTTCGTGGCGCTGCTGTTGAACATGATGCCGCTGGGCCGCATTTCCTGGACGCCCGACTTCCTGGCGCTGGTGCTGGTGTTCTGGAACGTGCACCAGCCACTGCGGGT
Organism: Pseudomonadota bacterium; assembly: GCA_040384665.1. GTDB lineage: Bacteria > Pseudomonadota > Gammaproteobacteria > Burkholderiales > Burkholderiaceae_C > PCRC01. The sequence continues at coordinate 10,602 of JAZKIY010000037.1, forward strand.
GGGCATTGGCGCAGCTTTTTGTTTTGGCCTGGTGATGGACGTGCAGCAGACCTCGCTGCTCGGCCAGCACGCCTGGACCTACACCACGCTGGCGTTTTTTGCCACCATGGTGCACCGGCGCATCCAGTGGTTCAAGGTGCATTCACAGGCGGTGCAACTGGTGCCGCTGTTCGTGGGGGCGTTTGCGCTGGAGTTTCTCGTGCGGTTGGTCAGTGGTGGCGTGCTGCCTGGCTGGGGTTTCCTGTTCAAGCCGCTGCTGACCAGCCTGCTGTGGCCACTGGCCAGCACCCTGTTGCTGATGCCGCAGCGACGCACCCCCAACCCCGACGCGACCCGGCCGCTGTGAGACCTTTGCGATGACCTCCTACCGCAACGTCAAGATGGAGCTGAGCCGGTTTCGCGGCCGGGTGCTGGCCATCAGCGTCGTGGTGGTGCTGGCGTTTGGGCTGCTGGCGTCGCGGCTGGTCTACCTGCAGGTGGTGCGCCACGACGATCTGAACGAACAGGCAGAAAGCAACCGCACGGCGGTGCTGCCCATCGTGCCCAACCGGGGCCAGATCCTGGACCGCAACGGTGTGGTGCTGGCGACCAACTTCTCGGCCTACACCCTCGAGATCACACCGTCCAAGGCCGGAAACCTTGCCGCCACCATCGACGCGATTGCCACCGTGATCCCGGTGGACGCCAAAGACCGGCGGCGCTTCAAAAAGCTGCAGGAAGAGTCAAAGAACTTCGAGTCGCTGCCAATCCGCAACCGCCTGAGCGACGAGGAGGTGGCCCGCTTCGCGGCGCAGCGCTACCGTTTCCCCGGGGTCGAGATCAAGGCCCGGCTGTTCCGCAACTACCCCTACGGCGAGCTGGGCAGCCATGTGCTCGGCTACATCGGCCGCATCAACCAGGCCGAAAAGGAACGCATCGCAGACACCGACGACGAGGGCAACTACCGCGGCACCGACCACATCGGCAAACTCGGCGTGGAGCAGAGTTTCGAGCAGCAGCTGCACGGCATCACCGGCGTGGACCAGGTGGAAACCTCGGCCGGCGGCCGGGCGGTGCGCAAGCTCGCCACCACGCCACCCACAGCGGGCGACACGGTGCGGCTGTCGATCGACATCAAGCTGCAAAAGCTGGTGGAAGACATGTTCGGCGACCGGCGCGGGGCGCTGGTGGCGATAGACCCGACCAGTGGCGAGGTGCTGGCCTTCGTCAGCAAACCCACCTTCGACCCCAACCTCTTCGTTGACGGCATCGACACCGAGAGCTGGCAGGCGCTGAGCGAGTCGATCGAGAAGCCGCTGCTGAACCGTGCGCTGCGTGGCACCTACCCACCCGGCTCGACCTACAAGCCTTTCATGGCGCTGGCGGCGCTGGAAACCGGCAAACGCACCCCCAGTACCGTGACCAACGACCCCGGCTTCTGGGTCTTTGGCGGCCACCGCTTCCGCAGCCACGACGACCACGGCCTCGGCCCGGTGGACATGTACCGCAGCATCGTCAAGTCGAGCAACATCTACTACTACGCGCTGGCCAACGACCTCGGTGTGGACGCCATGCACGACTTCATGAAACCACTCGGCTTTGGCCAGATCACCGGGATCGACATCCACGGCGAGGTGCGGGGCGTGCTGCCCAACCAGGAATGGAAGCGCCGCGTCTACAAACGGCCGGAGCAGAAGAAATGGTTTGCCGGCGAGACCATCTCGCTGGGCATTGGCCAGGGCTACAACACCTTCACCATGCTGCAACTGGCACAGGCCACCGCCGTGCTGGCCAATGGCGGCGTCAAGTACAAACCCCGGCTGGTGCTGGGCACGCAGCGTGCCACTGGCGACCGCACCGAGGTCATGGTGGCCCCGTCCGAACCGGAAAACCTCGGCTTCAAGCCACAGAACGTCGAGGTGGTGCGCAAGGCACTGGTCGGCGTGACGCAAGAGGGCACCTCGACACGGGTGTTTGCTGGCGCCGGCTACCTCAGCGGCGGCAAAACCGGCACGGCGCAGGCGGTGACCATCGGCCAGAAAGACAAGTACGACGCGCGCAAGCTCGAAGAACACCAGCGCGACCATGCGCTCTACATGGCGTTCGCCCCGGCCGACAAACCGACCATTGCGTTGGCCGTGGTGGTGGAGAACGCTGGCTTTGGCGCCGAACATGCCGCCCCCATCGCCCGGCGCGTGTTTGACTACTGGGTGCTGGGCCAGTACCCGAGCGAGGAAGACATGGCGGCTGTGCGGGTGGGCAAGGCCGCCGCGCCCATCGGCAAGCCGCGCATCGCCGCCGAAATGCCGTGGCCACCTGCGCCCCAGTGACCCGCCCCGGTGGTCAACGCAAGAACGCGTCGTAGCCGGTTTTCAGGATCAGCGCGCTGACGACCAGCACGAACATGCCGCGCACAAAACCGGCCCCGTGCTTCAGGGCCATGTGGGTGCCCAGCAGGCTGCCCACCACGTTGGCCACGGCCATGGCCAGCACAAAATGCCACCAGATGTGGCCCTTCCAGGCAAACAGCGCCAGCGCCGAGATGTTGGTGGCGGTGTTCAGCAGCTTGGCCGAGGCCGACGCGTTGAGGAAGTCGTAGCCCAGCCAGCGCACGAACAGGAAGACAAAAAAGCTGCCGGTGCCAGGGCCGAAAAAACCGTCGTAAAACCCGATCACGCCGCCAATGGCGCTGGCCACCAAGGCCTCCTGCCGCCCTGAATAACGCGGGGCGTGCACGCGGCCCATGTCTTTTTTGACCAGGGTGTAGGCCAGCACCGCCAGCAGCACCAGCGGCAGCAGGCGGCGCAGGAAGTCGGGCGACACCACGGTGACCAGCCAGGCCCCGCCAAGCGAGCCGGTCAGCCCGGCCGCAGCCGCCGGCAGCAGGGCGGCCCAGCGCATCTCGACGCGCCGGCTGTACTGCCAGGTGGCCATGGCCGTGCCCCAGACCGAAGCGCCCTTGTTGACGCCAAACAGCGTGGCCGGGTGGGTGGTGGGAAAGGTGGCAAACAGCGCCGGCACCATGATCAGCCCGCCGCCGCCGACCATCGCGTCCACAAAACCTGCCAACAGCGAGGCCAGGGAGACGATGAGCAGGTCCATGCGAGGATTGTCGCACCCGGTCCGGCGGAGGCCGGTGTGGTCAACCACAACCGGCGTCCCCCACGCAACAGGCAAAAAAAAGCACCGGACTTCCGGTGCTTTGCAAATGCACCGCTCAACCCGGGGGGCTGGCGGTTGTGTTGTTGTGGTGGCTCTTTGGGGGTGTCTCCTCGGCTCCTCAGTGTTGCAAGGGCATGCCCCGCATCAATGGCACGAATGTAGCCGGTTGCACCGGGTTAGTGCATCCGGGATTTCCCGTGTTGCCTATCTGCCACGCACGCTGGCCCTCGGGCATCCGGGCAGCAGCACCAATGGCATGACTTATGCGTAACGCCTGTATTGCGTCAACCCAAAGGCTTGATTTCATGCAGACCGACATTCGGAATCCCTGGTGGCCTGTGCCAGCACATTGGTGGGGGGTGGCCTTGTTGCTGGTCACCTTGTCTTTGTGGAGTTTGGGTGCCTGGGCCCAGGCACCGGCGGCGGACACCCCCGCAGCGTCTGCCCCGGCTGTGGCGGCATCGGTCGCGCCGCCTGCCGCGGCCACCGCCGTGGTCGCTGCCCCAGCCGAGTTGCCGGTCGTGGCGCCCCCGCCCACAGCGCTGACCCGCCCGGGCCTGGTGAAACAAGACACCCTGAACGGGGCCGACACCGGCTGGATGATGGTTTCCACCGCGCTGGTGCTGCTGATGACGCTGCCCGGCGTGGCGCTGTTCTACGGTGGCATGGTGCGCAAAAAAAGCGTGATCAACACCATGGCGTCGGTGGTGGCGATTGCCGGGCTGGTCAGCGTGTTGTGGTTTGCGGTGGCGTATTCCTGGGCCTTCACACCCGGCGACCCCTGGCTGGGCAGCACCCAGCGGATGTGGTTCAAGGGTTTTGACTATGTGAAGGAGTCCGGGCTGGTCGCGGTGAGCCACATCGCGCCCAACATCCCGGAGTCGGTCTACGCGATGTTCCAGCTGACTTTTGCCATCATCACCGCCGCGCTGCTGGTGGGCGCGATTGTGGAGCGCATGCGCTTTTCGGCCATGCTGTGGTTTGTGGCCCTGTGGTCGCTGTTTGTGTATGCGCCGGTGGCGCACTGGGTCTGGGAACCGGGCGGCTGGCTGGCGCAGCTGGGCGCGCTGGATTTTGCCGGTGGCTCGGTGGTGCACGTCAATGCCGGTGTGTCGGGCCTGGTTTGCGCCTGGGTGCTGGGCGCGCGGCAAGGGTATGGCCGCGAACCGTTCGAGCCGTTCAACCTGGGTCTGACGATGGCCGGCGCCGGGCTGCTGTGGGTGGGCTGGTTCGGCTTCAACGCCGGCTCGGCGGTGGCGTCTGACGGTCGTGCCGGCCTGGCCATGCTGGTGACCCACCTGGCGGCCGCCACAGGCGCAATGGGCTGGATGCTGGGCGAGTGGGTGGTGCGGCGCAGGCCGTCGCTGCTGGGGCTGTGCTCCGGGCTGGTGTCGGGCCTGGTGGCCATCACGCCGGCGGCGGGTTTTGTCTCGCCGTCCAGCGCGCTGCTGATTGGCGGCATTGCCGGCGTGGTCTGCTACTGGGGTGCAACCGGGCTCAAGCGCCTGCTCAAGGCCGACGATTCGCTGGACGTGTTTGGTGTGCACGGCGTGGGCGGCATTGTGGGCTCGCTGCTGACGGGCGTGTTTGCCAGCAAGGCCATTTCGGGCGTGGAAGGCAACATCGTGACGCAGGCGATTGGCGTGGGTGCGGTGGTGGCCTACAGCGCGGTGATGACCGGCGTGCTGCTGTGGGTCACCTCGCTGCTGGTGGGGCTGCGGGTGGACGAGAACGCGGAGCGCACTGGGCTCGACATCTCGCTGCACCGCGAACGGCTGTCGGACTGAGGCGCCGCCATGTCCAGCACCGAACGTGTTGCCCTGGCGGCCCACCTGCATGTGGTGCTGCGCCGTAAGACCGGGCGTGTGACCGACGTTGAATGGATGGCCGCCAACACCGAGTACGCGGCCGAGATCGTGCGTTTTGCCCGGCTCAAGGCAGCGGAAGACAACGCGCCTGAGTTGGCCGAATGGGCCGACAAGCTGGAACGGGTGATGGCCATCCCGCTGGCGGTGCGCACGCCGCCTTTGGTGGAACGTGCGGCCACCGCGCTGCGCGAACGCCCGGCACCGGCGCCTGCAGAGGCCCGGCCCAGTGGCTTTGGCCGCCACTCCGGTTTCTTTGACTCGCGGTTGCCGGGCGACGCGCCAGACGACGAGCCCCCCGCGCCGCGCTACGTCGGCGGCATCCGCTAGCGCCGCACCCTCAGCGGTTGTCGGCAGCGATCCATTCGGCGGCCTTTTCGGCCACCATCAGCACCGGCGAGTTGGTGTTGCCGCTGGTGATGGTGGGCATCACGCCCGCATCCACCACCCGCAGGCCCGCCACGCCGCGCACCTTGAGGCGCGAATCGACCACCGCCATCGGGTCGTCGGCCCGCCCCATTTTGGTGGTGCCCACCGGGTGGAAGATGGTGGTGGCGATGTCGCCGGCCAGCTTGGCCAGCTCTTCGTCGGTCTGGAACTGCACGCCAGGCTTCCATTCTTCTGGCTTGTAGCCCGCCAATGCCGGCTGCCCGACGATGCGTCGCGTGACGCGCAGCGAGTCGGCGGCGACCTGCCGGTCTTCCGGCGTGCTGAGGTAGTTGGGCGCAATCGCCGGGGCGTCTTCCATGCGCGGGCTTTTCAGCTGCACCGTGCCACGGCTGGTCGGGTTCAGGTTGCAGACACTCGCGGTGAAGGCCGGGAAGTTGTGCAAGGGCTCGCCAAAGGCGTCCAGGCTCAGCGGCTGCACGTGGTACTCGATGTTCGGGTGGGGCTGTGACGGGTCGCTGCGGGTGAAAGCCCCCAGCTGCGACGGCGCCATGCTCATGGGCCCGGTGCGCTTGAGGGCGTATTCCAGCCCGATTTTCGCCTTGCCGAGCCAGCTGTTGGCCAGCGTGTTGAGCGTGGGCACGTTGTTGACCTTGTACACCGATCGGATCTGCAAGTGGTCTTGCAGGTTGGCGCCCACGCCGGGCAGGTCTTGCAGCACCGGGATGCCGTGCTGGTGCAGCAGGGCGCCGGGGCCGATGCCGGAGCGCTGCAGGATGTGCGGCGAGCCAATCGCGCCAGCGCACAAAATCACCTCGCACCGGGCGGTGGCCACCGTCATGTCGTAGCCGCTCCAGACCTCCACACCGGTGCAGCGCTGGCGCGTCTGGCCGGTGGGGTCGTCATGCGGCTCGATCACCAGGCGGTTGACCTGCGCCATGGTCCACATCTCGAAGTTGGGCCGGCCATAGCAGGTGGGCCGCAGAAAAGCCTTGGCGGTGTTCCAGCGCCAGCCTTCTTTCTGGTTCACCTCGAAGTAGCCCACACCCTCGTTGTCGCCGGTGTTGAAGTCGTCGGTGGCGGGAATGCCGGCCTGGGTGGCGGCCTTGGCGAAGGCGTCGAGGATGTCCCAGCGCAGGCGCTGCTTCTCCACCCGCCATTCGCCGCCGAGCTTGCGCACCGCCAGCTTGTACTGCTTGTGCTGGCTGCTGTGGCCGTGGAAACGCTTGAAGTTGGCGTTGGCCGTGGGCTGTTCCGGGTCGAGCTTGTAGTGGTCTTCGTGGTGCCTGAAGGCGGCCAGCGCGTTGTCCCAGCGCCAGGTGTCGTCGCCGGTGAGCTGGGCCCAGTGGTCGTAGTCGCGCGCCTGGCCGCGCATGTAGATCATGCCGTTGATGCTGGAGCAGCCGCCCAGTGTCTTGCCGCGCGGGTAGCGCAGGCTGCGGCCGTTCAGGCCGGGCTCGGGTTCGGTGTTGTAGAGCCAGTCGGTGCGGGGGTTGCCAATGCAGTGCAAATAACCGACCGGGATGTGGATCCAGTGGTAGTCGTCACGGCGGCCCGCCTCGATCATCAGCACGCGCTTTTTGCCACCGTGGCTGAGCCGGTTGGCCAGCAGGCTGCCGGCGGTGCCACCACCAACGATGATGTAGTCGAAGGTCTGGTCTTCCGCCTGCGCGGCCGCCAACTCGGCGTCGGATTTCTCACTCATTGTCACTGCCTTCGGGGGGAAATACATGGGCCGCCGCGCCGGGCCGCCCCAAGCAAGGCCGCGCCCCCTCGGGGGGCAGAGCGCGACACGCAGTGCGCGAACGTGGGGGCATCATTTCGCGGTGGGCATGACGAACTCAGCCCCCTTGCCAATGCTTTCGGGCCAGCGCTGCATGACGCTTTTTTGCTTGGTGTAGAAGCGCACGCCTTCTTCGCCGTAGGCGTGCATGTCGCCAAACAAACTCTTCTTCCAGCCGCCAAAACCGTGCCAGGCCATGGGCACCGGGATGGGCACGTTGATGCCCACCATGCCGACTTGTATGCGCCGGGCGAACTCGCGCGCCACGTGGCCGTCTCGGGTGAAGCAGCTCACGCCGTTGCCGAACTCGTGGTCGTTGATGAGCTGCACCGCGGTGGCGAAGTCGGGCACACGCACGCAGCTGAGCACCGGGCCAAAAATTTCTTCCTTGTAGATGCGCATGTCGGGGGTGACGTGGTCAAACAGCGTGCCGCCCATCCAAAACCCGTTAGCGCAGCCGTCGCCCGCTTTGGCGCCATCGAAGCCCCGGCCATCGACCAGCAGCTTGGCACCTTCCTTCACACCCTGCTCGATGTAACCGGTGATGCGGTTGTGTGCGATGGAGGTCACGATGGGCCCCATCTCGGCCGCCAGGTTGGTGCCGTTCAAGACCTTCAGCGCCTTGGTGCGCTCGATCAGCGCCGGCATGATTTTTTCGGCCGCGTCGCCCACCAGCACCGCCACGGAAATCGCCATGCAGCGTTCGCCAGCCGAGCCGTAGGCCGCGCCAATCAGCGCATCGACCGACTGCTCGATGTCGGCATCGGGCATCACCACCATGTGGTTCTTGGCGCCGCCCAGCGCCTGCACACGTTTGCCGTGGTGCGCGCCGGTCTCGTAGATGTAATTCGCAATGGGGGTGGAGCCGACGAAGCTGATGGCCTTCACATCGGGGTGCACCAGCAATGCGTCCACGGCTTCTTTGTCGCCGTTGACGACGTTGAACACGCCGTCGGGCAGGCCGGCCTGCTTGAGCAGGTCGGCGATGAAGAGGCTGGGGCTGGGGTCGATCGGGCTGGGTTTGAGCACAAAGGTGTTGCCCGCCGCAATGGCCACCGGGAACATCCACATGGGCACCATGACCGGAAAGTTGAACGGCGTGATGCCGGCCACCACACCGAGGGGCTGGCGCAGCGTCCAGTTGTCCATGCCGGTGGAGACCTGGTCGGTGAAATCGCCCTTGAGCAACTGCGGAATGCCGCAGGCAAATTCCACGATGTCGATGCCACGCGCCACCTCGCCCTGGGCGTCGGTGAAGACCTTGCCGTGTTCGGCGGTGATCATCCGGGCCAGGTCGTCTTTCTTCTGGTTCAGCAGTTCGAGGAAGCGGAACATCACCCGCGCACGGCGGATGGGCGGTGTGTCGGCCCAGGCCGGGAAGGCTTGTTGGGCGGCGGCCACCGCTTCGCCCACGTCGGCCGCGTTGGCCAGGGCCACGCGGCCCGTGACGGCGCCGGTGGCGGGGTTGAACACGTCCTGAAAACGGCTGGACGACGCGGCGCTGGTGCGCCCGCCGATGTGGTGCTGGATGTGTGCGGTGCTCATGGTGGCACCGACTATAAGGGAAGCACCCCGTCAGGCTGGTGCGGGTTTGCGCCTGTGGGGGGCCTTCAGCAGGCTCTGGCAGCCCCCCAGCGGGAATTTTCAAGCCAAATTGGCCATCAGCCCTAGTGAAATCTAGTGATTTAGCTATTAATTATGTAGCAACCTAAGGGGCGCTGACACGCCAGATGGCGTTGCCCACGTCGTCGGCCACCAGCAGTGCGCCTTGCCGGTCCACCGCCACACCCACCGGGCGGCCCATGGCCTGGCCCTGGGCGTTCAGGAAGCCGGTCAGCACGTCCAGCGGCGGGCCGCTGGGCTTGGCGCCGTCAAACGGCACAAACACCACCTTGTAGCCGCTGCGGGGCTCGCGGTTCCAGGAGCCGTGCTGGCCCACGAACATGCCGCGGGCAAATGCGGTGGGCAGCCGGTTGCCCGACGCGTTGGCCAACCCGAGCGACGCGGTGTGCGGGCCCAGGGCGTAGTCGGGCACCAGCGCACGCGCCACCAGCTCGGGCTGGGGTGGCTGCACCCGCGTGTCCACGTGCTGGCCGAAGTAGCTGTAAGGCCAGCCGTAGAAGCCGCCGTCTTGTACCGAGGTGAGGTAGTCGGGTACCAGGTCGCTGCCGAGTTCGTCGCGTTCGTTCACCACGGTCCACAGGCGGCCACCCACCGGCTCCCAGGCCATGCCGACCGGGTTGCGCAGGCCCGAAGCGAACACGCGGTGGCTGCCGGTCTGGCGGTCCACCTCCAGGATGGCGGCGCGCTCGGCCTCGGCGGCCATGCCACGTTCGGCCACGTTGCTGTTGGAACCGACGCTGACGTAGAGCTTGTGCCCGTCGGCACTGGCCACCACGTTTTTGGTCCAGTGGTGGTTGATCGGGCCACCCGGCAGCGCGGTCAGCACGGTGGGCGGGCCGTCGGCGGTGGTCTGGCCGCTGCGGTAGCCGTAGCGCACCAGGCCGTCGGTGTTGGCCACGTACAGGTCGTTGCCGACCAGCACCATGCCAAAGGGCGAGTTCAGGCCTTCGATGAAGGGCACGCGCAGGTCGGCCACGCCGTCGCCGTTGGTGTCGCGCAGCAGGGTGATGCGGTTGGCGCTGGGGCTCACCGCACCGGCCCGGCTCATGAAGAACTTCATCGCCCAGCCTTTGATGCCTTTGCCGTCGTCGGGCTTGGGCGGGGCGTTGGTTTCAGCCACCAGCACGTCGTTGTTGGGCAGCACGTACAGCCAGCGCGGGTGGTCGAGCTGGCTGGCAAAGGCGTTGACGCGGGTGCCGGGTGCCGCCTCGGGCAACACGCCGGCGGGCCAGCCAATGGCCTTGGCGACGTTCACCGTGGGGATCAGGGCGGTGGACGGTGGCGGCAGTTGGGGCTTGGGGCCGGTGCCGTCGGCCACCTGCAGCATGGCCGGCTGGCTGCAGGCCCCCAGCAACGCCAGCGCGGCCAAACCGACGGCGACGGCACACCGGCGGGCGGGGAAATGGGCAGGGCTGCGCGGCATGGGGTCCTTGGGTGTGTGGCGAGTCACCCAGCTTAGACAGTGCGCCGCCGTGGGCGGGTCAGGCAGGCCCGCGCCTGGGCGTAGGACGCCGCCGCCTCAGATTCAGGCGAGTGCCGCGGCGCCGCTGTGGGTGGACAAGGCCTGGGCGCAGTGGTGCGGCAGCACCATGCCGCGGGCGGGGTCGTTCACCGCAAAGGTGTGGATCATCGGTGCGTTGGCCTGCACGCCGCCAAAGATGGTGGCAAAGGCCACGTCGGCCGCGTCGCGCCCGGTGCCAAACCGCACCAGGCCCATGGGGATGGCGGTGCCGGAGGGGTCGAAGATGTACCAGCGGTAACCGAGGTAGACCTCCACATAGGCATGGAAGTCGGGCGGGCCGAGCACCGGGTCGGCACCAAAGTCGGTGCCGGTGGTGAAGCGGGCCGGGATGTTAACGGCGCGGCACAGCGCGATCATCAAATGCGCGAAGTCGCGGCAGATGCCGACGCGCTCGACCAGCGTGTCCACCGCCGAGGTGCTGGAGTTGGAGGTGTTGGAGGTGAAGGTGACTTGGCGCTGCACCCACTGCTGGATCGCCAGCACACGGGCGTGGCCTTGCGGCAGGTGGCCAAACTCGTAGGTGGCGAGCTTGATCAGCCGGTCTGACTGGCAGTAGCGGCTGGGGTAGATGTAGCCCAGCACCTCGGGCGGCAGCAGGCCCACCGGCACCTCGGCCAGCTGGGCCGGGTCGGCCACGTGGTGGGTGATGTCCACCGTGGCGACGTACGACAGCGTCAGCTCGCCCGGCAGTGCGTGCAGGCTCATGTAGCGGTTGCCGGTGGCCGGGTCGGTGTGGATGCGGGTGGGCACCGGCTGGTTGATCACCAGCGACTCGGCCGCCAGCGTCTGGTACGGTGTCAGGGCCGCGTGGATGTTGAAGATGAAGTCGGCGCCGAAGGCGTCCACCTGGTAGTTCAACCCCAGCTGCAGTTCGATGCGGATCATGGTGGAGACCCGGCTGTGGGCAGCAAGGCGGTGAGGGGATTCGGATGGGGCTGCACCCAGTATGCGCCGCAACGCCGTTTCAGGCTGTAGGCGGGCACGCCGACCAGGCCCGGTCATTGGCAGGGCCTATTGACCTGATTGCCTCAATTGTCTTGAGCAGGAGGGTGCTAACCCTTACAGTACAAACCCTGAGCGCCACGCGTCCAGCCGTTATCAACCAACCGACAAGAGAAACCACCATGTCCATCATCAACACCCAAGTCCAACCCTTCAAGACCCAGGCCTACAAGAACGGCAAGTTCATCGACGTGAGCGAAAAAGACCTGCAGGGCAAGTGGTCGGTGTTCGTGTTCATGCCCGCCGCGTTCACCTTCAACTGCCCGACCGAAGTGGAAGACCTGGCCGACAACTTCGAGTCGTTCCAGAAGCGCGGCGTGGAGGTCTATGTGATCACCACCGACACCCACTTTGCGCACAAGGTGTGGCACGAAACCTCGCCCGCCGTGGGCAAGTCGCAGTTCGCCCTGGTGGGTGACCCGACCCACAAGCTGACCCGCATGTTTGACGTGCACATCGAAGAAGAAGGCCTGGCGCTGCGCGGCTCTTTCGTGATCAACCCAGAAGGCGTCATCAAGGCCGCAGAAATCCACGACAACGGCATCGCCCGCGACGCCAAGGAACTGCTGCGCAAGGTCGCCGCCGCCCAGTACATCGCCAAGAACCCTGGCCAGGTGTGCCCGGCCAAGTGGAACGAAGGCGCCAAGACGCTGACCCCGTCGCTGGACCTCGTCGGCAAGATCTAACTCTGCCCAAGCCGGTGGCGCAAGCCACCGGCTTTCACGAGCCACGCTGTCAGCCCCTTGAACCAGGGGGCTGACAGCCCGGTTTGACCGATTCAAAAACTCAAACAAAGGACAAACACCATGTTGGACGACACCCTCAAGACCCAGCTCAAGGCCTACCTCGAACGTGTGCAGCACCCGGTGGAACTGGTGGCTTCACTCGACGACCGCCCCGCCTCGGCGGAGATGCGCGAGCTGCTGGAAGACATCGCCGGCCTGTCCGACAAGGTCACCGCCCGTTTTGACGGCAACGACGCACGCAAGCCCTCTTTCCAGATCACCCGCGCTGGTGCCGACATGGGCTTGCGCTTCGCCGCCATCCCCATGGGCCACGAGTTCACCTCGCTGGTGCTGGCGCTGCTGCAGGCCGGTGGCCACCCGCCCAAGGTCGAGGCCGATGTGATTGAGCAGATCAAGTCGCTCGACGCTGATTTGGTGTTCGAGACCTACATGTCGCTGACCTGCCACAACTGCCCGGACGTGGTGCAGGCGCTGAACCTGATGGCGGTGCTGAACCCGCGCATCCGCCACACGGCGGTGGACGGCGGCTTGTTCCAGACGGAGGTGGACGCGCGCCAGATCATGGCCGTGCCCGCCGTGTATTTGAACGGTGAACCCTTCGGCTCGGGCCGCATGGAGCTGGCCGAGATTCTGGCCAAGGTGGACACCGGTGCCGCCGCGCGCGACGCCGCCAAGCTGGGCCAGAAAGACGTGTTCGACATGCTGATCGTCGGCGGTGGCCCGGCCGGCGCCGCTGCGGCCGTGTACGCGGCCCGCAAGGGCATCCGCACCGGCATCGTGGCCGAACGTTTTGGCGGCCAGACGCTGGACACCATGGGCATCGAGAACTACATCTCGGTGAAAGAAACCGACGGCCCCAAATTCGCCGCCGCACTGGAAGCCCATGTGCGCGCCTACGAGGTCGACATCATGAACGGCCAGCGCGTCGCGTCGCTGGAACCTGAAAGCGAACCCGGCGGCCTGGCCACGGTGCGGCTGGCCAACGGCGCCGAACTCAAAAGCCGCTCGGTGATTCTGGCGACCGGCGCGCGCTGGCGCAACGTCAACGTGCCGGGCGAGCAAGAGTACAAAAACAAGGGCGTGGCCTACTGCCCGCACTGCGACGGCCCGCTGTTCAAGGGCAAAAAAGTCGCGGTGATTGGCGGCGGCAACTCCGGCGTGGAAGCGGCGATTGACCTCGCCGGCCTGGTGCAACACGTCACGCTCGTCGAGTTTGCCGAGCAGCTGAAGGCGGACGCGGTGCTGGTGGCCAAGCTCAAGAGCCTGCCCAACGTCACCGTGCACACCAGCGCGCAAACCACCGAGATCACCGGCGACGGCCAGAAGGTCAACGGCCTGCGCTACAAAGACCGCGCGACCGGCACCGAGCACAGTGTGGAACTGGCCGGTGTGTTCGTGCAGATTGGCCTGGTGCCCAACACCGAATGGCTCAAAGGCACGGTCGAGCTGTCGAAGTACGGCGAGATCGTGGTCAACGACAAGTGCGCCACCAACCTGCCCGGCGTGTTTGCCGCCGGCGACGTGACCACCGTGCCGTTCAAGCAAATCGTGATTGCCGCGGGCGAAGGCTCCAAGGCCGCACTGTCGGCGTTTGACCACCTGATCCGCAGCCCGGTGAAACAACCTGAACCCGAAATGGCCTGAGCTTTGGTCGGGGGTGGGTGCGGTTCACGCCAAAATACCGGCATGAACGCACCGCCGTCCCCACCCACGCCTGCCCAGCCGCCGCAGCCACGCAACCCGCTGCACGGCGTGACGCTGGAGCAGATCGTCACCCAGCTGGCCGACCACTACGGCTGGGACGACCTCGGCACCCGCATCCCGGTGCGCTGTTTCACCCACGAACCCAGCGTCGGCTCCAGCCTCAAGTTCCTGCGCAAGACGCCGTGGGCGCGCGACAAGGTGGAAAGCCTCTACCTGTTCATGCTGCGCGAGATCCGCCGCGCCGGCGGCCCAAGCTGACGCCTGTGACCGACACCGCCACCCTGCCGGTTCTGTACTCCTTCCGCCGCTGCCCCTACGCGATGCGCGCCCGCATGGCGCTGGCGCAGGCCGGCCAAGTGGTACAGCTGCGCGAGGTGGCCTTGCGCGCCAAACCACAAGCCCTGCTGGCCGTGTCGCCCGAAGCCACGGTGCCGGTGCTGGTGCTGCCCGATCGGGTGCTGACCCACAGCCTGGACATCATGGTCTGGGCCTGGCAAGGCCACGACCCCGACGGCTGGCTGGCCCGCAGCGACACCCCAGACAACCACGCGCTGGTGACCGCCAACGACGGCGCCTTCAAACACGCGCTGGACCGCTACAAATACGCCGAACGTTTCCCCGAACACCCGCGCAGCCACTACGGCCAGGACGCCGTGCAGTGCCTGCTGGCGCCGCTGGCGCAGCGGCTGGCGCAACAGCCGTTTCTGGGCGGTGACACGCCCTGCCTGACCGACCTGGCCCTGCTGCCGTTTGTGCGCCAGTTCGCGGCGGTGGACGCAGCCACCTGGGACGCCTTGCCGCTGGCCACCACCCAGCGCTGGCTCAGCGGCTGGCTGGGGCACCCGCTGTTTGCACAGGCCATGGCCAAGCTGCCGGTGTGGGTGCCGGGGGCAACGCCAGTGTGTTTTCCGGCTGTTGAGGTGGTGTAAGGGCGGTTCAGGGGCGGTTTGGAGGTCTGCGGGGCCGTTTTGGGGTAAAAATCAAGCCAAATTGGCACCAAGCCCTAGTGCAGGCTTGCGATACAGCTATGCTTTCAATAGCGCAGCGCGGTCAAAACCGTACAGCACCGCCACCACCAGCAAGCCCGCCAGTGGCCCCGCCAGCGGGTGCAGGATGGACGCCAGCACCGGCGCCACCAGAACCAGGTGCCGCAGGCCCCAGCTGTACAGAATGCCGGCCCGCCGGACGTAAGCAACACCGGCGTGGGCCCATTTCTGGCGCGCGGCCGAGCCCACCGGCATGGCGGTGATGAAGCCGGCGTGGTTGTAGTAGCGCACCGCCATCACCGAGGTGACCAGCGACGAGAACAACAGCGTCAGCAGCACCAGCTCCAGCGCCAGCCGCGCGGTCAGCACCGGCGTGCCACCGTCGCCCAGGCTGGCGTTCAGCGAGGGCGCCGCCAGCGTGACGGTGCCCACCAGCCCGAGCACCGCGGTGGACGCGATCATCGTGGCCGACATCACCGAGTTGCGCAGCGTCTGCACCGCCAGGATTTCGCTGCCGGCGTGGGCCGACATGGCCACACACCAGTCTTCGCGCAGGCCGGCATGGGCCGAGCGGGCCAGCCGGTCCGGGTGGCGGTGCTGCGCCACGGCCAGCGCCACCTCGTACAGCGCCAACATGCCGACCGTCACGCCGGCGGCGACCCAACCGATGGTGTCGGTCATGGCAGCGTGCCGGTGTCGGTATGGCCGCTGGCCCGGCGCTTCTCCAGCACCTCGAACAGCCCCATGCCCGCCAGCATGGCCAGCGTGAACACCAGCGCCTTGCCGTTGCCCATCCCCAGCGCCACCAGCGCCGGCCCGGGACAAAACCCGGCGAGGCCCCAACCCACCCCGAACAGGGTGCTGCCCACCACCAACCGGCGGTCGATCTGCCCCGCGCTGGGCAGCCGCATGGGCGCACCCAGCAGCGAGACCTGGCGGCCACGGACCAGCACAAAGGCCAGCAGGCCAACGGCAATCGCCCCCACCATCACCAGCGCCAGCGACGGGTCCCAGGGCCCGGCGAGGTCCAGAAACGCCAACACCTTGGCCGGGTTGGCCATGCCCGAGAGCAACAGCCCCACACCGAACACCAGCCCCACCATCAGTGCACTGAATGCCAACATGGCCGACCCCTTAAAAGTTGACCATGTGGCGCACCACAAACACCGTGGCGAAACCGACCGCCATGAAGGTGAGGGTGGCCACCAGCGAACGCGGCGACAGCCGGGACAGGCCACACACGCCGTGCCCACTGGTGCAGCCCGCGCCGTAGCGGGTGCCCACACCCACCAGCAGGCCGGCCAGCACCAGCAGGCCGTAGCCCGCATCGACCTGCAGCACCGGCAACGCAGCCACCACACCGTAGGCCAGCGGTGCCAGCAACAGCCCCAGCACAAAGGCCACCCGCCAGGCCCTGTCACCCGCCAGCGGCCTGAGCAGGCCGCCCACAATGCCGCTGATGCCAGCGATGCGGCCGTTCAGCCACAGCAGCAGGGCGGCGGCCAGCCCAATCAGGGCACCGCCAGCCAGCGACGCCCAGGGGGTAAATGCTTGCCAATCGACCATCACGACTCCTTGGACCTGTGTCAGCGTACATTCTCACAGAAGCACCCAAACACCCGCCGCCATGCCGACCACCACCCAAGGCTTTTTTGACACCCGCACCGAGACCGTGTCGTATGTGGTGTGGGACCACGCCACACGCCGCGCGGCGGTGATCGACCCGGTGCTGGACTACGACCACAAGTCCGGCCACACCGCCAGCACCTCGGTTGACCAGGTGCTGGGCTACCTGGCGGCACAGCGGCTCGGTGTGGACTGGATCCTGGAAACCCATGTCCATGCCGACCACCTCTCCGGCGCGCGTTACCTGCAGCAGCGGGTGGGCGGCCAGATCGCGATTGGCGAACACATCCGCACGGTGCAGGCCACCTTCAAGACGCTCTACAACCTGGGGCGCGGCTTCCTGCCAGACGGCAGCCAGTTCGGCCACCTGTTCAAAGATGACGAGGTGTTCGCCATTGGCGAAACCCAGGCCACGGCCTGCTGGGTGCCCGGCCACACCCCGGCCGACATGGCCTACCGGATCGACGGGGCGGTGTTTGTTGGCGACACGCTGTTCATGCCCGACGTGGGCAGCGCCCGCGCCGACTTTCCCGGTGGTGACGCGGCGCAGCTGTACCGCTCCATGCGCCGCCTGCTGGCCCTGCCACCCGAGACCACGGTGTACGTCTGCCACGACTACCCGCCCGAAGGCCGTGCACCACGCTGGCAAACCACGGTGGCAGAGCAGCGTGCGCACAACATCCATGTGCGCGACGGCATCACCGAGGCCGAGTTCGTGGCGATGCGCAATGCCCGCGACGCCACGCTGGACGTGCCGACGCTGATCCTGCCGTCGCTGCAGGTGAACGTGCGGGCAGGGGAACTGCCGCCCCCCGACGACAACGGCGTGTCTTACCTGCGGATACCGATCAACCTGCTGCCGGTGCACCCACCTGCAGGCTAGGCGCCGCCCGGGCAAACGCCGGGTGCGCGTCGCACGCGGCCACGATGCGGTCAATGGTGGGCGTGTTGGGCACGGTGATCTTGAAGACGCGCATCACCGCCACGATGCTGGCGAGGCAGATGTCGGCCAGGGTCGGGGTGTCGCCATGGCAGAAGACGCCGGTGTCGGCCTCCATCGCCAGCCGCTGCTCCAGCGCCGCCAGGCCGGTGCCAAACCACTGGATTTGCCAGGCACGAAAGGCCGCGTCGTCAAAGCCGCCCACGGTGGTGAGGTACTTCTTCACCCGGGGCGTCACCAGCGGGTGGGTGTCCGACGCCAGCATGCCGGCCAGGGAACGCACCCGCGCCCGGCCATGCAGGTCTTTGGGCAGCAGCGACGGCGTGGGCTGAAATTCTTCCAGAAACTCCAGAATCGCCAGCGACTGCGTGATCGGCGGGTGGCCCGCTTCCCGCAGCGCCGGAATGGCGCCGAGCGGGTTGATCTTGAGGAAGGCTTCGCTGCGCTGTTCGCCCGCGTCAAGGTTGACGATGGTCTCTTGCGCCACCAACCCCTTCAGGTTCAGCGCCACGCGCACGCGGTAGGTGGCGGAGGTGCGCCAGAAAGCGAAGAGTTCAAACGGCGGTGTGCTGGGCATGGCGTTTCCCTGTGACAAAGACACCTGCATTGTCCGCGCTGTGGGCAAAGGCGCATACTGGGTCTCCATCTTCTCTTCTGTGAGCCTTTCGTGCGGGGCTTTGCACCGCACCCCATGACTGGCTACCAGACCAAGCAGGAGCACATCGCCGTTGCCGGCGTTGACGACCTGCTGATCCGCTCCTTGCTCGACCGGCAACAGTTTTCCGACCCGCTGGGCGAGGCGGAACAGCTCGGCATTTCGTCGGCGGCCTGGCCGCTGTTTGGCCTGTTGTGGCCGTCGGGCGCCTGCCTGGCCGCGCGCATGGCGGCGCGGCCGGTGCTGGCGGGTGAACGCATTCTGGAGATTGGCTGTGGCCTGGCGCTGGCCAGCCTGGTCGGCCACCGCCGGGGCAGCGACATGACGGCCAGCGACTGCCACCCTCTTGCGGCTGGTTTTTTGCTGGAGAACCTGCGTCTCAACCACCTGGCACCGATGGCCTACCGGCATGGCCACTGGCAACCGCCGCAAGCCACCGGTACCCCCGTGGCGCCACCGCACCCGCTTGTGGAGGGCCGTTTTGACCTGGTCATCGGCAGCGACGTGTTGTACGAGCGCGATGACCGTGGCGCATTGGCCGGCTTCATCGGCCGCCACGCCAAGCCCGATGCCGAGGTCTGGATCGTCGACCCCGACCGCGGCAACCGCGCACCGTTCAACCGGCACATGGCCGCACTCGGTTTCCGGCTGCACGAGGAACGGCTGGACCGGGCGGCCACCACCGCCGTGGCCGCCTACAAGGGCCGGCTGCTGACCTACCGCTGCGGCGCGGCCTGAGCCGAAGCCGCACCGTCCGCCGCGTCGCGCCAGCCCCCCCCAAGCGCACGGTACACGCCCACCAGCGAGGTCGCCACCTGGGTCTGGGCCAACACCAGCGCGTCGCGCGCGGCCAGGGTTTGCCGCTCGGCGTCGAGCACCGTCAGGAAGTCCACCACCCCTGCGTCAAACCGCAGCCGCGCCAGCCGTGTGGCCTCTTCGGCATTGCGGGCCGCACTGGCCAGCCGCCCGGTTTGTTGCGTGGTGCGGGTGAACTGCGCCAGCGCGCCTTCGGTTTCCTCCAGCACCACGGCCACGGTCTGCTCGTAGCGGGCCAGCGCCTGCTGCGCCCGGGCCTCGCTGGCCGCGATGCGTGAACGCACGCGGCCAAAGTCGAGCAGCGGCCAGCTCAGCCCGGCACCAATGGCGAACTGCTCCGAATCGCGCTCGCCAAGCAGCGACACGCGGTTGCTGGCAAAACCGATCAGCCCGGTCAGGCTGATGCGCGGGAACAGGTCGGCCGTGGCCACACCAATGTCGGCCGTGGCGGCCGCCAGCTGGCGCTCGGCCACCAGCAGGTCGGGCCGGCGGCGCAGCAGCTGCTCGGGCGTGCCGAGTGGCAGGGTGGACAGGTCGGTCACCGGCAGGGTCGGGATCGGCTGTGCGACGGCGAGGCTGGCGAGCACCGTTCGGGGCGCCTGCGCGGTCAGCGTGGCCAACCGGTAGGCGGTGCGTTCGATGCCGGCCTGCAGCGCCGGCAACGCGGCTTCGGTGCTGTCCACCAGGCCTTGCGCCCGCACCAGGTCGAGCCGTGTGCCACGCCCGGCGTCGAGCCGGGCACCGGTGAGACGGCGCCCTTCGCGCTGGTTGGTCAGCGCGTCGGTGGCCACGGCCAGGCGTTGCTGCAGGCCGCGCAGTTCGATGTAGTTCGCGGCCACCTCGGCCACCACCGAGGTGTGCGCCGCGTGGACGCCCGCCTGTGAGGCGTCCACCCGCGCACCTGCCGACTCGCTGGCGCGGCGGTTGCGGCCAAAGAAGTCGAGCTCCCAGCTGGCGGTGAAGCCGGCGTCGTAGCTGTTGCCCAGCCGCCCGCTGCGCGGCACGCCCGGCAGCAGGACTTCCGGTTGCAGGGCACGCCCCGCATTGGCCGCCACGCCGAGGTTGGGCAACAGTTCGGCCCGTGCGCCCTGCAAGCTGGCGCGGGCCTCCTGCAGGCGCGCCTGGGCAATGCGCACGTCGCCGTTGGCGGCCAGGGCCTGCGCCACCAGCTGTGTCAGCGCAGCATCGTTGAAGCCACGCCAGAAACTGGCAATGTCGGTGCCGGGCGCCTCGGTGTTGGTGGCACTGGCGCCCGCATTGACGAAGCCGGTGTCCACCGGCGTGGCAGGCACTTTGTAGTCGGGGCCCACCGCGCAAGCGGCCAGCAACGCGGTGGCCACGAGGGGCGTGCAGAAACGCAGGGCGTCAAACATGCGGGTCTCCTGCAGGGTGGTTGTTTTTGGGGCTCTTGCGGTTGCGCAGCAGCACGTAGAACACCGGCGTGAGAAAGATGCCGAACAGCGTGACGCCGACCATGCCCGAGAACACCGCAATGCCCATGGCCCGGCGCATCTCGCTGCCCGCGCCGCTGCCGAGAATCAGTGGCACCACGCCGGCGCAAAACGCGATGGAGGTCATCAGGATCGGCCGCAAGCGCATGCGGCAGGCGTGCACGATGGCGTCGAACAGTTTTTCACCACGCTCTTCGAGTTCCTTGGCAAATTCGACGATCAGGATGGCGTTCTTGCAGGCCAGCCCGACCAGCACCACCAGCGCCACCTGGGTAAAGATGTTGAGGTCCCCCGGCTGGCTGAACGGCGGGAAGCTCGACACCCACACGCCGAACAGCGCCGCCAGCACACACATCGGCACAATGGCCACAATCGCCATCGGCAGGCTCCAGCTTTCGTACTGCGCGGCCAGCACCAGCACCACCAGCACCACCGCGATCAGCATCACCGCCGCGAGGATGGGCAGCTTGATGCCGGTGCCCGGCACGGTGATGTCCCGGGTCAGCCGGTCCTGGTAGGTCAGCTCGGTCCACTCGTAGCCGATGCCACGCGGCAGCGTTTTCTTCAGCAGCGCCTCGATTTCCGCCTCCGCCTGGCCGGACGAAAAACCGGGGTTGGCGGCGCCGTTGATGTCGGCCGACGGGAAGCCGTTGTAGCGGGTCACACGCGTGGGGCCAAAGGTCGGCTCCACCGTCATCAGCGCGCTCAGGGGCACCATCTCGCCGGCGGCGTTGCGCGTCTTCAGCGCACCCACCGCCTCGGCGTTGGCGCGGAAGGGCGCGTCGGCCTGCACGATCACCTGGTAGGTCTTGCCGAAGCGGGTGAAGTCGTTGACGTAGAGCGAACCGAGGTTGATCTGCATCGTGTCGTAGATGTCGGTCAGGTTCACGCCCATTTGTTTGGCGCGCGTCCGGTCCACGTTGGCGTAGAGCTGCGGCACGTTGATGTCGTAGGTGGAGAACGGCGTGCCAATGCTGGACTTCGGGTTGCCGTAGACCTGGCCCAGCGTGCCCCAGACCGCGCCGTACAGCGCCTGCTCGCCCAGGCCACCGCGGTCCTGCACCTGCACCTTGAAACCACCCGCGTTGCCGAGCCCGTCCACGGCCGGGGGTGGCACCACGAACATGCGCGCACCCTGGATCTGCTGGATGGCGCCGTTCACCGCGCCCAGGATGGCGTTCTTCGACACATCGGGCGTGGTGCGCTCTTCAAAGTCTTTCAGGCCAAAGAACACAATGCCCTCGTTGGGTGCCGCGGCAAAACCCGCAATCGACAGGCCAGGGAAAGCCACCGAATCAACGATGCCGGGCACCTTGAGCGCGATCTCGCTCATCTCGCGGATGACTTTTTCGGTGCGGTCCAGCGTGGCACCGGCCGGCAACTGGGCAATGCCGATCAGGTACTGCTTGTCGGGCGCGGGCACAAAGCCTGCGGGGATGCGGGTGAACAGCAGCGCGGTGAGCACCAGCAACACCGCGTAGACCACCATGGCCACCGACTTGCGCTGCACGATGCCGGTGACGCTCTTGCTGTAGCCGTTGCTGGCGCGGGTGAAGAAACGGTTGAACCAGCGGAAGAAGCCGCCAAAAACCCGGTCCATGCCGCGTGTCAGCGCGTCTTTGGGCGCGTCGTGTGGCTTGAGCAGGATGGCGCTGAGCGCGGGCGACAGGGTCAGCGAGTTGAAGGCCGAGATCACCGTGGAGATTGCGATCGTCACCGCGAACTGCTTGTAGAACTGGCCGGTGAGGCCGGGCACAAACGCCAGCGGCACGAACACCGCGCACAGCACCAGCGCGATGGCAATGATGGGGCCAGACACCTCCTGCATCGCCTTGATGGTCGCATCGCGCGGGGCCAGGCCCGACTCGATGTTGCGCTCCACGTTCTCGACCACCACGATGGCGTCGTCCACCACAATGCCGATGGCCAGCACCAGACCAAACAGCGTCAGTGTGTTGATCGAGTAGCCCAGCAGCAACAGAAAGGCGAAGGTGCCGACGATGGACACCGGCACCGCCAGCAGCGGGATGATGGAGGCGCGCCAGGTCTGCAGGAAGATGATGACCACCAGCACCACCAGCAGCACCGCCTCGAACAGGGTGACCACCACCTTCTCGATCGAGGTCTGCACAAACCGCGTCGGGTCGTAGACGATGCTGTAGCCCATGCCCTGCGGGAACTCGGGCTTGAGTGCCTCCATCTTGGCGCGCACCGCGTTCGACAGCGCCAGCGCGTTCGACCCCGGCGCCTGGAACACCGCAATGGCCGCCGCTTCCTTGTTGTTGAGCAGGCTGCGCAGCGCATAGGTGTTGCCCGACAGCTCGACCCGGCCGAGGTCCTTGACGCGGATCAGCCCGCCGGTGGCGGGCTCGGTGCGCACGATGATGTCGGCAAACTCTTCTTCCGTGGTCAGCCGGCCCTGGGTGTTGATGGCCAGCTGGAACTGCGTGTCCTTGGGCGCGGGCGGCGCGCCCACGGTGCCAGCGGCCACCTGTGCGTTCTGCTCACGGATGGCGGCCACCACCTCGCTGCTGGTGATGCCGCGCGCGGCCAGCCGGGTCGGGTCGAGCCAGATGCGCATCGCGTAGTCGCCGGCGCCGAACAACAGCACCGAGCCCATGCCCGGAATGCGCAGCAGCTCGTCGCGCACATTGAGTTGGCCGTAGTTGCGCAGGTACAGCGCGTCGCGGCTGTTGTCGGGGCTGACCAGGTGGACCACCATGGTCAGGTTGGGGCTGGACTTTTCGGTCGTCACGCCGATCTGCCGCACCACCTCGGGCAGGCGCGGCAGCGCGCGGTTGATGCGGTTCTGCACCGCCGTTTCGGCGGCCTCGGGGTTGGTGCCGATCTTGAAGGTGACGGTCAGTGTCAGGCTGCCGTCGGCACTGGCCTGCGAGTCAAAGTAGAGCAGGTTCTCGATGCCGTTGATCTGCTCTTCCAGCGGCGTGGAGACGGTCTCTGAAATCACCCGCGGGTTGGCGCCGGGGAATTGCGCGCGCACCACCACCTGCGGCGGTGCGACCTCGGGGTACTCGGAAATCGGCAGCTGGAAGATCGCCAGCGCGCCGAGCAGGAACACAAAGATCGACAACACGGCCGCAAAACGCGGCCGGTCGATGAAGAACCGGGAAATGTCCATGGCCAGCTCCGCTCAGTTCTTGGGGCTGGAAGCGGCGGGCGCGGGCGGCGGCACGATGGGCATGCCCTGCGCGTCCACCTGCAGCACCTGCGGCGCCACCGGCATGCCGGGAATGATGCGCTGCAAGCCGTCCACCACCACGTTCTCGCCGGCCTTCACACCACCTTGCACCACCCGCATGCCGCCGAACAGCGCGCCCGGCTTGACCTCGCGGAACTGGGGCTGGCCATCGGCACCCACGACGTAAACGAACTTCTTGGTCTGGTCGGTCCCAATGGCCCGGTCGGGCACCATCACCGCGCTGTAGTCGGCGGTGCTTTCCATCACCACCCGCGCGGCCAGACCGGGGGTGAACAGGCCCTTGCTGTTGTCAAAGCTCGCGCGCAGGCGGATCGCGCCGGTCTGCGGGTTGAGGCGGTTGTCCACAAAGTCCACCACGCCCTCGTGCGGGTGACCGGTCTCATTGGCCAGGCCCATGCGCACCACCGGCCCCTTGCCACCGGGCTTGGCGGCTTTTTCCGCCTGCAGGCGCAGGTAGGTCTGTTCGCTGCCGTCAAAGTAGGCATAGACACGGCCAACGCCGGCGATCGTGGTCAACACGGCCTGCTCGTTGACCAGGTTGCCTGCGGTGATGTTGGCGCGCGACACGCGCCCGGCAATCGGCGCGCGCACCTGGGTGTAGGCCAGGTTCAGCTGGGCGGTGCGCACGGCCGCCTCGGCGGTGCGCAGGTCGGCCTGCGAGGTGCGGGAGCCGGAGGTCAGCTGGTCAAACTCCTGCTTGGACACCGCCTGCGAGTCGAGCAGCGTTTTCGCGCGGCCGAGTTCGGTTTGCGCCAAATCCATGCGCGCCTTGGTGGCGTCGAGCTGCGACTGCGCGCGGGCCAATTCGGCATCGAACGGGCGCGGGTCAATCAGGAACAGCAGGTCGCCCTTGCGCACTGTGGCGCCGTCGGTGAAATAGACCCGGTCAATGGTGCCAGCCACGCGCGGGCGCAGCTCGACAAAGTCGGTGGCCTCTAACCGGCCGCTGAACTCCTCGCTGTTGGCCACGGTGCGCTGCACCGCCGGCGCCACACTGACCGCAGCCGCCGGCGGTGGCCCGCCCTGCGCCTCAGCGCCCTTGCCACAGCCCGCCAGCACCAGGCTGGCCCCCAAAGCCAGACCGGTCAGGCCCAGTCGCCAGGTGAGAACGGGCGGGAACTTGTGCACGCAAACGGTGTCTGAAAAAGGCATGGTGAAGACCTGTCGTGGGTTAGGCGGGCAACAGCGATTCGGCGCTGCCACACCAGTCCCTGCATGCGACCCAAGATGGGCATGCGCAGAACCAATGGGGCAACGGTCGAATGGGCATCGACCTAGGGAGAACCCTTTATAGCCGAGGTCACAAAACCGCGTGCACCAAGGCCCATGCCGTCCTGCCCACCCTCAAGGGCTCCCATGCAACCGGACCAACCGCATCAGGGAAACAGGCTGTTGCTGGTCAGCGGAAAGGCCGTGGTGTCATTGACAGCCCAATTGGCGGCGTTGGTGACCAAGGCACGGAACGCCACCAGATTGGTGCGGTCCAGCGAACCCATGTAGCGGACGTTGTCTGGCGCAAACGACATGTAGGCGCCGGCAGCAGTGAGTGCCGCCGGAATGTCGCCGGCTGCGTTGCCCAGGTTGATCGCCGCCAGAAAACGGTCCACGGTGATGGCGCCGGCACTGGTGGCGGTGAGCCCGGCAATGCTGCCCTGGAAGGCAAAAACCGTTTCTGCCGAGGTGCTGAGGCCACCGCCCGCACCCATGACGGTGCCGCGGTCGGCCACGGGTGTGGTCAGGTCGGTCTGGATCGTCACAATGGTGCCCGCCGGGTAGGCGATGTTGGCGGTCCAGATGTAGGCGGCCTCGCCGGTGGCAGGGAAGCCTGTGGTCGCCGAGTAGTCGCGGTCGCTGAAACCGATGTTGGTGCCGGCCACCACGTCTTTCATCAGCACGAAGGCAAAAGCGTCCACCGCGTCGGCGTTGGCGGCCATGAACAGCACATCGCCCGCCACCAGCACAGTCGATGGGGCTGCGGCGGTGGTGAAGTTCAGCGTGGTGGCATCGGTGATGCCGACAAAGGCATTGCCCGACACGTCGCGGATGACGCCACTGGCCAGCTGCACGTTGTAGGTGAAACCGCGCAGCAGATCCGCACTCGGGTTGATGTTGACGGTACTGCCGCTGACGGTGACCTGGGTCGCGTCGCCCACCGCGAGCGTGCGGGTGTCGCCAGCGCCGTTGCTGATGACGATGTTGCCGGTACCCGCCATCACCGGTTCGTTGAAGGTCAGCAGGATGCGGCTGCTGGTGATGCCGGTGGCGTTGTCGGTTGGGGTGCTGCTCACCAGGGTGGGCGCTGATGTGTCGGTGGTGCCCACGGCCCGGAAACTCAGCGCGGTGGTGCTGGTCACGGCCGGTGCCGGGTTGCCCAGCGTGTCACGCACCAGGCTGGCTGCGTAAGTGATGCTGTAGGTGCTGCCAGCCAGCAGGTCAGTGGCGGGGTTGATGACCACCGTGCTGCCGCTGATGGCCACCTGGCTCGCGTCACCGATGGCGATGGTGCGGGTGTCCCCTGCGCCATTGCTGAGGGTGATGTTGCCAACACCCGCGACCACGGCCTGGTTGAACGTCAGGTACAGGTTGCTGCCAATCCCCACGGCGGTGCTGGCCACGGTGGGCGAGAACACCAGCAACTCCGGGCGTCCTGCGCCGCCACCGACCTCGCTCACCACATAGATGTTGCGGTCCGCGTCAATGGTGGCACCTTCGTTCTGCGCTGTGGCGCCCACGTTGAGCGTGCCCTGCACATTGCCTGCGCGGTCCACCTGCACCAGGCGGCCATCGGGTGCGCTCAGCACCAGCAGGTGGGCGTAGTCCGGGGCGGTGGTGGGCAACACGTTGGCCAGGGCGATCACGTCGTTCAACGCGGTCAAACCCAGGCGGGCCGGGTCAAACAGGTTGGTGGAATTTTCTGTGGTCGGCGAACCATTGGAGGCGGCCAGGCCAGAGAAGTTGACAGTGGTCTGGAAAATCCCTTGTGGCCCCGACTCTTTCACCGCGATGTAGCCGGTGGTCATGGGGTCGTAGGACAGGCCTTCGATGCCCACGTTGCCAATGGTGGTGCCCAGCTTGACCGTGCGCACGTCGGCCTTGGTCAACGTGGTATTGGCACGGTAAGTGAACTCGTTGACCTGACGGTAACGCTCTTCCACCAGCACAAACTTGCCACCACCAATTGCAGCAATGCCTTCAGGGTCGTACAGGAAGGTGCCTTGCGGCTGCGTGGCATCGGCCGCGATGGTCATCGAGTCGATCAAGACACCGCGTTTGTTGACCTGGGTGATGGAAGTACCCCCATCGCCCACCACGAACAGGGTGTCGGTGTCGCGGTTGTAGGTCACGCCCGAGGCTTCTTCGGCCAGCAGGTTGGCGCCGGTGCCCACCGGCAGACTGAACCGCCCGGTCTGGGTGTAGTTGGCCAGCTCGATTGAGCGCGACGGGGCCACGAAATTGAGCGTGGGTGTCTGGAAAGCAACCGGTGCAGGGCCAGGGGCCGGCGCCGGTGACGGCGCACCATTGCCCCCGCCACCACAGGCGCTGAGGGCAAGGGCGGTCGCGCTGGCAAGCAGCAGCTGGGCCAGGCGGGTGTGGTGTGGGTTCATTGCAAGTACCAAGAGTCGGGGTAACTTTTGATTTTTGCAATGCAGTGTTTCAATGGCATGACAGCCCCGCACGGGGCCGCTGGCGTCCTACGCGGTGTATGGCGTTATTTCCTACACACGCAGGGAACCTGAAACCGTACGATGAGCAGCCGCGTGTTGCGCTTGCCTTGTCCATGAACGATCCCAGCCCCCGCCTCGACCTGCAGACCACGCCCCAGGGTGTGGTCGCGGCGTTGCAGGGGCAATGGACGGTGGCGCAGCTGTCACGCGCTGCGGTGTGGGCGCCCATGGCGCGCACGCTCAAAACAGCGGTGGCGCAGCAACCCGCCGGCTGGGACCTGACCGGTCTGGACCAACTGGACCACCTGGGTGCGCAGTGCCTGTGGCACCACTGGGGCCACCAGTGGCCGGCCGACCTGGCCACCACGCCGAGCCAGCGTGCGGTGCTGGAGCGGGTGGCCACCTGCGGCGACGCGCAGACCGCGCCACCCCCCCCCGCGCGCATGAGCCTGCTGGCCCATGCCCTGACCCGGCTGGGCAACGGCGTGGCACAGGCCAAGGACCACGCCAGCAGCATGCTGCAACTGGTGGGCCAGCTGGTGCTGGACTTCGGCCGGCTGCTGCGCCGCCCACACGACGCGCCATGGCGCGATGTGTCCGGCCACCTGTACCGCATTGGCGCTTCGGCTTTGCCGATCACCGCACTGCTGGGCGCGCTGATCGGCGTGGTGCTGGCGTACCTGATTTCACAACAGCTGCGGCAGTTTGGTGCGGGCTCGTTCATCGTCAACATCCTGGGCATTTCGCTGGTGCGCGAGCTGGGGCCGGTGCTGGCGGCGATTCTGATTGCCGGGCGTTCGGGTTCCGCCATCACCGCGCAAATTGGCGTGATGCGGGTGACCGAGGAACTGGACGCGATGCGGGTGATGGGCATTGCGCCCGGCTACCGGCTGGTGCTGCCGCGCGCGCTGGCACTGGCGATTGCGATGCCGCTGATCAGCGTGTGGACCACACTGGCCGCCTTGCTGGGCGGCATGGTGGCCACCCAGCTGGCCACCGGCATTGCGCCGAGCTTTTTCATCCGCGCACTGCCGGAAGCGGTGGACGTGGCCAACCTGGTGTTGGCGACCTCGAAGTCGGTGGTGTTTGGTCTGGTGATTGCATTGGTGGGCTGCCACTTCGGCCTGCGTGTGAAGCCCAACACCCAGAGTTTGGGGCAGGGCACCACCGCGTCGGTGGTGGCGTCGATCACGCTGGTGATCATGGTCAATGCGCTGTTCGCGGTGTTGTTCAAGAGCGTGGGCATATGAACACCAACGCGGTCGTTGACATCCAAAAACTGTGGACGGTATTTGGCACGGCCGGGCGTGACTTCGTCATCCACAAAGACCTCGACCTCAGAATAGCCCGCGACGAAATCCTCACACTGGTGGGTGGTTCGGGCACCGGCAAAACCGTGCTGCTGCGGCAAATGCTGGGGCTGGAACAACCGGCCAAGGGCGAGATCACCGTGCTGGGGCAACCGGCGGCGCAGCTGGGCAAGCAGGGCGCAGCGGCGCGGGTGGGCATGCTGTTCCAGCAGGGCGCGCTGTTCTCGGCCTTCACCGTGCTGGAGAACATCGCCTTCCCGCTGCGCGAACTCAAGACGCTGCCCAAGGCTTTGGTCCACGAAGCGGCGATGGTCAAGCTGCAGATGGTGGGCCTGGGGCCGGAACACGCGCACAAGATGCCGAGCGATTTGTCGGGCGGCATGGTGAAACGGGTGGCGCTGGCGCGTGCCCTCATCATGGACCCGCCGCTGCTGCTGCTCGACGAACCCACCGCCGGGCTCGACCCCGAAAGCGCGGACACGTTTTGTGCACTGCTGCGCTCGCTGCACCGCGACATGGAGCTCACCGTGGTGATGGTCACGCACGACCTGGACACGCTGTTTGAGCTGAGCACCCGCGTGGCCGTGCTGGCCGAGCAGCGCGTGATCGTCAGCGGCCCGCCACGCGAGGTGGCGGCGTTTGACCACCCCTTCATTGACACCTTTTTTCGCGGTGAGCGGGGCCGGCGCGCCATGGCGCCGCTGCGCGACACCCAGGCCCCGGAGAGGAAATCCCATGGAAAATAAAGCCCACGCGCTGATGGCTGGCGTGTTTGTGCTGGCGGTGAGCGCGCTGCTGGCGCTGCTGGCCATCTGGCTCACCCGCGACACCACCGAACGCCACTTCTACGAGCTCACCACCAGCGAAACCGTCAGCGGCCTGCAGCCCCAGGCACTGGTGCGTTACCGCGGCGTGCCGGTCGGCAAGATCGACGCGATTGGCTTCGACACCAAGGTGGCCGGCAATGTGCTGATCCGCATCGCGGTCGACACCCACGCACCGCTGACCACCGCCACCTTTGCCACCGTGGCCTCGCAGGGCATCACCGGTTTGGGCTTCATCCAGCTGGACGACGAAGACCGCCAACCCGGCCAGCCCGCCGCGCCGCGCCTGCAGGCCAACGACAGCGACCCGCCACGCATCCCGCTCAAGCCCGGCTTTCTGGACAAACTGGCGCGCCAGAGCGAGCTGATCGTGGACCGGGTGGAGCAGGCCAGCCAGCGTTTGAACCAGTTGCTCAGCGACGACAACCAGCAAGCCCTGGTGGGCGCTGTCAAACAGATGGGCGACGCCGCCGGCAACCTCAACAAGCTCGCACTGCGGCTCGACACCACCGTCACCCAGAAACTCGACCCGGCGCTCACCAGCTTCAACCAGGCCACGCGCGACGTCAGCAAAGCCGCCAGCAGCATGGGCCAGGTGGCCGATCGCCTGGGCGAGAAAGACGGCACCATCGACAAGCTCGCACAGGGCACCGACGCGCTCACCCGCAGCGCACAAAACTTCAACAGCGTCACGCTGCCACGCATCAACCGCGTCACCGACGACGTGGCCCGCAGCGCGCGCCAGGCCTCCCGCACCGCCAACCAGCTGGGCGACAACCCGCGCTCGCTGATCTTCGGCGGCACACCGCAAGCCCCCGGCCCCGGCGAACCCGGTTTTTCCGCACCCGCGGCAGGCCAGTGACCACAGGAATTACTATGAAAAACATAGCTGCACCAACAGGTTTCACTAGGGCTGAAGCACGATTTGGCCTAAAAACACCCGCGTGGGCCCTGTTGTGGGCCCTGGCAGGCACTTTGGCGCTCACCGGGTGCGGCACCTTCGCTCCTCCCCCAGCACGCGCCACCATTTACGACTTTGGCCCGCCACCGGCCAGCACCACCGTGGCGCCCGCCGGTACCGGCACACCGATGGCGCTGGGCGACGTGGACGCCCCCAGCGCGCTCGACAACCTGGCCGTGCTGTACCGCCTCGGCTATGCGGACGCGCAACAGCCCCGCCCCTATGCCCAGGCGCGCTGGAGCATGGCCCCGGCCCAGCTGGTGCGCCAGCGCCTGCGCGACCAGCTCAGCCAGACCCGCCCGGTGCTCAACCCCGGCGAGGCCACCGCCCAGCGCACGCTGCGCATCGAGCTGGAAGAGTTCAACCAGTGGTTCGAATCGCCCAGCGCCAGCACCGGCCGGGTGCGCCTGCGCGCCACGCTGCTGGAAACCACGCCCAACGGCGAAAAGCTGCTGGCCCAACGCAACATCACCACCCAGCGCCCGGCCCCCAGCGCCGACGCCGCTGGCGGTGTGCGCGCCCTGACCGCCGCCACCGACGCCGCCATCGCCGAACTGGACCAGTGGCTGGCCGCCCAGCCCGCACGCTGAACTGCTAAAGTTTTCTGGCATGCCGTTTTTGTGGGGAGCCCACCGCGACACCAACCTCTTTCGCCCAGTTTGAAGCCAACGCCAAGGCCCAAGGCTTTGACGAAGCCCTGGAACGGCGCTGGGAACCCCTGACCGTGCTCGACACCCACAGCCACCCTTTCGCCGCCAAGGCCACCGTGGTGCAGGGCGAGATGTGGCTCACCGTCAACGGCGAAACACAGCACCTGCTGCCCGGCGACGGCTTTGAGCTGGCGCAGGGTGTGCCGCATTCGGAGCGGTACGGAACCGACGGCGCAACGTATTGGGTGGCGCGCCGGGCCGGCGCGGCACCGCTGGCGCCAGGCTACTGAGCCAGCGCCGGCGTGCGCCGCCGGAACATCCCATAGCCCTCCATCTGCATCACCGGCTGGCCGTGCTGGTTGACCATCTGCCACTGGCTGCGGATCAGGCCAACGTCGGGGCGGCTGGCCATGGGGCGGGACTCGACGATGTGCTGGGTGAGTTGCAGCACATCGCCGGGGTAGACCGGCTTGAGCCACTTGAGGTTCTCCATGCCGGGCGAGCCGAGGCTGGACGACTGGCCGAGGAAGTTGGTGACCATCAGGCGCATGGCCATGCTGCAGGTGTGCCAGCCGCTGGCGCACAGGCCACCAAACAGCGAGGCCTTGCCGCCTTCTTCGCTCAAATGGAACGGCTGCGGGTCAAACTGGCTGGCGAAGGCAATGATCTCTTCGGCCGTGGGAGAGATGGTGCCAAGGTCGCGCGTGCTGCCTGCGGCCAGGTCTTCCCACCAGATGCTGATGTGGCGTGTGTCTTGGGTGTTCATGGTGTCTCTTCTCCAGGTCAGCGGCCACCGGCCACGTCAATCAAACTGCCGGTGGTGTAGCTGGACGCGTCGGACATCAGCCACCACACGGCCTGCGCCACCTCGTCGGCGGTGCCGGGGCGCTGCATCGGCACCTGCGGCGCGACCTCGTTCGCGCGGTGGGGCTGGCCGCCCGACGCGTGGATCTCGGTGGCGATGATGCCGGGCCGCACCGCGTTGACGCGGATGCCTTCGGTGGCCACCTCTTTGGCCAGCCCGAGGGTGAAGGTGTCGATCGCCGCCTTGGCCGACGCGTAGTCCACATACTGCCCTGGCGAACCCAGGCGCGCCGCCGCGCTGCCGAGGTTGACGATGCTGCCCCCCGCACCGCCGTAGCGGGTGCTCATGCGCTTCACCGCTTCGCGCGCGCACAAGAACGAGCCGATCACGTTGACGTTGAACATGCGCAGCAGCCGTGCGGTGGCCATGCCGTCTACCCGTGCGGCCACGTCCACCACACCGGCGTTGTTCACCAGCGCGGTGAGCGGGCCCAGTTCCGCGTCCACCTGCTGGAACAGGCGCACGATCTGGTCCTCAGACGCCACGTCGGCCTGCAGCGCCACGGCACGGCCACCCCCGGCGCGAATCTGCTGCACCACGGCTTGCGCCGCGTCGGCATTGGCCGCGTAGTTCACCGCCACCGCCCAGCCCTGCCGGGCCGCCAGCAGGGCGGTGGCGGCACCAATGCCGCGCCCACCGCCAGTGACCAGCACCACCTGTTGCTTGTCCATTCCAACACCTGTCATGAGCCAAAAAACCATTGTCGGGCATGGCCACAAGACGCGTTGCCACCCACGTGACTGGCCCTGATGCGGTAGTCTCTCGGTCGCGCGGCCAGCGCCGCAGAAACACCCCACAGGAGAACCCCATGGCCCACACCGTCTTCCTCAAATCACCCGGCAACGTCTACTGCCCCACCTACGTGTCCCAACCTGATGGCCCCGTTCGTGGCGCGGTGGTGGTGCTGCAGGAAATCTTTGGCGTGAACGACCACATCCGCGCTGTGGCCGATGGCTACGCCGCTGCCGGCTACCTGGCCGTGGCGCCCGCCACCTTTGCCCGCGTGGAAGCCGACGTGGAGCTGGGCTACACCGAAGCCGACATGGCCACCGGCTTCGGCCTCAAGACCCAGGTGGAGCAACTGCCCGCGCCCGGCGTGATGACCGACATCCAGGCCGCCATCCACCATGCCGGGGAAGGCGGCCTGAAGGTCGGCATCGTCGGCTTCTGCTGGGGTGGCCTGCTGACCTGGCGCGCCGCCGCCACGCTGGAGGGCCTGAGCGCCGCCGTGCCCTACTACGGCGGTGGCGTGACCGCCGAGCCCGACGCCAGCCTGGTGCCCCAGGTGCCGGTGCTGGCCCACTTCGGCGACCAGGACCGCTGGATCCCGCTCGACACCATCGAGACCTTCCAACAGAAACAGCCGCAGGTGGAAGTGCACGTCTACAACGCCCACCACGGCTTCAACTGCGACCAGCGCGGCGCCTACAACGCGGCCGCTGCCACGCTGGCGCGCGAGCGCACGCTGGCGTTTTTGGCCCAACACGTGGGTTGAAACGGCCGAAACAGGGGCCAGGCCATGTTTTTCAAGCATTTTCGCGCGCCAGCCTTAGTCAAATCTGTCGTTCTTGCTACTTATTTAATAGCAAACGCCAGCGTCAGCCAAGTGACCGGGCCCTACACCGGCCCGCTGTTTGACGCCCACCTGCACTACAACGAGGAAGCCTGGCAGGGCAGCCCTGGCCCCTACCCGGTCACGGATGTGCTGGCACGCCTGCAGCGCAACGGCGTGCGGGCGGCGCTGGTCAACTCCCGGCCCAACGACGGCACCCGCTCGCTGGCCGACGCCCGCGTCGAAGCGGCCCGGGCCGGCGTGACGGTGGTGCCCTTCGTGCGCCTGTACCGCAACCGCGCCGACTACGCCCATTGGTTCGACGACGAGACCATCCACACGATGGTGCTGGGCGAATTGGCACGCGGCACCGCCGCCGGCCCCTACCGGGGGCTCGGCGAGTTCCACCTCTACGACAGTGCCAACGCCAACGGGCCCATTGCCCGCCGCCTGATGCGGCTGGCCGCCGAGCGGCAATTGCCGGTGCTGGCCCATGTGGACGACGGGGCCATCGAGCTGCTGATGGCGCATGTGGCAGACCTGCCCCGGCCACCGCGCCTGATCTGGGCCCACACAGGCATTGGTGGCGTGCCCCTGGCTCGGGTGGAAGCGCTGCTGGTGCGCTACCCGCAATTGATGGGCGAACTCTCCTACCGACCGGGCCTGACCTGCGAAGTGAAAGAAGTGGCGCTGCTTTGCCCGGCGTGGCGCGCCTTGCTGTTGAAGTTCCCCGACCGCTTCATGGTCGGCTCTGACACCTGGGTCAACCAGCGCTGGGATTATTACG
The DNA here is from genome assembly GCA_040384665.1 of Pseudomonadota bacterium. GTDB lineage: Bacteria > Pseudomonadota > Gammaproteobacteria > Burkholderiales > Burkholderiaceae_C > PCRC01. Next base: position 44,683 of record JAZKIY010000037.1, read on the forward strand.
ACGCGCTGATGCAGGGCTACCGCACCTGGCTGGGCGACCTGCCGCCTGACGTGGCGGGCCAGGTGGCCTGGGGCAATGGGGCAGCGCTGTTTGGCCTTGCAACGCCGGCAAGGCCATGACACAGGGCCAGCCCCCGTTCAGCAGGTGCAGCCGTCACGGCCCTGGAGCAGGGTGCCATCGCGCTGCGCCTGCTTGACCCTGTCCATCGCGTCGGCACGGGTCAGGCGGCTGGGGGCTTCGCCGAAGGCGGTGTTGGAAGAGGAGTAACCCAGCTCTTCGCTGTAACCGATGGCGGCCTTGTGTTCTGCTGCGGCAATGGCTTCGGCACGCACTTCGGCGCGGCTGCGGGTCGATTCAAACGGCCGGGCATTGAAGCCGTGGGGGTCGACGTCGCTGGCGTAAGAGGTCAATGTGGCCATCAGGGCCAGGCCACCAATGGCCAGAAGTTTCGATGCGTTCATGGTGTGTCCTTCACTCAAAAGTTGATGAATGCAGGGCTGAACTCCCAAAGAAACTCTCCCGAGAAACCGGGCTCTGCAGCGCCAGGTCCTCACGAGAATTTCTTCAATTTGAAGTCACAATCCTTGCCCTGTTGAGTCGGGCCGGGACTGAAACTCTTACACCGGATTTTTCAACGACAACCACGACCGTGCCGCCGCTACCGCCCGCTGCGCGCCAGATAGCGCTTGCGCCAGAACAGCAGCACCATGGCCAGCGCCACCAGCAGCATGGCGGCACAGGCCCACCAGAAACCGGCCTGGGTGTGGATCAGCGGGATGAAGTCGAAGTTCATGCCAAAAATGCCGGCAATCAAATTCAGCGGCAGGAACACGGCGGTGAGCGCGGTGAGCACCCGCATCACGTCGTTGGTGCGGTTGGCGGTGGACGAGAAATGCATCTGGATCGCCGACTCCAGCGACTGCTCCAGCCGCTGCACGTGCGACAGCACGCGCTCGATGTGCTCGATGGTGTCGCGCGTGCGCACCTGCAGCATCTCGCGTTCCAGCACCGCAAAGTCGTCTTCGTTCAAGGTCTGCAGCCATTCGGCCAGCGCGGTGCGCTGGTCTTCGCACATCTCCTGCAACTGGTGCAGCGTGTTGCGGCCGTCCAGCAGCGCCTGCCAGTTGGTGAAGCGCGAGCGCGGGTCGAGCAGTTCGGCCTGCCAGCGGTCCAGCTGGCTGGTGAGGCGGCGGCGCAGCTCCAGGTAACCGTCGACCATGCTGTCGACGATGCGCAGCATCAGTTCCGCCGGGCTGGCGGGCATGCGCACCAGCCCCTTGCGCTGGCTCATCGCCCCGTTGGGCACAACGCCGCCGCTGGCGTCGCCCTGGCGCAGCAGGCGGTCGACAAAAATGTCGCGCACGCCGCAGTCGGCCGGGTGCACCGTGACCAGCACGCGGCCAAACACCGCAAAGCCAACCGGGCTGGTGTCGATATGGCGCAACGCCGATGGGCCACCGCTGCGCACCGGCGGCGCCTCGTTGCTGACCAGCCCACCGGCCAAAGATGCCATTTCGCGCTCGCTGGCCGCCAGCCGGCGGAACACCAGCACGTCGTAGCGCGAGGTGAAGTCGTAGTGCGACGGCAACTGGTTGTTGAGCAGGTCGCGCACATGGAAGTCGAGCAGCGTGGTGCCGGCGAGGCGTTGCAAGGCCTCCTGGATCGGCGTCTGGTTGACCTCGAAGTCGCGCCGTGCGGCCGAGATCCAGATGAAGCCGGTCTCGGGCAGCACATCGGGGGCGGCGTCCAGCTCACGCGCCTTGTTGGTGATTTCGAGGATGCGCATGAAGCGTCAGGCGCGCAGCAGCCGCGCCGCGTCGCGGGCGAAATAGGTCAGCACGCCATCGGCGCCAGCGCGCTTGAAGGCCAGCAGGCTCTCCAGCACCACCGCGTCGTGGTCGAGCCAGCCGTTCTGCGCGGCGGCCTTCAGCATCGCGTACTCGCCGCTGACCTGGTAGGCGAAGGTCGGCACCTTGAATTCGTCTTTCACCCGGCGCACGATGTCGAGGTAGGGCATGCCGGGCTTGACCATCACCATGTCGGCGCCTTCGGCGATGTCGATGGCGACCTCGCGCAACGCCTCGTTGCTGTTGCCCGGGTCCATCTGGTAGACCTTCTTGTTGCTTTTGCCCAGGTTGCCGGCCGAGCCCACCGCGTCGCGGAAGGGGCCGTAGAAGGCGCTGGCGTACTTGGCGCTGTAGGCCATGATGCGGGTGTGGATGAGGCCACGCAGCTCCAGCATGTCGCGGATGGCGCCGATGCGGCCGTCCATCATGTCGCTGGGCGCGACGATGTCCACGCCGGCCTCGGCCTGTACCAGCGCTTGGCCCACCAGCACCTCCACCGTCTCGTCGTTCAGGATGTAGCCGGTGTCGTCCAGCAGGCCGTCCTGGCCGTGGCTGGTGAAAGGGTCGAGCGCCACGTCGGTCATCACGCCGAGTTCAGGGAAACGTTGCTTCAAGGCCCGCACCACGTTGGGCACCAGGCCATCGGGGTTCAGCGCCTCCTGGCCGTCCGGCGTCTTGAGCCGGCTGTCGATCACCGGGAACAGCGCCATCACCGGGATGCCGAGCTTCACGCAGTCTTCGGCCACCGGCAGCAGCAAATCGAGGCTCAGACGCTCCACGCCGGGCATGGAGGCCACCGCCTCGCGCCGGCCATCGCCTTCCAGCACAAACACCGGGTAGATCAGGTCGTGCGGCGTGAGCGCGTGTTCGCGCACCAGGTTGCGGGTGAAGCTGTCGCGGCGCAGACGGCGCGGGCGACCGGCGGGGAAGGGGGCAAGGGGGTAGGCTGAAGATGTCATGGGGCAACCAGCGTGTGAAGTGGGGAGAATTATCGTGGCATACACTGCAGCCATGCTCTGGGTCAAATCATTTCACATCGTCTTCGTGGCAGCCTGGTTCGCCGGCCTGTTCTACCTGCCGCGCCTCTTCGTCAACCTGGCCATGGTGCCGCCCGAGAGCGTGGCCGAACGCCAGCGCCTGCTGGTGATGGCACGCAAGCTGCTGCGCTTCACCACGCTGCTGTCGCTGCCCGCTCTGGTACTGGGCCTCACTCTGTGGTTGCACTACGGCATTGGCCGGGGACCCGGCAACGGCTGGATGCACGCCAAGCTGCTGGTGGTGGTGCTGGCGGTGGGCTACAACCACATGTGCGGCGCACTGCTGCGCAAGTTTGAAACCGGCGTGAACCAGCGCAGCCACGTCTGGTACCGCTGGTTCAACGAAGCACCAGTGGTGCTGCTGACCGTGGCAGTGGTGCTGGTGGTCGTCAAACCTTTCTAAACGGCGCGGCACAGAAGGTCTGGGCCATGACCGGCAACACACCTTCCCCGCACCGCACCGCCGCCTGGCCGCTGGCGCTGATCTACACCGCGCTGGCGGTCTACGCCAGCCTTTACCCGTTTGCCGACTGGCGCGACCAGGGCGTCCTGCCCTGGGCCTACCTGACGGCGCCCCTGCCCAAGTACTGGGTTGGGTTTGACGTGGCCATCAACCTGCTGGGCTACGCGCCGCTGGGTTTTCTGCTGGCACTGGGCGCGCTGCGCACTGGCCACACCCGCTGGGCGGTGTTGCTGGCCGTGGCCGGGGCATTGGCCCTGTCGGCCACCATGGAAGCGCTGCAGGGCTACCTGCCGGCGCGGGTGCCGTCCAACGTGGACATGGTGCTGAACACATTTGGGGCGCTGCTGGGCGCACTGCTGGCCTGGCTGCTGGAGCGCGTTGGGGTGCTGGACCGCTGGAGCCGTGTGCGTACCCGCTGGTTTCATGGCAACGCGCGTGGCGCGCTGGTGCTGCTGGCGCTGTGGCCTCTGGCCCTGCTGTTCCCGCCACCAGTGCCGCTGGGCCTGGGCCAGGTGATGGAACGGGTGGAGGCCGGGCTGGCCAGCCTGCTCGAAGACACGCCGTTTCTGGACTGGCTGCCGGTGCGTGACATCGAACTGCAGCCGCTGGTGCCCAGCGCAGAACTGCTCTGTGTGGTGTTCGGCGCGCTGGCGCCCATCCTGCTCGGTTACTCGGTGCTGCGCACGCTGCCGCAGCGGGCGGTGGCGATGTTGGGGCTGTTGGCGGTGGGCATGGTGGCGTCCACACTTTCGGCCGCGCTGAGCTACGGACCGGAGCACGCCTGGGCCTGGCTCACCTTGCCGGTGCAGGTGGGCCTGGTCGGCGCCCTGCTGTTGGCCACGCTGTTGTTGCCGGTGCCTCGCCGCACCTGTGCCGCACTGACCCTGCTGGTGCTGGCGGTGTCCCTGAGCCTGCTGAACCAGGCGCCCACCAGCGCCTACTTTGCGCAAACACTGCAAACCTGGGAACAGGGCCGCTTCATCCGCTTCCACGGGCTGGCGCAGTGGTTGGGCTGGCTCTGGCCGTATGCGGCGTTGGTGGCGGTGGTGGTCAGGCTCTCAGGCCGCGAAGCGGTTTAACCCCTCGGGCGCCCACTGCGCGCAGCGCCGTGCCTACAATTCCGCATGACACAACCTGCCCATTACTACGAACGCCACATTTTCTTTTGCCTCAACCACCGCAGCAGTGGCGAGGACTGCTGCGCCAAACACGGCGCCGAAGAAGGCTTCAACCGCTGCAAGTCGCAAGTCAAGGCGGCGGGATTGGCCGGGCCAGGGCAAGTGCGGGTGAACAAGGCCGGTTGCCTGGACCGCTGCGCCGCCGGTCCGGTGGCGGTGGTCTACCCCGAAGGCGTCTGGTACACCTTTGTGGACGCGGCGGACATCGACGAAATCGTCGAGTCCCACCTCAAGAACGGCCAGGTGGTTGAGCGCCTGCTGACGCCACCCCACATCGGCCGCTAAGTCTGCCGAAGCCGGTCAACCGCGCTGTGCGCGCTCGTACAGCGGCAACACGCGCGGCAGGTTGCGCTCCATTTCGGCGATGCGGGTGCTGCCCGACGGGTGGGTCGACAGCCACTGCGGCGGCGCCCCCTTGTTGGCGGCCGACATTTTTTGCCACAGCGTGATGCCGGCGCGCGGGTCGTAGCCCGCGCGGGCACCGAGTTCCATGCCGACCAGGTCGGCCTCGCTTTCGTCGGCCCGGCTGAAGTTGAGCGACATCAGCTGTGCACCGCCGCCAATCAGCTGCTGGCCGATGGCCCCGGCCCCGAGCAACTGGCTCAGGATGTTGGCACCAATGTTGGTGGCTGCGCTCTTGCCCATGCGTTCGCGGGCGTGTTCGCGCAGCGCGTGCGCCACCTCGTGGCCCATGACCATGGCGACCTCGTCGTCGGTCAGCTTGAGCTGGTCGAGGATGCCGGTGTAGAACGCGATCTTGCCGCCTGGCATGCAGAAGGCGTTGATCTGCTTGCTGCCAATCAGGTTGACCTCCCATTTCCAGTCTTTGGCACGCGGGTTCCAGGCCAGCGCGTGCGGGATGATTTTTTGCGCAATCGCCCGCAGCCGCACCACCTGTGGGTGGTTGGCAGGTGCCAGGGCTTTCTGGTCAGCGGCTTTCTGCAGCAACTGCCCGTACTGCTGCTGCGCGGTGCGCTCCACATCGGCCGCCGGCACCAGATTGGAGAACGCCGAATTGCCACCCACGTCCACCCCGTCGCGCTGCTGCGCCGGGGTCAGCACGGGCAGTGCCAGCAGCAACGCCAGCAGGCTGGCGCGCAGCACAGGGGTCAGGGGGACAGGTTGGCGCATGGTTTTCTCCAGAAATCAGGGCCAGACCACTGGCACCGCCCGCGTATTATTCCTGCATGTCCAGCCGCACGCACGCCCCGCCTCCGGGTACCCCCTCCCCGGTGACCGAACCGGCACCTGTGCCTTCCTGGGCCGACACGCTGCGCGTCTACCTGGAACCGCCGACGCTGCGCATGCTGCTGCTCGGCTTCTCGGCCGGGCTGCCGCTGCTGCTGGTGCTGGGCACGCTGAGTTTCTGGCTGCGCGAAGCCGGGGTGGACCGCACCACCATTGGCTACCTGAGCTGGGTCGGCCTGGCCTACGCCTTCAAATGGGTCTGGGCACCGCTGGTGGACCGGCTGCCCATTCCACTCGTCACCGGCTGGCTGGGCCGCCGCCGCAGTTGGCTGCTGCTGGCCCAGGCACTCGTCATGGCCGGGCTGGTGGGCATGGCCTTCAACGACCCGCGCCAGGACCTGCTGCCGCTGGTCTGGTGCGCGCTGCTGGTGGCCTTTGGCTCGGCCACCCAGGACATTGCGCTCGACGCCTACCGGATCGAATCCGCCGGCACCGAGCGCCAGGCCGCCCTGGCCGCGGCCTACCAGACCGGTTACCGGCTGGCGCTGATCTGGGCCGGTGCCGGTGCGCTGTGGATCGCCGCCCGCGCCGAACTCGCACCGGTGGCGGGCGTGGTCGCTTACCAGCCCGGCGCCTGGCAGACCGCGTACCTGGTGATGGCCGGCTCCATGCTGCTGGGCACGCTCACCGTGCTGCTGTCGCCCGAGCCGGTGCGGCTGCCGCTGGCCAAGAGCCGCAATGCCGCCGAATGGCTCAAGAGCGTGCTGGTCGAGCCGTTTGCCGACTTCCTCCGCCGCTACCGCTGGCAGGCCGCGCTGATGCTGGCGCTGATTGCCACCTACCGCATCAGCGATGTGGTGATGGGCATCATGGCGAACCCGTTTTACGTGGACATGGGCTACACCAAGGACGAGGTCGCCGCCGTCACGAAGATCTACGGCGTGGTGATGACGCTGGCAGGCGCTTTCATTGGCGGTGTACTGGCCATGCGGCTGGGTGTGTTCAAGGTGCTCACGCTCGGCGCGGTGCTGAGCGCGGCCAGCAACCTGCTGTTTGCCTGGCTCGGCAGCCAGGGCCACGACGTGACCGCGCTGGTCTTCGTGATCTCGGCCGACAACCTGAGTTCGGGCATCGCATCGGCCGCCTTCATTGCCTATTTGTCGTCGCTCACCAACCTGCAGTACTCGGCCACACAGTACGCGCTGTTCACCTCGATGATGCTGTTGCTGCCCAAGTTCCTGGCCGGCTACTCTGGCCGTTACGTGGACGCTTTCGGCTACAGCCACTTCTTTGTCGCCACCGCGCTGCTGGGGGTGCCGGTGCTGCTGCTGCTGTGGCTGGTGGCGCGCTACCGGGCACACTGAGGCCACCCAAAGAAAATCCCCGCTGCACGGGTGCACAGCGGGGATGTGGTGGCAAGCCGTCAGAAGACGGCGGCGCAATCAACCTGGGTAGAAAAAGTTGACTGGCTTGCGGTTGGCCTGCTGGGCTTCGGCGCGCACCTGGTCGCGGGTCAGCAGGCTGGCGGCAGCGTTCACCGGCGTGCCGGGCGAGGGGTTGCCGCTGGCGGTCAGGGTGTTGATCGACAAAGTGCCGTCTTTCTGGGCCTGCAGCACGTCGGCCAGCACCTCGGCACGGGTCAGCGTGCTGGGGGCGGACGCTGCGGGCGGGCACAGTTCAGGCTGCAGGCTGGCGGAAGCACAGGCGGCATTGGCGGCACCGGCGGCCAAGGTGAGCAGGGCGGCGGCGATGAGTTGATTCTTCATGATGGTTCCTTTAAAAAAGTTGCAAAGTTGCAGTGACACATGTCCGGGCATGGCGGGTCTGGAGGGCCCGTCTGTCCAGCCTCGGTGAGTCGTCTAAGGGGTCTGGCTCATCGATGGGGTAACTGTAGTTGTTGCTGAATCAAAGAAAAATAGCCTCACCGGCAATGCTTCATTGCCGTTTATGAAACAATCAAGCCCTTGATTTGCCCAGAAAGCGCCTATGGACCGGCTGTTGTCGATGCGTGTCTTCCAGAAAGTCATTGACGAGGGGGGGTTTGCCGCCGCCGCACGGGCGCTGGACCTGTCTGCAGCGGTCGTGACGCGGCTGATCACCGACCTGGAGCAGCACCTCGGTGCGCGTCTGATCCAGCGCACCACACGCCGGCTGGCGCTCACCGAAGCGGGCGAGGCCTACCTGCAGCGGGTGCGCAACATCCTGGGCGACATCGAGGAAGCCGAAGCCCTGACCCGGGCCAACACCGAGGAGCTGACGGGCGTGCTGCGGGTGCAATCGGCCCCGGTGCTGGCGGTGCACCACCTGGCACCGCTGATCGCCGCCTTCCGCCAGCGCTACCCCGGACTGACGCTGGATGTGCACGAAGACTCGCCGCTGGCGCCGCCGGTGGAAAATTACGACGTGACCCTGTTCGCCTCTGACGCGGGCTTTGACGCCAACGTGGTGGCCCGCCCCATCGTCACCACCCGCAGCGTGCTCTGCGCCGCGCCCGAGTACCTGCGCCGGCGCGGCACGCCACAGCAGCCCCACGACCTGTCACAGCACGAGTGCCTGAAGCTCAAGTTGCTGCCGAAACTGCGCATCTGGCGGCTGGTCCATGTGGACGACCCGCGCCGCGTGGTGGAGGTGCCGGTCAACCCGGCATTGGCGGCCAACCACACCGACACCCTGCTGCGCGCCACGCTGACCGGCGCAGGCATCTGCAGCCTGCCCGTGGTGCTGGCCGGGCCATTTTTTGACAGTGGCGCTTTGCGGCCACTGTTGCCGGAATGGAAAACCGGTGAATTCACTTTATATGCCGCGCTGCCCACACGCAAACACATGCCGGCCCGCACCCGGGTGTTCCTGGAGTTCCTGACCGAACAGGCGCGTTTGGCGTCGGGCGCATGAGGCCTGCCGCCACCACGTTTTACCCTTCTTTACATTCGCTTCAAACGGGCGCACCGTACAGCCACCATGATGGCGGAACACGCTGCGCACAACCCATTGGAAGTCCATGAACCAGAACCTGTTGATGATCGAAGACGACACCCGTCTGGCCCAGATGGTGGGCGAGTATTTGCGGCAGTCGGGCTACAGCGTCAGCCACGCGGCCGACGCCACCACCGGGCTGGCGCAGGCCGCCGCGGACGCACCCGACCTGGTGATTCTGGACCTGATGCTGCCCGACATGGACGGCCTGGAAGTCTGCCGCCGCCTGCGCGGGCAGGCCGGTGACCTGGCGCGCGTGCCGGTGCTGATGCTGACCGCCAAGGGCGACCCGATGGACCGCATCATTGGCCTGGAAATGGGCGCCGACGACTACCTGCCCAAACCCTTTGAGCCGCGCGAGCTGCTGGCCCGCATCCGCGCGATTTTGCGGCGCCAGAGCGAAGGGCCGGCACCGGCCAACAAGCTGCTGCGCTTTGGCTCGCTGGAGATCGACCGCGACGCCCGCACCGTGAAAGTGGCCGACCAGCCCTGCGAGCTGACCTCTTACCAGTTTGACCTGCTGCTGGCACTGGCCGAACGCGCCGGCCGCGTACTGACACGCGACCAGATCATGGAAGCCGTGCGTGGCCGCGAGCTGGAGGCGTTTGACCGTTCGATCGACGTCCACATGGGCCGCATCCGCGCCGCCATCGAAGTGGATGCCAAGAACCCGAAGCGCATCCTCACCGTGCGCGGCGTCGGCTACGTGTTTGCCAAGCAGCAAGACTGAAGGCCAACACGCCAATGCGTTGGTCCAATCCTTTCCCACGGCGGCTGTACCTCCGCATCTGGCTCGCGGTGGTGGGTGGTGTGGCGGTCCTGACGCTGGCAGTGGGGTGGGCCTGGCGCATCACCGCCGAACAGAATGCGCAGCCGTTTGTACCGCCCTCGCGCGAGTTGGTGTTGCGCAACGCCAAGGGCGACACGGTGCTGAGCGGCGCGGCGATCCGCCAGCCCGGCGCGCCCGGCGAAGGCGCCGAATTCCGCATTGAAACCGACACCGGCGAGACCTTTGTTCTGGAGATGGCGCCGCGCCCCGACCGTCCGGGTCGCGCTGGCCGGGCCGGACGCAACAAGCCGCCCGACCTGGCCTTCTGGGCCCGCCCACCCTACGGCTTTCTCTGGCTCCTGGGCCTGGTCGGCCTGGCGGTGGCGCTGGGCGTCTACCCCATCATCCGCCGCCTGACCGCACGGCTGGAGGTGCTGCAGCGCAGCGTGCAGAAGTTTGGCGAAGGCGACTTGTCGGCCCGCGTTCCAGCCGACGGAGAAGACGAAGTGGCCGACCTGGCACGGCAGTTCAACGCCGCCGCCGAGCGGGTGGAAACGCTGGTCAAGTCGCACAAATCGCTGCTGGCCAACGCCTCGCACGAGTTACGCTCGCCGCTGGCGCGCATCCGGATGGGCCTGGAGCTGGCCGGTGGCGACCCGGCATCGCCCACCCGCGCCGAGATCAACCGCAACATCGCCGAACTGGATTTGCTGGTCGATGAGATTTTGCTGGCGAGCCGGCTGGACGCGCAGCAGGCCGACATCGGCACCATCGAGTCGGTCGACCTGACCGGTCTGGCGGCCGAGGAATGTGCCCGCGTCGGTGCCGAGCTGCACGCGGCGTTCGATTCCCCCCCGGTGCTGGTGCGCGGTGTGCCCCGGTTGCTGCGCCGCCTGATCCGCAACCTGCTGGAAAACGCCCGCCGTTACGGCAGCGGCACCATCGAGGTCTACCTGGGCAGCCAGGCCGGAGATGCGGTGGTGCGGGTGTGTGACAACGGCCCGGGCGTGCCCGAAAGCGAACGCGAACGCATCTTCGAGCCCTTCTACCGCTTGCCCGGCAGCAGCGAGCGCGAGGGCGGGGTGGGTCTCGGCCTGGCACTGGTCAAATCCATCGCCGAGCGCCATGGTGGCCGCGTCATTTGCGAGAATGACGACCGGCACGGGGCCTGTTTCCGGTTCACGATGCCGCTGGAACGCTTTTGACACAACGCAACATGACCCTTTCGGTGGTGATTTCTTCCTATGCCAACGCGCAGGCGCTGGACCTGACGCTGCAGGGCTATGCATTGCAACAGGTCCTGCCCGACGAAGTCATCGTCGCGGAAGATTCTGAAACGCCAGACATTGCCACGGTGGTGGGCCGACACCGTGCCACCGCGCCGTTCCCCTTGCTGCACCTGACGCAAGAAGACCGCGGCTTCCGGAAATGCGCCATCCTGAATGCCGCGATACGCCAGAGCACCGCCGATTTCCTGGTGTTCACCGACGCCGACTGCGTGCCCCGAAACGACGTGGTCGCCACCTTCCGGGCGCTGGCCCGCCCCGGCCGTTTTGTCTCCGCCGGCAGCCATGTGAACCTGCCGCCCGAAGTGCACCAGCGGCCTGGCACCTCTGCACGGCTGGCCGACCAGTCGTTGTTCGACCCGGCTTGGCTGCGGCAACAGCAGGTCCCAACCCCGGCCCTGCGCCTGCTGAAATCGCCCCGCCTGGCGCACTGGCTGGACTGCCTGTCGCCACGCCAGGCGTTCGTGGGCAACTTGAGCGGCGCCTGGCGCAGCGACCTGCTGCGCGTGAGAGGGTTCGACGAGGCCATGGGGTATGGCGGCGAGGACACCAACCTCGGCGTGCGGCTGATCAATGCCGGTGTCTGCGGTTTCCGCGCGCGGCACGCACTCGTCTGCCTGCACCTCGACCACCCCCGGCCCTGGCGCGTCAACGAAGAGGCGCTGGCGAACAAGCGGTGGAACCGGTCCATCGCCGGCTCGGCCACCGTGCTGCCACGGCAAAGCGCGCTGCTGTAGAAACGTCCTTGTGATGTGCTACAACGCACACGCACACGCCCATGGCCAAGATTCACCTCCCCAAAAGCATCAAGCGTTTCAAAGACTGGTCCCGCCACATCCGCAGGCTGCACCTGGTGCTGCCGCTCTGGTGGCGCAACCGGATGTCCCGGCAACCCATTGTGCAGAGCAACGGGCCAGCGGTCAGCCTGACCACTTATGGAACCCGAACACGCCGCGTCTACCTGGCCATTGAGTCGATCGGGCGTGGCCACCTGCGGCCCAGCACGGTCACCTTGTGGCTTGACGAGGTGGCGGTCTTCAACCAGCTGCCCCTGGAACTGCAGCGCCTGGTGCAGCGCGGGTTGACAGTTCGGCTGACGCAGAACTACGGCCCGCACAAAAAATACTACCCACAGGTGATTTCAGAGACCGGCGACACGCGCCTGCCACTGGTCACAGCCGACGACGACACCCTGTACCCCGCCCACTGGCTGGCCACGCTGTCCGCCGCCCACACCCGTGAGCCCGGGCTGGTGCATTGCTGGCGCGCCAAACGCATCCAGACAACGCCCAACGGCATCGCGCCTTACAACCAATGGCCGGACTGTGGCGACAACCTCGCCTCGCATGCGCATTTTGCGATTGGCTGCTCCGGGGTCATCTACCCGCCGCGCCTGCAAGCCGCACTGGCAGCGGCAGGCGATGGCTTCATGCAGACCTGCCCCAAGGCAGACGACCTCTGGCTGCACCTGCACAGCCTCCGCAATGGCTTCAAGGTGCGCCAGATCCAGCCCCGCGCTGTTGACTTTCCGTGCATTCCCGGCACCGAGTCGGTGGGTCTGGTCAACTTCAATGTGAATGAGAACGGCAACGACCTGCAGCTGCTGGCAACCTACACCCAGGGCGACATCAGCGCCGTCCTGGCGGCCGCGCGGTCTGGCCCCTGACGCGCAGGCCCTGCAGCATGCCGTACAGGGCGATCAACGGGAACAGGTAAAACATGTTCCCGCTGTTGTGCGAGAAAAAGGCCTGCGTCCAGCCAAACCCCACGTAGCTGGCCGACAGCAACACGGCGCAGCTGCGCACGGTCAGCTCGGCCGCATGCGCTTGCTCACCCGCACAGCGCGCCATGCGGCGGCGCGTGGGCCAGAAGATCCACAAGGGAATGGCGTAAAACAACACCAACCCGGTCACCCCCACCAGCCCCCGTTTGGCAAACGCGTCCAGCAATTCGTTGTGGGCATGGGTGAAGTTCAGCAACACCGGTGGGTAGGAGCCGGCTTCCACGCGGCGGATTTTTTCCTTTTCATAGCCAGCTTTGCCACCCCAGCCAAGCAACGGCCGGTCGGTTCCCATGTCCCATGCCAGACGCCAGTGCGCCAGACGCTGCCCCACCGAGGTGTTCGCGTCGCCCGTCGTTTGGTAGGCATGGATTTCGTTGCCAGCTTCGGCAAAGCGTTCCGACAACGTGGCCCGAAACGGCAATGCACCCAACACCAGCAACACCACACCGGCCACCACAGCCCCCAGACTGCGCCTGAAGTTGAACTGCTCTCTGGCCAGCCACAGGCACAGCGGCAGCAGCAGCACCAAAGCCAGCCAGCCGCCACGTGACTGCGACAGCAACGAACCGAGGAACCCCAGGACCGTGGCCGCGGCCGCGGCCAACCGCCAGTGCCATGGCCACCGACGCCAGTGGATCAGCGCAATCGCCAGCGCCATGGTGCCCAGCAGCAGGCTGAGGTTGCCAAACTGGATTTCATTGGTGAACCCATGGGCACGTTTCCTGGCAAACGCGGCCATCTGGACAAATGCCATGAGGCCACTGGCCGATGCGCCCACCAACACACCCGCCATCCAGGCCCGCGGGCTTGGGGGAAAGCAGGCCACGAACCCGACGCACAGCAGCGCGAAGGTGTACTTCGCGGGCATCTCGAACGAGCTGACGCGCTGGGTGTCGATCTCCAGAAACCAGAGCGCCCCCATCGCCACGATGGCTGCCATCAGCCACCGGCCGTGTGTGTCAGACGGCCAGACCGGGTAGCGGCGCAGTCCGACCAACGCGCACAACAACAGCATTGCCGCGCCATACGAGTAACCGGAAGGCAGGCACAGCGCGAGCGCCGGCAGCGCAAAAGCACCGAGGCTGGCGCCGCGCTGAAGGGAGGTGTCTAGACGGTGCATGGGGTCGTGCCGATTGGGCACCGCACGGTGCCACAACAGCGGCGGCCTTGAACGCCGGGTCTCAGTGCCCGTGCCCGACCACTTCGCCCGCTTTGAGCCGGTATTCCGTGCCGCAGTACGGGCACTTGGCTGCACCGGTGTGGGCCACGTCCAGGTAGACCTTGGGGTGGCTGTTCCAGAGTTTCATGTCGGCCTTGGGGCTGGGGCAGAAGACACCGCCTTGGGCGTTGAGGTCTTTGGCCAGCAGTTCAACGGGTGCGTTGCTCATATCGTGTCCCTGAAGCGCATCAGACCTTCGCCAGCCAGTGCGCGTATTTCGGATTGCGGCCATTGACGATGTCAAAAAACGCGCTCTGGATCTTCTCGGTGATGGGGCCACGCGAACCGCTGCCCAGTTCAATGCGGTCGAGCTCGCGGATCGGCGTGACTTCGGCAGCGGTGCCGGTGAAGAAGG
>JAZKIY010000038.1:0-1713 GCA_040384665.1 Pseudomonadota bacterium
AAGGCCTCCGGAAAGACCGGGCCCAGTTTGCCTTTGTTCATCCGGATCGTGGCCGCGGTGAGCAAGGACCAGGGGACGGCGCCGCGGGCATCGGGCAGCATGGATTTGCTCGGGTCGTGCGGGGTGGCGACGGCGCCAGGGGCTGCGGTCTGGGCGTGGGCCGGCGACAGCGCCCAGAGCGAAAAAACCACCAGCGCCAGCCCGGCCAGCGAGCGCAGACCGTGGGGCTGAAGAAGGCGCAGACATTGCATGTGATCAGTGTAGCAAGCGGCCGCCTACACGCCGCGTCTGTTCACGCGCTTTCTTCTGCTTACAAACACGCGCAAAACCGATTCCCGCCAGCCGTGTGTCAGGCGCCGAATTCCTCGGTATCCACTTCACTGGCGCTCTGCGCGCTGTAGCGGTGACCGGTCACTGTGCGCTGGTTGATCAGTGCGTCCAGCTTTGACAACAGGGCGGCATCAAGCTGCACGTCCATCGCGCCCAAGTCTTCGTGCAGATGCGCCACGCTGGTGGTGCCGGGAATCGGGATGATGTGCGGCGCCTTGTGCAGCAACCAGGCCAGCGCGAGCTGCGCCGGTGTGCAGCCTGCTTCCGCGGCCAGTGCCTTGTAGGCCGGCAGCAGCTTCAGATTGGCCGCGTAGTTGTCAGGCGCAAAACGCGGCATGGCACTGCGAATGTCTTTGGGCTGCAGCACGGCGGCGTCCGGCAAGGCGTCGCACAGGAAACCGCGCGCCACCGGACTGAACGCCACAAAAGCTGCGCCCAGCTCGCGGCAGGCCTGCAGCACAGCGATCTCGGGATTGCGTGTCCACAGCGAATACTCGGTCTGCACGGCGGCAATCGGGTGCACGGCATGCGCCTTGCGCAGCGTTGCGGCGGAGACCTCGGACAGGCCGATGGCGCGCACCTTGCCCGCGCGCACCAAATCAGCCATGGCGCCCACACTGTCTTCAATCGGCACCTTTTTGTCCCAGCGGTGCAGGTAGTACAGGTCAATCACGTCGGTCTGCAGGCGCTGCAAGCTGTCTTCACAGTTTTTGCGAATCGTCTCGGGCCGGCCATCGATGACACGTTTGATGCCATCGTCAAATTGCACACCCGCCATGCCGCCCTTGCTGGCCAGCGTGAAGCGGCTGCGGTGCCGGGACAAGACCTTGCCCACCAGGGTTTCGTTGGCGCCGAAACCATACAGCGCCGCGGTGTCAAACAGCGTGACGCCCGCGTCCAGCGCGGCCAGCAACACACGCTCGCCCTGCTCGGCCGATGGCGGTGTGCCGTAGGCGTGGCTCAGGTTCATGCAGCCCAAGCCAATGGCCGAGACTTCAAAAGAGCCGATCTTGCGCACAGGTCGCACAGGTGATTGCATGGCTTAGCTCAATTGCTGTTCAAGCTTGTGCAGCACTTCATAACACGCCAGCACTTGCGCCACGCTGCTGTTCGGCTCACGCCCTTCGCGGATGGCAGCAAAAAATTCGCGGTCCTGCAGTTCAATGCCGTTCATGGACACATCCACCTGGCTGACGTCGATTTTTTCTTCCTTGCCATTGAACAGGTCGTCGTAACGTGCGAGGTAGGTCGCGCTGTCGCCGATGTAGCGGAAAAAGGTGCCCAGCGGGCCATCGTTGTTGAAGCTCAGCGACAAGGTGCAGATGGCACCATTGGCCGCCTTGAGCTGGATGCTCATGTCCATGGCAATGCCCAGCGCCGGAT
>JAZKIY010000039.1:0-8107 GCA_040384665.1 Pseudomonadota bacterium
CGGCTGAGTTGCTGGCCAAACCGGAGCTGTTGGCGCAGCATCTCGGCGTTTGAGGCCATTTTTCAAGCCAAATAAGCCACCAGCCTCAGTAGAATCTAGCGATTTAGCTACTAAATTAATAGCAATCATGGCCAACCCTCCTCTCAAACCGCTGCGCGGCGTGCGCGTGCTCAGCCTCAGCCTCAACCTGCCCGGCCCTGCCGCGCTGATGCGTTGCCGCCAGATGGGTGCCACCTGCGTGAAGCTGGAACCGCCCGCACCAAAAGGCGCACCCGCCGGCAGCTCCGGCGACCCGATGGCGTTTTACAGCGCCAAGACCTATGCCGACCTGCACCAGGGTGTGCGCACCGTGCAGGCCGACCTCAAGACCGACAAAGGCCAAGCCGTGCTGCACCGCGAACTGGCCAAGGCCGACGTGCTGCTCACCTCGTTCCGCCCCTCGGCACTGACCAAGCTGGGCCTGGTGTGGAAAACGCTGCACAAGCAGTACCCGGCGCTGAGCCAGGTCGCCATCGTCGGCGCACCCGGTGAACGCGCCGAAGAGCCTGGCCACGACCTGACCTACCTCGCCGACAACGACCTCATTACCGGCCTCGACCTGCCCCCCACGCTGTACGCCGACATGGGCGGCGCAATGATGGCCAGCGAGGCCGTGCTGCAAGCGGTGCTGCACCAGCGCGGCGCCAGCAAAGCCAAGGGGCAGTTTGTGGAGGTCGCGCTGTCAGAAGCCGCGCGCTGGCTGGCATTGCCGCGCGCCTGGGGCCTGACCCTGCCCGGCTCGGCGATTGGTGGCGCGCATGCTGGCTACCAGGTCTACCCCTGCAAAAACGGCCGGGTGGCGGTGGCGGCATTGGAGCCGCATTTT
Organism: Pseudomonadota bacterium; assembly: GCA_040384665.1. Lineage (GTDB taxonomy): Bacteria > Pseudomonadota > Gammaproteobacteria > Burkholderiales > Burkholderiaceae_C > PCRC01. The sequence continues at coordinate 866 of JAZKIY010000039.1, forward strand.
GCGGCCTCGCTCTGCGCGGCGGTGGGCGTGCCGGTGACCAGCGCCAAGACCTTGCTGGCCCCGGCCACGCGGGCCACCATTGCGGCTTGGCTGCTCACACAAACCCGCAAGCAGCTCGACGCCCTGGCCGTGGCCAAAGACATTCCGCTGCACACGCTGCCCTGAGGCGGTGTTATTCGACGGTGGCGGCGGCAACGAGCCGCTGCGTGTACGGGTGCTGTGGCGCGTCCAGCACCTGCAGCACCGGGCCGGATTCGACGATCTCACCGTCTTTCATCACCAGCACGGTGTGCGCCATGGCGCGGATCACGTCCACATCGTGGGTGATCAGCAAGTAGCTCAAGCCGCGTTCGCGCTGCAGCCGTTGCAGCAACTGCAGCACCTGTTTCTGGATGGTCACGTCGAGCGCGCTGGTGGGCTCGTCCAGCACCAGCAGCTCGGGCTGCACGATCAGCGCCCGCGCAATCGCAATGCGCTGGCGCTGGCCGCCGGAAAATTCGTGCGGGTAGCGCTGCAGCAGGCCGGGGAACTGCGCCTCGGCCATGCCCACGTCGGCCAGCGCCTGCTGCACGCGCTGGCGGCGCCCGTCCTCGCGCAGCGCGGGCTCGTGCACCAGCAGGCCTTCGCCCACAATTTCTTCCACCGTCATCCGTGGCGACAGCGACGAGAACGGGTCCTGGAACACCACCTGCACCACCCGCCGGATGGCTTTGTTGTGTGCCGCGTTCACGCCCCAGGCCTTGCCCACCACCTGCAGCGTGCCGCCACTGGGCATCAGCCCCAGCGCGGCCAATGCCAGCGTGGATTTACCGGAGCCGGATTCGCCCACCACACCCAGCGTCTGGCCAGGGGCTATGCGGAAATCAGCCGCTTTCACTGCCACAAATTCGCCTTTGCCAAACCAGCCCGCCACACCGGGCTTCTTCACTGGATAGCCCACCCGCAATGCGCTGGCCTGCATGACCGGTACGCCAGTTGCGTCGGGCAGTTTTTCGGCCAAGTCACGCACTGGCCGGCTGTCGATCAGCTTTTTTGTATACCCATGCTGGGGATTGGCAAACACCGGCGCCACCACGCCGTGTTCGACGATGTGGCCGTTCTCCATCACGGCCACGCGGTCGGCGAAACGGCGCACCAGGTTCAGGTCGTGGGTGATCATCAGCACCGCCATGCCGGTCTGGCGCTGCAGGTCGTCCAGCAGGTCGAGAATCTGCACGCGCAGCGTCACGTCCAGCGCCGTGGTGGGCTCGTCGGCCAGCAATAACTGGGGTTTGCAGGCCAGCGCCATCGCGATCATCGCGCGCTGGCGCTGCCCGCCGGAGAGTTGGTGCGGGAAGGACAAAGCGCGCCGCTGGGGTTCCGGCACACCGGTGCTCGCCAGCAACTCCACGGCGCTCTGCATCGCCTGTCTGCCGGACAGGCCTTGTTTGAGCTGCAAGACCTCGGCGATCTGGTCGCCCACACTGAAGAGCGGGTTCAGCGCCGTCATCGGCTCCTGAAAGATCATCGCGATCTCGGAACCCCGGATGCCGCGCAGCTCGCGCTCGCTCAGTGCCAGCAAATCACGGCCACCGAACAGCGCCTGCCCGGTGATATCGGCATTGAGCACCAGCCGCAGCAGGCTCAACGCGGTGACGGTTTTACCGGAGCCCGATTCGCCGACCAGCGCGAGCTTTTCGCCGGGCGCAATCGCAAAGTCGATGCCGTGCACGACTTCTTTGCCATTGAAGGCAATGCGCAGGTTCTTGACGTCGAGCAAAGGTCCTGTCATTTGTCCGCCTTGCGAGGGTCCAGCGCATCGCGCAATGCGTCCCCCATGAAAGTCAGCAGCAACAAGGTCGTCACCAACACCGCAAAGGTTGACAGCGATATCCACCAGGCGTCGATGTTGTTTTTGCCCTGCGACAGCAACTCGCCCAGCGACGGTGTGCCGGGTGGCACGCCCAGCCCCAGAAAGTCGAGCGAGGTCAGCGCCAGAATGGCGCCGCTCATGCGGAACGGCAGAAAGGTGACCACCGGTGTCAGGCTGTTGGGCAGCACATGGCGGCGGATGATCTGCCAGTTGCCCACGCCCAGCGCGCGGGCGGCGCGCACATAGTCGAGCTGGCGGTTGCGCAGGAATTCGGCGCGCACGTAGTCGCTCAGGCCCATCCAGCCAAACAGGCTCAGCAACACCAGCAGCAGCGCAATGCTGGGTGCGAACACCGCGCTGAAAATGATGAGCAGGTACAGCTCGGGCATCGAACCCCAGATCTCGATAAAGCGCTGAAAAGCCAGGTCGGTCTTGCCACCAAAGAAGCCTTGAACCGCACCAGTGACCACACCCAACAACACGCCCGCCGCAGTGAGCGCCAGCGCAAAGAGCACGCTGACGCGAAAGCCGTAAATCAGCTGTGCCAGCAGGTCGCGGCCGCGGTCGTCGGTGCCCAGCAGGTTGTCGCGCATGGGGCGTGAGGGGTTGGGCTCGGTGGCAAAGTAGTTCAGTGTTTTGGGGCCGTAGGGGTTGGGCGCGTAGACGGCCCAGTTGCCGCCCTGGGCCAGCTTCTCGCGGATGAAAGGGTCGAGAAAGTCGGTGGTGGTGTCGAAGTCGCCCCCAAAGGTTTTTTCGGGATAGTCCTTCACCATGGGAAAGTAAAAATTGTTCTCGTAACGCACCAGCAGCGGCCGGTCGTTGGAGACGAGTTCGGCGCACAAACTCAGCAGCACCATGGCGCAAAAAATCAGCAGGCTGCGGTAGCCCAGCTTGTTGCGCTTGAAGCGCAGCCAGGCACGCTTGCCAGGCGACAGCGATACGGGCTCAGTCAAATTTGACACGCGGGTCCACCCAAACATAGCAAAGATCGCTGATGAGCTTGGTCACCAAACCGATCAATGTGAACAGGTACAACGTCCCCAGCACCACCGGGTAGTCACGCCGGATCACGCTCTCAAAGCTCAGCAGGCCCAGGCCATCCAGCGAAAAAAGCGTTTCAATCAGCAGCGCACCCGTGAAAAATGCACCGATGAAGGCCGCCGGAAAGCCGGTGACGATGGGGATCAACGCATTGCGGAACACATGCTTCCACAGCACCTGCCGCTCGCCCAGGCCCTTGGCACGGGCCGTCACCACGTACTGCTTGCGGATCTCTTCCAGAAAAGCATTTTTGGTCAGCATGGCCGTGACGGCAAAGCTGCCCAGCACCATGGCGGTGACGGGCAGCGCGATGTGCCACAGGTAGTCGGTGATGCGGGCCGCCCAGCTGAGTTCGTCCCAGTTGCTGGAGGTCAGTCCGCGCAGCGGAAACCACTGCAACTGCCCACCAAAGACCACCAGCAAGGCCACGCCCAGCACAAAGCCGGGAATCGCGTAGCCCACCAGCACCAGCAGCGTGGTCACCAAATCAAAACGCGAGCCCGCCCGCACGGCCTTGGCCACGCCCAGTGGCACGGCGATGAGGTAGCTGATGAAAAAAGTCCACAGCCCCAGGGTAATGGACACCGGCAACTTTTCCCAGATCAGTTGCGACACGTCCTTGTTCTGGAAAAAACTCTTGCCCAGATCAAAGCGCGCAAACTGGCCCAGCATCTGGAAGAAACGCTCGTGCGCGGGCTTGTCGAAGCCGTACAGCGCTTTGATCTGTTCCACGCGTTTGGGGTCCACCCCCTGCGCGCCGCGGTAGCTCAAGCCGCCCTCCGCCCCGGTGCCTGACCCGGCCTTGGCCTCGGCCAGGTACTGTTCCACCGGGCCACCGGGCACGAACTGCACCACCGCAAAAGTGATGAGCAGCACGCCCAACAACGTGGGCACCATCAGCAACAGGCGTTTGAGGATGTAGACAAACATGGATCGATTATGAAGATCGATGGTCGGCCGCCGCGCCGGGCCGCCCCAAGCAAGGCCAGCCCCCTCGGGGGGCAGTGACCCGCGCAGCGGCGGAGCGTGGGGGCTTCACGGCCGTGCCCACCAAGTTTCAATCGCCCAGATTTCGCCCGGTGCGTACGGCGGCATGCTGGGGGGGCTGGCGAGCCGGCGCGTGTTGTAGGCGAGGCGGTGGGTGCCGGCCGTCCACTGCGGGATGAGGATGTGGCTGTGGGCAATCACCCGCTCCAGTGCGCGGCAAGCGGGAAGCAGCTCGGCCTTGGTTTTGGCGGCGGTGATTCTGGCAATCAGCGCGTCCACGGCGGGGTTCTTGATACCGGTGTGGTTGCCCGAATCTTCGGTGTCGGCCGCCTTGCTGCCAAACAGGTCGGCCAGTTCCTGGCCGGGGCTGTGGCTGCCCTGGTAAGCCAGGGTGGTGATGTCAAACTCGAACTTCTGCAGCCGTTGCTGGTAGAGCGCAAAGTCCACCGGACGAAACTTCAGCGTGATGCCAATCTTCTCGAGGTTGCGCGCCCAGGGCGTGACGACACGGGCACCGGTTTCGTTGCTGTCCAGGTACTCGATCACAAAGGGTTCATTTCTGGCGTTGCGCAGAACGCCGTCACGCACCTCCCAGCCGGCTTCTTTCAGCAACGCCTGGGCACGGCGCAGGTTGGCACGCAGCGACGAATCACCGTCGGTGCGCGGCGGCACCGTCATCGGGCCGAAGGCGGCGGCCGGGGTGTCTTTGCGCAGCGGCGCCAGCAGGGCCAGTTCCTCGGCGCCGGGGCTGCCACTGGCCTGGCAATCGGTGTTGCCAAACAGGCCGTTGACACGCTGGTAGGCGTTGTAGAACATCTGCCGGTTCATCCACTCGTAGTCCATCGCCAGGCCCAGCGCTTGGCGCACCCGCACGTCTTTGAACTGGCTGCGCCGGGTGTTGAGCACGTAGCTCTGGAAGCCCGACGGCTGGCGGTGCTGGAACTCGCCTTTCACCAACTCGCCGGTGTCAAAGCGCTTGCCATTGACCCGGCGCGCCCAGTCGCCGGCCGAGAAGAAGCGCATCAAATCAAACTCACCCGCCTTCAGCGCTTCCAGCCGGGCGGTGTTGTCCTTGTAGATCTTGACGGTGATGCGGTCGAAATTGTCCATGCCACGTTTCACGGCGAGGTCTTTGGCCCAGTAGGCCGGGTCACGCAGGTAGGTGATGTCTTTGCCAAAACGAACCGGGCCAATTTTGTAGGGGCCGCTGCCCATGGGAATGTCGGTCACTACCTGGTCAAACGGCTTGGCCTTGCCGTTCTCCATGCCCCATTTCTGGCTGAACACTGGCAGCCCGCCCACGGTGATGGGCAGTTCGCGGTTGGGCTTCTTGAAGCGGTAGCGCACGGTGCGCTCGTCCAGCACGTCAATGCCGGCCACGTCGTCCAGCAAGGTTTTGTAGGCGGGCGAGGTGAAGGGGCCCATCAACGTGTCGTAGCTGTGCTTCACATCGGCGGCGAGCACCGCATCGCCGTTGTGAAAGCGCGCCTCAGGCCGCAAACGGAACGTGGCGCTCAGGCCGTCGGGCGCCACCACCACGTCGTTGGCCAGCAGGCCGTAGCCAGAGCCGGTTTCGTCGAGCGCGCCGGTCAGCAGTGAGTCGAACATCAGGTTGGCGAGGTAGGCCGGCGCCGAGCCCTTGATGGTGAAGGGGTTGTATTTGTCGAAGGTGGAGGTGCGCAGGTTACTCACCAGCCGGATCTCACCGCCCTTGGGCGCGTCGGGGTTCACATAGTCGAAATGCGCAAAGCTGGCGGGGTACTTCAGGTCACCCCAGAGGGCATAGCCATGCGCGGCCCAGGTCGGCAAACAGCAGAACCACAGGCAACAAAACACAAAACCTCGCATGCGACAATTCTGCACAGTTTTTATCTAGGACAGATTCATGGGTTTTCTCACCGGCAAAAAATTGTTGATCACCGGCGTGCTGAGCAACCGCTCCATCGCCTACGGCATTGCCAAGGCCTGCCACGCGCAGGGCGCCGAACTCGCCTTCAGCTATGTGGGTGAGCGCTTCAAGGACCGCATCACCGAGTTCGCGGCGGACTTCAATTCCACGCTGATTTTTGACTGCGACGTGGGAGACGACGCACAGATTGAAAAACTCTTCACCGACCTCGCCCAGACTTGGCCGACCTTTGACGGCTTTGTGCACAGCATTGGCTACGCGCCGCGCGAAGCCATCGCCGGCGACTTCCTGGAAGGCCTGAGCCGCGAAGGCTTCAAGGTGGCGCACGACATCAGCGCCTACAGCTTTCCGGCCATGGCCAAAGCCGCTCTGCCCTACCTGAACGACAAGGCCGCACTGCTGACGCTGACCTACCTCGGTGCCATCCGCACCGTGCCCAACTACAACACCATGGGGCTGGCCAAGGCATCGCTCGAAGCTTCTGTGCGTTACCTGGCCGAATCGCTCGGCTCCAAAGGCCGCGGGCTGCGCGCCAACGGCATCAGCGCTGGGCCGATCAAGACACTGGCGGCCAGCGGCATCAAGGGTTTTGGCAAGATTTTGAGTGTGGTGGCCGAAGCCTCACCGATCCGCCGCAACGTGACGATTGAAGACGTGGGCAACGTGGCCGCGTTTTTGATGAGCGACCTGGCCGCTGGCGTCACGGCCGAGATCACCTACGTGGACGGTGGCTTCAGCCATGTGGTGGGTGGCATCGCCGAACCCACTGCCGGTTAAGGGCCACAAGAAGGCCCCCTGAAGGCCTCGGCGCCTCCAAACCACCTTCACGGCACCATTTTCAAGTCAAATCGGCCTCACGCCCTAGTGAAACCTGGTGGTATTGCTCCTGAATCAGGAGCAATACCACCGCCACGAGCCACCCAAGCCTGCACTTGAGCCAGGGCGCCTAGCGGCTGGTGCTCACACGCCCAGCTTCACGCAGTCGGCGTAGTAGTGCTTCTTGCCATCGGCGTCTTCCGCTTCCACCAGGCCATGGATATCGGTCTCGAAGCCGGGGCACTGCGCGTTGAACTCGCGGGCGAACTTCAGGTAGTCCACGATCTTTTTGTTGAACACCTCGCCCGGGATCAGCAGCGGAATACCCGGGGGGTAAGGCGTGACCAGCCCCACCGTGATGCGGCCTTCCAGCGCGTCAATCTCCACCCGCTCGGTCTTGCGCAGCGCGATGTGGGCGTAGGCGTCGCTCGGTTTCATGGCGGGTGTCAAATCGCTCAGGTACATGTCGGTGGTGAGGCGGGCGATGTCGTACTTGGCGTAGAGCGCGTGCACATGCTGGCACAGGTCGGCCAGGCCCATTTTTTCGTAGCGTGGGTACTTCTGCACGAACTCGGGCAACACGCGCCACATCGGCTGGTTCTTGGCGTAGTCGTCCTTGAACTGCTGCAGCGCGGTC
>JAZKIY010000040.1:0-2113 GCA_040384665.1 Pseudomonadota bacterium
GACGTGATGCCGCTGCTGTCCTCGGCCACCGGCCTGTGTTTTTCTGCCTTCATGGCGCAGCCGGCGGGCAGCCACAAGCGCTCTGCCGCGGGTACCAATCACCAGTCACACGAGCGCCTGCCGCCCTTGTTGAGAGACGAGCTGACGCGCCTGCAAAAGCTGGCCCGCAAGGATGTGCCCAAAACCATGGCCGAGGTGACGGCTGTGCTGAACGACGTCCGGCGCCGCGGCCTGGCGCGTGTGGTGGACACCTTGCTGCCCGGTGTCGCCGGCTTTTGCGCCCCGGTGTTCGACGCCGATGGTCACCTGGTGTTGGGCGTGGTGTCCATGGGATCGGTGGCCACCTTCGACACCAACTGGGACGGCGCAGTGGCCCAACCTTTGTCGGCGGCAGCGCGGCAGCTCAGCAGCGACCTGGGCTACGCGCAGGCATGAGCGCCCTGACGGCACAGCACAGCGCAGCGCCGCCGCTGCGTCCCTTGCTGGTGCTGACGTCGTTGGTCGTGCTCGCACATGTGCTGCTGCTGCAAGCCGCGCCGGCCCACTGGGGCATGGAAGCCGAACCGACCAGCACGCTGCGCCCCCTGATCACGCGCAGCATAGACATCAAGCCGCCCAGCCCGACGGCCGCCCCGGCGACCCCGCCGCCACCGGTTCGGCGCGCCGCCCCCGCCACCGCGCCACGCTTACAACAAAATACAGCTCCAGCCCTTACCGAAAAAGCGCCGGCAGCTATTGAATCAATAGCAAATCCAGTATCCGAACCGAGCGTGGTCAGCACACCATCACCCGCACCAGAGCCACAGTCCAGCCCACCAGCGGCACCCGTAGCGGCCGCTGCCGCACTGACCATTCCGGGGTCCACGCGCCTCAAATACAGCATGACCGGTCGCTCCAAAAACATGGACTACCACGCGCTGGCCCAACTCGACTGGCGGCAGGACGGCGCGGCCTACGAGACCAGCATGCAGGTCAGCGCTTTTGGCCTGGGCGCGCGCTCCATGGCCAGCAGCGGCCGCATCACCGGTGACGGGCTGGCACCCACACGTTTCCTGGACAAGTCGCGCAGCGAACGCGCGGCACATTTTCAGCCCGACAAGGGCAAGATCAGCTTCAGCGCCAACTCACCCGATGTGCCGTGGCAGCCAGGCGCGCAGGACCGCGTCAGTGTTTTTGTGCAGCTTGCCAGCTTGCTGGCCGGGGACCCGGCGAAGTATCCGCCCGGCAGCAGCGTGTCGCTGTACACCGCCGGCCCGACCGGCGCCGACACCTGGACTTTTGTGGTCGACGCCGAGGAAAAGCTCAACCTGCCCGTCGGCGAGATCAGCGCCCTCAAGCTCACGCGCAAGCCGCAACGCGACTACGACCAGACCGTCGAGGTCTGGCTTGCGCCCGCGCTGGGCTGGCTGCCAGCGCGCACCCGCATTACCCAGCAAAACGGTGATTTTGTGGACCAGCAGTTGCGCAGCACCGAAAAGCCGCCGTGAAGAGGGATGGGAGCGGATTCCGTGACTTTTCCCGCATTTCGTGGATTTCAGGGATTTACCCTGTCGCCCTTGAACTTGGCCCGTTCGTTGTTATCTGATGGACAAGGACCCAAGCTCTATGCACATGCTCTACGACTCCGAATCATTTGTGGTGGTGCAAATCCACGCCAACGCGCCTGAAGAGTCCGCGCCCGCGCCGGCCGTGCCCGAACTTGCGCGCCACGGCTTTGAAATTGTCGACAAACGCTCAGGCAAAGAGGTCTACCTCGATGGCTCCTGGGCCGAGATGTTCCAGCAGCGCTTGAACGTCTGGCAGCAAAAAACGCCCACCCAGGAAGAAATCGAAGACACGCTTGAGGGTTACGCTGAGCTGGCGCACACCCCGGTCTCCCTGCACTAGGAGTCTGTCGGGTACAGCCAGCGGTACAGCGGCGCCACCAGCACCAGCACCGCCACCAGCCGGCACACCTGAAACGCCGTCACCACCGGCACCCCGAGCTGCAGCACCTTGGCGGTGATCGCCATCTCGGCGATGCCGCCCGGCGAGGTGCCCAGAATCAAGGTCGCCAGCGGCAAGCCGGTCGCGAAGGTCAGCAACCAGGCGAAGCCACTGCACAGCGCGATCA
>JAZKIY010000041.1:0-29294 GCA_040384665.1 Pseudomonadota bacterium
TACTCACCGTGAAAGGGTGATGTCCTAGGCCTCTAGACGATAGGGTCAAAACCTTTGGACTTCCAACTCTGGCTGTGTCACCACAACCCTCCGAAAACTTGGTGGAGGTAAGCAGGATCGAACTGCTGACCTCTTGCATGCCATGCAAGCGCTCTCCCAGCTGAGCTATACCCCCGTGCCTTTTGGGCTTCAACGCTATTACTGCGCTTTGTGCTTTCGAGCCTCAAATTATAGCCTGAAATTTGCGGTCTTCACACTTTCGTGAGTCGTTGCAATGCAGTTTCTCGCGCACACAGCGCCAACACCGCGTCGAGCGATGGGGTTTGGGCCGTGCCCATCACCAACACACGCACCGGCATGGCGAGTTGCGGCATCTTCAGACCGGTGTCAGTCAATACGGTTTTCAGGGTCGCCGCAATCGCCGCCTTGTCCCATGCGACGGTCCCCAACCGCTCTGCCAGCAGTGCAATCGCGGGGCGCACAGCATCGGTCACGTGCTGGGCCAGTTCGTCTGCCTTGGGTGTGACGTCGGTGTAGAACGCGGCCGACCAATCGGCCAGCGCCACGGTGGTGTCACAGCGGTCCTTGAACAAGGCACAAATCTGCGGCAAGCGGGCGTCGGTGGTGATGCCGCGCGCCTGCAGGTGCGCCGCCACCAGGGGTGCCAGCGCATCGTCGGCCATGGCTTTCAGGTGCTGCGCATTGACCCAGCGCAGCTTGGCTTCGTCGAACTGCGCTGCGCTCTTGCCCAGGTGGTCGAGGTTGAACCATTCGAGGAACTGCGCACGGCTGAAGATTTCGTCGTCGCCATGGCTCCAGCCCAGGCGGGCCAGGTAGTTCACCATGGCGTCAGGCAGGTACCCCTCTACCGCGTACTGCGTGACGGCCTTGGCACCGTTGCGCTTGCTCATCTTCTCGCCCTGCTCGTTCAGCACGGTGGGCAGGTGGGCGTACACGGGCGGCTCAATGCCAAGTGCCTTGAAGATGTTGATCTGACGTGGTGTGTTGTTCACATGGTCGTCACCCCGGATCACGTGGGTGATGGCCATGTCGATGTCGTCCACGACCACACAGAAGTTGTAGGTCGGCGTGCCATCGGGCCGGGCAATCACCAGGTCGTCGAGTTCGTCGTTGCTGATCTCGATGCGGCCCTTGACCTTGTCGTCCCAGGCCACCACACCGCCCTGCGGGTTCTTGAAGCGCAACACCGGCAGCACGCCTGCGGGCACCGTTGGCAAGGTTTTGCCCGGCTCGGGGCGCCAGGTGCCGTCGTAGCGCGGCTTTTCCTTGGCGGCCATTTGCCGTTCGCGCAGCGCGTCCAGTTCGGCCATGCTGGTGTAGCAGGGGTAGACATGGCCAGCGGCCTGCAGATCGGCCAGCACCGCCTTGTAGCGGTCCATGCGCTGCATCTGGTAGAACGGGCCTTCGTCGTGGTCGAGGCCGAGCCAGCGCATGCCTTCGATGATCACATCGACAGCGGCTTGCGAAGAGCGTTCGAGGTCGGTGTCTTCAATCCGGAGGATGAAGTCGCCACCCATTGAACGGGCAAAAGCCCACGGGTAGAGCGCCGAACGGATGTTGCCGAGGTGGATGAAGCCGGTGGGCGAGGGGGCGAAGCGGGTGCGGACGCGAGCAGTCATTTAGAGCGTATCAAGACCCCGTGCGAGGTCGGTTTTCAAATCGGTCACGGCTTCCAGCCCCACCGCCACGCGCACCAGCCCCTGCTGGATGCCGGCGGCCTGGCGCTGGACTTCGGTGAGGCGGCCGTGCGAGGTGCTGGCCGGGTGGGTGATGGTGGTTTTGGTGTCGCCCAGGTTGGCGGTGATGGAGCAAACGCGGGTGCTGTCGATCACATGGAAGGCGTTGCGGCGGGTGACCTGCGGGTCGTCACCCACGACGTCGAACGACAGCACCGCACCGCCCTGCCCTGACTGCTGGGCCATCGCCAGCGCATGCTGTGGGTGCGAGGCCAAACCGGGGTAGTACACCCGAGCCACTTTGGGATGGGTTTCAAGCCAAGTGGCGATTTCAAGTGCGCGGCGCGACTGCGCCTCCATGCGAATGGCGAGCGTTTCCAGCCCCTTCAACACCACCCAAGCATTGAAAGCCGACAGGCTCATGCCGGCGCTGCGCATCACCGGCACAAACTTCTCTTCAATCAGCTGCTTCGGCCCGCAGATGGCACCGGCCACCACACGGCCCTGGCCATCGAGGTATTTGGTGCCGGAATGGATGACGAGGTCGGCACCGAGCTTCACCGGCTGCTGCAGCGACGGCGAGCAAAAGCAGTTGTCCACCGCGAGCAGTGCACCGGCGTCGTGTGCCACTTTGGCCAACGCAGCGATGTCGCAGATTTCGGTCAGCGGGTTGGTCGGCGTTTCGGCGAACAGTAGTTTCGTGTTGGGCTGCACCGCAGCACGCCAGGCGGCCACGTCGGTCTGCGATACAAAACTGCTTTGCACACCGAACTTGGCGAACTCGCCGCCAATGAGCTTGATGGTGGAACCGAACACGCTTTGCGAGCAGATGATGTGGTCACCGGCTTTCAGCAGGCCCATGCACAGCAACAGGATGGCGGCCATGCCGCTGGACGTGCCGATGGCGGCTTCGGTGCCTTCGAGCGCCGCCAGCCGCTGCTCGAAACTGGCCACCGTGGGATTGCTGAAACGCGAGTAGATGTAGCCGTCTTCCTCACCGGCAAAGCGGCGTGCAGCGGTGGCCGCGTCGGGCTGCACAAAGCTGCTGGTCAGGTAGAGCGCTTCGGAGTTTTCGCCGTACTGGCTCTTGGCCACGGCTTCGCGCACCGCGAGGGTGTCGAGGTGCAAACCGGGCGGCAGGGTGCTGTCGCTCACCTCAAGCCTCCTGGGTGCTGACTTGTGCGTTCGGCAAGGCGAGGCGGGAGGTGTCTTCCTGCGCCTGGGTGTCGTCGCCACCCACGCGGCTCTCGTTCAGCCGTGCAATGTCGTCTGACGTGATGTCACCGGTGACGTAAATGCCGTCAAAACACGACGCGTCGAAACCGGCCAGCGTGCCGGCAATGGCGCTGCCAGCGGGGGGGGCGGCCTTCTCTACCGCACGCTTCATCGCGTCCACGTCCTGGTAAATCAGCGCATCGCAGCCAATGATCTCGCGCACCTCTTCCACCGTGCGGTTGTGCGCGACCAGTTCGTCCGCTGTGGGCATGTCGATGCCGTACACATTCGGGTAGCGCACCGGTGGCGCGGCGCTGGCGAGGTAGACCTTGCGCGCACCGGCGTCGCGCGCCATCTGCACAATCTCTTTGGAGGTCGTGCCACGCACGATGGAGTCGTCCACCAACAGCACGTTGCGGCCCTTGAACTCGCTGCCGATCACGTTGAGCTTCTGGCGCACCGATTTCTTGCGCACCGCCTGCCCCGGCATGATGAAGGTGCGGCCCACGTAACGGTTCTTGACGAACCCTTCGCGGTAGGGAATGCCGAGCAAATGCGCGAGCTGCGTGGCGCTCGGGCGGCTGGATTCGGGAATGGGAATGACCACGTCGATGTCGCTGGGCGGCACGGTGGAGACCACCCGCTTGGCCAGCGACTCGCCCAGGTTCAACCGGGCCTGGTAGACCGAGATGCCGTCCATCGACGAATCGGGCCGCGCCAAATACACAAATTCAAAAATGCACGGGTTCAGCGACGGTGCGTCGGCGCACTGCTGCGCGTGCACCTGGCCTTGCAGGTCCACAAACACCGCTTCGCCAGGCAGCAGGTTGCGCTCGAACACGTGCGAGGTGCCCTCCAGCGTGACAGACTCGCTGGCCACCATCACCGAGTCTTTGTTGCGGCCCATGCACAGCGGGCGAATGCCAAACGGGTCGCGGAAGGCCACCAGTCCATGGCCGGCAATCAGCGCCACCACCGCGTAAGAGCCCTTCACCCGGCGGTGCACATGGCGCACGGCGGTGAACACGTCTTCGGGTTTCAGCGTCAGGCCACGGGTGGATTTTTCCAGCTCGTGGGCCAGCACGTTGAGCAGCACTTCGGAGTCGCTCTCGGTGTTGATGTGGCGGTGGTCGGTGACGAACAGCTCTGTCTTCAGCGCCTTGGCGTTGGTCAGGTTACCGTTGTGCACCAGCACGATGCCGAACGGCGCGTTCACGTAAAACGGCTGCGCTTCTTCTTCGCTGTAGGCGTTGCCGGCGGTGGGGTAACGCACCTGGCCCAGGCCGCAGGTGCCGGGCAGCGCGCGCATGTCGCGGGTGCGGAACACGTCGCGCACCATGCCCTTGGCCTTGTGCATGAAGAACTTGCGTTCCTGCTGGGTGACGATGCCGGCCGCGTCCTGACCGCGGTGCTGCAGCAGCAGCAAGGCGTCATAGATCAGCTGGTTGACTGGGGTGTTGCTGACAACACCAACGATTCCGCACATGTTTCAATCCTTGGTTAGGAAGGCAGGTGTTTGCCAAATGCATCCGGCAACATGGGTTTCAGGGTCTTCAGTGCGCTGGTCAGCATACCGGCGCCGGCCGATTGTTGCCACCAGGGGCTGGTCTTCAACGGCGTGGTGTTCATCACCACCGCCGCACCCAACAACACGATCACACCCCGCAGCGCGCCAAACAACGCACCCAGCGCCCGGTCCACCGGGCGCAGGCCCACCGCCTCCACCAGCTTTTTGGTGAGCCAGGCCACCAAGCCGCCAACGAACGCGGTGCCAATGAAAATCAGCACAAACGCCACCGCATAACGCACCGGTTCACCGGCACCAGCCAGCGCGGGCAACTTGCCCGCCAGCGCAGGGGCAAACCACTGCGCCAGGAAAAAGGCGGCGATCCAGCCCATCACCGACAGCACCTCGTACACCAGACCGCGCCACGCACCGAGCAGCAGCGAAAAGCCGATCACAGCCAACAACAACCAGTCCACCGTGCCGAGGTTGGCCATCACAGCGTCAGGATGGCCGCTGGCAAGCTGAGGGCCTTGATTTTCTTGGCGGCTTTGTCGGCCTCGGTGCGGCTGGGGTAGGGCCCGACGCGCACGCGGATGCGGCGCCCCTCCGGGGTATCTGCCACCTGGGTGTAGGTTTTCAAGCCCGCCGCCTCCACCCGCAGGCGGGTCTCACGCGCTTTGGTGGCGTCGGCAAACGCGCCAATCTGCACCACGAAGCGGCTGTCGGCCGGGTCTTTGTCAGCGGCTTCCAGCAAGGCACGGGCGCGGACACCGTCGTCTGGTTTGGCACGCGCGTCGGCCTTGGGCTCTGGCGTGGCCACGCGGGGCGCCGGAGTCACTTCTTTTTTGATAGCGGGAGTCTCAGGTTTTACCTTGGCTTCCGGCTGTTTTGGCTCATTTTTCTCGGAAATCACCTGTTCCCGGGGCGCCAGACTGGCCGACGCGGCCACACGGCCGTTGCCCGACGTGGCGGCAGAGGGTGTCGGTATGGCCAGCGGCTTGGCCTTGGCTTTGTCGGGGATGTTGATCGGGATGTCCACCGCCACGGGGCGGGGCTGGGTGTCGAACAGCAGCGGGAAACCGATCACGCCGACCGCCACCAGCACCACCGCACCGATCAGCCGGTGTTTGGCGCGCTGGCGCAAGGCCTCGACGCTGTCGGTCGGGCCGGCGCCCACGGTCGAGTCGCTGGAAGGGGCCTGGCCGGGGAAACGAATCTTGAAGAAAGCCATGCGTGCGGGTTGGTGCGGTAAGGCAGTAGACAGATGGCAGGCCAGGTAGCAGGCCGTAAAAACAGGATGGGGGCGGTTCTCAGGCCAGGTGTTTGGCCTGCATGCGCGGCACCCCGTCTTTGAGCACGCCGCCCACGGTGTAGAACGACCCGAAAACCACGATTCTATCAGTGGGGTCTGCCGCCGCCATGGCCGCGCGCAGGGCGGCCATCGGGTCGGAATGGGTGCTGGCCGCCACGTCGCGCGGTGTGCCGGACGCGGCGGGCAAGGCCTGCCAGCGCGCCGCCAAATCGGCCGCCGTGGCGGCGCGCGCGGTGGGCAAATCGGTGAAATACCAGCGGTCGATCAGTGGCTGGATGCGCGCGAGCATCGGCGCGAGGTCTTTGTCGGCCATGGCGCCAAACACCGCGTGGGTGCGCGGGTGGAAACCCATCGCGTCGAGGTTGGCGGTGAGCGCCGCCACAGAATGCGGGTTGTGCGCCACGTCGAGCACCAGCGTCGGCTGGCCAGGCACGATCTGGAAACGGCCTGGCAACTCCACCAGCGCCAGCCCATTGCGCACCGCCTGCGCGGTGACCGGAATCCGCTCGCGCAAAGCCTGCAAAGCCGCCAGCACGCCCGCGGCGTTCACCAGCTGGTTGGCACCGCGCAAGGCCGGGTAGGCCAGGCCCGAGTACCGGCGCCCCCGGCCGGCCCAACCCCACTGCTGCTGGTCGCCGGAAAAGTTGAAGTCCACGCCCAGCCGCCACAGGTCAGCACCCAGGTGCGCCGCGTGGTCGAGCACGCTCTGCGGCGGCACCGGGTCGCTCACCACCGCCGGCTTGCCAGCGCGCAGGATGCCGGCTTTCTCGAAGCCAATTGCCTCGCGGGTGTTGCCCAGCAGTTCGGTGTGGTCGAGGTCGATGCTGGTGAGGATGGCGCAGTCGGTGTCGATGACGTTGACCGCGTCCAGCCGGCCGCCCAAACCCACCTCCAGCACCACCACGTCCAGATCGGCCTGCTGCAGGTGGTGCAAGAGGGCCAGCGTGGTGAACTCGAAATAGGTCAGGCTGGTGGCCTGCCGGGCGGCCTCCACCGCCGCAAAGCTGGGCAACAGGTCGGGCGCAGCGACCGCCGTGCCGCGCACCCGGCAGCGTTCTTCAAAATGCACCAGGTGCGGCGAGGTGTAAACGCCAGTGCGGTAACCCGCCTGCAGCAGGATGGCCTCCAGCATGGCGCAGGTCGAGCCCTTGCCGTTGGTGCCGGCCACGGTGATCACCGGGCAATCAAAACGCAGGCCGAGCCGCGTGGCGACCTGCTGCGTCCGGTCCAACCCCATGTCGATGGTGACGGGGTGCAGCCGCTCGCAGTGGGCGAGCCATTCCTCAAGTGTGTGCATGGGGCGATTGTCGCGCAGGCACAATGGCCCCATGGTCACCCTCTACGGCATCCCGAACTGCGACACGGTCAAAAAAGCCCGCGCCTGGCTGACCGACCACGGCATCGCGCACACTTTCCACGACTTCAAGAAACAGGGCGTGCCCGAAACCGAACTCGACCGCTGGCTGGCCGCCGTGGGCTGGGAAAAGGTGGTCAACCGCCAGGGCACGACCTGGCGCAAGCTGGACGCGGCGGTGCAGGCCAGCGTGGTGGACGCCGCCAGCGCCCGGCCGGCGCTGCTGGCCCAGCCCAGCCTGATCAAGCGGCCGGTGGTGGCCTGGCCGGCAGGTGCGGTGACGGTGGGGTTTCAACCCGACGACTGGCTGGCACGCGTTGCCTGACACGCTGACGCCATCTTTTACACCGGGTTTACCGAACTTGCGTTGCCGGCACCGCTCAAAGTGGGAAAATGACAGTGTTCCCGCTGCACTCAGCGGGGTTGCAGGCAAGAAAGGTCCGCACCATGAAAAAACTGATTCTGATTTCCGTCCTCGGCGCCGTGGGCAGCTTGGCCATGGCCCAGGAAGTGGGGCGTGTGATTTCCAGCACCCCGGTGGTTCAGCAGTACGGTGTGCCGCGCCAGGTCTGCAACAACACCCAGGTGCTGGTGCAGCAACCCAAGTCGGGCGGCGGCGCATTGCTGGGTGCGGTGGCGGGTGGTGCGGCCGGCAACGCGATTGGTGACGGCTCCGGCCGCGCGATTGCCACGCTGATTGGCCTCGTGGGCGGCGCCATTGTGGGCGACCGGGTCGAGGGCGACAACGCACCGCAGTACCAAAACGTGCAACAGTGTGGCAACCAGACCTTCTACGAGAACCGCACCGTGGCCTACAACGTGGTCTACGAGTACGCGGGCAGGCAGTACCAGGTGCAAATGCCCAACGACCCAGGCCCCACCGTCCCGGTGCAGGTCACCCCCGTGGGCCATTCGGCTGCCCAGTATGGCCAGACGCAGCAACCCGTTGTGGTGGCACCCAGCTACCCTGCCCCGGGGTACTACCCAGCGCCAGCCACGGTCCCCGTGTACCCGGTGTACCAGCGGCCTTACTACGCACCGATTGGCCTGAGCCTGAACCTCGGGTATTCCAACGGCCGCGGCCACTGGCGTTGAGTCAGCACCGCTGATGCTTGGCGGCCGGCGCAACGCGCCGACCTGCCTTCAGCGCGTCGTCAGCACACGGCCTGAGAACAGCACCGGGCCCGTCGGCCCACCTTCCCGCACACCGCCTTTGGGCTCCAGGCTGATGGCCAATGCGGGGGTTGCGCGCACCTGCTGGTCGTTGGCGACCAGCCGCATCTGGGCTTGCCCATCGAGCACACCCAGCGAGGTCGGCCCGCCCGACTCGGGCAACGCCCAGAGCTGGAGCGATTTGTCGGCCGCTTCCTGGTAAGCGCCCACGCGTTTGAGCACCAGCGCCTGTTGGCGGGCGTCGAAGGTCACCAGCATGGACGCGTTGAACTTGCCGTCGGCCAGCACCGCCACATACGCAATGTCGGGCTGGGCTTTCAGTTGCGCCAGCAGTTCGGTGTTCTGCTGTGCCAATGCCTCGCGCGCCTGCGCCAGTTCGGCGTTCTGGCGGCTGGTTTGGGCCAGCTGGCTGGCTTGTTCGCCCAGTTGCCGGTGTTGCTGCACCCCCACCACCAGCCCGGCCACCGTGGCCAGCGCGCCGGCCGCTGCGGCGCCACGCCACCAGGCCGACACGCCACGCGCTGCAGACACCTTGGATTGGGGGATAGCGGCCCGGGTTTTCTGGCGCTCGTTTTCCACCGCGTTGGCGATGCGCTTCCAGACATTGGCGCTGGGCGCCTCGCTGGGCTGGAGTTCGGTGAGCGAGGCCAGGCGCTCCTGCCACAGCAGGGCCTGCGTGCGGATGGTCACGCTGTCGCGGGCCAGGGTTTCAAAACGGCGGCGTGCACCGCCGCGCAGGGTGCCGAGGGCGTGGCTGGCGGCCAGCTGTTCCAGCAAAGCGGGGTGGTTGGTCAACTTCATGGTGGCTTACTCAAAATAAATCTGTGGGCGCGGGGCTCAAACCACCCGTGCCATGCACTGGCGCAACTGCTCCAGGCCACGGCGGATCCAGGTCTTGACCGTGCCCAGCGGCAGCTTCAGCTGGGCGGCCAATTCGTTGTGGCTCAGGTCGCGCATGTAGGCCAGGCTCACCACCTCGCGCTGTTTGTTCTCCAGCCGGCTCAGGCACTGGTGCAGCGCGGTGGCCTGCTGGCTGGCCTGGGCGGCGTCAATCGGGTCGGTGGCGTTGCTGGCCAGCGTGTCGCTCATGAAGTCGTCCAGCTCCAGCGCGGTGTCCACCCGTTCGCTGTTGCGGCGGCGCAGGAAGTCGAGCGACCGGCTGCGCACGATCACGCCCATCCAGGCCATGGGCGGGCTCAGCACCGAGCGGTAGTCGCCCGCAATGCGCCAGATGTTGAGGTAGGCGTCCTGCAGCGCGTCTTCGGCCCATTCGCGGTTGCTCAGCACGCGCAGCGCCACACCGTACAGCCGCTTGGCGGTCAGGTCGTAGAGTTCACGCAGTGCCAGCGCCGCATCGGCGTCGCGTGGGGCAATTCGGATCAGCAGGGCAGTCAATTGGGTGTCTGTGGGTTCAAGCGCCATGGGAAAAGAAACCGGTTGGAATACTTACGCGAACGCGCGCGCTGCGGATTCAGGCCACCCATCTTTACCAGCCTGAAAATTGGAGAGACTTCACTAGCCTAACCCATGGCCCCCCAATGGGACAAGCGGCCGCCGGAGATGGCCACCCGTGGGCCGTTAAAATTAGGGCTTTCACCCACCCACCAGCCCCCTGCGCAGCCTCCCCATGACCACCGAACAATTTGACGGCGTTTCTGTCGCCACCAAAGCCAATGTCTATTTCGACGGCAAATGCGTCAGCCACAGCATCACGCTGGCCGACGGCACCAAAAAGAGCGTGGGCGTGGTACTGCCCGCCACGCTGACCTTCAACACCGGCGCGCCTGAAATCATGGAATGCACCGCTGGCGCCTGCGAATACAAGCTGGCCGGCAGCGAGGCTTGGCTCAAGTCGGCGGCGGGCGAGAAGTTCAGCGTGCCGGGCAACTCGAGCTTCCAGATCAAGGTAGCCGAGGCCTACCACTACATCTGCCATTTCGGTTGAACAGCATGGGCACGATTCTGCAAAACGTACCCGTCGGCCAGAAGGTCGGCATTGCTTTCTCGGGTGGGCTGGACACCAGCGCCGCGCTGCACTGGATGAAGCTGAAGGGCGCCCTGCCCTACGCCTACACCGCCAACTTGGGTCAGCCGGACGAGCCCGACTACGACGAAATTCCGCGCAAAGCGATGGAATACGGCGCCGAAAAAGCGCGGCTGATTGACTGCCGCCTGCAGCTCGCGCAGGAAGGCATTGCCGCGCTGCAGGCCGGCGCTTTCCACATCAGCACCGCCGGCATCACCTACTTCAACACCACGCCGCTGGGCCGCGCCGTGACCGGCACCATGCTGGTGGCAGCCATGAAGGAAGACGATGTGAACATCTGGGGCGACGGCTCCACCTTCAAGGGCAACGACATCGAGCGTTTCTACCGCTACGGCCTGCTGACCAATCCATCCCTGCGCATCTACAAGCCCTGGCTCGACCAGCTGTTCATCGACGAGCTGGGTGGCCGCGCCGAGATGAGCGCCTTCATGACGGCGCACGGCTTTGGCTACAAAATGAGCGCCGAAAAAGCCTACAGCACCGACAGCAACATGCTGGGCGCCACCCACGAAGCCAAAGACCTGGAACATCTGAGCAGCGGCATCAAGATCGTCAACCCCATCATGGGCGTGCCGTTCTGGAAAGACGACTGCGTGGTGAAAGCCGAAGAAGTCACGGTGCGCTTTGAAGAAGGCCAGCCGGTCGCGCTGAACGGCCAGACCTTCGCCAGCCCGGTGGAGCTGATCCTGGAGGCCAATCGCATCGGCGGCCGCCACGGCCTGGGCATGAGCGACCAGATCGAGAACCGCATCATCGAAGCCAAGAGCCGCGGCATTTACGAGGCGCCCGGCCTGGCCCTGTTGTTCATCGCCTACGAACGGCTGGTGACCGGCATCCACAACGAAGACACCATCGAGCAGTACCGTGAAAGCGGCCGCAAACTGGGCCGCCTGTTGTACCAGGGCCGCTGGTTCGACCCGCAAGCCATCATGCTGCGCGAAGCCGCGCAGCGCTGGGTGGCCCGCGCCATCACCGGCGAGGTGACGCTGGAACTGCGCCGCGGCAACGACTACAGCCTGCTCAACACCGAGAGCGCTAACCTCACCTACAAGCCCGAACGGCTGAGCATGGAAAAGGTGGAAGACGCGCCCTTCTCACCGCTGGACCGCATTGGCCAACTGACCATGCGCAACCTGGACATCATCGACACGCGGGAGAAATTGTCGATCTACGCGAAAACCGGCTTGCTGTCGGTGGGGGCGGGAACGGCACTGCCGCAGTTGG
The DNA here is from genome assembly GCA_040384665.1 of Pseudomonadota bacterium. Classification (GTDB taxonomy): domain Bacteria; phylum Pseudomonadota; class Gammaproteobacteria; order Burkholderiales; family Burkholderiaceae_C; genus PCRC01. The sequence continues at coordinate 11,530 of JAZKIY010000041.1, forward strand.
GGAACGAGAAGGAATAAGACATCAAGGCCGCGTTTGCGGCCTTGTTTTTTTGCGGGTTGAACGTCTGTCAGCGACCCCGAGTGGTCATTTCAAGCCCGGGTTCACGGGCGGGCCGAGCAACGCGAGGCTTACCCGGTCGCAGGGCGTTGTTCGGCAACATGCCCCCCCCCCGCCGGGTCAGCGCACGCGCCGGTAGTGCATGGCGACCGCGCCGTTGCGGAGAGGCATCGCCGAGATCAACTCGAGCCGTCGCGTGCTGGGCAGTCCGCTCTCGTACAGCGTTGGGCCGTGGCCGGCGATTCTGGGGTGGACGAGCAACTTGTACTCGTCGATCAGATCCAGTCCGTCCAACGCGGTCGCGAGCTTGCTGCTGCCGAGGAGCACGCCGTCCGGGGTCGCGTCCTTTAGTTTCTGCACGCCCGTGCGCAGGTCGCCTGCCATGTGGTGGCTGTTGGTCCAGGGGAAGTCCTTGCGCGTCGAGGACACCACGTACTTCGGCTTAGCCTCCAGCTTGACCGCCCACGTGCGCATCGCCGGCGGCGCCTCCGCGTCGCCACGGGCGACCGCGGGCCAGTAGCTCTCCATCATTTCGTAGGTGACGCGGCCCCACAGCATCGCGCCGCCCTCGTCCATGAGGCGGGTGAAGAAGGCATGTGTCTCGTCATCGGCGATTCCTTCCTGGTGGTCGACGCAGCCGTCCAGGGTGACGTTGATACTGAAGGTCAAGAGTCCCATGGTGTCCTCCGTTCGAGATTCACAGGCCTAACAGATTCGGCAAAGTCGCCACCCGCCGTTTGGCCAAGCGCGGTCCGTCCCATCACCCCTCCCGAAACAGCCCGTTCAGCGCCTTCCCCGACGCCGCCCCCGCCAGCCCGTCGAACCGCCCTTCTTCCCGCATCAACTTGGCCGCGTGCATGAAGCCGCCCCAGGCCGCGCGGGCGAGTGCGCCGCCGACGCTGACGCGGCGCACGCCCAATTCAGCAATGTCTTTCAGCGTGAGGTCGATGGCGGAGCCGACCAGCAAATTGACGGGTTTGGGCGCAACGGCCTGCACCACGGCGGTGATGTTTTCACGGGTCTGGATGCCGGGGGCGTAAAGGCAGTCGGCGCCGGCCTGGGCGTAGGCTTGCAGGCGGGCTATGGTGTCGGGCAGGTCGAGGCGGCCGACGAAGAAGTTTTCGGCGCGGGCGACCAGCAGGGTGTCGCCACCGGCCTCGTCAATGGCGTGGCGGGCGGCGCGCAGGCGGGCCACGGCGGTGGGAATGTCGAACAGCGGGTCTTGCGGGTTGCCGGTGGCGTCTTCGATGGACAGGCCGGCCACGCCGGTGTCTATGGCGAGGTGCACGCTCTGGGCCACGGCTTCGGGGGTGTTGCCAAAGCCGTTTTCAAAATCGGCGTTTACCGGCAAATCGGTGGCCAGCACCATCTCGCGCAGGTGGGCCAGCACCTGGTCGCGCGACATGGCGCCGTCGGCCTGCGCGTGCGACCACGCAAAGCCGGAACTGGTGGTGGCCAATGCCTCAAAGCCCAGTGTTTGCAGGTAGCGGGCGCTGCCGGCGTCCCAGGGGTTGGGGATGACGAAGCAGCCGGACTGGTGCAGCCGCTTGAAGGCCTGCCGTTTGGCGGCAACGCTGGGCGGGATGGGGGTCATGGTGGTCGCCTTCAAAGGGGGGCGCATGCGGCGAGCACCACCACGCGCCAATGGGCAGGGACTGTGCGCGGGCTCAGCCCACCACCACCTCGCTGACCTGCAGCACCGGGCTGAGGTTGGTGTAGTTGGGAACGTCGGCCATGATCTCTTGCGCGTGCGGGCCGAAACCGGCCTGGAAGGCCTCGACCGAGGCGCAGTACAGGTGGCACATGGCCACAAACGGTGGCGGCGCACCCGGCGCCCCACCGACCAGCCCCTGGTCGATGGTGTAGTGGCTGCAATGTGCGCCCAGACGGGCCTTGACCATGGGCATGTGCTTGTCGCGGTAGTAGGCGTGGTCAAACTGCGCGTTGGGCTGTTGCGGGTACAGCACGCTGACTTTGATCATGGTGTCTCCTGGTGATTTGTTGTGCCTGCCATTGTGCCTCTGGGACAGGCATTGTCAGAGGTGATTCGTCGGGTATCGGCTGGCTGCCACACTGGGCAAGTCAACCGGCCTTGGCTGCTTGGCGTTGTTGCAACTCCACTGATCGACTCCGAAAGAGAGGCTCCCATGAACACGTCTCCGACCCGTCGCCGCTTTATCACCCTTGTGCCCGTCGCGGGCGCGGCCCTGATGGCCGCTGGCCATGCCAGCGCAACCATGGTGGACGAAAAAGACGCCAACGCCGCGGCGCTGGCCTATGTGGCCGACGCCACCAAAGCCGACAAATCCAAGGTCAAGGCCCCGGCTGGCAGCAGCTGCAGCAACTGCGCGCTCTTCTCCGGCAAAGCCGGCGAGTCGGCCGGTGGCTGTGGCATCTTTCCGGGCAAGCAGGTGTCGGCCAAGGGCATTTGCTCGGCTTACGCCAAGAAGGGCTGACGCCGCACGCAGGTGCCCATGTGCACGCCTGCGTGTGCGGCGACGGCATTCGCTATCAAATAAGGAGCTATACCGCCAGACTTCACTAGGGCTAGGCGGTGATTTGGCTTGATTTCTCGAGAGATGGCGGTATTTGGGCCCCCTGGAAGGCCTGGAACGGTCAATCGCCGCCCCCGCAGCCACCCCCATCGCCGCCACCGTCTGACGAGCCGCCGTCGCTGCTGCCGGTGCTGTCGCTGCCGCCAAAACCGCTGGCGTCGCCGCTGTGGCTGCCATCCGAAAAGCTGGTGCCGCAGTGGGTTGTGCCGCTGGTGTTGTCGTGCAGGGGGTGCAGGCGGTTGCCGCAATCGGCGGCGTAGACAAAGCCGTTGGGGATGGCGAGTTTGGCGTCGAGTGCAAACAGCAGTGGCAGGCGGGTGGGCGTGCGCGGGTGAATGGCTTCGTCGCGGCAGGCCCAGTACCAAGCACGGCGCAGGCCGTCGTTGCTGCTGACTTTGGCGCCCAGCGCTTCGGCCGGTGTGTGGTGCAGAAAGTGGCCCAGGGCCAGCTCGCACCAGTCGCGGTAGGCCTGGGTGTGCAAGATGAACTCGTGCCACATCGCGTCCACCGCGCGAGAGGGCATGGCCACAAACTGGCGCCGGCTGCGCAAGCAGGCGAGAAAAAACTGGCGCAGGCCGCGCTCCACCAAGTCGCACTCTTTGGTGCTCAGGTGGGGGTAGGTGTCGCGCAGCTTGCGCTTGAGGAACTGTGGCAGCGGCGCTTCCCGCACCACCCGTTCGCGTTGCCAGCGCAGCCAGACGCTGAACAACACACACGCCACCAGCGACACCACCAGCGCAGGCCCATGCCCGCGCAGTGGCCACACGCCCATCCACACACCCAGCGCCAGCGCGACCCAGGCCACGCCAAAAGCCCACAGCAGGCGGCGGTGGTGGCGCAAAAGGGCGCGCTGCCAGCGGGTCATTTGCCGCGCCTCAAATCACCACCGGTTCGGGTTCGAGCCGGATGCCAAAACGCTCGTAGACGCTGGTCTGGATCGCGCCGGCCAGCGTCATCACTTCGCCGCCGGTGGCGCCGCCCCGGTTCACCAGCACCAGCGCCTGCTTCTCGTACACGCTGGCCTGGCCGACGGACTTGCCCTTCCAGCCGCAGGCGTCGATCAGCCAGCCGGCGGCGAGCTTGATGTTGCCGTCCACCATGGGGTAGTGCACCACCCGGGGTTCGCGGGCAATGATGTCGGCGCACTGCTCGGGCGTGACGGTCGGGTTCTTGAAGAAGCTGCCGGCGTTGCCCACCACCTGCGGGTCGGGCAGCTTGGCGCGGCGGATGGCGCACACCCAGTCAAAGATCTGCTGCGCGCTGGGCTGCGTGATGCCGGTTTCGGCGATTTTTTTCTCCAGGTCGGCGTAGCCCAGCACCGGTTTCCAGGCCTTGGGCAGGCGCAGCCGCACGTGGGTGATGAGGGCCTTGCCCGCCAGGCCAAAATCACCCGGCCGCTTGGGCGTGTGTTTGAACACCGAGTCGCGGTAGCCAAAAGCGCACTGGGCGGCGTTGAGGGTGAAAGTGTGCCCCGTAGCAAGGTCGACCGCGTCGAGCGATTCGAACCGGTCTTGCAACTCCACCCCGTAGGCGCCTATGTTCTGCACCGGCGAGGCACCGGTGGTGCCGGGGATGAGTGCGAGGTTTTCCAGACCGGGGTAGCCGTTGGCCAGCGTCCAGGCCACCACGTCGTGCCAGTTTTCGCCGGCACCGGCCTCCACCACCCAGGCCTTGGCGGTGTCTTCCACCAGGCGGACGCCCATCACCTCCACCTTCAGCACCAACGGCTTCACGTCGCCGGTCAGCACCAGGTTGCTGCCGCCACCCAGCACGAACTTCGGGTGCACTGCCAGCCCCGCGTCGGCCGCCACGGCCTGGGCGTCGGCCACGCTGCGCACGCGCACCAGCGTGTGGGCCTTGGCAACAATGCCGAAGGTGTTGTAGGGCTGGAGCGGCACATTGGTTTCAGTGAACATGGGAGAATTGTCAGTGATAACGGCGGGCAACGGCCCGCGTGTGACAACCTACCCTGACGGACCTGCCATGCCTTCTTTTGACACCGTGTGTGAACCCAATCTGGTTGAAGTGAAAAACGCGGTGGAGAACACCGCCAAGGAAATCGGCACGCGCTTCGATTTCAAGGGCACCTCGGCCGCCATCGAGCTGAAAGACAAGGAAATCACGCTGTTTGGCGACGCCGACTTCCAGCTCCAGCAGGTGGAAGACGTGCTGCGCGCCAAGCTCGCCAAACGCGAGGTGGACGTGCGCTTTCTGGACGTGGGCGACGTGCAGAAAATGGGCGGCGACAAGGTCAAGCAGGTGATCAAGGTGCGCAACGGCATCGAGACCGAGCAGGCCAAAAAGATCACCAAGGCCATCAAGGACAGCAAGCTCAAGGTGCAGGCATCCATCCAGGGCGATGCGGTGCGCGTCAACGGCGCCAAGCGCGACGACCTGCAGGCCGCCATGGCGCTGCTGCGCAAAGAGATCACCGACCTGCCGATCTCCTTCAACAACTTTCGCGACTGAAGACTTGGCCCCCACGCTTGTCACTGCGTGTACTGCGCTGCCCCCCGTGGGGGCCGTGCCTTGCTTGGGGCGGCCCGGCGCAGCGGCGGTATTGTGGCGCTCGCTTTTGACCATCACCTTGGTGGCTGGCTCAGAGGGCCTATGGGCGCAGTCGGTCACCCTCACCGGCATGCTGGGCAACCGCGCCCTGCTGCTGGTGGATGCGGGCGAACCCAAAAGCGTGGCGCCGGGCGAAACGCACCGGGGCGTGAAGGTCGTGTCCACCCAGGGTGACGCGGCGGTGGTGGAGGTGGGCGGCAAGCGCCTCACGCTGCGGGTGGGCGATGCGCCGGCCAGCGTGGGCACGCGCTCCCATGCAGACGGCGGTGGCAACCGCGTGGTGCTCACCGCCAACGCGGGTGGGCATTTCATGGCCAACGGCAGCATCAACAACCGGCCGGTGCAGTTCCTGGTGGACACCGGCGCCACGCAGGTGGCCATGGGGGCGGCCGAAGCCGAGCGGTTGGGCATTGCCTACACCAGCGGCCAGCCGGTGCGGCTGAACACCGCCAACGGCCAGGTGCAGGGTTACCGGCTGAAGCTCGACAGCATGCGGCTGGGCGATGTGAACGTGTACGGGGTGGACGCGGTGGTGACGCCACAGCCGATGCCCTATGTGCTGCTGGGCAACAGCTTTCTGAACCGCTTCCAGATGCGCCGCGATGCGGACCAGATGACGCTGGAACGGCGCTACTGAAACGCCGCGGGTGAGGCGCTATGGCTTCTTGCGGCCCAGACGCGATTCTTTGCCCTGAATCAGCCGGTTGATGTTGTCGCGGTGGCGCCAGACGAGCAGCATCGCCATCACCACGATGGCCACCGCAACCGCCGTGTCGGTGTACCAGACGACCCGGTGGCCAAACAGGTAATACACCGGCGCAAACACCGCTGCCACCAGCGAGGCGAGTGACGAGTAGCGGAAGAAGAACGCCACGATCAGCCAGGTACCCCCGGTGGCCAGCCCCAGCACCCAGTGGATGCCGAACAGCACGCCGAAGGCGGTGGCCACGCCTTTGCCCCCCTCAAACCGGAAGAACACCGGGTACAGGTGCCCCAGAAACGCGGCCAGCGCCACCAGGGCCACGGTGCCGTCTTCCAGACCATAAGGTTGGCCCAGCGTGCGCACTAGCACGATGGGCACAAAGCCCTTCATCGCGTCCAGCAGCAGCGTGGCAATGGCGGCGGCCTTGCTGCCGGAGCGCAGCACGTTGGTCGCGCCCGGGTTCTTGCTGCCGTAGCTGCGCGGGTCGCTCAGGCCCATGAGGCGGCTGACGATGACGGCGAACGACAGCGAGCCCAGCAGGTAGGCGGCCACGGTGGCCATGGCGGGGTAGAAGGCTTCCATGGTGGCTATTCTGCCAGCGCACACTGCACCGGTTTGGCACCGAGCAGCAACACGCACACCTGCGGGTCCAGCCCGACCAGAAAGCCACGCCGGCCACCGTTGATGGCAATGCGCGGCAAACCGAGGATGCTGGCCTCGATGTAGACGGGCATGGTTTTTCGGGTGCCAAACGGCGAGGTGCCACCCACCAGGTAGCCGCTGTGCCGGTTGGCCACCTCGGGCTTGCACGGTTCGACCGACTTGGCACCGATCTGCCGCGCCAGGTTTTTGGTGGACACGGTGCGGTTGCCGTGCATCAGCACCAGCAGCGGCTTGGCGTCCTGGTCCTGCATCACCAGCGTTTTCACCACGGTGAACGGGTCCAGGCCCAGCACTTGCGCGCTGTGCTGCGCGCCGCCGTGTTCCAGGTACTCGTAGGGGTGCTCGGTGTAGGCGACTTGGTGGGCCTTCAGCAGCTGCGTGGCCGGGGTTTCGCTGACGTGGTCTTTTTTGCCCATGGCGTTCAGATCACAAGGCCGGGTCTTTCATCTCCCAGCGGATCGCGTCGATGGCGGCCAGGACTTCGGGCGACAGGGTGATGCTCAGTGCGTCGATGTCGTCGTCCAGCTGGGCCTGGGAGGTGATGCCGATGATGGTGCTGGCCACCTGCCATTTGGTGTAGCAAAAGGCCAATGCCATCTGCACCGGCGTGAGGCCGTTGTCGCGCGCCAGCTGGTTGTAGCGTTTGGCGGCCACCAGCGCTTCGGGCCGGCCCCAGCGCTGCTTGCGCATCGACTCGTATTTGGCCAGCCGCCCAGCCATGGGCGCGGCCTCGCCGGTGAGGCCGCTGGCATCGTACTTGCCGGTGAGCAGGCCAAAGGCCAGCGGTGAATAGGCCAGCAGCGACACGTTGAGCCGGTGCATGGTTTCGTCGAGCCCGTTTTCCACCGTGCGGTTGACCAGACAGTACGGGTTCTGCACCGTGGCCACGCGCGGCAGGCCATGTTGCTCGGCCAGCCGCACAAACTCGGCCACGCCGTAAGGCGTTTCGTTGGACAGGCCAATGGCGCGCACCTTGCCGGCTTTCACCAGCCCCGCCATCGCGTCCAACTGGTCGTGGATGGACGTGACCGGCTTGTCGCGCGACGGGTCGAAGTAGGCCATGCCGAACATCGGCGCGTTGCGCACCGGCCAGTGAATCTGGTAGAGGTCGATCACGTCGGTCTGCAGGCGTTTCAGGCTGGCGTCGCAGGCGGCGCGGATGTCACTGGGCGTCAGGTCGGGGCTGCCGCCGCGCACCCAGGGCATGTTGCGCGACGGGCCGGCCACCTTGGTCGCCAGCACCACCTGCTGGCGCACGCCGGGCCGGCGGGCAAACCAGCTGCCGAGGATGGTTTCTGTGGCGCCAAAGGTCTCGGCCTTGGGCGGCACGGAATACATCTCGGCCGTGTCCAGGAAGTTGACGCCGCGGGTCAGGGCGTGGTCCATCAGCGCGTGGGCGTCGGCTTCGGCGACCTGTTCGCCAAAGGTCATGGTGCCAAGGCAGATGGTGGGCACGCGGAGGCCGCTGGTACCGAGGAGGGTGTGTTTCATGGCAGGGGCGGTGCGGTCGCAGGGGTGTGGGACGCCAAGTTTACGTTCAGGGCCCGCGGCCTGCAGGCGGCGGCCAACCCCAGCGCCGGCGGGGGCATCGCCCCACCGTGCCATGGCAACGCTTTATCATGGTTCGCACACGCAAGGCATCCGCCTTTCGCTTCGCCGTCAAGGAGACCCCATGAAACACACCATCCCCACCCTCTCGTGCGCTGCCCTGCTGGTGGCTGGCCTGTCGGCCTGCACCAACATGACCCAGACCCAGCAAGACACCGGTCGCGGTGCCGCCATTGGCGCCGCAGCGGGCGCGGTCATTGGCGCGGTGACCGGCAACTCCGGCACAGCGGCCCGTGGCGCTGCGATTGGCGGCGCCCTGGGCGCAGGCGCGGGCTATTTGTGGTCGCAGAAGATGCAGGATCAAAAACGCGCGATGGAGCAGGCCACCCAGGGCACCGGCGTGGCCGTGTCGCAAACGGCCGACAACCGGCTCAAGCTCGACATCCCGAGCGACATTTCCTTTGACGTGGGCCGCTCGGCGATCAAGCCCAACTTCGCGCCGGTGCTCGACAAATTCGCCACCAGCCTGCAGCAACACCAGGTCACCACCGTCACCATCGTCGGCCACACAGACAGCACCGGCAGCGACGCAGTCAACAACCCGCTGTCGGTGGAACGCGCTGCCAGCTCGCGCGACTATCTGATCGCGCGTGGCGTGGCGTTCAACCGCATCAACATCGACGGCCGTGGCTCGCGCGAACCCGTGGCCGACAACGCCACCGTGCAAGGCCGCAACGCCAACCGCCGGGTCGAGATTTTTGTGGCCGAGCCGGTACAGGCCGCGCAGCGCTGAAAGCCCCGTCAAGGGCCTGCACAGGCCCTTGAACCCGGATTTGGCGATGAATTCAAACCAAATCCGGGCTGAGCCCTAGTAAAATCTGGTGGTTTAGCTATTGATTCAATAGCAACACGGTCCACCAAGAAGCCCCCCATGTCACGCCGCCGACGCCGCGCACCGCGGTGGCTTCGTATGATGCGCCCATGTACTCTCCCCAGCGCGCCTCCCGCAGCGAATTCGCAACGCTGCGCCACCTGAACTACCACTTGCGCACCTGGGGCACACCCAGCGCCAGCCAGCCCCCCTTGGTGATGGTGCACGGCTGGATGGACGTGTCCGCCTCGTTTCAGTTTGTGGTGGACGCCTTGGCGCAAGACCGCCACATCGTCGCCCCCGACTGGCGCGGTTATGGCCTCACCGACTGGCCGCGCAACGACGGCTACTGGTTCGCCGAGTACCTCGCCGACCTCGACGCCATCATCGACCACATTGCCCCCGACCAACCGGTGGACCTGCTGGGCCACAGCATGGGCGGCAACGTCGCCATGTTGTACAGCGGCGTGCGCCCGGAACGCGTGCGCAAACTCATCAACCTCGAAGGCTTCGGCATGCCCGCCACGCGCCCGGCACAGGCCCCGGGCCGCTTGGCACGCTGGATGGACGAATTGAAAGCCCTGCACCGCGGCGACACCGTGCTGCGCCCCTACGCCAGCGCCGACGGCGTGGCCCGCCGGCTGATGAAAACCAACCCCCGCCTGACCCAGGACAAAGCCGACTGGCTGGCCCGCCACTGGGCCCGTGAAACCGCCAGCGGCGAATGGGAGATCCTCGGCGACCCGGCCCACAAGCTCACCAACCCGCAGCTCTACCGCGTCGAAGAAGTGCTGGAAATCTACCGCCGAATCACCGCCCCGGTGCTGGCCGTGGACGCCAGCGACAACAGCCTGGAAAAGTGGTGGAACGGCCAGTACACCCTGGCCGAGTACTACGAGCGGCTGAAAGCCGTGCCCAGCTTGCAGATCGCCCATGTAGCAAATGCGGGGCACATGCTGCACCACGACCAGCCGGTCGCGGTGGCGCGGTTAATTGAAAAATTCTTGAAATAAGTCCTCTGTTCATGACCAATGTCCACATGGCCAGCCATCAAGGTGGCGGCGCTCCTATATGGTTTGGCCATGAGCTGAACCGCATCCAAGCCTGTGTGTTGGCTTTGGTACTGGCCATCGGCCTTGTCAGCCACCTCTACCCCTGGTCATTTATCGCTGGCCATTCCAATTTCTTTGAACGCGGCGATGCGGCTCATCATTTGATTGGCTGGCTGGCCTATGTCGCCGACGAATGGCGCTTCCCTTTGATGCGCACCTTGGCTCTGAATCCGCCTGACGGCATCAATGTCATTTTTACAGACAGCATCCCACTGGCCGCTTTGGTGTTCAAACTGTTGCGCAGCGGGTTGCCAGAAGGGTTTCATTACTTCGGTTGGTGGCACGCGTTCATCTACGTTGCGCAGGGGTTGGCTGCCGTCTGCCTGCTCAGAGCGCTGGGCGTGCGGCATCTGTTGGGCACCGTCGTTGGCGTCAGTTTCGCGCTGATGTCGCCAGTAATGACCTACCGGACTGGGCACATCGCCCTGGCAACCCATGCGTTGATATTGCTCGCCATCGCGATCAGCTGGATGGGGCTGACCAAGCAATGGAGCAGTCAAAGAGCTTACCTGTGGATGCTGCCGCTGACCATCGCTGCCATGCTTGTACATGCCTATTTGTTCGGCATGGTTCTTCTGTTTTTGCTCCTGATGCTGGTGGAATTCTGGCGACAAAACGAATCGGTCCGCACCCAACTCTTTCGGCTTTCAACCATTGCTCTGCTGATCGGCGTAACAGGGTGGCTGTTTGGCTATTGGGGCACGCGCGTCGCGGCGCAAGGATTCGGTATTTATTCGATGAATCTGTTGTCGCCCTTCTGCGGCAGAGGCGTGATTTACGCATGTGGTTTTGATGGAACCGGGGGCCAATACGAAGGCTACAACTACCTGGGTATCGGCACCATGTTGCTGATCGTGGCCTCTCTGGCCTGTTGCTGGCGTGGCTGGCGCACACTGATTGGCCAACAAGCAGGTTTTTTCCTGCTCTTGGTGCTGCTACTGTTGTTCTCATTGTCGAACGAGATTTATGTAGGCACGGTCAAATTGGTTTCCATACCTTTACCGAATCTGATCGAAAAACTGTTCAACGTATTCAGAGCCAGTGGCAGGTTTTTCTGGCCTGTCGGCTATGCCTTGTTGTTTATTTCAATCGCCATATTGCTCCGCCGTCCCTCCGTACCAAGGGTTGCAGTTGCAGTGCTGGCATTAGCCCTACAGTGGCTTGACACAGCATCGTTACGTGATGTCAACATGGGCTCTTCACGACAACCCGTCTCAAACGCAACCGCAACATGGGAGGGCGAGTTGGCTGGCATCAATCACATCGCGGTTTACCCGCCCTACCTGTGTCCAAGTCATGCTGAGCAGGAGTCGGTTTTGGCGCGTTTGGAACGCGTGGCTCTCGCGAAAAAACTCACCATGAATACGGCCTTCTTTGCGCGTGGAAAACCAGACTGTGACGCGCAGATCGCGCCCTTCCACCGCGCTTTCGAAGCCAATAAACTGTACCTTGTACCCAGTGAATTTCCAGACAAAGCATCTCTGCCGGCAGGCTTTCAGACTGCACTTCGAAACGGACAGTGCGCGGTACGCCCTGACGCCATGATTTGCCGTACCGACTATGACCGTCAACGCTGGATAGCCCTCGCGGCGTCTCAGAAAAGACGCGTTGTCGGTCAATGGTCAGCATCGGCAGGCTCAAGGGCTCCGTTTCCATACGACTTACCGGGACTTAGTAGAGCCTCAACCGTATACGAACCACAATTCGTATCGGGCTGGTCTGAGATAGAACCTTGGGGACGTTGGTCTGATGGGCAGGAAGCCGTGCTCAACTTCAACATATCGGCGGCCATACCACGGGCAAGCGCCTACCAATTACACATCGAAGCAAGCGCATTCCTCGCTACAGACCGCCTCAACATGAAGGTCACCCCTTTTATCAACGGCAAAATGCTGTCTCCAATGACTTTTGCCGGCGGCGGCATCACACAAGCCAGAGCCGACATACCCGCCTCAGAAGTACATTCAGACAAGTCATTGACAGTCGTACTCCAAATCGATCAGCCCACATCTCCCTGTCAGCTCGGACTGTCAGGCGACTGCCGCTTGCTCGGCATCGGTGTGCGCTCCATCCAACTGGAAACTTACTGACACTGGGATGTCAACGATAAGTCCAAAAATTGTGAAGTGAAAAAGTTATGGCGGGTAACGCCACGATGGTGAATGCAATGCCGTACAAATAGTGCATGTCCTGCTGCTGCACTGCCCATGAAATCAGCAATGCACTGCCCAACCCCATCAGTGAGACCACAAAAAAACGTACGAAGCTTTTTGGTTTGGGCTGGTGCGCAAAGCTCCAATACGTGTGCACAAAGTATGAGAAGACGTTAGCCACAAGAAATGCCATACCGTTCGACAACACCGGGGGAAAGCCCGCCCCATCCACACAAGCCACTGCAACGGCTATGTGCACCAGCGTCGCCATGACACCCGCGATCCCAAATCGCGCCAGCTTGCGCAGCATCGCCAACCAAGCTTCCTCGTTCCCGTGCGAGGTCATGACCTTGGGGCCCCGTCGTTAGGGTTCCGGTATCGTTTACGAATCAAATAAGCGGGTCGCTGCTTACTTTCAATGTAGGTGCGACCAAGATACTCGCCCAAAAAACCAATCCCGATTAGCTGGAGGCTGCCGACAAACAGCATCACCACAAGCAACGATGCGTAGCCAGGTATATCTCGGCCGTAAACCAACGTCCTCACGACCACGTAGAACGCATAAGACATTGACACCAATGCACCGATACCGCCCAGATAAGTCCAGATCCGCAAAGGTGCCGTGCTGAAGCTGGTGATCCCCTCGATGGCGAAATTCCAGAGCTTCCAGCCTGAGAATTTGGTACTTCCCACCGTACGTGGATTCGGCTTGTAATCAATGGTGAGCGTCCTGAATCCCAACCAGGCAAAAAGGCCTTTCATGAACCGTTGCCGTTCCGGCAAAAGTTTGAGCGCGTCAACAACGATACGGTCCATCAACCTGAAGTCCCCCACGTTTTCGGGAATCTGGATATCAGACATCTTGTTGTGAATGCGATAAAACAACTCGGAAGTGGTGCGTCTGAGAAATGAATCGGTGTCCCTGTCGACACGACGAGCCTGTACTACATCGGCCCCCTGCTGCCATAGTAGAAGCATTTCAGGAATCAGCTCCGGGGGATGCTGCAAATCAGCATCAATGGGGATAACTGCATCGCCCGCTGCGCAGTCAATTCCCGCCGTCAGCGCGGCTTCCTTGCCAAAATTGCGTGACAACTCTACGACATGAAACCGCACGTCGCGCGCTGTGAGCGCCACCAATTGGGACAAGGTGTTGTCGGTACTACCATCGTCGACACAGATCACTTCCACCTGCACAGGCGACAGTCCATTAATGACTGGCAACAGCGCCTCATAGAAATTAACGACACCTTCCCCTTCGTTGTAGAACGGGGCTACGACAGAGAGAAGTTTTGGTGCTGGGTTTGAATTCATAACAAATTGTATTGTGCGGGCCTATTTCCGAGGACCCTGAGTCACCACTGCCCAGTCTTGCCAGCACCACAAGGTCAAACTGCAGATACGGCATGAGAAAATCACGCTTTTCGCCAACCAGACCGGACCCACACCATGGACGCAGAACGCACCAATGCCATCGGCACCCAATTGACCGACCTCGCCGCACGCACGCAAGAGTTACGGGGGTATCTTTGACTACGATCAAAAAGCCCGTCGGCTGCTAGAAGTCAACGCCGCGCTGGAAGACCCGACCGTCTGGAACGACTCCAAGCGCGCGCAGGAACTGGGTCGCGAGAAAAAATCGCTGGAAGCGGTAGTGTCCACGCTGGACCGCCTGCAGAGCGAGCTGGCCGACAACAGCGAGCTGTTCGAGATGAGCCGCGACGAGGGCGACGACAACGGCCTGCTCTCGATCGAAGCCGATGCCGCCACCCTCGCCAAGGACGTGGAGCAGCTCGAATTCCGCCGCATGTTCAACAACCCGGCCGACCCGCTGAACGCCTTTCTGGACATCCAGGCTGGCGCCGGTGGCACCGAGGCCTGCGACTGGGCCAGCATGCTGCTCCGCCAGTACCTGAAGTACGCCGAGCGCAAGGGCTTCAAGACGCAGATTGAAGACGAATCGCCCGGCGACACGGCGGGCATCAAGGGCGCGACCATCAAGATCGAGGGCGAATATGCCTTTGGCCTGCTGCGCACCGAAACCGGCGTGCACCGGCTGGTGCGCAAGAGCCCTTTCGATTCGGCCGGCGGCCGCCACACCAGCTTTGCCAGCGTGTTTGTCTACCCCGAGATCGACGACTCGATCGAGATCGACATCAACCCGTCCGACGTGCGCACCGACACCTTCCGCGCCAGTGGCGCGGGTGGCCAGCACATCAACAAAACCGATTCGGCGGTGCGCCTGACCCACATCCCCACCGGCATCGTGGTGCAGTGCCAGGACGGCCGCAGCCAGCACAGCAACCGCGACGTGGCCTGGAAGCGGCTGCGCTCGCGCCTGTACGACTTCGAGCTGCGCAAGCAGCAGGAAGCGCAGCAAAAGCTGGAAGACACCAAGACCGACGTGGGCTGGGGACACCAGATTCGCAGCTATGTGCTGGACCAGTCGCGCATCAAGGATTTGCGGACCAACTACGAAACATCGGCCACACAAAAAGTGCTGGACGGTGACCTCGATCCCTTCATTGAAGCCTCGTTGAAACAAGGCGTCTGATGCCATTTTTGGAGAATACCCATGCGTGAAGGACAAACGGCGGTCGTCCGCCGTGAAGACTACGCCGCGCCGGCCTACTGGATCGACACCGTCGAGCTCAGCTTCGACCTGGACCCGCTGAAAACGCGGGTGCTGAACAAGATGACCGTGCGCCGCAACACCGAGGTGGCAGCCCAGCCGCTGCGGCTCGACGGCGTTGACCTCAACCTCGCGCGGGTGCTGGTCAACGGCCAGGGCAGCTCGTTCAAGATGGACGGCCAGCAACTGGTGCTGGACAACCTGCCGACCGATGGCAACGCCTTTGCGCTGGAAATCTTCACCACCTGCACGCCAGCCAAAAACACCCAGTTGATGGGTCTGTACGTCAGCGGTGACTCGTTCTTCACCCAGTGTGAGGCCGAAGGCTTTCGCCGCATCACCTACTTCCTGGACCGGCCTGACGTGATGGCGATGTACAGCGTGACGCTGCGCGCCGACAAGGCGAAGTACCCAGTGCTGCTGTCCAACGGCAACCTGGTCGAACACGGGGATCTGGACGATGGCCGCCACTTTGCCCGCTGGGTCGACCCGCACAAAAAGCCCTGCTATTTGTTCGCGCTGGTGGCGGGCAAGCTGGTAGCGCGCGAACAGCGCATCACCTCGCGCGCCGGCAACGACCATTTGCTGCAGGTCTATGTGCGCCCCGGCGACCTCGACAAGACCGAGCACGCGATGAACTCGCTCATGGCCAGTGTGGCCTGGGACGAAACCCGCTTTGGCCTGAGCCTGGACCTGGAACGCTTCATGATTGTTGCCGTGGGCGACTTCAACATGGGCGCGATGGAGAACAAGGGCCTCAACATCTTCAACACCAAGTACGTGCTGGCCAACCCCGCCACCGCCACCGATGTGGACTACGCCAACATCGAAAGCGTGGTCGGCCACGAGTACTTCCACAACTGGACCGGCAACCGCATCACCTGCCGCGACTGGTTCCAGCTCAGCCTGAAAGAAGGCCTCACGGTTTTCCGCGACCAGGAGTTCAGCCAGGACCTGTCGGACTCCCCGTCCGCCCGCGCGGTGAAGCGGATCGAAGACGTGCGTGTGTTGCGCACCTCCCAGTTCCCCGAAGACGCCGGCCCGATGGCACACCCGGTGCGGCCCGACAGCTACATCGAAATCAACAACTTCTACACTGTCACCATCTACGAAAAAGGTGCCGAGGTCGTGCGGATGATGCAGACCCTGGTCGGCCAAGCCGGCTTTGCCAAAGGCATGGCGCTCTACTTCGAACGCCACGATGGCCAGGCCGTGACCTGCGACGACTTTGCCCAGGCCATTGCCGACGCCAACCCGACTTCCGACCTGGCCCGCCTGCTGCCCCAGTTCAAGCGCTGGTACAGCCAGGCCGGCACCCCGCGCCTGCAGGCCACCGGCGTGCACGACGCTGCGACGCAAACCTACACGCTGACACTGGTGCAACACTGCGCGCCCACGCCGGGCCAGCCCGACAAGGCGCCGTTTGTGATCCCGGTCAGCCTGGGCCTGTTGGCGCCAGACGGCCGCGACCTGCCGCTCCAACTGGCGGGCGAAGACTCGGCGGGCCACACGTCGCGCACCATCGTCCTCACTGAGCCAAGCCAGCAGTTGGTGTTTGTGAACGTGGCCAGCGCACCGGTGCCGTCGCTGCTGCGCGACTTCTCGGCCCCGGTCACGCTGGACTACGCCTACACCGACAGCGAACTGCTCACCCTGCTGGCGCACGACAGCAACGCCTTCAACCGCTGGGAAGCCGGGCAACGGCTGGTGCTGCGCCGCGCGCTTGCGCTGGCTGCATCGCAGTCATCCCTGACAGGCGTGCAGGTGCTGGACGACGCGTGTGTTCATGCACTCCGCGATGTGCTGCACCACCCCACGCTGGACGCCGCCTTCAAGGAACTGGTGCTGACCCTGCCGTCAGAAACCTACATCGCCGAGCAACTGGCGGTGGTGGACCCCCAGCGCATCCATGCGGTGCGCGAAGCCATGCGTTGCCAGCTCGCCACCGCGCTGCAGGCCGACTGGCAATGGGCCTTTGAGGCGCACCAGACGCCGGGTGGTTACTCGCCCGACGCCACCGCCAGCGGCCGCCGTGCGCTGGCCAACCTCGCCCTCGCCAACCTGTGCTTGGCAGCCCGCGAAAGCGGTGACATGGTCTGGCCCGGTAAAACCTTTCAGCGCTTCAAAGACGCCACCAACATGACCGACCGCATGGGCGCACTCAGCGCGCTGGTCTCCAGCGGCCATGCACTGGCGGCCGATGCACTGGCCCGCTTCCACAGCCTGTTCCAGGCAGAAGAACTGGTGATCGACAAGTGGTTTTCGCTGCAGGCCGGCACCCCCGACCGAGGCGGTGATGTGCTGCCCCGCGTGCGCCAGTTGATGAAGCATGCTGATTTCTCCCTGCGCAACCCCAACCGCGCGCGCAGCCTGGTGTCCACCTACTGCCAGGCCAACCCCGGCGCCTTCCACCGCGCCGACGCCTCGGGCTATGTGTTCTGGAGCGAACGCGTGATGGAGCTGGACGGCATCAACGCCCAGGTGGCCGCCCGCCTCGCCCGTGCGCTGGACCGCTGGACCAAGCTGGCCGAGCCCTACCGCAGCGCCGCCCGCGAGGCGATTGCCCGCGTCGCCGCCAAACCCGACCTGAGCAACGACGTGCGCGAGGTCGTCACCCGCGCCCTTGCGGACTGAAAGTGAACCCATGACCCAGAAAATCTCCCTCTCCCGCTACCTCGTCGAGCAGCAGCGCATCGACGGCCGCATCCCGCCCCAGCTGCGCCTGCTGCTGGAAGTGGTGGCCCGTGCCTGCAAGAGCATCAGCCACGCAGTCAACAAAGGCGCGCTCGGCGGTGTGCTCGGAACCGCCAGCACCGAGAACGTGCAAGGCGAAGTGCAGAAGAAACTCGACATCATCGCCAACGAGGTGCTGATCGAGGCCAACGAATGGGGCGGCCACCTGG
>JAZKIY010000042.1:0-2509 GCA_040384665.1 Pseudomonadota bacterium
GCGATGGTGTCGCACTTCATGATGCCGCCGAAGATGTTGACCAAAATGGCCTTGACCTTGGGGTTCTTCAGCATGATCTTGAAGGCTTCGGTCACCTTCTCGGGGGTGGCACCGCCGCCCACGTCCAGAAAGTTGGCCGGCTCGGCGCCGAACAGCTTGATGGTGTCCATGGTGGCCATGGCCAGACCGGCACCGTTGACCAAGCAGCCGATGTTGCCGTCCAGGCTGATGTAGGCGAGGTCGAACTTCGACGCTTCCACTTCGGCCGGGTCTTCCTCGTCCAGATCGCGGAAGGCCACGATCTCGGGGTGGCGGAACAGCGCGTTGGAGTCAAAGTTGAACTTGGCGTCCAGCGCCATGACTTCGCCCTTGCTGTTGCGGTTCAGCGGGTTGATTTCCACCAGCGACGCATCGGTGTCCATGTAGCACTTGTAGAGCTTCTGGAAGATGTCCACGGCCTGCGCGGTGGAGTCGGCCGGCATGCCGATGGCGTCCGAGATCTTCTTGGCCTGCGCGGCGTCCAGCCCCGTCAGCGGGTCGATGAACTCGGTGATGATCTTCTCGGGCGTGGAATGGGCCACTTCTTCAATGTCCATGCCGCCTTCGCTGGACGCGATGAACGCCAGCTTCTGCGTGGCGCGGTCGGTCACGATGGACACGTAATATTCTTTGTTGATGTCGGCGCCGTCTTCGATGTAGAGGCGACGCACCTTCTGGCCTTCGGGGCCGGTCTGGTGGGTCTTGAGCTGCATGCCCAGGATGTCACCGGCGATGCGCTTGACGTCGTCAATGCTCTTGGCGACCTTGACGCCGCCGCCCTTGCCCCGGCCACCGGCGTGGATCTGGGCCTTGACCACCCAGACCGGGCCGCCCAGCTTCTGTGCGGCCTCAACCGCCTCTTGCACTGTAAAAGCCGGGATGCCGCGCGGAACGGGCACGCCGAAGTTGCGCAAGATTTCCTTGCCCTGGTATTCGTGAATTTTCATGGGGCCTCTTTCGGTGGCGTCGGAAGAATGTGGGGTCGCCGGTCAGGCGCAGGCGGTTCGCCGAACATGACACAGCCGTGTAACCGCGCGAACTGTATCATGTTGCAACGCACCAGTTGGCCAGCCAACTGGACGTAATACATAATTATATTGACCGCCCTGAACACAAACTGACTGCGCACCCACACCGCCATGGCCAAGATTTTCATTGACGGCGAAGCCGGTACCACCGGCCTGCAAATCCGCGAACGGCTGCAAACGCTGCCCGGCATCGAGCTGGTGAGCATTGCGCCCGAGAAGCGCAAAGACCCTGACGCCAAGCGCGCGCTGGTGGCCGGCGTGGACCTGGTCATTTTGTGCCTGCACGACGAAGCCGCCATCGAGACCGTGGCCATGGTGGACAGCCTGGCCCGCAGCAGCGGCCAACCCGGCCCCAAGGTCATTGACGCCTCCACCGCCCACCGCACCGCGCCGGGCTGGGTGTATGGCTTTCCCGAACTCGCCGCCGGCCAGCGCGAGGCCGTGCGCCAGGCCAGCCGCGTGTCCAATCCCGGTTGTTATGCCACCGGCGCCATTGCGCTGCTGCGCCCGCTGGTCGATGCCGGGCTGATTCCCAAAGACCACCCGCTGGCGCTGCCATCGGTGAGTGGCTACTCGGGCGGTGGCCGCACCATGATTGAGGCTTTTGAGGCCGGCACCGCCCCGCTGTTCGAGGCCTATGCGCTGGGCCTGAAACACAAGCACCTGCCGGAAATCATGCAGTACACCGGACTCACGCGCCGGCCGATCTTCGTGCCGTCGGTGGGCAACTTCCGCCAGGGCATGCTGGTGCAGCTGCCGCTGCACCTGGACTTGCTGCCCGGCAAGCCCACGGCCACCGACCTGCACAACGCGCTGGCGGCCCACTACGCTGGCAGCCAGTGGGTCACGGTGCAAGCCGCCACGACCGATGGCAAGCTGGACGCGACCGCGCTGAACGACACCAACCAGATGGAGCTGCGCGTCTTTGGCAACGCCGAGCACGGCCACGCGGTGCTGATCGCCCGGCTGGACAACCTGGGCAAGGGCGCGAGCGGCGCAGCGGTGCAAAACCTGCAGCTGATGCTCGGTTTGACGGCCTGAGGGCTCTGGAAACGGCCATTTCTGGCCAATTTCAAGCCAAATTGGCCTCAAGCCTTAGTGAAACCTGGCGGTACAGCTATTGAATTGATAGCTGTACCGGCCGCGCCACTTACCAGCTCGCCTCGCGGTCGGCGGTGGCGCTGATCTTGTGGATGGCGAGGTCGGCGCCTTCAAACTCTTCTTCCTGGCTCAGCCGCAGCCCCATGGTCGCTTTCAGCACGCCATAGACCACCACCCCGGCCAGCAGCGCCCAGCCCACGCCCATCAGCGTGCCAATCACCTGCGCGCCCAGACTCACGCCGCCCAGCCCGCCCAGCGCCTTGGCGCCAAACAAACCACAGGCGATGCCGCCCCAGGCGCCGCACAGGCCGTGCAGCGGCCAGACGCCGAGCACGTCGTCG
>JAZKIY010000043.1:0-35157 GCA_040384665.1 Pseudomonadota bacterium
GCGATGCGCAGCGCAAAGCACTTCTTGCCCAGCAGCGCATTGCCGCCGTAGCCCGAGCCATAGCTCCAGATCTCGCGGGTCTCGGGGTAGTGGACGATGTACTTGGTCTTGTTGCAGGGCCAGGACACGTCGGCCTGGCCAGCTTCCAGGGGCGCGCCGACGGTGTGCACACAGGGCACGAACTCGCCATTGACGCCCAGAACGTCGTACACAGCCTTGCCCATGCGGGTCATGATGCGCATGTTGACCGCCACGTAGGGGCTGTCACTCAGCTCGATGCCGATGTGGGCAATCGGCGAGCCCAGCGGGCCCATAGAGAACGGCACCACGTACATGGTGCGGCCCTTCATGCAGCCGTCGAACAGCGGATTGAGCGTGGCGCGCATTTCTGCGGGCTCCATCCAGTTGTTGGTGGGGCCGGCACTTTCTTTTTGCGCGCTGCAAATATAGGTGCGGTCTTCCACGCGGGCCACGTCCGACGGGTCGGAGCAGGCCAGGAAGGAGTTGGGGCGTTTGGCTTCGTTGAGCTTCTTGAAGGTCCCCGCGGCCACGAGCTGGGCGCAGAGCCCGTCGTATTCTTCCTGGCTGCCGTCGCACCAATAGATGGATTCGGGCTTGCACAGCGCGGCCATGTCGGCCACCCAGGCCACCAATTTGGCATTTTTCACATGGCCGGGGGCGTTGATCGCCAGGCCCTGCATCGCGGGTGAGTTCATCGGGAGCTCCTAAGTTTGAAAACTGATTTCAAAAAGAGGCGGTTGTACCAACGGTGTCGGAACGACGTTAGAGCGCCGGCTTTTTGAAATCGGTCTGATTCCAGCCAAGGGCTCGGTCGGCGGGCGGATTGCTGGCGGGGTGCGCACAGCGCAGGTGTCAAATGGGGGCGGGTGGGCCCGGCATTTGAACCGCGGGTCGGCCAAGAACTGCTATTTTATGAAGGCAGCGTGTCAGTTACCAAGCGATTACATGCAAAACTTGCATAAGGTTATGCTTGGCGCCGGGCGACACCCCCGGGATGCCTCAGGCCATGAAGACGGCAATGAAGGCCAACAGGAACATCAGCACACCGCCGACCACGGGCAACACGATGGGCATCAGCGGCACAATGGATTCGACCACGTCCACCGGGTGGTCGGCGTCGGTCGTGGCGGGGGCAGCGGCATGGTGGGGAGCAGACATCTCAAGCTTTCATATCAAGACAGCCCAAGATTTTAACCGCTGGCACGTTTTCCTGAAAGAGGCCGGGCCTCCGTTGCACGCCAGCGCGCGAACAAGGCCAGAATACGCCCGATGATTGCGCTTTGGCCGACCCTGTTTTTCCCGGATGATGCCCAACATCCCGGCCCCAGACCATGACACACCGCATGCATTTTCATTTTTCTGCGCCCGTCCCGCGCGACCGGCGGTGCCCGGCATGACGCTGCACGAGGTGGTGGCCCACGAGGAAGTGCCCGGCGAGCTGGGCATGCCCGCCACGCCGCAGGACGAGCAGCCCGAAACCAACGCCGGTGGTGAGCTGACCGATGTGGCCGCGCTGGCGGCCGAGCTGTGCGGCGTGCCGCTGGTGGCGCTGGCGCTGATCAACGGCAGCCTGCAGTGGTACACCCCCGGTGGTAGCCTGCGCGCCGACGCGGTGCAGACCGACCTGCTGTTCTGCGCCTACGCGATTTGCGACCCCAGCCAGGTGCTGGTGGTGCCCGACACGCGGGAAGATTACCGGTTTGAGAACACGCCCTTTGTGCAGGGCGCGCCGAACGTGCATTTCTATGCCGGCGCGCCGCTGGTCACCTCCACCGGGCAAGGCATTGGCGCCCTGTGCGTGATGGACACGCAGCCGCGTACCCTCAGCGCCGGGCAGATCAATGGCTTGCAGCTGTTGGCGCGCATGGTCATCAGCCACCTGGAAACGCAGCAGCTGCTGGCCTTCAAGGACCGCGCGTTGCAGCACGAACGGCGCATGTCGCTCGAGATCCGCGCCCAGCTCAGCGCGATTGGCGCGGCCTCGTCCGACATGGTTTCGTTCGTGGACCGGCGCTACGTGTACCGTTACGTGAACGACACCTACAAGAGCTACATCAACAAGCCGCTGAATCTGATCGAAGGCCACCCGGTGGCCGAAATTCTGGGGGAAGAGGCGTTCCAGCGCACCTCCAAGCCGCTGCTGGACGAAGCGCTGGCCGGCAACCCGGTGGAGTACGGCTGGACGCTGGTGACGCCGACCAAGGAAGAAAAGCACCTCGACATCCTGTACACCCCGGCACGCGACACCGCCGGCAACGTGCTGGGCGTGGTGGTGCGCGCGCGCGATGTGACCAAGTTCAAGGAGCTGGAGGCCAACCTGCGGGCCACCGTGTCGTCGCTGGAGCGTGTCAATGCGCTGCAGAAGGAGTTCATCTACATCCTGTCGCACGACCTGCGCGAGCCGCTGAACTCCATCATCAACTTCTCCACCATGCTGTCGGCCGACGCGGCCGAGCAGCTGGACCCGAAAGCCCGCCGCTACCTGGAGTTCATCAACAGCGCCGGCACCCGCATGCGCCGCCTGCTGGACGACCTGCTGAGCTTTGTGCGGCTGGAGCAGCCACAAGACGCCTTCACCGACTGCGACCTGACCGTGGTGCTGGCCGAGATCCAGCAGGACATGGACAGCACGCTGCGCCAGCGCAACGCCACCATCAGCGTGGGCGAGATGCCGGTGCTCAAGGCCCACGCGTCCATGCTGCGGCTGCTGTTGCAGAACCTGATCAGCAACGGCATGAAGTTCCAGCGCGCTGGCACCCAGCCCCACATCACGGTGCAGGCCGAGCGGCTGGAAAAGACCTGGCAGATCAGTGTGCGCGACAACGGCATTGGCATTCCGCCGGACAAGCTGGAGGTGATTTTCCGGCTGTTCCACCGCCTGAATTCGCGCAAGGACTACGACGGCAGTGGCCTGGGTCTGGCCATGTGCCGCCGGGTCGCGATGTACCATCAAGGCCGCATCTGGGCTGAATCCACCCTCGGCGAAGGCAGCGTATTCCATGTGGAACTGCCCGCCGAAGCCACCCCTGCCACCGCCGCCGAACGCGCGGCCGCCGGCCTGACCTGACCCCCTACAGGCGCGCCAGATGACCAAGGAGACGACGTTGAAAAAAATACAGCGGGCCATGCTGGTCGACGACAACGAGGCCGACAACGTGTTCCACGAGATCATGATCACCCGCTCCGGCGCGGTGGACGATGTGGTGGTGGCCGAGTCTGGCTTTGAGGCGCTGGACTACCTGAAGAAGTCCGACTCGCCCGAAGTGGACCTGATCTTTCTGGACATCAACATGCCCGGCATGAACGGCTTCGAGTTCCTGGAGCAGTTCGCCACGCTGAGCCAACGCCACCCTGCTGCAGTGGTGGTGATGCTGACCTCGTCCCCTTCGGCCGAGGACCACGAACGCGCCCGCCGCTACCCGGCCATCAAGGCCTACATGACCAAGCCACTCAGCGCGGAAGCCACCGCCAAGCTGATCGACCAGTTCTTCTGAACGCCGGCGCGCTCAGCCGCCCGCGCTTTTTTCCACACCCGCCAGCACCGCCAGCAGCTCGTGGCCATAGGCTTCGCGCTTCTTCGCGCCAATGCCGCTGATGCCGTCGAGGTCGTCCAATTCGGTCGGTGCGCGGGCGGCAATCGCGGCCAGCGTGGCGTCGTGAAAAATCACGTACGCCGGCAGGTTGTGGCTGCGTGCCACCTCGCTGCGCCAGGCGCGCAACGCGGCCAGGCGGTCTTGTGCCGGCGCGTCCAGCCCGTCGGCCACGGACGGCTTGGCTGACTTGCTTGCGCCACCCGCGCCGCGCCGGGCTTTGCGGTCTGCCGGGACGCTGGCCTTGGCCACCCGCAAGGAAATGGCCACGTCGCCCTTGAGCACACCGCGCGCGGCGTCGGCCAGCTGCAGGGTGTTGAAGGCCTGCGCGTCCACGCTCACCGCACCCAGTGCCAGCAGCTGGCGCAGCACCGCGCGCAGCTGCACCTCGCTGAACGCCGCACCGACGCCAAAGGTGCTGAGGCTGTGGTGGCCGAACTGCTCGACCTTCTCGGTCTTCTTGCCGCGCACGATGTCCATGGTGTGGCCGGAGCCAAAACCAATGCCGCTGTGCTGGCGCACCCGGTAGATGCAGCTCAGCAGCATGCGGGCGGCCTCGGTGCCGTCCCACACGTCCGGTGGGTTGAGGCAGTTGTCGCAATTGCCGCAGGGCGTGGAGGCTTCGTCAAAATACGCCAGCAGCCGCACCCGCCGGCAGTTGCTGGCCTCGGCCAGGCCCAGCAGCGCGTCGAGCTTGTCGCGCAGCACGCGTTTGAACTCGTTGCCGGCGGGGCTCTCGTCGATCATGCGGGCCTGGTTCACCACGTCTTGCAGGCCGTAGGCCATCCAGGCGTTGGCGGGGCCACCGTCACGGCCTGCGCGGCCGGTTTCCTGGTAGTAGCCTTCGATGTTTTTGGGCATGTCCAGGTGCGCCACAAACCGCACATCGGGCTTGTCGATGCCCATGCCAAAGGCGATGGTCGCCACCATCACAATGCCTTCTTCGCGCAGGAAGCGGTCCTGGTGTTTTTGCCGCAGCTTGCCGTCCAGACCCGCGTGGTAAGGCAAGGCATTGATGCCCGCCTCCACCAGCTGGCTGGCCACCTCTTCCACCCGTTTGCGCGACTGGCAGTAGACGATGCCGCTGTCGTGCCCGGTGGCGTCGCTGTGTTCGTTGGCAATGAAGCGCAGCAGCTGCTGCAGCGCGTCTTTTTTCTCGACGATGGTGTAGCGGATGTTGGGCCGGTCGAAGCTGCTGACGAACTGTTCGGCGCTCTCCAGCTGCAGCCGCTCGACGATGTCGGCCCGCGTCAGCGCGTCGGCGGTGGCGGTCAAGGCCATGCGCGGCACGCCGGGGTAGCGTTCGTGCAGCACGGTGAGCGCGCGGTACTCGGGCCGGAAGTCGTGGCCCCACTGGCTCACGCAGTGCGCCTCGTCAATGGCAAACAGGCTGAGCTTGCCGCGCTCGTGCAGCGCGTCGAGCTGGGCCAGAAAGCGTGGCGTGGTGATGCGCTCTGGCGCGGCGTACAGCAGCGTGAGCTCGTCGCGCAGCAGGCGCTTTTCCACGCCGTTGGCCTCTTCGCCGCTGAGGCTGGAGTTGAGGAAAGCGGCCTCCACACCCGCCTCGTGCAGCGCGCCCACCTGGTCGTGCATCAGCGCGATCAGCGGCGACACCACCACCGCCACGCCGTGGCCGGCGCGTTGCCGCACCAGCGCCGGGATCTGGTAACACAGCGACTTGCCGCCGCCGGTGGGCATCAGCACCAGCGCGTCGCCACCGGCCGACACGTGGCCAACGATGGCCCGCTGCGGCCCGCGGAATTCGGCGTAGCCAAACACCTCGCGCAGCGCGGCGTGGCCGGGGGAATCGGTTTCAGGGTTCAAGGCAGGCGGCGTTCAGGCTGTAGTGCTATTGAATAAATAGCGTTGTCACAAGGTTTCACTAGGGCTTGCGGGTGATTTGGCATAAAAATTGGCCGTTAACGGCACAAAAATGCCCAAAACACCCCTTGGCACCCCCTGATTGTCCGGGAGATCGCTGTGGCCAGCCCCGGCTTTCTACAATCGGGGCATGAAAGCCCTTGCCTACACCCGCGCCCAGGCGCTGCCCGCCATCCTGTCGCAACGCATCGCCATCCTCGACGGGGCGATGGGCACCATGATCCAGCGCTTCAAGCTGGGCGAGGCGCAGTACCGAGGTGAGCGGTTCAAAGACTTCCACAAAGACGTCAAAGGCAACAACGAGCTGCTGAGCCTGACCCGGCCGGACGTCATCAGTGATATCCACGAAGGCTACCTCGCCGCCGGCGCCGATTTGATCGAGACCAACACCTTTGGCGCCACCACCGTGGCGCAGGCCGACTACGAGATGGCGCACCTGGCGCGCGAGATGAACCTGGCCTCCGCCAAACTGGCCCGCGCCGCCTGCGACAAGTTCAGCACGCCCGACAAGCCGCGCTTCGTGGCCGGCGCGCTTGGCCCCACGCCCAAGACCGCCAGCATCAGCCCCGACGTGAACGACCCCGGCGCCCGCAACACCAGTTTCGAAGAGCTGCGCGCCGCCTACTACGAGCAGACCGAGGCGCTGGTCGAAGGCGGCAGCGACGTGCTGCTGGTCGAAACCATTTTCGACACGCTCAACGCCAAGGCCGCGCTGTTCGCCATCGACGAGTTTTTTGCCAACAGCGGCGAACGCCTGCCGCTCATCATCAGCGGCACCGTGACCGACGCGTCGGGCCGCATCCTGAGCGGCCAGACCGTCACCGCGTTCTGGCACAGCGTGCGCCACGCGCAGCCGCTGGCGGTGGGCCTGAACTGCGCGCTCGGCGCGGCGCTGATGCGCCCCTATATCCAGGAACTGGCCCGCGTGGCGCCCGACACCTTCATCAGCTGCTACCCCAACGCCGGCCTGCCCAACCCGATGAGCGACACCGGCTTTGACGAAACGCCCGACGTGACCTCGCGGCTCTTGAAAGAGTTTGCGGCCGAGGGGCTGGTCAACATCGTGGGCGGCTGCTGCGGTACCACGCCGCAGCACATTGGCGCCATTGCGCACGAAGTGCTGCCTTTGCAGGCGCGCGCGCTGCAAAAGTCGTTTTTCTACAGGGAAGCGGCGTAGGCTGGTCCAAACGCCTAGGGCGTGTACGGCGTATGCACCGTGCGCTGGGAAATCCACCAGAGGTTGCCGTGCCGGTCTTTCACGCCGCCCTGCCGGTCGCCATAGGGCATGTCGGCCACCGGCATCTCCAGCGTGGCACCGTGGTCCAGCGCGCGCTGCATGGACGCGTCGGCGTCTGCCACATACAGGTAGTACGACGCGGCCATGGCCGGGTACTGCGCCGAGGCCTCGCTGACCATCACGGTGGCGGTGCCCAGTTGCACCTGCACGTTGGCCACCGCGCCGTCGGGCCGCAGCGTGCGGCAGGTCTCCACGCCGCCCAAACCCTGCACCAAAAAGCCGATGAAGGCCTCCGCGTGGTCCACAAAGAAATACGGCGTGACGGTGTTGAAGCCGGGTGGGATGTACATGGGCGTGGTGGCGGTCAGCTCGGCAGCAGCCGGTTGATTTCGTGCTGCATGGTCTGCGTGAGCTGGGCGTAGCGCTTGAGCTTGTCGCTGGTGTCGCGCATGCGCTGCGCGATGCGGATGGAGACGGCCAGCATCAGCTTGGCGGTGGTCTGCGGGTCGTCGATCAGCAGCTCTTCCAGCGCACGGCGGGTCAGGATGGCGCAGGTCAGCGGGCTGCTGGCGGTGCACGAGGCGGCGCGGGGCTCGCCGTCGAGCAGGCCCATCTCACCGATCAAACTGCCCTTGCCCAGCACATTCACCACCATCGGCTGGGTGCGGCTGACAACGATGGTGTCCACCGTGACCTCGCCCTCCAGCACCAGCACCATGAAGTCGGTGCTCTGCCGGTCGCCCTGGCGGATGAAGGTGTTGCCTTCGGGGATGCGCATCGGCAGCATGTAGCTGACCACCTGGCGCGCCTCGGGCAGCGTGAGCTGCAGCAAGGCGGTGGGGCCGCGCAACAGCTCGGCCGCCAGCTCGGCGCTGTCGGAGCCTTCCAGCGCCTGCAGCCGGCCCCGCTGGGCTTCGGTCAGGCGTGGCTTGCGGCCAAAAAACGGGAGGAACATGGGGCGCAGGTGGGCAACTGGGTGGGTGTGGCCGGGCAATCGATTAAAATCGATGCTACCCCAAGGAGCGTTGCAGCGAAACCGAAGTTTCGTCAGGCTTGGGCGCTGTGATTTCTCCCAACGACGCTCACCTGTGTTGCATACAAGGTGAGCGCTTGACCACTCCACAAACCCCCCCGATGTTGCTGTCCGGCCTGGAGCCGGTGGTCATCGACCCCGCCACGTTGTTCGTCAACATCGGCGAACGCACCAACGTCACCGGCTCCAAGGCCTTTGCCCGGATGATCCTGAACGGCGACTTCGAGCAGGCCCTCGCCGTGGCGCGCCAGCAGGTGGAAAACGGCGCGCAGGTGATCGACATCAACATGGACGAGGCCATGCTGGACAGCCAGGCCGCCATGGTGCGTTTTCTGAACCTGATCGCCAGCGAGCCCGACATCGCCCGCGTGCCCATCATGATCGACAGCTCCAAGTGGGACGTCATCGAGGCCGGCCTGCGCTGCGTGCAGGGCAAGGGCATCGTCAATTCGATCAGCATGAAGGAAGGGCTGGACGAATTCAAGCGCCAGGCCACGCTGGTACGCCGCTACGGCGCCGCCGCCGTGGTGATGGCCTTTGACGAAAAAGGCCAGGCCGACACCTACGCCCGCAAGACCGAGATCTGCGAACGCGCCTACCGCGTGCTGGTGGATGAAGTGGGTTTTCCGCCAGAAGACATCATCTTCGACCCCAACATCTTTGCGATTGCCACTGGCATCGAAGAGCACAACAATTACGCGGTCGATTTCATCGAGGCCACCAAGTGGATCAAGGCCAACCTGCCGGGCGCCAAGGTCTCGGGCGGTGTCTCGAACGTGAGCTTCAGTTTCCGCGGCAACGACCCGGTGCGCGAAGCCATCCACACCGTGTTTCTGTACCACGCGATCAAAGCGGGCATGGACATGGGCATCGTCAACGCCGGGATGGTGGGCGTCTACGACGACCTGGAGCCGGAACTGCGCGAGCGCGTCGAAGACGTGGTGCTGAACCGCCGTGCCGATTCGGGCGAGCGCTTGGTCGAAATTGCCGACAGCGCCAAGAGCGGCGCCAAGGACGAAAGCAAAAAGAACGAGTGGCGCGTCGGCACCACCGTGGGCCAGCGCCTCAGCCATGCGCTGGTGCACGGCATCACCGACCACATCGTGCCCGACACCGAAGAGGCCTACCAGGCCATTCTGGCCAGGGGCGGGCGGCCGCTGCACGTGATCGAAGGCCCGCTGATGGACGGCATGAACGTGGTCGGCGACCTGTTCGGCCAGGGCAAGATGTTTTTGCCGCAGGTGGTGAAAAGTGCCCGCGTGATGAAGCAGGCGGTGGCCCACCTGCTGCCCTACATCGAAGCCGAAAAACTGCTGATGGAAGCGGCCGGTGGCGACGTCAAGCCCAAGGGCAAGATCATCATCGCCACGGTGAAGGGCGACGTGCACGACATCGGCAAGAACATCGTCACCGTGGTGCTCCAGTGCAACAACTTCGAGGTGGTGAACATGGGCGTGATGGTGCCCTGCCACGAGATTCTGGCGCGCGCCAAGGTCGAGGGTGCGGACATTGTGGGGCTCTCGGGCCTGATCACGCCATCGCTTGAAGAAATGCAGTACGTCGCCGGCGAAATGCAGAAGGACGACCATTTCCGCATCAAGAAAATCCCGCTGCTGATCGGCGGTGCCACCACCAGCCGGGTGCACACCGCAGTGAAGATCGCGCCGCACTACGAAGGGCCGGTGGTCTATGTGCCCGACGCGTCGCGCAGTGTGAGCGTGGCGCAGAGCCTGCTGAGCGACCAGGCCACGCAGTACATTGCCGACATCAACGCCGACTACGACAAGGTCCGCACCCAGCACGCCAACAAGAAGCAGACGCCGATCTGGCCGCTGGCGAAGGCCCGTGCCAACAAGACGCCGATCGACTGGACGAGTTACGCGCCAGTGAAGCCCAAATTCACCGGCCGCCGCGTCTTCAAGAATTTTGATCTGGCCGAACTGGCCAAATACATCGACTGGGGCCCCTTCTTCCAGACCTGGGACCTGGCCGGCAAATTCCCGGACATCCTGAAAGACGAGATCGTCGGTACCGAGGCGGTGCGGGTGATGAGCGATGGCCAACGCATGCTCAAACGCCTGATCGAAGGCCGCTGGCTCACGGCCAACGCCATCGTTGCGCTCTACCCCGCCAACCAGATCAACGACGACGACATTGCGTTCTACACCGACGACAGCCGCAGCGAGATTGCGCTCACCTGGCATGGCCTGCGCCAGCAGACCGAGAAGCAGGTGATCGACGGCGTGATGCGGCCCAGCCGCTGCCTGGCCGACTTTGTGGCCCCTGTAGGCATACCGGATTACGCCGGCATGTTCGCGGTGACCACCGGCATAGGTTCGGACAAGAAGGAAAAGTACTTCTTGGACGATAACGACGACTACTCGGCCATCATGCTGAAAGCCCTGGCCGACCGGCTGGCCGAAGCCTTTGCCGAAAACCTGCACCACCGCGTGCGCACCGACCTGTGGGGCTATGCCGCGAACGAAGGCCTGAGCAACGAAGACCTCATCGCGGAAAAATACACCGGCATCCGCCCCGCGCCCGGCTACCCGGCCTGCCCAGACCACAGCGTGAAAAAGGCGCTGTTCGATTGCCTGCAGTGCGACGACATCGGCATGGGCCTGACCGAAAGCCTGGCCATGACGCCGGCCGCCAGCGTCAGCGGTTTTTACATCGGCCATCCACAAAGCGCTTACTTCAATGTGGGCAAGATTGGCGACGACCAGCTGCACGACCTGGCCCAGCGCAAGGGCGCCACGGTGCAGGAGCTGTCGCGCTTGCTGGCCCCGAATTTGTAGCCGCGTTGCAGCGTGTCGCCGCTGGCCGCACGGTTTACCCGCGGTTACAAACATCACCGGCCTGACACGCAGGGCGGTGAACGCGTTTCGCCTGAAAGGCGTTAAATATGCAAGTGGGTCGCCGCAGCCTTGTGGCCGGCGGCGACCCGGCAAACAACCAACGTCAGGAGAAGCGCATGGACACCACCCTCAACAACGGCAGCACCCCGTCTTCCAAACGGCCCCTGTGGATCGCCATTGCCGCGCTCGGCACCGTCGCCGTGGCGCTCGGCGCGACGCTGGCCTACACCCAGTTGCGCGCCCCGGCGGCCGAGCCTGCCGCGCTGGCGGCTGTGGGCACGGTTCCAGGAGGCCCCGGCACACCCGGCGCTGCTGTTTTGGAGCCAAAACAAGCGCCAGCCTTAGTGAAATCTGAAGAAGTTGCTCCTAAAAATGTAGTGAAGGCGACGCCGAAAGCGCCACCGGTTTACCGCACGCCGGAACGCGAAACCGCTTATGGCGGTGCGTCCAACTACCCGGTCAACCAGCCGGCGCCGCGCCAGCTGTGCACCAACTGCGGCGCGGTGGAATCGGTCACGCCGGTGCAACGTGCTGGCCAGGGCAGCGGTGTCGGTGTTGTCGCCGGCGGTGTGCTGGGTGCGATTGTGGGCAACCAGGTGGGTGGCGGCAGTGGCCGAACGGCGGCCACGGTGCTGGGCGCGCTGGGTGGCGGCTATGCTGGCAACCAGGTCGAAAAGAACGTCAAGAAAGAAACCGTGTACCAGGTGCGTGTGCGCATGGAAGACGGCTCGGTCCGCACGTTGGAGCAGGCCACGGCGCCCGCGTTGGGCGCCCGCGTCACGGTGGACGGTAACGCCCTGCGCGGCAACGACGGTGCCATTTATGCGCCGGTGCCCACATCGCCATCCCCCAACAACTACCCGCAGCCCGGTTACGCCCAGACGGTGCGCTGAGCCCTGCGGCGGTTGTTCCCCAGCCAGTTGGGGTCACACCTGCGCCTGTAGCGCCCGCCTGTATTGGATGGCCTCGGCCAAGTGGGCAATGCCGATGTGCTCGGCGCCCGCCAGGTCGGCCACTGTGCGGGCCACTTTCAAGACGCGGTGGGTGCCGCGTGCCGACCAGCCGAGGCGGTTGGCGGCCTGCTGCAGGAACTGGCGGGTGGGTGTGTCCATCGCGGCGTGGTCGTCAATTTGTTGGCCCTGTAACGCCTGGTTCGCACAGCCCTGCCTCGCATCGGCCCGGCCACGCGCGGCCACCACCCGTTGCTGCACCGCTGCGCTGGGTTCGCCACGGGCGGCGTGCAGCAGGTCGTCGGGGCGCACGGCAGGCACCTCCACGTGCAGGTCAATCCGGTCCAGCAACGGGCCGCTGAGCTTGCCTTGGTAACGCAGCACCTGGTCGGGCGTGCAGCGGCAGGCTTTGAGTGGGCTGCCCTGGTAGCCACAGGGGCACGGGTTCATGGCCGCAACCAGCTGGAAGCGTGCCGGGAATTCCGCCCGGCGGGCGGCGCGGGAAATGGTGATGGTGCCGGTCTCCAGAGGTTCGCGCAGCGCCTCCAATGACGCGCGGGAAAATTCCACAAACTCATCCAGAAACAGCACACCGTGGTGGGCGAGGGAGATTTCCCCCGGCTTCGGCGGCGAGCCACCGCCCACCAGCGCCACCGCGCTGGCCGTGTGGTGGGGCGAGGCGACGCCGCGCACCGCCCAACGGTCGGTTGAGAAACGCCCGACCAGGCTGGCGATGGCGGCGCTCTCCAGCGCTTCGGCCTGCGTCATCGGCGGCAGCAGGCCGGCGAAACGTTGCGCCAGCATGGACTTGCCCGAACCCGGCGGCCCGACCATCAGCAGGCTGTGGCCACCGGCCGCGGCAATCTCCAGCGCCCGTTTGGCCGATGCCTGGCCCTTGACGTCGGCCAGGTCGGGGTATGGCACCTGGCCCGCCGCCAGGCTGGCCTCCACCCGCGACCAGCCGCTGTCTGGCGCCGCCTCCGAATCCGCAGGCACCGTGCCGGGCGGCACAAAGCGCTGCACCACGTCCAGCAAATGCCGTGCGCCATAGACTTCGGTGTCGGGCACCAGCGCGGCCTCGGCCGCACTGGCCACGGGCAACACGAGCCGGCCATGGGCCTGCCCCAGACTGAGCGCCAGGCTCATCGCCAGCGCGCCGCGCACCGCCCGCAACTCACCGCCGAGGGACAGCTCGCCGGCGAACTCCCAGTCCGCCAGGGCGGCCGCATCCACCTGCCCGCTGGCGGCCAGAATGCCCAGTGCTATCGGCAAGTCGAACCGGCCAGAGTCTTTGGGCAAGTCGGCTGGTGCCAGGTTGACCGTGATGCGCTGGCTGGTAGGGAAGCGCAAACCGCTGTTCTGGATGGCGCTGCGCACCCGTTCCCGGGCCTCTTTGACCTCGGTGTCGGCCAAACCGACCAAGGTAAAGCTCGGCAAACCGTTGGTCAGATGCACCTCAACGGTGACTGCCGGCGCTTCCAGTCCCAATAACGCCCGACTGCGCACCATCGAGAAGCATTCCATTGAAAAATCCTTAATTTGGTGCACTAAATACAAGATGGCCACATGCACCCCTCGCAAAGCACCAGCTCGGTGCGAGGTGTGAATTAATGCCGCTACAACGGCCGGTTCCGCGTGGCTTCATGAACACGAAACATAAGGTAATTCCAGTAGAAATGGTGGAACTTGTGCATGGCACAGTCCGTGCTTGGTGTCAGTCGCTACTCATTAATCAACCCCCCCTGAGCAGGAGCATTGAATGAAATCTAACGTTACCCTTATCGCCTTGGCCATTGCCACGTTGTCTTCCGGCGCTGCTTTTGCACAAGCCAAAGCACCCGAGCCAGCGTACACATTGGCGTACAACGTCGGTCTGGTGAGTGACTACCGTTTCCGTGGCATCTCCCAGACGCGTCTGAAGCCAGCGCTTCAGGGTGGCGCTGATTTCACGCACAACAGCGGTCTGTACCTGGGCGTCTGGGCTTCGTCGATCAAGGTCCTGAAAGACATTCCTGGTGGCAAGGGCTCGGTGGAAGTGGACCTTTACGGCGGCTTCCGCGGTGCTGTCACCGAAGCTTTGGCTTTTGACGTGGGCGTCTTGCGCTACCAGTACCCAAGCCAGAACTTCACCCCAACCGTCAACACCACCGAACTCTACGGCGCATTGACCTATGGCCCTGTGACGGTGAAGTACTCCAACAGCGTTGGCAAGCAAACCTTCGGCGTGGGCAACAGCCGTGGTACGGGCTACCTGGAAGCGGCCGCCACATTCGACCTCGGCAACGGTTTCAGCATCGTTCCGCACATTGGTCGCCAGGACTTCCATGGTTCAGGCAACAACGCTGCTTCGTACACCGACTACTCGGTAGCACTGAACAAAGACTTTGGCAATGGCCTGGTGGGTTCGTTCACCATTGTGGACACCAATGCCGGTAGCTTCTACGCTTCCCCTGCCAATGGCAAAGACCTCGGCAAGGCCGGCGTGGTTGTGGGTGTCAAGTACAACTTCTGAGCCCATAGAACACCTGCGGAGAACAAACCATGAAACTCGTAACGGCCATCATCAAACCGTTCAAGCTGGACGAAGTGCGTGAAGCGCTGTCCGGCATTGGCGTGCAAGGCATCACTGTGACCGAAGTCAAAGGCTTCGGTCGCCAGAAAGGACACACCGAGCTGTACCGCGGCGCGGAGTACGTTGTCGATTTCCTGCCCAAGGTCAAAATTGAAGCGGCGGTGGCCGACGAGCTGGTCGACCGCGTGATCGAAGCGGTCGAGGGCGCTGCCCGCACCGGCAAGATCGGTGACGGCAAGATTTTTGTCTACAACCTCGAACAGGTCGTTCGCATCCGCACCGGTGAAACCGGTAAAGAAGCGCTCTAAGACCCGCCACTCAACAGAGAAGCATTGCTATGAAAAAACTACTTGCCTCCCTTGTGCTGGGTCTGGGCGTTCTGATGGTTGGTCCTGCCGCCATTGCCCAGGCACCGGCGGCCGCGACCGAAGAGGTCAAGCCGGCCGAAGCCAAGCCTGCCGAAGCGCCGGTGGCGGCTGCCCCTGCTGCTGCCGTTGTGGTGGCCAAGCCTGCTGCAGCCAAAGCCAAGCCCGCCGACGTGGTGGTGGCCCAGGCCACCCCAGCGGCTGCCCCTGAAGCCAAACCTGCCGAAGCAGCCCCTGCTGCTGCGGCGGCGGCATCTGCGCCAGCGGCTGCAGAGGCGGCACCAGCGGCACCGGCACCCACCCCCAACAAGGGTGACGTGGCCTGGTTGCTGGTCGCCACCCTGCTGGTGATCATGATGTCGATCCCTGGCCTGGCCTTGTTCTACGGCGGCCTGGTCCGCAGCAAGAACATGCTGTCGGTGCTGATGCAGGTGTTCGTGACCTTCTCGCTGATTGTGGTGCTGTGGTGCCTGTACGGCTACAGCCTCGCGTTCACCGAAGGCAATGCCTACATTGGTGGCTTTGACCGCGTGTTCATGAAGGGTCTGTTCGATCCGCTGACGGGCACGTTTGCGATGGGCGCAACCTTCAGCAAGGGCGTTGTGATTCCTGAAATGCTGTTCTTTGCATTCCAGGCCACGTTTGCCGCCATCACCTGCTGCCTGATCGTTGGCGCGTTCGCAGAACGCATCAAGTTCTCGGCCATGCTGATGTTCATGGTGCTGTGGTTCACCTTCAGCTACACCCCGATCGCCCACATGGTCTGGTTCTGGATGGGCCCTGACGCCTACACCGCTGCCGATCTGGTGGACGGCCTGAACGCCAAAGCCGGTTTGATCTGGCAGTGGGGCGCGCTGGACTTCGCTGGCGGTACCGTGGTGCACATCAACGCCGCTGTCGCTGGCCTGGTGGGCGCGTACGTGATCGGCAAGCGCACCGGCTACGGCAAGGAATCGATGGCGCCTCACAGCCTGACGCTGACCATGGTCGGTGCCTCGCTGCTGTGGGTGGGCTGGTTCGGCTTCAACGCCGGCTCCGCCCTCGAAGCCGGCAATTCTGCTGTGCTGGCCTTCATGAACACCTTCTCCGCCACGGCAGCCGCTGTGTTGGCCTGGTGCCTCGGTGAAGCGCTGAGCAAGGGCAAAGCCTCCATGTTGGGCGCGGCGTCCGGCGCGGTGGCTGGCCTGGTGGCCATCACCCCAGCCTGCGGCAACGTTGGCCTGATGGGTGCCATCGTGATCGGCTTCGTGGCTGGTTTCGCCTGCCTCTGGGGTGTCAATGGCCTCAAGCGCATGCTCGGTGCCGACGACTCGCTGGACGTGTTCGGTGTGCACGGTGTTGGCGGTATCGTCGGCGCCCTGCTGACCGGTGTGTTCAACAACCAGGCCCTGGGTGGCCCTGGCCTGGTCGGCGACTGGGTGACCGCTTCGGTGACCTCCAACGCCATCGGCGCACAGGTCTGGATCCAGCTCAAGGCCGTGCTGTTGACCATCGTGTGGTCGGGCGTTGTGTCCCTGATTGCCTACAAGATCGTCGACCTCGTGATTGGCCTGCGTGTCACCGAGGAAGAAGAGCGCGAAGGTCTGGACATCAGCTCGCACGGCGAGACCGCCTACAACCGGTAAAGAGAGAGATACGTGCCCTGGCTGATGCAAGCGGCCAGGGCACGGTGACAGTAAGTGAGAGTTTCTTCAATTGACATCCGCCCTGGCCATGCGCCCGGGCGGATTTTTTTTGGCCTGGGCCAAGTGTGACAACGGCAGTTTTGCCGGTCTGAACGACAATCCCCGGCAGATGACCTCGCAGACACGCCACCCCACCCGCCGTGCCACGGTGCAGCTGGCCACCCACGCCGCCCTGGCATTTGCCCTCACCTGTGTGCTCGGCCTGCCCAGCCACGCCGCGCCCATTCCGCTCAGCGTCAGCGAGCGGCTGCCCCTGGTGCAGACGCGCGCCAACTTCCTGCGCGAGTCGCTGCGGAAACCCGGTCTGTCGCCCGCGCGTGTGGAGGCCGACTACGCCGCCGCCCTGAAAAAAGCCGAGCAACACTGGCATGCGGGCCATGGCGATGACGCGCTGCTGGCCTTGAGCCCGCTGCAGAAGTACGCCCCGATCGCCGAGCTGCCCTTCATCAAGGCGCAGCTGCTGATGGCGGCCATTGCCGAAGACCGCCGCGACACCGAACTGCGCAACCACCACCGGGCGTTTGCCACGGCCCTGGTGCAGTCCATCGGTGCCAGCGGCAATGGCCTGAGCCAGGCCACCGCGCTCAGGCTGGTGCTGCCGAGCGAAGCCGAGGGCTGGCTGCTGGCCCAGCGCGAGCGCTACCAGACGCTGGGCAAGGACAACAAACCCCTGCAGTCAGGCGCCCGGCGCTATGACCGCTGGCAGGTGCGCCAGACCGACGGCAGCGAACGCACGCTGTACTTCGAGGTCCCCACAGCCACACGTGCCCGCACCGTTCGTCCGACGACCGCACCCGCCAGCGCTGCAAAATAGCCCATGCCTGCCGTTCAAAAAGATCAACCTCGGTGCGCAGCGCTTGGCTTACAGTGACGGCATGGACCACGCCCTGCGCCAGCTCACCGACCAAGTCAACGACGCCCGCCACCGGGCCGCGCCCCTGCGCATTTGTGGCGGTGGCAGCAAGGATTTTTACGGCCAGACGCTGCAAGGCGAACCGCTCGACACCACCGCGCTGAACGGCATCACCAGCTACGAGCCGAGCGAGCTGTACATCCGCGCCGGCGCCGGCACACCGCTGGCTGACATCGAAGCCGCGCTGGCCGAACACCACCAGACCTTGCCGTTCGAGCCGCCGCATTTCGGCGCCAGCGCCACCCTGGGCGGCATGGTCAGTGCGGGCCTGAGCGGCCCGGCCCGGCCGAGTGCCGGCTCGGTGCGCGACCATGTGCTCGGTGTGTCGCTGCTGAACGGGCAGGGCCAGCACCTGCAGTTTGGCGGCACGGTGATGAAGAACGTGGCCGGCTACGACGTGTCGCGCCTGCTGGTGGGTGCTTTGGGTATTTTGGGCGTGGTCACCGAGGTGTCTCTCAAGGTGCTGGCCCAGCCGGTGGCCGAAGCCACATTGGTGTTTGCGCTGGACGAAGCCAGTGCCATCACCCAGCTCAACCGCTGGGGCGGGCTGCCTTTGCCCATCAACGCCTCTTGCTGGCATGCCGACCGGCTTTGGGTGCGTTTGCGCGGCGCCCAGGCGGCCGTGCAGGCGGCGCAGGCCCGCATGGGTGGCATGGCGCTGCGCGACGATGCCCCGGCATTCTGGGCCAGTCTGCGCGAGCAAACCCACCCATTCTTTGCGCTGCAACCCGGCCAGGCGCTGTGGCGCGTCAGCGTGCCCGACACCACGCCACCGCTCGGCCTTGGCCCCAGCCTGCTGGAATGGGGTGCTGGGCAGCGCTGGCTCAAGCACACCCCGAATTTTGATACAAAACTGCGCTCAGCCTTAGTCGAATCTGGTGGTCATGCTACTCTTTTCAGAGCGCCTGCCGAGGTGCAGCGCAGCGACGTGGCGGTGTTTTCGCCGCTGTCGCCGCCGCTGGCGCGCATCCACCGCGAACTGAAAAAAGAATTCGACCCGGCGGGCATCTTCAACCGTGGCCGGTTCTACGCCGACCTCTGAGCGCCCCTGCCCACCGCCGATGCAAACCCACCTCGCCCCCGAATTCGCCGGCACCGCCGATGGCGCCGAAGCCGAAGCCATTCTGCGCAAGTGTGTGCACTGCGGTTTCTGCACCGCCACCTGCCCCACTTACCAGCTGCTCGGCGACGAACTCGACGGCCCGCGTGGCCGCATCTACCTGATCAAGCAGGTGCTGGAAGGCGAGGCACCGACACGCAAAACGCAGGTGCACCTTGACCGCTGCCTGACCTGCCGCAACTGCGAAACCACCTGCCCCAGCGGTGTGCAGTATGGGCATCTGGTCGACATCGGCCGCAAAATTGTGGACAGCAAAGTGCCCCGCCCCCTGGGTGAAAAGGCCTTGCGCTGGGCATTGAAAGAAGGCCTGCCTTCACCGCTGTTTGGCCCCGCGATGCAAGTGGGTCAACTGCTGCGCGGCCTGCTGCCCCAGAGCCTGAAAAACAAGGTGCCAGTGGCCCAGCCGGCCGGTGTCTGGCCCACCCGCACCCATGCGCGGCAGGTGCTGGTGCTGGCGGGCTGCGTGCAGCCGTCCATGGCGCCCAACATCAACGCCGCCACCGCGCGCGTGCTGGACGCCGCCGGCATCCAGACCGTGGTGGCCCCCAACGCCGGCTGCTGCGGCGCGGTCAAGTTCCACCTGAACGACCAGGACGGCGGCAAGGCCCAGATGCGCGCCAACATCGACGCCTGGTGGCCACATGTCGAATCGGGCGTGGAGGCGATCGTGATGAACGCCTCCGGCTGCGGTGTCACGGTGAAGGAATACGGTCACCTGTTGCGCGACGACCCGGTCTATGCCGACAAGGCCCGGCGCGTCAGCGCCCTCACCCGCGACCTGAGCGAGCTGTTGCCCGAACTGGTGGCCGCCCTGAAGGGCAAACTCAAGGCCCCTGCGGGCCAGTTCGCTTTTCACCCGCCCTGCACCATGCAACACGGCCAACAACTGCGCGGCGGGGTGGAGCAGCACCTGGGGGCTTTGGGCTTCAAGGTGCGCACCGCCATGAACGAAGCGCATTTGTGCTGCGGCTCGGCCGGGACGTACTCGGTGCTGAACCCGGACATGGCGCAAACCCTGCGCGACCGCAAGCTCGGCCATTTGAACCAGCTGGCGCCAGAGACGATTGTGTCGGCCAACATCGGTTGCATCACCCACCTGCAAAGCGGCACCGACACGCCGGTCCGGCATTGGGTGGAGGTGCTGGACAGCGCGCTGTCCAGTTGAAGGCGGGGCTCAGGCGGCCAGAGCGGCCTCGATGTCCTTGGCCAGGCTTTTCGGTGCGTCGGTGGGGGCGTAGCGCTTCAGCACCTGCCCGTCCTTGCCCACCAGGAACTTGGTGAAGTTCCATTTGATCGCCTTGCTGCCCAACAGCCCCGGCGCTTCCTTGGTGAGGTACTGGTAGAGCGGGTGTGCGCCGGCGCCGTTGACGTCCACCTTGGCCATCATCGGGAAACTCACGCCGTAATTGAGCGAGCAGAACGACGCGATCTCGTCGTTGCTGCCTGGGTCTTGCGAACCAAACTGGTTGCACGGAAACCCCAGCACCGCCAGGCCCTTGCCGCCGTAGGTCTTGTGCAGCTCTTCCAGCCCGGCGAACTGCGGCGTGAAGCCGCAGGCGCTGGCGGTGTTGACGATCAGCAGCACCTGCCCCTTGAAGTGGGCCAGTGGCACGGTGCTGCCGTCGATCTGCTGGGCGTCGAAGTCGTAGAGGGAAGTCATTCGGCACGCTCCTGTGT
Source organism: Pseudomonadota bacterium (assembly GCA_040384665.1). GTDB lineage: Bacteria > Pseudomonadota > Gammaproteobacteria > Burkholderiales > Burkholderiaceae_C > PCRC01. The sequence continues at coordinate 19,903 of JAZKIY010000043.1, forward strand.
CTTGGTCGTTGGGGTCGCTTGCGCCCATGATGCCATCAAAGCCGCCAGCACGATGAGCGCACCGCCGAGCAGCGTGCGCGCTTCCAGCTGTGCCGCACCGAGCCAGACGGCCGACAGGCTGGCAAACACCACCTCCGACAGCATCACCAGGCTGCTGGTGTTGGCCGGCAACCGCGCCGCGCCGTACTGCAGGGCCATGTTGCCGACCAAAAAGGCGATGCCCAGGCCCGTCGCCCAGACCAGCCAGTCGGCACCCGGCGCGGGGGGCAGCGGCACCCAGCCGCCGGGCCAGCCCAGCAACGCAACGGCCAGCGCCACCCCGGCGCCGCCGGCGAACATGGCCAGCATGCGTGCGGCGTCGGTGGTGCCTTGCAGGCGGCGCAGCAGGATGTTGGTGAGCGCAAAACACAGGCCTGCCGCCAGGGCCAGCCAGTCGGTCAGGCTCTCGGGCACGGGCCAGGGCGAGTCGGGCGTTTTCAGCACCAGCAGCACGCCGGCCAATGCCAGCGCGAGCCGCAGCAGCGCGCCCAGGCGCGGGCGCTCGCCCAGCAATGGCCAGGCCAGCAGCACCACCCAGGCGGGCATCAGGTAGAACAGCAGCACAACACGCACCACATCGCCGGTGGTCACGGCCCAGTTGAAGCCCACGTTGGTGAAGCCAGCGGCCAGCGCCAGCAGCCACAGCCCACCGTTGGCGATGGCCCCGCGCAGTGCATCCGGTCGCCAGACCCGCACCGCCAGCCAGACCACGCAGAAGGCCAACAGGAACACCAGTGCGGTGGCCCACAGTGCGTGCACGCCGCGCGCATCGAGCGCGCGGAAAGGCCACCAGGACAAGCCCCAGATCAGGGCGTTGAGGGTGAGGGCGGCGACTGGAAGAACGGGGGAGGCCGGGCGGCCATCAGCCATGGCTGTTGTCGCTGCGGGCGATGTCCAGCAGGCGGTCGATCTCGGCGCGGTGGTGGACGCAGTTGCTGGCGTGCCAGCGCTTGATCAGCCACATCACGCCCGCCACCACCAGGCCGAAGGCGGTGATGGCGCCAAAGGCCGACATGCCGAGGCCGGTGGACAGGCTGTAGAACGCGCCCAGCAGCAGGATGCAGGCCTGTTCGTTGAAGTTCTGCACAGCAATTGAGCGGCCGGCGCCCATCAGGTTGTGGCCGCGGTGCTGCAGCAGCGCGTTCATCGGCACCACCAGGAAGCCACCGAGCGCGCCCAGCAAAATGAGGAAAGGCGCCGCCACCCAGACGTTGTTGATGAAGTTCATGGCAATCACCAGCACGCCCATGGCAATGCCCAGCGGCATCACGCTGGTGGCCTGGTCCAGCCGCATCTTGACAGACGCCACAATGGCGCCCACTGCCGTGCCCACGGCTACCACGCCCACCAGGCTGGACGCCTGGGTGGTGCTGTAGCCCAAGGCGGCGGCACTCCAGGCCAGCACGATGTAACGTAGGTTGCCGCTCACGCCCCAGAACAGCGTGGTGGTGGCCAGCGAGATCTGGCCCAGCTTGTCGCGCCAGAGCCGGTTGTTGCACTGCCAGAAGTCGCCCAGCAGCGCCAGCTTGTTGCTCGGCATCGGGCGCATCGTCACGCCGGTGAGCGGGATGCGGGTGTTGAACCACGCGGCCAGGATGTAGATGAAGACCAGCACACAAATGGCGGCTTCGGCGGGTGAATCGATCGGCGTGTCAATGTAGGGCAGGTCCACCGACAGCAGCGCAGACGACACCCGGTTGCCCACCAACTGGCCGCCGAGCAGCACACCCAGGATGATGGAGCCGATGGTCAGCCCCTCGATCCAGCCGTTGGCCTTGACCAGCTGCGACGACGGCAGCAGCTCGGTCAGGATGCCGTACTTGGCCGGCGAGTACGCCGCGGCGCCCAGGCCAACGATGGCGTAGGCCATCAGCGGGTGCACGCTGAAGAGCATCAACAGGCACCCCACCACCTTGATGGCGTTGCTGAAGAACATCACACGGCCTTTGGGCCAGGCGTCGGCAAAGGCGCCCACGAACGGCGCCAGCACCACGTAGAACAGCGCGAACATCGGCACCAGTGCGGCGCGTTGCCATTCGGCGCCACCACTGGCGCGGATCAGTTCAATCGCGGCCACAAACAAAGCGTTGTCGGCCAGTGACGAAAAGAACTGGGCCGCCATGATGGTGTAAAAACCGCGCTTCATTGAGGGGGAAATGCTCGCATGCTCCAGTGTGGCTGGGGCTTGGGTTGGGGGTGCTCTGTCTCCATCTGACTCTCGTCCGACAGCGGGTTATATCATGGCGATGCTGTCGCAATCTTCACCCTGCGCGGTACCCTTCCTGCCCATCTGTTACCCATGCCCCGCCCGATACACGCCACCATCCACACCGACGCGCTGCGCCACAACCTGACCCGGGTGCGCGAGGCCGCGCCCGACGCCCGCGTCTGGGCGGTGGTCAAGGCCAACGCCTATGGCCACGGCATCGAGCGCGCGTTCGACGGCCTGCGCGGCGCCGACGGCTTTGCCCTGCTCGACCTGGACGAAGCCGCGCGCGTGCGCCAGCTCGGCTGGCGCGGGCCTATCCTGCTGCTGGAAGGCGTGTTTGAGCTGCGCGACCTGGAGCTGTGCTCGCGCCTCGACCTCTGGCACACGGTGCACTGCGCCGAGCAGATCGACCTGCTGGCCACGCACAAGACGCAGGTGCCACACCGCGTGTTTTTGAAGATGAACAGCGGCATGAACCGCCTTGGCTTTGCGCCACACAGCGTCCGCTCGGCCTGGACCCGGTTGAACGCGCTGCCACAGGTCGACGAAATTTCGCTCATGACCCACTTCAGCGACGCCGATGGCCCCAAAGGCGTGGCCGACCAGGTGGCGCTGTTCAACGCCACCACGGCAGACTTGCCCGGCGAGCGCACGCTCAGCAACAGCGCCGGCCTGCTGCGGCACGCCGGCGCCTCGGCCGACTGGGTGCGCCCCGGCATCGTGCTGTATGGCAGCGCCACCGACTTCCCCGAACACAGCGCCGCCCAGTGGGGCCTGTTGCCCACCATGACCCTGGCCTCGCGCATCGTCGGGGTGCAAACCCTGGCGGTGGGCGCCAGCGTGGGCTATGGCTCCAGCTTTGTGGCCGACCGGCCGATGCGCATTGGCGTGGTGGCCTGTGGCTATGCCGACGGCTACCCGCGCCACTGCCCCGGGACCAACACACACAGCACACCGGTGCTGGTGGACGGCCAGCGCACCCGCACCGTGGGCCGCGTCAGCATGGACCTGATCGCGGTGGACCTGACCGAACTGCCCGGCAGCGGCCACGGCAGCCACGTCACGCTGTGGGGGCGTGCGGCCAGCGGCGCCGTGCTGCCGATTGACGAGGTGGCGCAGGCCGGCGGCACGGTCGGGTATGAGCTGATGTGCGCGCTGGCACCACGGGTTAGCGTGTCGGTGGACTGACGCGCACGCGACGGGCTGTGGTCACCCGCTGCCTGAAACTGCCACCACTGACGGAGACACGCCATGAACTTCCTCGCCATCCTGCCCACCTTGCTGATCGTTGCGCTGGCCCTGGTGATGTTTGGCCTCGGCCTGTCGCTGGTGCCAGACGATTTCAAACGCCTGCGGCACCACCCCAAAGCGGTGGTGGTGGCCCTGCTGCTGCAGGTGCTGGTGTTGCCATTGGCCTGCTACCTGCTGGTGGTGGCCCTGAAGGTGCAGCCGGTGCTGGCGATTGGGTTGATGCTGCTGGCGGCCTCCCCCGGCGGCGTGACGGCCAACCTCTTCAGCCACCTGTTTGGCGGCAACGTGGCGATGAACATCTCGCTCACCGCGATCAACACCGTGCTGTCCATCGTCTCGCTGCCGCTGATCGCCAATTTCGCCATTGCCACGTTTGCCAATGGCGGCCAGGTGGTGCCGCTGCAGTTCGCCAAAGTGGCGGAAGTGATTGCGGTGGTGCTGGTGCCGGTGGCGCTGGGCATGCTGGTGCGCCAGAAGTCCCCGGCATTCAGCCGCCGCATGGACGGGCCGATGAAGCTTTTCAGCGCCCTGGTGCTGGCCGCCATCACCGTGCTGGCGATTGCCAAGGAATGGGACGCGCTGGTGCGCTCGTTTGCCAGCATCGGCACCGCGGTGATCGCCTTCAACCTGATCAGCCTGTTGGCCGGCTACTTTGTGCCACGCGCCGCCGGGCTGGACAAACCGCTCTCCACCGCGATTGGTTTTGAGATCGGCATCCACAACTCCACATTGGCGATTTTCATCGCGCTGTCGGTGTTGCAGAACTTCGAGCTGGCGCTGCCAGCCGCCGTTTACTCGGTGGTGATGTACGTCACGGCGACGCTGTTTGGCCTGCTGGTGCTGAGGCCCCAGCGGCGCCACTAGCCCGCAGACGCTGGATGTCTTCCGTCGGGTTGCTGCCAAACGCGCGCTTGAACTCGCGGTTGAACTGCGACACGCTGTCGTAGCCCACCCGCAGCGCAGCGGCGCTGGCGCGCTCGCCGTCGTGCGCCATCAGCAGGCGCGCCTTGTGCAGGCGGATGCTTTTCAGGTACTGCAGCGGCGAGTTGGAGGTCACCGCCTTGAAGTGGTGGTGGAAGCTGGTGACGCTCATGTGCGCGTCCCGGGCCAGTGTGTCAATGTCCAGCGCGTGGGCGTAGTCGGCGTGGATGCGTTTCAGCGCCCGCGCGATCTTGCTGAAGTGGGTGTGCTGCGCCGCCAGGTTGCGCAGCGCGCCGCCGTAGGGCCCCTGCAGCACGCGGAACACGATCTCGCGCACCAGCTGCGGCCCCAGGATGCGGCTGTCGCTCTCCGAGCTCAGGCACTGCAGCAGGCGGCAGCTGGCGTCTTCCAGCGCCTCGGTCATCGGCGCGGAGCAGATGCCGCGCGGCATCTCGCGGAACACCGCGTTGCCCTCGTCCAGCTGCAGCAGCAGCTCCTGGATCAACGCCGGCTGCAGGCTGACCGACAGGCCCAGCAGCGGCGCCTCCGGCGTGGCTTGGGTTTCGCACTCGAACGGCAGCGGCACCGACAGCACCAGGTAGTTGTCGCGGTCGTAGCAGTAGCGTTCACCGCCGAGGTAACCGATCTTGTGGCCCTGCCCGACGATCACCACCGACGGCTCGTACACCAGCGGCGCTCGCGGAAAGCTTTGCGTGGTGTGCATCAGCTTCACGCCGTCGATGCGGGTCGGGTGAATGCCCTCCTGCAGCGCCAGCCCGTTCAGAAAATCGGGCAAGCGCGCTCGGCTGGCGGCCTGGGTGCTGAAAGTGGGGTTTGTCATGGGAGTTTCACAAGGCCCGTACAGTGTCTGGTGGGGTAAATCCAGTATGCCACCCGCTGCCGCAGCGCGGGCCAGTCTCTGCAGAACTTGGCAGGATTGTGCAAGCCTTGCGCAGGATTTTCCTTGGGCTTTGGGCCCCCGTACTGAAGAATCAACTCATTCCAGAAGCGCGGCAAAGACCCTTGACCGCGTTCAGCTTGTTCCACTGAACGAAAGGCTTCCCATGACCACCCTCGACATCAACAACCGCCCTTACCAGGTGGACCTGGCGGGCGACACGCCGCTGCTCTGGGCGCTGCGCGACGAGATCGGGCTGACCGGCACCAAGTTCGGCTGCGGCATTGCGGCCTGCGGTGCCTGCACCGTGCACATCAACGGCGTGGCCACGCGCTCGTGCATCACGCCCATCGCGTCGGTGGCCAACCGCAAGGTCACCACCATCGAAGCCATTGCCACCGGCCCGCAGGGCAAGGTCGGCCAGGTGGTGCAAAACGCCTGGGTGAAACACGACGTGGCCCAGTGCGGCTACTGCCAGAGCGGCCAGGTGATGAGCGCCACCGCGCTGCTGCAGAAGAACCGCCAACCCACCGACGCCGACATCGACGCCGCCATGGCCGGCAACGTCTGCCGCTGCGGCACCTACGTTCGCATCCGCGCCGCCATCAAAGACGCGGCCAAAACACTGGCTTGAGGAGAAAAAACATGCTTTTGAACGACCACCCAGCCAATTCCGAATCAAACAGCCTCGAAGCCCTAGTGGAATCTAGCGGTTTAGCTATAAATAACGTAGCAAACGGCGGGTTGAGCAGCGGCCAGAACAGCGTGCCGCGCCGCAGCTTTCTGAAGATCGCCGGCGCTTCCGGTTTTGCGCTGGGCATGTTCCCGGCGTGTTCGCCACTGGCCGCCAACAAACCAGACGCACCGGCCACCGCGGCCGCAACGCCCGCGCCCGCAGACACCAGCGGCCTCAAGCCCACCCAGCAACCCAGCGCCTTTGTGCGCATCGCCGCTGACGGCACCACCACCGTGGTCATCAACCGGCTCGACTTCGGCCAGGGCGTGCAAACCGCGCTGCCAATGATCCTGGCCGACGAGCTGGACGCCGACTGGTCCAAGGTGAAGAGCGTGCATGGCGACGCCAACCCGGCCTACTTCGACCCCGGTTTTGGCATGCACCTGACCGGCGGCTCCAACACCATCAAGAACTCCTACACCCAGTACCGCGAACTCGGTGCCCGCACCCGCGCCATGCTGGTGGCCGCAGCGGCCGCGCAGTGGCAGGTGCCCGCGGCCGACCTGCGCACCCAGAACGGCTTTGTCATTGGCCCCGGCGGCAAAAAGCTCGGCTACGGCGAACTGGCCGAGGCCGCGATGAAGCAGCCCGTGCCAGAAAAAGTCACGCTGAAAGACCCGAAGCAGTTCCGCATCATCGGCCAGCCCACCGGCCGCATTGACGCGCGCGACAAGTCCAGCGGCAACCAGTCGTACGGCATCGACATGCGCCTGCCCGGCCAGCTCACCGCCGTGGTGGCGCGGCCGCCGGTGTTCGGCGGCAAGGTCAAGTCGCTCGACGACACGGCCGCCAAGGCGGTGAAAGGCGTGACCGCCGTGCTGCGCGTGCTGACCGACCGGGGCGGCGAAGGCGTGGCCGTCATCGCCACCGGCTACTGGGCCGCCAAGAAGGGCCGCGACGCGCTGAAGGTCGAATGGGACACCGCAGCGGTAGAGAAGGTGGACAGCGCCAAGCAGCTCGCCAGCTACCAGGCGCTCGCCAAAACCAAAGGCCTGGTGCACTTTGACGCCGACGTCGGCCCGCTGGCCGCTGCACCCAAAAAGATCAGCGCCGAGTTCGTGTTCCCCTACCTCGCGCACGCGCCGATGGAGCCGTTGAACTGCACGGTGAATTTGACCGGAGACAAGGCCGAACTGTGGCTCGGCACCCAAATGCCCGGCCTGGACGCCGCCGCCGCCGCCCGCGTGCTGGGCGTGCCGCCGCAGAACGTCAAGATCAACACCCAGATGGCCGGTGGCGGTTTTGGCCGCCGCGCCATCCCCACCAGCGACTACGTGGTGGAAGCCTGCCAGGTCGCCAAAGCCGTGAAAGCGGCCGGCATCACCGCCCCGGTGCGCACGCTGTGGAGCCGCGAAGACGACGTGAAAGGCGGCTACTACCGCCCGATGCACGTGCACCGCGCCGAGATCGGGTTCGATGCGCAAGGCAACATTAGCGCGTGGGACCACGTCATCGTCGGCCAGTCCATCGTCAAGGGCTCGCCGTTCGAGGCCTTCATGGTCAAGGGTGGCATTGACAACACCATGGTCGAAGGCATGAAAGAGCCGTACAAGCTGCCCATGCGCCTTTCCGTGCACCACCCGCAGGTCAACGTGCCGGTGTTGTGGTGGCGCAGCGTGGGCTCGACCCACACCGCCTACGTGATGGAAACGCTGATCGACGAAGTCGCGCGCGCCACGAACCAAGACCCGGTGGCCTACCGCCTGAAGCTGATCGGCGACGGCCACCCGCGCCACAAGGCCGCGTTGCAACTGGCGGTGGACAAGTCGGGCTACGGCAAACGCAAGCTGCCCGCTGGCCGTGCCTGGGGCGTGGCGGTGCACGAGTCGTTCAGCTCGGTGGTGGCCTACGTGGTCGAAGCCTCGGTGGAAAAAGGCACGCCCAAGCTGCACGCCGTGACCGCCGGTGTGCACTGCAACCTGGTGGTGAACCCGAAAACGGTGGAAGCCCAGGTGCAGGGCGGCGCGCTGATGGGCCTGTCAATGTGCCTGCCGGGTGCCGCCATCACGCTGAAAGACGGCGTGGTCGAGCAAAGCAACTTTGGCGACTACGCGGTGCCACGCATCACCGACATGCCCACCGTGGCGGTGCACACCGTGCCCAGCGCCGACGCGCCCACCGGCATGGGCGAGCCCGGCCTGCCCCCGCTGGCGCCAGCCTTTGCCAACGCCATTGCCAAGCTCACCGGCAAGACGCCGCGCGAGCTGCCGTTCAAGCTGGCTTGACACCCGCCCGAACGACGCCTGGCCGCAGGGCGCGCACACCGCGCGCCCTGCGGCTTTTTGCTGTGGGGCTGCCTACAATGGTGATGGCTATTTTCCGTTCCACCGCATGTGGGCGTATCAAACCATGCGAGCACTAAAGTCCCGCTCTAACCATTCGGTCAACCTGGACTGCCGCAAGCCGCAGTCCGGTTACCTCTAACGTTAGGCGACAAAGAGTCTGGCCGGTACGGCCGGCCGGTACGGCCAATTGATCATGACGCAGGAGGTGATTTCATGTCCGTATTTCGCAAGGATCAGAACGAGGTGCACAGCCTTCATGGCAACCACATCGCCGGTGTCGCCACACCTACAAGCGGCGCGCAGCAGGTTGAGATGTGGCACGGTCGCATGGACGCAAATTCGGCTACCCCGCCCCATAGCCACGACACCGAGGAAGTCGTCCTGTTTCTGAAGGGGAGTGGTCGGGCCACCGTCGGTGACACGGAAGTACGCTACCAGCCAGGAGACACGTTGATCTTGCCGTCTGGCCAAGTACACCAAATTTTCGCGGAGACCGACAGTGAGTTTGTTTCGGCCTCGCCAAGTGGTGGCACCGTCAAGCTCCCGGATGGCCTGGTTCTGGATCTTCCATGGCGCAAGTAGCTTCGTCGCATAACAAACGGTTCCAGCCGACGGTCTTACCCCCGCTTCGCTGCGGCAAGACCTCAGCCGAACCTCGGCGTTAGGCGTCATGGTCACGTACACCCTAGGCGATGGGGAGGAGCTGCACCGCCTCAATCCGGATACGTTCTGGATTCCTGAAAGGGCGGAGCGGGACTCTTTGTTGCCTGGCCAAATCGTGAAGTTAATCTTCCGTCTTTCAGTTGATGGCGAAGAACATGTCGAGCGAATGTGGGTACAAATTCGGAGCCGAAGTGGAGACGGGTATGTTGGCGTACTGGACAACGATCCTTACTGCACGAACGAGTTGCGAGCCGGCGCCGAGGTGCGCTTCGTTGAAGCGCATGTCATTCAGGTGCACAGAGACGATGCCTAACAAGTTGTTCGACACGGGCCCACAAGTGCTTCCGTGTGTTTCGCGCACTCGCCTCGTGTGCGCCAGTCAACGCCGACGTTAAATTGCATGAACAAGCCGGCTCTCTTTGCTATTGCCGATAGTGCAGAACTCAATGCCTTGCTGCGTGTGTTCATCGAGGCAAAATTCCGACCAGAGGTTCCGGACACCGACATCACTTCTAGCCGGTATGTTGTCGCAATGATCGAAAGAGTCGTTGAGGCCCAGCGCGGCGTGGCATTGGAATCTGGCAACGACCGTCAGGTCTCAAACATCGAGTCCTGGCAGGGAGCCGCGCTAAGTTCATGATTTATATGATGTGGGTTTGCACGCAACTATTTCTGTGCCCAGCATGAGTCGCCCCAGCTACCGCTATTACGACTTCATCCTCGCGGCCTTCGTGTGTGTGCTGCTCTGCGCCAACTTCATTGGCGCGGCCAAGCAGGCCACCCTGACCCTGCCCTTCCTGGGTGCCGTGACCTTCGGCGCCGGGGTGCTGTTCTTCCCGATCTCGTATTTGTTCAGCGACGTGCTGACCGAGGTCTATGGCTACGGGCGCGACCGCCGCGTGGTCTGGGCCGGCTTCACTGCGCTGGCGTTTGCGTCGGTGATGGCCGCCGTGGTGGTGGGTTTGCCGCCGGCCGACACCGACTTCATGCGCAGCTACCAGGGCCAGCTCGACGGCGTGTTTGGCAACGCCTGGCGGATTGCGCTGGCGTCTATGGTGGCGTTCTGGTGCGGCAGTTTTGCCAACAGCTATGTGCTGGCCAAGATGAAGGTCTGGAGCAACGGCCGCTGGCTGTGGAGCCGCACGATTGGCTCCACCGTGGTGGGCGAGTTGATCGACTCGGCGTTGTTCTACTTCATTGCGTTTTACGGCATCTGGGCCACGCAAGACATTGTGGCGGTGGCGCTGGCCCAGTACGCGCTGAAAACGGCGTGGGAGGTGCTGGCCACGCCGCTCACCTACCGCGTGGTGGCTTTCCTGAAGCGGGCCGAGAACGTGGACCACTTCGACCGGCAGACCGACTTCAACCCCTTCCGCCTGGACGACGCCCGCGACGCCGACGGTCGCTGAGCTTTATTCAGCGGCTTGTTGTGCCAGCGCCCGCACCACCGCCGGGCGCTCTGCCATGCGCTGGCGGTGCGCCAGCAGCGCGGGAAACTGCGCCGGGTCCACGCCGTCGCCTTCCATCCAGCGGGCCACGGTGAACAGGTAGGGGTCGCACACGGTGTAGCGCTCGCCCATGACCCATGGGCCCTTGAACATCGTGGCTTCGAGCAGCTTGAAGGCGTCGCCTACCGACTCGGGCACCTTCTGTTTCATCGCCTGGATGGCGGCTGGGTCGTCGGCCCAGCGGTGGCCACGCAGCCGGTGGGCATGGGCCACGTGCAGTGTGCTGCTGAGGTAGCTGTTGAAGGCCTGCGCTTTAGCAAAGGCAAACGCGTCGTCCACAGGCGCCAGACCAGCGGCTGGGAAACGCTGTGCGATGTAGGCCAGGATGGCTGGCGTTTCGGTCAGCACGCCCTGCTCGGTGGCAAGCGAGGGCACCCGGCCTTTGGGGTTGATGGCCAGGTAGTCGGGCTTGCGCTGGTCGTTGTGGCGAAAGTCCAGCCGCACTGTGTCGTACACCGCGCCCGCTTCCTCCAGCGCGATGTGGGGGGCCAACGCGCAGGTGCCAGCGGCGTAGTAAAGCTTGAGCATGGGGTGGGTTGTCAGGGAGCGTTTGCTGGAATCTACCTGAGTTGACGCGCCAGTGCTTCTGCCGGATGACTACTTTCGGGTTAATCCTGAGGGAAACAGGGCCCCCAGCTATATTCAAGCCATGGCCAAAGACAAAACCGTGTTCACCTGCACCGAGTGTGGTGGCAGCAGCCCGAAATGGCTGGGCAAATGCCCACAGTGCAATGCGTGGAACACGCTGGTCGAGTCGGTGGCCGAGAGCGCCGCACCGGCCAAAAACCGCTTCGCCTCGCTGGCCAAAGCCGCGCCGGTGACGGCGCTGGCCGACATCGATGCCACCGACACCGAACGCACGCCGACCGGGCTGGAAGAACTGGACCGGGTGCTGGGGGGCGGCATTGTCGAGGGGGGCGTGATTTTGATCGGCGGTGACCCTGGCATTGGCAAATCCACGCTGTTGCTGCAGGCGCTGGACGCGTTGCAACGCGCCAACCTCAACACCCTGTACGTGACCGGCGAGGAAAGCGGTGCCCAAGTCGCGCTGCGCGCACGCCGGCTCGGACTGGACGGCAGCCGGGTTCAGGTGTTGGCCGAGATCCAGCTGGAGAAAATCCTCGCCACGCTGGACAGCACCCAACCCGCGATTGCGGTGATCGACTCGATCCAGACCGTGTATTCCGAGCAGCTCACCTCCGCGCCGGGTTCGGTCGCGCAGGTGCGCGAGTGTGCGGCGCACCTGACGCGCATGGCCAAGGCCAGTGGCACCGCCATCGTGCTGGTGGGTCACGTCACCAAAGAAGGCGCGCTGGCCGGCCCGCGCGTGCTGGAGCACATGGTGGACACGGTGCTGTACTTTGAGGGCGACACCCACAGCAGCTTCCGGCTGGTGCGCGCCATCAAGAACCGCTTTGGCGCGGTGAACGAGATCGGTGTTTTCGCCATGACCGAGCGCGGCCTGAAAGGCGTGACCAACCCGAGCGCGATTTTTCTCAGCCAGCACGCCGAGCCGGTGCCGGGCAGCTGCGTCATGGTCACGCTCGAAGGCACGCGGCCGATGCTGGTGGAGATTCAGGCGCTGGTGGACAGCGGTGGCCCGAGCCCGCGCCGCCTGAGCGTGGGGCTGGACCGCGACCGTCTGGCGATGCTGCTGGCGGTGCTGCACCGCCATGCCGGCGTGGCCTGCATGGACCAGGACGTGTTCGTCAATGCGGTGGGTGGTGTGCGCATCAGCGAGCCCGCGGCCGATCTGGCGGTGATGTTGGCGATCACGTCGTCGCTGCGCGGCAAACCTTTGCCCAAGGGTTTTCTGGCGTTTGGTGAGGTGGGGCTGGCCGGCGAGGTGCGACCGGCACCGCGCGGCCAGGAGCGCCTGCGCGAGGCTGCCAAGCTCGGCTTCAGCGTGGCGGTGGTGCCCAAAGCCAACGCGCCCAAGAAGGGCAGCAAGGAGATTGAGGGCCTGACGATCCACCCGGTGGAGCGGATCGAGGAGGCGCTGGAGGTGGTGCGGCGCCTGCTTTAACGCGGCACGGCAGCGCGTTCTTTCACCAGCGCCAGGTTGTAGTTCGGGTCGTTGTACATCTTGAACTGGCGGTAAATCTTGAAATAAGCGGTGCCGGTCTGGCAATCGGCAATCAGCTGGCGCATGCAGTCGCACAGGTCTTGCCGCTGCTCGTTCAGCCGCGCCAGCTTGGCGGTGGCGTCGGCCCGGTGCCGGTCGTCCACGTCGGTGCGCCGGGTTTGTTCGGCCATGGCCTTGATCTTCAGCGACAGGATCGACACCCGGTCGACCATGCTGCCCACGGTTTCGCTGTTCAACCGGGCGCCTGCAGGGGCCCGGCTCAGCGCCTGTGCCTGGGTGACCGAGCCCGGGTCCACCAGCCCCAGCGTCAGCAGCAAATACTCGTCCATGCGTTCGATGGCGTTGTTGCGGGCCTGGTTGAAGGCGTCAATGGCGCGCTTGTTCGCCACGATTTCTGCGTCGGGGGCGCGTTGGCGGCGGGCCAGGTCTTCTTCGCACCACAGGCGGGCGTTGCAGCGGTGGTTGTCCAGCAGTGCGGCGCGGAAGTCCGGCGCCCAGGTGGTGGCCTCGGTCTCGGCAAAATCAACCACGTTCGGCCAGGCCGGGTGCTGGTTGTAATGGTCGTGCAGGCGGGCCACTGCAGCGGCGTCGAACTCGAAAGCGGGGTGTGTCATGGGCAAAGCTCCGTGGTCGCAGCAGGATGCGAAAATTCGGGACACGCGAGACCTGCGTGTCAGACTACCGTCTATTTTCCGCTACTGCCATGCTCGCACAACCGCCTCTTCCCGTTCTTGTGGTTCGCCTGTCCAACTGGATTGGCGACGTGGTGCTGATGTTGCCCTCGCTGCTGCGCCTCTCCGAGGTGTACGCGTTGCGTTTGGTGGGCAAGGGCTGGATGCCCGGCCTGCTGGCGGGTTACGGCTGGCCATGCCATGTGTACCCCAAAAAACTGGGCGAGCGGGTGGCGCTCTTGCGCCGGCTGGCCGCTGAGGGCCCTGCCGGCACCCGTGCCGAGACGCTGTGTTTCCCCACCTCCTTGTCCAGCGCGCTGGAGTTCCGGCTGGCCGGGTTGCCGGCCGTGGGCTATGCCAAGGAAGGCCGCTCGCTGCTGCTGCGGCGGGCGTTGCCGGTGCCGCATGCGGGTGTGCACATGGCGGAACACTTTGCGCAACTGGCCTCGGCCCTGTTGCCCGCTGGCGCCACCGAGACCTCTGCGGTGTTGCACCTGTCGGCCGACGCCACGGCACGTGCCAGGGCGGCGTTGGTGCAGGCCGGCGCGACCCCATTCTTCGTGGCCGTGTGCCCGTTTTCCAGCGGCACGATTGGTGGCGAAAGCAAGGAGTGGCCCGGCTTTGGCGAACTCGTCACGCGCCTGAAGGCCGAGGGCCACTGCCTCGTGGCTTGCCCGGGGCCGGGGGAAGAACAACAACTGGCCGAGCGCTGGCCCGAGGTACTGCCTTTGCCAGGCCTGGGGGTGGACGCTTATGCGGCGGTGTTGTCGCTCGCAGCGGCCGTGGTGGCCAATGACACGGGGCCAGGGCATCTGGCAGCCGCCGTGGGCACGCCGCTGGTCAGTGTGCTGGGTCCGACCGACCCGGCGCGCTGGGGGCCGCGTGGCGCCCATGTGCATGTGCTGCGCGACTGGCCACAGTGGCCGACGGTGGCCGCGGTGCACCAACAGTTGGGCGAGTTGCTTGCGCGCGCGCCGCACCGCTCTGGGGGTGCCCTGTGATGGCGTGGCTGAACCGTTCGCGCGTGGTGTGGGTGCCCGTGTTGGGCTGCCTGGTGCTGGCCGGGTGTTATGCCGCCTGGGGGGTTCAGGGGCTGGTGCTGGGGCTGGCCGGGGTGGTGATGTGGGCTTTGCTGCACTTCACCCGCATGACCCATGTGCTGAAACAGGCGGCCAGCCGGCCGATCGGCCATGTGGGCAGCGCGGTGATGCTCAACGCCAAGCTCCGGCCAGGGTTCAACCTGCTCAAGGTGGTGGCGTTGACGCGTGCCCTGGGCGAGTTGCTGACGCCCGAAGGCAGCGATCCCGAGCACTACCGCTGGACCGACGCGGGCGGCTCGCATGTGACCTGCGTCTTTCACGGGGGGCGGTTGGCGCACTGGAGCCTGGTGCGGCCCGCCGACTAAAATACGCTGTTGTGTGCACAGCCAGTCCTGCCTGGCGCTTGCGCACCCCCACTGTCAAAACCCCAAGGATTTCCCATGAGCGCCCCCCTGCCCCCCGCGATGCACGACCGTGACGGCAAGATCTGGATGGACGGCCAGATGGTCGACTGGCGCGACGCCAAAATCCACGTGCTGAGCCACACCCTGCACTACGGCTGCGGTGCCTTCGAGGGCGTGCGGGCTTACAACACGGTCAACGGCACGGCCATTTTCCGGCTGGAAGAGCACACCGACCGCCTGTTCAACAGCGCCAAAATTTTGCGCATGAAGATCCCGTTCACCAAAGAAGAAGTGAACGCGGCGCAAAAAGCCGTGGTGCGCGAGAACAAGCTGGAAAGCTGCTACCTGCGCCCGCTGACCTGGATCGGCTCGCAGAAGCTGGGCGTGAGCCCCAAAGGCAACACCATCCACCTGATGGTGGCGGCCTGGCCCTGGGGTGCCTACCTGGGCGAAGACGGCATGAAGCGCGGCATCCGCGTCAAGACCTCCAGCTACACCCGCCACCACGTCAACATCACGATGACGCAGGCCAAGGCGGTCAGCA
>JAZKIY010000044.1:0-60136 GCA_040384665.1 Pseudomonadota bacterium
ATCATAGGCTTAAGGTCGTTTCTGCGGTTTTTTACATGAATCCCTGCCGACCCTCTTCACGGCAAACCCCTAAATCTGTAACAAAACGGTCAGTGGCCGCTAACATGACGGGGGTGTCCCATGGTCAAGCTTAGGTCTTCAAAATCTGCCTCTAGGCTCGCCGAGCTTCAGTTGCGAACGAAACTTGGTCGCCCTGACAGCACTCCGATGCCACTCCTTTACCGCCTCATGGCGGCTAAGGCATGGGAGGACGTGACTGGTGGTGCTGGTGTTGTTCTGGTGGACGGCAAGCCCGTAGAACTGCCTAAACCCGCCACCCAGGCCGGCAAAGGGGATAACCATGGTTGACCTCGACACCGCTTACAAGGGCCTGTGGGGTGCTGTAGCCGCTGCCCAGAGTTACGTCGAGCTGGTGGAACCCGGCGACCATGGTCCTGCTGCCATTCTGGCCTGCACCCTTATCAACCAGATGGGGGATGCCCTTCATGACTTTGAATACGCACTGCGCCAGACCGGCTGGACTCTGCCAGTGCCAGCGCCTGATTTCGCCAGTGAGGATTTGCAATGAGCGCCCTCACAGACCGCCTCTATCGCACGTGGTTGGCAAGCCATGGGGGTATGGGGGGCGTGCCCCCCATGGTGACACGGCAGTTACGTTCACCTGGTGCCAGCCGCGTGCGACCACCCTCGCCCGCCAGCCCGCCGTCTGCGCGCCCTGATAAGCCCATGGACGGCTGCAAGCCAGCAATGCCAGCCAGCGCCACTCAGGTGGCGCTAGGCTGGCGGGCTGGCTAGCCATGCGGCTTCAAAAATTTACGGACAGATGAAGAAACTTCAATGAAATCAACACCTTATGAAAACTATACATCGTATAAAGTGTTAGCCGAGTACGCCTTTGGGATAAAAGCCAGTTTCAGCGCTTCTGGCCCAACCGCTTCGCGAACAGCGCGATCATGAAGTCACGCCCAGACTGTTCGGCGAAATCGGCGGCGCTGAGTTTGAGCTGGTTGCGCAGGCCGATGTCGGCCCCTTCGCCGAGCAGCAGGTTCACCGCGTCGTCGGTGCCGTACATGGCCGCCATCATCAGCGGCGTAGTGCCGTTGGGCGATGCGGCGTCAATGTAGGCATGTTGTTTCAGCAACAGCTTGATGACCGCCACATGCCCGCCGCTGGCGGCGTAATGCAGCGGCGTCCAGCCGGTTTTGTTGACGTCGGCGCCGCGCGCAATCAGCTGTTCGGCCAGGTCGATCTGGCCGGTCAGCGCGGCCATCATCAGCGGGCTTTCGTCGGTGCGGTTGCGGATGTCGGGCTGGATGCCTGGCCAGGCCATCAGCACCGCCACGACCTTGGGGGCCGGCTCCTTGATGGCCAGCAGCAACCCGGGTTGGCCCTTTTCGTCGCGCGTGTTGCCGTCAAAACCGCGCTTCAGCAGCTGTTGAACGGTGCGCCCATCGTCGAGCTGGATGGAGCGGAAGAAGTCCTGGAACGAGCCGGCGGTAGCTGCACCGAATCCAATAAAAACAACAACGTAAATTGCTTTTTTAATGTGTTGCATCAGGTTTTTCAGGCGTCTGGACGCCGCTGAACAGCCGCTCGAAGTTGCGGCTGGTGACTTCGGCGATGGTTTCCACCGGCAGGCCACGCAGCTCGGCCAGCTGGCGCGCCACCCACGGCACGTAGGACGGGTTGTTGGTTTTGCCGCGGTACGGCACGGGTGCCAGGTAGGGGCTGTCGGTCTCGATCAGCAGCCGGTCCAGCGGCACCCAGCGGGCGATGTCGCGCAGGTCTTGCGCGGTCTTGAAGGTCAGGATGCCGGAAAACGAGATGTAAAAGCCGAGGTCGAGCGCGGCACGGGCGACCATCTCGGTTTCGGTGAAGCAATGGAACACGCCGCCGGCCGCCTGCGCCCCGCCGTCTTCGCCCTGCTCTTTCAGCATCGCCAGCGTGTCGGCCGACGCGCTGCGGGTGTGGATGACCAAGGGTTTTTTCACCTGCTGGGCGGCGCTGATGTGGCGGCTGAAGCGCTCGCGCTGCCACGCCATGTCGGCCACGGTGCGGCCGTTCAGGCGGTAGTAGTCGAGCCCGGTTTCGCCGATCGCCACCACCCGCGGGCGGCCGGCGCGGGCCACGAGGTCGGCCACGGTGGGCTCGGTCACGTCTTCGTTGTCGGGGTGCACGCCGACGGTGGCCCAGAAATTGGCGTGGTCCAGGGCCAGCTGGTGGACGCTGTCGAACTCTTCCAGCGTGGTGCAGATGCACAGTGCGCGGTCCACCTGGGCCTCGGCCATGGCCTGGCGGATGGCATCCAGGTTGCCGGACAGCTCCGGGAAGTTCAAATGGCAGTGGGAATCGACAAACATCGGAAATTTCAGATCAAATTGGCGTTGAGCCCCGGTGAAACCTGGCAGTAACGCTATCAAAAGCGCAGCGGTTACTCACCTTGAGCAGGGCTACAGGGTCTGCGTGGGCCGCTCGGACGCCAGGTGGGCGCCGAGGATCTGCTCGATCTTGGTCTTCAGCTGCAGCGATTTTTCGTCTGCCGGGAAGCGCACGCCCACGCCCTGCGAGCGGTTGCTGGCGGCGCGTGCCGGGGTGATCCACGCGACCTTGCCGGCCACCGGGTAGCGCTGGGGGTCGTCCGGCAGCGACAGCAGCACATAGACGTCGTCACCGAGCTTGTAGTCGCGGGTGGTGGGGATGAAGATGCCGCCTTCGGCGAACAGCGGGATGTAGGCGGCGTAGAGCGCCGCCTTTTCCTTGATGGAGAGTTGGATGACGCTGGGGCGCGGCGACAGGGGCGCCAGGCCGGACAGACCGGTCAGGCCAGACAGTTGCGATGACGTGGTGTCGCCCGGGTTCATGGCTTGGAGTGTAAGGCGGTGCGGGCCTGGCTGACCAGCGCCTCCAGCATCAACCCCGGGTTGAAGGGGTGTTCCACCCGGCTGGCGGTGGCGACCAGGTCTTTGTGCCACTGGGCCAGGGCCGGCCAATCGGGTGGTTTGGGCAGTGCGGCGGGTTCAAAGAAACGGGGTTCGGCGCCACTGCGGGTGGCGGCCAGGTCGTGCGCCAGCTTTTGCAGCGCGTCCACCAGTTGGGCCGGGCCCCAGTCGGCCACGCTGGTGGTGTCGCCCCGGGCCATGGCCTGCGGGAACAGCCGCCACTGGGCCACGCTCAGCCCGCTCTGGGCCATCTTCAAGGCCTCTTCCGGGCGGCCGCCAGCGGCGCGCAGCCAGGCCAGCGCATCGGCCGGGGCGAGGCCCTGGCTGGCGAGCCAGCTTTGCGCCTCGTCGGCCACCGGCCAGGCCATGGCGTGGCTCAGGCAACGGCTGCGGATGGTGGGCAGCAGCCGGTGGGCGGCTTCGGTGGCGAGCACGAAGCGCAGTTCACCGGGCGGCTCTTCCAGCGTCTTGAGCAAGGCGTTGGCGGTGACGTGGTTCATGCGCTCGGCCGGGTAGACCAGCACCACCTTGGCCCGGCCCCGGGCGCTGGTGCGCTGGGCGAACTCGATCGCGTCGCGCATCGCGTCGATGCGGATTTCGCGGCTCGGTTTGCGCTTCTTGTCGTCCAGCTCCTGCTGGGCTTTTTCGCTCAGCGGCCATTCCAGCGCCTGCATCACCGCCTCGGGCATCAGCACCCGCAGGTCGGGGTGGGTGTGGGCACCCAACAGGTGGCAACTGGCGCACTGGCCGCAGGCCTGGTGCGGCGCGGCGCCCTCGCCTTCGCTGGCCACGGGCTGCTCGCACAGCCACAGCGCCGCCAGCGACTCGGCCAGCGCGTACTGGCCCAGGCCAGACGGCCCGTGCAGCAGCAACGCCTGGCCGGGTTGGGCGGCCAAGGCCGCCAGCTGGCGGGCAATCCATGGCGCGGTGGACGCGACCAGTCCGGTCATGCCACGCAGCCTGCTGTGCGCAAGGCTTGCAGCACCTCGGCCCAGACCGCGTCGCGCGGCTGGTGGGCGTTGATGCGGGCAAAACGCGCCGGATCGGCCTGCATGCGTGCGGCATAACCCTGCGACACGCGCTCGAAAAACGCCTGAGGCTGGGCTTCAAAACGGTCGGGGGCGCGCGCGTCTGCCAAACGCTCGGCCGCAATGGCCGGTGGCAGGTCAAACCACAGTGTGAGGTCTGGATTTTTAACCAAATTGGCCTCGGCCCCTAGTGGAGACTGAATCCAGCGCTCTAAAATTGAGAGCACTTCCAGACTGAAGCCGCGCCCTGCCCCCTGGTAGGCAAAGGTCGCGTCGGTGAAACGGTCGCACAGCACCACCTCGCCGCGGGCCAGCGCCGGGGCAATCACCTGCTGCACGTGGTCGCGCCGGGCGGCAAAGATCAGCAGCGCTTCTGTGAGGGGGTCCATCGCGTCGTTCAGCACCAGCGTGCGCAGCTTTTCGGCCAGCGGCGTGCCGCCGGGCTCGCGTGTGAGGGTGACGGTGCGGCCTTGCGCCTGCAGCGTGGCCGCAATGGCGGCGATGTGGCTGGACTTGCCAGCGCCGTCGATGCCTTCAAGGGTGAGGAAAAAACCGACCATGTTTCAGCGCCCCAGCTGGTACTTGGCCACTGCACGGTTGTGCTCGGGCAGCGTGGCGCTGAACTGGCTGGTGCCGTCGCCGCGCGCCACAAAGTACAGGGCAGGCGTGTCGGCTGGCAGCGCAGCGGCCATCAGCGCGGCCTTGCTGGGCATGGCAATCGGCGTGGGCGGCAGGCCAGCGCGGGTGTAGGTGTTGTAGGGCGTGTCGGTCAGCAGGTCTTTTTTGCGCAGGTTGCCGTCAAAGGCCTCGCCCACGCCGTAGATCACGGTCGGGTCGGTCTGCAGCAGCATGCCGGTGCGCAGGCGGTTGGTGAACACGCTGGCGATCAGCGACCGTTCTGCCGGCTGGCCGGTTTCTTTTTCCACAATGCTGGCCAGCACCAGCAGCTCGGCCGGGGTCTTCAGCGGGGTCTCGGGTTTGCGGCCCGCCCAGGCGGCGTCGAGGTGCCTGTCCATCGCCTTGGCGGCGCGTTTCAGCACCGCCACGTCGGAACTGCCTTTGGCATAGGTGTAGGTGTCGGGGAAGAACTGGCCCTCGGGGTGTTGCCCGGGTTTGCCAATGGCGTCCATCAGGGCTTCGGGTGCCATGGCCTTGGTGTCGGGCTTGAGCTGGTCGGCACTGGCCAGCGCGGCACGCACCTGGCGGAAGTTCCAACCCTCGATGAAGGTGACGAAGCGCAGCGCTTCCTCGCCGCGCACCAGCTTGTTGGTCAGGCTGTTCGGCGTGGTGCCGGGGTCGAGTTCGTAGCTGCCGGCCTTGATGCGGCGGCTGTGGCCCGACCAGCGGAACCACCAGTACAGCAGGTCGGGGTTGACGTTGGCGCCGCTCTCCACCACCAGGCGCGCCACGCCACGCGCGGTGACGCCGGGTTCGATCGACAGGTCGAGCTGTTTGCCGGACACGATGGGGGCATGCAACCACATGGCCCCCGCCGCTGCCAACGCGCCCAGCGTGAGCAAACCGGTCAACACCAGAGCCAAGCACCACTTCCTCACGACCCTGCTCCCCATGTGTTTACGCAGCGCCGATGATAATTCAGCGCATGACAAGCCCATTCCACACGACCTTGGCCCAACACCTTCAGGGCGTGGCCCGCCTCACGACGCTGGGTGTCATACGCGCCCAGGGCGAAGACGCGGCCAAGTTCCTGCATGGCCAATTGACGCAGGACGTGACCCTGCTGGGCCAACACGACGCACGGCTCGCCGCCTTCTGCTCGGCCAAAGGCCGCATGCTGGCCAGCTTCACGCTGTTCAAGCGGGGCCCGGATGACATCTTCCTGGTCTGCAGCCAGGACATCCTGGCACCGACGCTGAAGCGCTTGTCGATGTTCGTGCTGCGCGCCAAGGCCAAACTGAGCGACGCCAGCGCCGACTGGGCCGTCTACGGGCTGGCCGGCAGCGCGGTCAGCGCCACCGTGGCCGACGGCAGCACCGCGATAAAAACCGACATCGGCGACGCCACCCGCATTTTGCTGTCGCCCGCCGGCAGCGTGCCACGCGCGCTGTGGGTGGCGCCGGCCGGCAGCGCGCCGCCAGCCGGTGACGCGCTGTCGCTTGACCTCTGGCAATGGGGCTCGGTGCACAGCGGCATTGCGCCCATCACCGCGCCGGTGGTGGAGGCGTATGTGCCGCAGATGCTGAACTACGAGTCGGTCGGCGGTGTGAACTTTCAGAAAGGCTGCTACCCCGGCCAGGAGGTGGTGGCGCGCAGCCAGTTCCGCGGCACGCTGAAGCGGCGTGGCTACCTGGTGCATTGCGACGCCGCGCTGGCCGCAGGGCAGGAGATTTTTCACGACGGTGACGCCACCCAGCCCTGCGGCACGGTGGCGTTTGCCGCTGCAGCCCCCACAGGCGGCTCGGACGCGGTGGTGTCCATGCAGGTGGCCGCGGCCAGTGGTGGTGCGCTGACGCTCGGCGCGGCCGATGGCCCCGGCCTGACGCTGCTGCCCCTGCCCTACCCCTTGCTCGACGACATCTGAGCTGGCGGTGACCCGGCCATGTGCCTGATCGCGCTGGCGCTGGGCGCCCACCCCCGCTGGCCACTGGTCATCGCGTCCAACCGCGACGAGTACCGCGCGCGGCCCACCGCCCCGCTGGCCACCTGGGCCACGCCCGCCGGCACCCCGGTGGTTGCAGGGCGAGACCTGCAGGACGGCGGCACCTGGTTTGGCGTCACGCCAACAGGCCGGGTGGCGATGCTGACCAATGTGCGGCGCGGTGAAGCCCGCGCCGGCCTGCGCAGCCGGGGCGAACTGGTCACCCGGTGGCTGGACAGCGGCCTCGACGCTGCCGGGTTTGCCAAGACCATTGACGCTTCGGCCTACGCCGGCTTCAACTTGATTCTGGGCGACCATGCCGCCGGGGATTGGCACTGCCTGCACAACGCAGACGCGCCAGCGCTGGCGATGGCCCGCATCGCGCCTGGCATCCACGGCCTGTCCAACGCCCAGCTCAACACCCCCTGGCCCAAAACAGTCCAGTTGAAACGGTCTCTGGCACAGGCCCTGGCCGACGCACCCGATGGCCAGGCCCTGCAGGCCAGGCTGTTCAACGCACTGCAAGACGCCACCCGCTACCCGCCCACCGAATTGCCACACACCGGCGTGCCAGCGGCCATGGAGCTGGGCCTGTCCAGCGCCTGGGTGGATTTGCCCGAGTACGGCTACGGCACGCGTTCCAGCGCGGTGCTGGTGGCCGAGCCCACGGGCCCCAGCACCCGGGTCACGCTGTGGGAGCAGACCTATGGCAGCGCCACACCCGCTGTGGCCAGGCAAGAGACACTGCGCTGGCCTTAGTGGGACAGGGACAGCACCATCTCCACATGCGGGATGCCAGCCTCTTCAAATGTCTCGCCGTGGGGCACAAAACCTTGCCGGCGGTAGAAGCCTTCCGCGCTGCGCTGCGCGTGCAGCCGCACCTCGTGGTCGCCCCGGGCCTGCGCGGCGGCCACCAGCGCCCGCAGCACTTCGCGGCCGAAACCACCGCCGCGCAGCAGCCGCGTCACCGCCATGCGGCCAATGCGCGCCACGCCGTGGTCAGAGGCCAGCAGCCGCCCGGTGGCCACCGGCACGCCCAGCCGGTTGTGGCTGACGGCGTGCAGCGCGGTGGCGTCGTCGGCGTCCCATTCCATCTCGACCGGCACGCCCTGCTCGTCCACAAACACCGCCGTGCGCAGCGGCGCGGCATCGGCCTGCAGCGCCGCCCAGTCGCCGGTGCGGAGCTGCGTGACCGGCTCGCCGGCCTCAAAGCCGTTCATCGTCTGGCGCAGGCTGTCGGGCACGGGTTGCGAGGTTTGCGTGGCCGGGTTGGCGTACACATAGACCAGTTCGCCGGTGACCAGCAGCGCATCGCCCCGGAAAATTGCCGCCTGGAACACCAGCGACGAGTTGCCGATCCGCGCGCATTTCATGCCGATGTCCAGCTGGTCGTCGTAGCGCGCCGAGGCGTGGTACTCCACCCCCGCCTTCTTCACGTACAAATCGCCCCCCAGTTGCAGCATGGTGGCCTCGTAGGGCAGCGCCAGAGCACGCCAGTAGTCACCAACGGCGGTGTCGAAGTACATCAGGTAATGGCCGTTGAAGACGATTTTCTGCATGTCCACTTCGGCCCAGCGCACGCGCAGGCGGTGGAAGAAACGAAAGTCTTGTCGGTTCATGGGGCGGGTACTGGTGCTGTGTTGTCAAAGGCCTGCCGCAGCGCGGCGGCGGCATCGGCATGGGCCTGTTTGGCCTCGGGAATGGCGCGGCCCATCTTGATGAACTCGTGGACCACGCCGCGGTAAATCTCCAGCGCCACCGGCACGCCGGCGGCGCGCAGCTTGTCGCCGTACAACACACCTTCGTCCACGAGCGGGTCGCATTCGGCCAGGCCGATCCAGGCCGGGGCCACGCCATCCACATCGGGCGCGTTCAGCGGCGCAAAGCGCCAGTCGGCGCGCTGGCCGTGGGGAATGTAGTGGTCGAAGAAATAGTCGATGTGGGTTTTCTCCAGCACCAGCCCTTCGGCAAAGTGCTGGTGCGACGGCGTGTCCTGGTGGGCGCTGGTGCCAGGGTAGAACAGCAGCTGCAGCGCCAGCGGCAGGCCCGCGTCACGGGCGAGGATGGCGCAAACCGCCGCCAGCGTGCCACCGGCGCTGTCACCACCGACCGCCATGCGGCCGCCGTCCACTCCCAAATCCATAGCAAACTTGTGAGCGTGGACTATGGCTTGCCACGCATCTTGTACCGCAAAGGGGAATGTGTGCTCTGGTGCGAGCCGGTAACCGACCGACATCACCGCACAGTGGGCCTGCTGGGCCAGCACCCGGCACAGCGTGTCGTGGGTGGCGATGCTGCCAATGGTGAAACCACCACCGTGGAAGTACACCAGCACCGGCAGCCGTTCGTGCGACGGCGCCACCAGGCGTGCGGGAATGGGGGTGCCGTCGTCGGCCGGGATGGTGAAATCTTCGACCCGCGCCATGGCCGGTGCGGGCACCTCCAGCACGCCGGCCCCGGCCTCGTAAGCACGGCGGGCCTGTTCGGGCGGCAGGCTGTGCAGCGGCGGGTGGCCAGCGCGGGCCATGCGGTCCAGCACGCTGCGCATGGCGGGCGTCAAAAGGTGTTGGTTCAATCGAACTCCTGTTCTTGGCAAAAACAGGCCGATTGTCCACAACCGGCGTGGTGGCCGGCGCTACTCCAGCACGGGCAAGACGGGCAGTTCCGCCGCCGCAATGGCCTGCGCCTCGCTCGCGGGAACGCCCATGGCGCGCAGCACCAGTTCGGCCGCGTCGGTGCCCGCGTCGCGCCAGGTCTTGTGCCCTTCCTGCACCATGCGCATCGCCGAAAGCACGGTGCCGCCCACCATGGCCAGCACCGAGGCCAGTTGCTCCGGCCGGAAGGTGTAGCGCCCGGCCTCCAGCCCGTGCACCACGTCGTGCAGGGGCAAGCCGATCAGCAGGGCCTCGAACGACGGGTTGGAGAGCGCGTAGCGCATCATGAACTTGCCCCAGTACGGCTCTTCATGGGACCGGCGGATGAACACGCGAATGGCCATGGCCAGCCGCCGCTCGGGCTCGGCGACGCGGTCCAGCGCGAGGGCCAGGCGTGTCCCCATCTCGGCCGTCACATGGCCGGAAACGTCGGAGAACAAGGTGCCCAGGTCGCCGATGTTGTTGTAGATGGTGCCCCGGGCCACGCCCGCAATTGACGCCAGCTCGCTGACATTGGCTTCAGGGTCGCCGTGCTCGGAGAACAGTTGCATCGCCGCCTTGTAGATGCGGGCTTTGCGCGGGTTGATGCGGGGGTTAAACGCAGCGGTTTCAGGCACCTGGGGGCTGGTGGTGGTCATGTCACATGGGGGGATAGCGTGTCAGTCTACAGTCTGCTCAGGTTGTCGCGAAAAACTGGCGAACCGGTTCCAGCCACTCAAACTGCGCCACCCCCAGTGGCACGAATGCGACCAGGACCATGCCAACCAGCATGACAATCACGGGCAAGATCCAGCGCTCATAGCGGCTGTAAAAACCAAGGTGACGGACTTCTGCGTCGGCCGCGTCAATCTCTGCTTCGCCCACCACCTGGCGGGTCAGCAACTGGTTGAGCGCCACCGGCGGTGACAGGTAGCCCAGCTCAAAGGCCACCAGCACAATCATCCAGAAGTGCACTGGGTCGATGCCGTTGTTGTAGGCAATTGGCGCCAGGGTGCTGGAGACCAGAATCACCGCGCCAAACGGGTCCATCACCATGCCAACAAACACCAGCACCAACATCAAGAAGGCCACGGCGATCCACGGACTGGAAAACTCCAGCGGAACCACACTCATGATCTCCGAGCGTTCAATCACACCGCCCACTGCCAGCGACAAGGCCATCAGGGTGATCAGCGCACCAATGTGGCCGATGGTCTCGTTGGCGGCAGCGCGGATGGCCGGTTCCAGCCGGGGGCTGGTGGTGGGCGGGTGCAGGGCTGTGGCGCTGGGCGACACCGGCAACACCAGGCTCGGGTCGGGCCGGGTACGCTTGCGGTTGATCCACTTTTCCAGAATCAGCAGCAGCAGCATCAGCACCGGCATGATGGTCGGTGCGCTGATCTCGTTCAGGCCGGTGTCCAGGGCAACGTCGTAGAACACCACGAGTGCCACAGCCAGCGCAGCGTAGGGCAACACATGCACGCTCTCGCGCAGCATGGCGCGAATCGCCACCATCGGAACTTCAACCTGCGCGCGCTCGGTGCGTCGCAACTGCGACAGCAGGAAAAACAGGGTCGAGGTCAGAAAAAAGACAAACAAACCCCAGTGGTAGAGCTGCGCGGTGGTGACCTGCTTGTTGAGCATGGCGATCAACACCACCAGCAGACAAGGTCGCAGCACCACGCCGAGGGAACCCGACATCGCCGTGGCCGCCAGCGCCAGCTGGCGTGTGCCGCCAGCGTGCAGCACTTCGCGGTAAATGATGGCACCGGCCGCAATCACAAAAATGCCGGAGGCGCCGGTGTAGGCCGTTGGCAGTGCGGCGGCCAGCAGGATGATGTAGGTCAACAGCTCTGGCGACAGCCGCCATGGCCGCAACAGATTGAGAAAACGGTCAACGATGTCGGTCTGTTTGAGCAACATGCCGGCAAAAATGAACAACGCCAGGTTCAGGAAGATGGTGGGCAGCTCCATCAGCTGGTTGATGTAAATCGCCTGGCCAGACGGGTGGCCGGTGGACAAAAAGTAGATGCCCGAGGTCATGCCCATGAAGGCGAACAGCGGCGTCGACAACAGCGCCAGTCCCCAACTGCCCTCGCCTTCGCTCGGCTGGGGCCGACACAGGCGGTAGGCCGATATCACCAGCAGGCTGGCGAACAGCAGCACCCACAACAGGTGCAGAAACGGGTTCTCCACCTCCAGGCCGGTGCCACTGGTGATCTGGTAGTAGCGAACGCACGAATAGAGCAGAAAAGCCGAGGCCACAGCCATCGACAGGTTCGTGACCAAATGGTCCCGCGCGTAACGCGGCGGACGGATGCTGATGTGGTGGTTGGCCAGAGTGGTGGTCACCGCAGCAATGGCAAACATCAACAACAGAATCAGCGGGCGGTTGTCGGTGCCGATTTCGAACAGCGCAAAGAACCCGGTCTCGATCGTCCGGAAAAGCCGTACGCCAGGGGTGATTTCGTTGACCACGCGCTCGTAAAATGCGTGCTTCATCTGGCACTCGTTGCGTGCCGCTGTGAGGGCTGCGCGCTGGTCATCGGCCGACTCGGGTTTGTCGCCGAACAGCGCGTCCACCGCATCGCTGGCGGGGGCAGCCGCAGACGGCTTCTGGTTCGCCGAGAGTTGCGCTTCTACGTTGCTGTCGCGGTCACAAGCTGGTCGCACCGGGTCGGCGCGCAGCATGAAGTACTGGACTTGCTCGGCAGGCTTGCCAAACAGGGCTTCGCCCATGTTGAGCATCCGGCCATGGAGCATTTCACCGGTGCTGATGACAAGCGTCAGCACCAGAAGGCAAAACACCGGCAGGCTGGACAGCCATTCGAGCGGTGTGCGGTTCAGCAGACCGCGAGAACCGGTATTTCCCATCTTATTGCCACTCTTCCTCTGACTTGGTCGCGCATTCCGCGTCGGCCGCGTTCACGCTGCAACGCACGCGCTTGAGCACCTTCAGGCCGGTCTTGTTGTAAAGACCTTGCTTGGCAATGTCCATCCGCGATTCGCGCAGCATCAGGGTGTACTTGTTGCCGTCTTGCGGCGTCAAGTCCATCCAGGTTTCAGCGGGAATGCTGAGTTCGGCGGCGTCAATCACCTTCTTGGCCCGGTCGAAGTTACTGGACCAGTACTCACGCGACTTCTGGCCAAAACCAGCCGGGAACTTGGCCTGGTTGATCACCATCTGGTAGCTCAGGATGAGGATGGGAAAGCGCACCACAGCGCCCTTCTTGCCCACGCCCTTGTAGAGCTCCAGCGGCTTGTAGGCCAGTGCGGGTGCGGCGACAAAGTCCACCGAACCGTTGTTGAACTTGGTGGAGAAGTTGCTCACGTCGGCCGACACCGGCTGGGCGCCAATTTTCTGGATCATCACGGCCTGCGCCTTGTCGTAGTCAAAGGCGGCAATCTTTTTGCCGGCCAGTGCTTCCACCGAGTTGATCTTGCGGTCGTTGACCACCGGGTAGGCGGCGCCCATCGGCAGAATGCCGGCCACCTCGTACTTGCCCTCCACCATCAGCTTGGCGGCTTCCGGGCGGGCAAAGGTCTGGATCACGCGGCGCACCACTTCGTAGCTGCCTTCCATGTCGATCTTGCCGTTGCGCAGGATGGTGGTAGAGCCCAGGGTGTCAATCGACGCCGAGACGGCGTTGAACTGGCGGGTGCGAAACCCCATGGCCATCACGCCGTCGCACTGGCCGGTGCGGAAATCTTCGGTGGCCACGCGCTCGTCGGTGTAGGCCTTGAGTTCGATCTGTGCGCCGTTTTTCTGCATTTCCAGCGCGTAGTCTCTGGCCTGGTTGAACACGTCACCGCTGTTGCCCAGCAGGTCGTAGACACAGATTTTCTGGTTGGCCTGGGCGCTGGCGCCAAAGGCCAGGGCGATGCCCACAAAGGCCGCGCTGCGAAGGGATTTGAATGCGTTCATGAACACTCCTCAAAGGGAAGCCGCCGTCTGGCGGCAACAAAGTTGAAACAGGACTAACTTGGAACTGGGGAAAGGCTTACTTCAGGAATTCGCTGGCGTCGATGGTGTCTTTGGCGACTTTCTTGTCGTCCCAGAAAGTGCCCAGGCGGCCGACCGGTGTGCGCGAGCCGGTGCCAATGGTCCAGTCGCGGTCCGACATCTGCTGAATGGTCGCGCCGGCGGCTTCGTCGATGTAACGGTAGTTTTTGTTGGCCACGTAGCCCGGTGCCGTGGCAAACCGCTTCACCACCTCGCGGATGCGCTGCTTGTCATCAGTGAAGCCGGCGCTGATGGTGGCCAACACGTGTGGCAGGCGCACGCCCTGCTGCTCGCCCAGCGCCATCGCCTGGTTGAAGGTGCCGGCCACGTCTTTGCCTTCAGAGGCACCGGGCACCACGCTCCACACCGTGGCGCGGATGGCCTGGGGCGTGCCCCACCACTTGGCGTTGTCCAGGCAGCCCATTGCAAACTCGGCCTTGAGCGGGATGTCGGTCGGCACGTTGACCGCTTTTTCAGCGGCCACGTCGTTCACCATGGCCTGCAGGCCGGAAATGCTGCCCAGCAGGTAAATGATCTGGTCAAAGTCGGAATTTTTCTTGCGGAACTTGGGGCAGGTTTCGCCATAGACGAAGCGGTATTTTTTCTCCAGGCTCTGGCGCATCTGCACGTAGGCGGCCAGCTGGCGGCGGGCGGAACGTTCCAGCAAGCGCTTGTGGCTGGTGCGGGCGTCCAGCGCATCGGCGGTGCGGCGGTCGCGCTGGGCGCGCAGGTAGCGCAGCTCTTCGGTGTTGGCGTCGTTGTCGGCACACAAACTGGCCGAGGTGGACAGGATGGACTCCAGTCCCGACGGGTCGCCGTAGAACGAACGGAAAGAGCCAATCAGCGGCACCATCGCCATCGCATGGGTACAGCCCATGTTCAGGTCAGACACACCCAAAACCGGCGGCACCACATTGCGCTCCACCACGCCCAGCGCGATGTTCGCCCCACCACGTTGAAGGGATTGGCACCCCGTCAGCAGGCCGAAGCCCACGACCGATGTGGCCAACAAAAGGCGGCGGTAAAACGCCGATACGCCACGGGTGGGCTGGAATACCAAGGTGGAACAGGCCATGGGTGCACATTCACGGTAGGTCAACAATTCCCCTTGGGACTGCGGCGGCACCAGGGTTGGTGACCGCCACGGCCAAGGGCACGTGTTCACAACTGCGCTCTACAGACACACACCGCTTGTCACTTCTGGCAGGTGTACATCGTTAGATGTGACATCGAGTACTGATAAATATCAGTGACTCAATTTGAACAATTGTGTTCAAAATAGTAGCATTCGACTTACCGCGAATCCACTCTCGAATACCCTTACAAGGTTGTAAGTTTTGCCGTTTTTTGTCCGGTAGGCGACACGCTTTTGGCGCTGTGTCGAATTTTCAGGCGGGCTTTGGCCAGCGCTGGGCACGCGTTTATTTGAACTGCACCGACACGGCCTGCGCGCCTGGCAGCCCGGTGTAGCTCGCCACCGCCTTGAGCCCGGCCTTGGGTGGCAGCAACGGCGAGAACGAGCCCAGGCTGATCAAATCGCCCGCTTTCATCGCCAGACCTTCCTTGGCCAACGCCTCGGCCAACCA
This sequence comes from Pseudomonadota bacterium, assembly GCA_040384665.1. Lineage (GTDB taxonomy): Bacteria > Pseudomonadota > Gammaproteobacteria > Burkholderiales > Burkholderiaceae_C > PCRC01. The sequence goes on from JAZKIY010000044.1 coordinate 14,789, forward strand.
GACAACGGCGTTCAGCGGGTGGCCCAGAATGTCGCTGCCCTTGCCCTGTCCCAGCGTGGCACCACTGCCATCTGCCAGTGTCACAGTCATGTCGCGCAGGCCGTCGTGCAGCGCGTAGATTTCGGCGCGCGTGACGGGCACGGGGATGGGTTTTCCGGCCACGCCCAGCCGGGCACCGACGTTGATGGCGCTGATTCCCGGGCCGTTGAGCTTGCCGGGGGCCTGCACCACCAGGTCGGGCAATTCGATGAAAGGAATCACCTGGTCGAGCAGCAGCAGCACTTCCATCGGCGTCTTGGCCTGGTTGATGGCTTCGCTTTTCACACGCACCAGCAGGTCGGCCTCGAACAGTGGGCGGGCACCAAAGGCCGCCTCCACCTCGGCGCCGTCTTCCAGCACCATGCTGTCAAACAGCTTGCCCCAGACCGGCTTGTCGTAGTTGAAGCGTTTTTGCACCGCCGGGTTGGTGAGCCCGGCCTTGTAGCCAACCACGTTGTCAAACCGCAGCTCCAGCAGCGCGGTGAACTTGGCGCGGCTGCAGGCGCCGTCGGCCTCGCTCAGGCCTTCAGGGGTGTCGGCAGGCAGCTTCTCAATCCATTTGTCCATCATCGCGCTCGCCTGGGCGTCGGTCAGGCAAGCCGCCTGCGCGCCAAAACTGGCTATCGCCAACGCGACCATGGCAAGGGTATTTTTGGCTGTCATGCTTGTCTCCTGCTATTAAAGTTTGATTTTTAACTGTACCCCTTGCCCGGCAGAACGACCATGGCCCTTATCTACTACGTGACACAGATCCAGTTCGAGTTCGGCGCCATCCAGTTGCTGAAGCAGGAATGCCAGCGGGTCGGCATCGGCAAACCACTGATCGTGACCGACCCCGGCGTGAAAGCCGCCGGCATCCTGCAAAAAGCGCTCGACGCGCTGCCCGGCATGGCGCTGGCGGTGTTCGACCAGACCCCCTCCAACCCCACAGAAGCGGCCGTGCGCGCGGCGGTGGCGGTGTACCACGCCCAGGGCTGCGACGGCCTGATCGCCGTGGGCGGCGGTTCGGCCATCGACTGCGCCAAGGGTGTTGCCATTGCCGCCACGCACGAAGGCCCGTTGACACACTACGCGACCATTGAGGGCGGCTCGCCGCGCATCACCGAGCGCGTTGTGCCGCTGATCGCGGTGCCCACCACCAGCGGCACCGGCAGCGAGGTGGCGCGCGGCGCCATTCTGATCGTGGACGACCACCGCAAGCTCGGCTTCCACAGTTGGCACCTGGTGCCCAAGGCCGCCATTTGCGACCCGGAACTCACCCTCGGCCTGCCCGCCCGCCTGACCGCCGCGACCGGCATGGACGCGGTGGCGCACTGCATGGAAACCTTCATGGCGCCGGCCTTCAACCCGCCGGCCGACGGCATTGCGCTCGATGGCCTGGCCCGCGCCTGGGCCCACATTGAACGCGCCACCACCGACGGCAGTGACCGCGAGGCCCGCTTCAACCTGATGAGCGCCTCCATGCAGGGCGCGATGGCGTTTCAGAAAGGCCTGGGCGCGGTGCATTCGCTGAGCCACAGCCTGGGCGGCGTGAACCCGCTGCTGCACCACGGCACGCTGAACGCGATGTTCCTGCCGGCGGTGGTGCGCTTCAACGCGCAGGCCGAATCCATCCAGAAAGAACACCGGCTCGACCGCATGGCCCAGGCCATGGGGCTGGCTTCGGGCAACGACATTCCCGATGCTCTCCGTGACATGAACGCCCGCCTAGGCCTGCCCACCGGGCTGGGGGCCATGGGCGTGCAGGCCGACTGGTTCGGCAAGATCGTGACCGGCGCACTGGCCGACCACTGCCACAAGACCAACCCACGCGTTGCCACGGCACAGGAATACGAACACATGCTGGCGACGTCGCTGTAACAGCGCAGTTGCTCAGACCAGGCGTGGTTTTGCGGTACGGCAGACCGCGAGCAATGCCAGCAGGTTGGGATCGCGCTCGCGGCTGCGCAAGAAGCTCACGGCGATGGTCTGTCGCACCAGGTACTTGGTTTGCAGGGGAATCAGGCGCACCTCGGGCGGCAACACACCGCGCACACGCCCCGGCAGCAAAGTGCACCCTACACCGCCACCGACCAGGTTCATCAGCGAAAAAATATCGCCTGTTTTCATGACAACGCGGGGGGTGAATGCCGCAATCTGGAAGGCTTGCATGAACCCGTTGTGGGTCACGAACCCATCGGTCAGGCTGACAAAATTTTCCTCCTGGCAGGCGTCCAGATCAATGTCGGCCATGTTGGCGTAGTGCGAGTCCGCAGGCGCTGCAAAAAATATCTCGTCGTCGAACAGCGGCTCGGACTCGATGTCGGGGGCACCCTCCGGCAGTCCCATCAAGGCGGCATCGACCGTGCCGTCCCGCAAACGCTGGGTCAGATCGGCATTGGAGCCCAGTGCCAGTTCGGTGTTCAGTTCGGGCCTGCGCAGCTTGAGCGCCATCACCAGCGTTGGCACAACCCGGCTGGTGAGTGAGTACAGTGAACCGATACGGATGGTGTCGGCGCAGTACCCGGCCATCTGGCGCGTGGCACCAATACCGCGTTCCAGCGTGTGCAGGATGTCCCGTGCCACATCGGCCAGGACATGGGCCGCGTCGGTGGGAATCAGGTTGCGACCTTCATGACGGAACAGCGCGCAACGTGTCCCCTCTTCCAGCCCGTGCAGTGCACGGTGCACGCTGACGCTGCTGGTGCCCAGCCGTTCTGCCGCCCGCGCCAGACTGCCGGTTTCCATGAACACCAGCAGCGTCTCCAACCGGCGAAAGCTGAGTTCGTCGTCAATGCGGGGCACGTGGGTGGTGCGGCTCATGGGGTGATGCTAACGTGGTTGGCGGCGGTGCGGTGGCGGCGCAGCGTCAGTCAAGATGGTGCTGCACCCACCGCACCACCGACTGCGCGCTGCGGAATTCGTCACACGAGCGGGCCGGGACGTCGGGGTGCTGTTGGTTCCACATGCGTGCCAGTGCTTGTCCAGGACCCACTTCCAGCACGCAGCGCACCTGCCGGGCACGCAGGTTGTCCATGCACTCGCTCCAGCGCACTGTCCGGTCCATCTGCGCCGACAACGCGAGACGGGCCGCATCAGCCGTCTGAATCTGGCCACCCACATTGCCGAACAGCACCCGCTGCGGCCTCGCCATCGCCAATGGGGTGAGCGCCTGCGCAAAGCCGATGCGGGCGGTTTGCATCCAACGGGTGTGAGAGGCCACCGCGACCCTGAGCCGAGTACAACGGGTGCCCAGCAGGGTGGCGGCCTGTTCGAAGGCGCCCAGTGCGGCATTGGGACCACCCACCACGGCGCTGTCAAACCCATTGTGGATGGCGATCGCCACCCCGGTGGCCGCGCACAACGCTTCCAACCGCGGCATCGCCATACCGATGACGCCGGTCAGCCCACCGGGTGTGGCGGCAGCGCAGGCGTCCATCACGGCCGCACGCCGTTCGGCCAGGTCCAGAGCGGTATTGGCGTCGAACACCCCGGCCGCGCTGAATGCGGCCAGCTCCCCCACGCTGTAGCCAGCCACTGCGTGGGGCGCCGGCAAGTGAGACGCCAGTTGCGCCCAGGCTGCCAGCGCGGTGCCTGTCAGCACAATCTGCGCGCACCGATTGTCCATGGCCTGCGCCGGGCTGGCCAGCGCGACACGCCAGTCGGTGGTGCCCAGCTTGGAACTGGTGGCTTGCAGGATGGGGCCTTGTTGCAACCAGGGCAGCATGTCCGGGTGCTGCATGCCCTGACCGGAAAACACCAAGGCGTAACTCACCGCAGGGCTCCAACGCGCTGGAGCCAGCAGGCAGCGGCCAACATGTCGGCCGCACCACCTGGCGAAAGTTGACGGGCCACAAATGCCCGGTGCAGCGCCAGCATGCGCACCATGCCCTCCGGGTGCGCCACGCCGCCCTTGCACAGGAACGCACCCGCAGCCTGCTGGGCGTAACGCAGCCCCGCCAGGCCGCCACGGTGTGCGAGGTTGCTGTCGTCCAGCACAGCCATGGTGTGCATGAGTGCATTGAGCCGCGCTGGCCGATCCGCCAAGCCAGCCGCAAGCCCCGACTGCAATGCCGGCCATGCCGTCTCGAACAGGATGGGAAAGGCCAGCGCCGCCTCCTCCGACGCACCGCGCAGGCCATGTTGACGGGCGGCCAGCCCACCGGGCAGAACGGGCGTCCGGCGCGCACGTGCTGCCAATGCGCTGCCCCAACGGTTTCGTAAAGCGGCCCGCAGCCGCTGCGGGTCGGGCCGCTCGCCCGACCGCAGTACCGAACCAGCGGCCGCGCACAACAACCCCAGCGTGAAAATCGCACCGCGATGGGTATTGACACCGCCGGTCGCGCGCAGCATGTCGGCTTCCGCGTCGATGCCACAGCGCTCCAGTTCGGAGAAAGCCGCCCCCTGCCAGCCGAGGCAAGCGACCCTTCCAAAATACCGGCGCAGCGCAAACAGGCTGCGCATGAAGGTCTGTGCATCCATGTCCCGATGGCTGCCGGCGTCCACGAACGACACCAGACCAGGCTTCGGGTACAGCGCGACTTCGTCATACAGCGCGGCAACCGCGGCACGGCCAAGTTGCATCACCTCAGAGGGTGGGTGCTGAATCGCGTTGGTTTCTGTCTGTCTCGCTGCGGCGTTCATGCACACACCTCAAGCAACGGCTCACGCTGTGCCCAAAATGGCTTGTCGGTCAGCTCGACGCCCTGCAGGCGTTTCACGAGCAGGGACTGCACCTGTCCAGCGCGCCAGACAGCCCATTCGCGCCACGCAACCGCCGCGCCATTCCCAAACACCAGTTCCCCATCCAGACGTGGCGCACGGCAGGCCTGTTCGTGGCCAAACAGCAAAGTCACCACCTGATCGGCTTGCTCGGGGCTCGCCACAGGCAGCAGCAAATCCATGTCCGACGTGGGCTGCAGGTAACCCAGCCCTGTCAGGTGCTGCCAGCCATGGCTGCCATAAACGCGCGCGGGCGAACCCGCCTGGTTCAACGCACGGCACAGGCTCAACCAGGCTGAACGGCTCCGCACGGGCAACAGCCGGTGAATCGCGCTGGCCAGTGGGAAGGCATCGAAATACGCGATGCCCTTGCGGTCCACATGCAACGTCAGACGCCGCCGCCCCCAGCGGGCAGGTGCGGCCAAACCCAGCACCAAGGTGCCATCGGGCACGCCGCGGGTCTGCCGAGACACCACCAAAGGCAAACTGTCATTGGCCCAGTGCGCCAGGCATGCCTGGACCTGATCGGCCTGTGCCTGGACTTGTGCACGCGCCTGGCGCCAGCCCAGCGCGTTCAAACAAACCAGTTGATGCCGTCGCAACGTGTTCATGGCGCATCCAGCACCCGTTGCGCAACGGCAGCGGCCAGGCGGCGCCCGCCCCTTGCAGCGCCCGCGAGCGCACGTTGGTCGTCCCGGGTGGCGTTGGCGAGAGCGTCCCGCAACGCCGCAGGCAGATCGTCGCGCCAGAGCGCACGGATCCCCCCCATGGCCACGTAGTTGGCAACACCGGGCGCGAACACCGGGTTGGATTCAGACAAGCTGGTGAGCAGGGCTTCTGACAATTTGGTCACACGGGCCATGGCGGGTATGCGCATGACACGGATCTCGGCTTCTGGCAACGCGTCGCAGGCGTCTGCGATCAGGCCCGAGGTGATGAAACCGCCCGACAGTGCCTGGTCGTACACCAACCCCAGAACCTTGTGCTGCTGGCGACGGGCCAGATCAATCGCCATCCCAAGGTGGGCCATGGCCCGGTTGATGCCGAGCAGCTCATCGCGTCGGCGCAGTTGCTGGCCCTGCGTGTCGATCAGCAGCAAGAGGGTGCGGCCCGGGTGACGTGCCAGCGTGTCCAGCACCACGCGGGCCTGGGTCAGCGCCAGCTTGACGCCGATGGCGGCATGGCCAGTGGTTCCCAACACCGTGATCGGCTGGTCGTCGAAGGTCACCGTGCCGTGCAGGAAGTCGCCCTCTGCAACGATGCCGTGCCCAGGGCCAAACAGTGTGTCGGCCAGTACTTTCCATTCCATTTGTTCGCTCCTCAAACAGGTCGAAGTGCGCAGACCTGAACCACGTCCAGTTCCGGAACCTGCTGCGCTTCGGACACACCCAGGGCCAGCCACAGGCTGACGGGCTCGCTGCCATCCCCTGGCCAGTCGGACTCTGGCGACAACGCCAGGCGCCTGGCCAGCAGGGCATGTTCAGCCTCCAGCAAGGCCAGCGTGACCGGGCGCGGACCAGCCAGCCGGGCCAGCGCGGCATCCCTGAAAGCCTGGACGTCGTCTTCCACCAGGGCGTCGCAGTCGCCTGTCAGCCAGCGGTGCTTGCCACCAGTGGTGCGCCAGACCAGCGCCTTGTCGCGCGCGTCAAACTCGTCCACACCGTGCGAGGCTTCAATCACTTCCGGGCCCGACATCGCCAGCCGGCCCGTGTCGCTCATGATCACCTGGTCGGCACACCGCGCGACGATGCCCATGCCGCCGAAACAACCGTTCACACCGCCAATCAGTACCAGCACCGGGATACCTGCTGCGCGCGTGTCGAGCAAGGCACGCATCACTTCGGACACAGCAATCAGCCCCGCGTTGGCTTCGTGCAGGCGCACCCCACCAGACTCGGCGAGCAACAGCACCGCCTCCGGCCGGTCGCGTTGCGCGCGTTGCAACAGGCCCACCAGCTTGGCGCCATGCACCTCCCCCACCCCACCGCCCATGAACCCGCCTTCCTGCGCGGCCACAAACACGGTGTGACCGTCCAGCCTGGCGCGGCCAATCACCACGCCGTCGTCAAACGACGACGGCACACCCAGCTGGGCCAGGTGCGGACTCGTCAACCGCTCCGACGGCGGCAGCCATTCATGAAAACTGGCTGGATCGACGAGGTGCTGGATGCGCTCGCGCGCTGCACATTCGGCGTAGCTGATGCGCACAGGCGGTGCTTGCAGGGCTGCGCTGTTCATGGTGTACCTGCCTGCATTTCGGCCATGGCCTGGTCCAGCCGCAGGCTGACAACGGCGGGCGTTGCGCCCATGTCGTTGACCAGCACACGCAGGCCAATGCGCTGGTGGCGTGCATGGAAGTCGTGCACGACCGCGGTCCAGATGGGTGAAAAACCGCGCGCGGAGGTCTCAATCCGCACCGTACAGCTGTTGCCTGTGTCCGGTTCCAGCAACACCTCCAGGTTGCCGGAACCGACCACACCCACCAGCACCGCGGTGAATGGCGGGACGGGTTGACCGTCTATCAACACGAATTCAAGGGTCTCTAGTCCAGGGGGGATTGCCATTGTCATTGTCATTTCTCCTACCAGTTTCTGAACCGCTGTGGCGGCCGGTACAAGCCACCCGATGCACGCACCAGATCGCGCATCGTGCGGGCCGCCAGCAGGTTGCGCGTCGCATCGCGGGGGTCAATTCCAAGGTCCGGTGGCCGTTTGATGACACCGCGGTCACGCAGGTTGTCCACCATGCGGTGATCACGTGCCAGCCCCACCGCCGTGTACCCAGCCACACCTCGTATCGCCTGTTCGCGTTCCTCGTCGGTGCGGCACAGCAGCAGGTTGGCGATGCCCTCCTCGGTCAGCACATGGGTCACATCCTCCCCGTAGACCATGATGGGCGGCAGGGCCATGCCGGTCTGTTCCTGCAGAGTCCAGGCATCCAGCCGCTCGACGAAGGCGGGTTGCATGTGTTCGCGGAACGTCTCCACCATCTGCACCACCAGCTTTTGCCCACGCGGTGTGCCGGCAGCGCCGCTGCGGCCTGCGCGCGCCTGTGCCCCGGCCTTGAGCCAGGCGGGGCTGGCATGGCGGCGTCCCCGCGCGTCTGCGCCCATGTTGGGTGCGCCCCCAAAACCGGCAATGCGGCCCAGCGTGGCGGTGGAGCTGTTGCCGTGCAGGTCCATCTGAAGCGTCGAGCCGATGAACAGGTCGCAGGCGTAGTGGCCAGCGGCCTGGCAGAAGGCGCGGTTGCTGCGCAGGCTGCCATCAGGGCCTGTAAAAAAAACATCGGAGCGGGCACGGATGTACGCCTCCATGCCCAGTTCGGAGCCGAAAGAATGGATCGACTGGACCCAGCCGGACTCGATGGCCGGGATCATGGCGGGGTGTGGGTTCAGCGCCCAGTGCTGGCAGATTTTCCCCTTGAGGCCGAGCGACTCGGCGTAGGTTGGCAGCAGGAGTTCAATGGCCGCCGTGTCAAAGCCGATGCCGTGGTTCAGGCGCTGCACGCCATAGTCGGCATAAATGCCCTTGATCGCCATCATGGCCATCAGCACCTGGATCTCGCTGATCTGGGCCGGATCGCGGGTGAACAGCGGCTCAATGAAATGGGGCCGCGGTGCGGCCACCACAAAATTCACCCAGTCGGCCGGGATGTCGATGCGGGGCAGCCGGGTGGTGCGGCCATCGACCAGTTCATTCACCTGCGCAATCACGATGCCCCCGGAGAACGCGGTGGCCTCCACGATGGCGGGCGTGTCCTCCGTGTTGGGGCCTGTGTACAGGTTGCCTTCGGCATCGGCAGCCTGTGCTGCAACCAGCGCCACCTGGGGCGTGAGGTCCATGAAATAGCGGGCGAACAGTTCCAGGTAGGTGTGGATGGCGCCAATCTGGATCTGTCCAGCCGACGCCAGCCGCGCCAACCGCGCGCCCTGGGGCCCCGAGAAACTGAAGTCCAACCGGCTGGCAATGCCGTTCTCGAACACGTCGAGGTGCTGCGGCAATGCGAGCACCGACTGCACCATGTGCAGGTCGTGAACACGCTGGGGATTCAGCCCGACCAGGGCATCGGCCAGAAAATCGGCCTGCTTCTGGTTGTTGCCCTCCAGACAGACACGGTCGCCCGGTTGCAACACGGCTTCGAGCAACGCCTGGATGGCGCTGGCAGCCACACACTTGCCTTTGAGGTCGGGGCCAAGCGCCTGGCTGGCGCGTGCCAGCCGGTCCTGGCGTTGGCTGGCCTTTGTGCTCCAGGGGGTAGATTCCATGGGTATTGAGCTGGGTTAGGTGGTTGAAAAACGGCGTCTGTTCGGGCTGAATTTGGCTCAAAGCACCACAAACAGCAACCAGACGATGGCTGGCGCCACCAGCGTGACAATGCCGCCGTACAACATCAACTGACGGAAGAATTTGTCGCGGTCGATGCCGCGGGCGTTGGCCAGGACGAGTGCGCCGTTGGTCGAGAACGGGCTGACGTCCACAATGGTGGAAGACACGGCCATGGCGGCAATGAAACCGATGGCACTCACCCCTGCGTCGCCCTGCAGGAAGGGAACGGCCAACGGGATCAGCGAGCCCAGTACGGCGGTCGACGAAGCGAACGCAGACACCACGGCGCCCACAAAACACAAGAGCAGTGCAGCAACCAGTGGCGAAGTCAGGTTGGCAACGCTGTGGCCGACAAAATCGATCGTACCCATCTTGTCCATCACCCCGACATAGGTGCTGACGCCCACGATCAGCATGATCTCGGGCCATGACACCTGGCCAAGCGCGCGCTTTTGCAGGTTGGGCGCCATCAGCGTGAGCAGCAGCCCCAGGGAGATGGAGACGAAGCCAATGTCCAGCTTGAAGTAGAGCGTGAGAACGGCCAGCGCGCACAGACACGCCAGCGTGGCGTGGCGGTACCAGGCTGCGCCGGTTTCCAGCGCATTGACCGGGGCGGCTTCCATCAGAGAATCCTGGTTCTTGCTGGCAGTGCGGCGCTCTTCCTGGAGCGATTCCCCTTCGGCATCGCCATAGATCTGAGCACCGCCTGGTGCATGGGCAACGCTTGGCACCGTATTCGGCGTCGCCAGCTGGCTGACTTCACGCTGGCGCATCAGACGCATGCCACCCATGAGGAAAAACAGCAACAAAGCCACCGCGAGGTTGATGCCCAGGCTCGCAAACATGGTGACCATTTCGTTCAGCGGCAGCCCTGCCTTGGCCACAATCTTGTTGGTGATGCCACCATAAATGCTGATGGGCGAGAAGCCACCCCCCTGCGCGCCATGGATCACCAGCAAGCCCATCATCAACGGGTTGATGTTGTACTTGGCAGCGAAGCCAAGCGCGATGGGCGCGATGATCGCCACAGCCGCCGGACTGACCGCCCCCACCGACGTCAGCAAGGCCGCGATGAAGAACATGATCCAGGGAATGGCCGCAATACGGCCACGCACTGCCCGCACCGCCAGACGGACCAACCAGTCAATGGTGCCGTTGTTTTGGGCCAGCGCAAACAGGTAAGTGATGCCCACAAGCGTCAGGAACAGGTCCGCAGGAAACCCGGCCATGATGGCTTTTGCGTTCATGCCGGCGGCCAACGTGCCCACCAGGAAGGCACCAACAAAGGCAATCACGCCCATGTTGATGGGAAGTGCCGTGGCCAGCACAAACATGGCGGCCAGCGCGTAGATGGAAATCCAATGCGAACTCATTCTTTGTCTCCTGTTGTGGAACACTTGTCAGAGGTGTGTTCCTGCAGGCTCCAAAGGTAATCACCGGCGGGGTTTCAATCAATCAAGCGTGGGCTCGGATACTTACGCCGCACGAAACAATCAAGGGTTAACCCTTAACCATTCGGCGAACCTGGGCGTGGCGGGCCCGCGCCGTCATACCATCGCACCCATGTCCGGCCACTACGACACTTTGTTGGTTCATGCCACCGCCAGCAGCGCGGCGATTCGCCTGGCCTACAGGACACTGGCGCAGAAATACCACCCCGACAAGAACCCACACGACACCGAGCGAGCCGCCGCCCACATGCAGCGGCTGAACGCCGCGTATGAGGTGCTGTCGGACCCGGTGCAACGCGCGGCCTACGACGCGCTCCAGACGCCAGCCCAAGGCGTGCTGCACAGCCCAAGCGACTTTGACCACCTGGTGGAAGAGGCATCGCAGTGGTGGCAGGCAACCGCTCCGGCGCCGCTGCATCCCCAAGCCCCACCCACCCACGCCCAGGTGGTCATGCCGCCTCCGCTGGTGACACCGCCCCCCCGCTGGCAGCCGCTGGCGCTGGTGGGTCTGGTGGTGTTGCTGCTGGTCGGGTCCGCCCTGTGGGGCCTGTGGCGCGCCAGCACGCACCAGGCGCCGCCCCTCGCGCCCACCGCCGGGGCGCAGTTGCTGGCCGCTGCCCCGCCCTCGACCGCTGTGTCCACACCACAGCAGCTGTACCGGCAGGTGGTGGCAGAACTGGAAGCCCGGCACCCGGCGCTGAACCCCCGCTCGCCCAGCTACCGCAAAGACCTGGTGGCGCAGGCCAAAACCCGGGCCCAGGCCTATGTGCAACAAGGCCAGGCCGCGCACGTGGCGCTGGCACAGGCGGTGCGCGACATGGAGCAGGCAGCGCTGGCCAGCAAAACCTCGCCGCAGATCACACCGGGCACCACGGTGGCCCAACGGCTCGCCATCAGCGTGGCGTGTGGCGACCCGCCCGCCGAGGGCGATGTGACGGTGTACCAGACCTGTGCCCGCCGGGCACTGGCAGGCCTGAAGCCCTGAAGCCATGGCCGCGCTGCTGGCTGACATAGAGCGCCTGCCAGAAGGGTATGCCGAAGGGTTGTACCAGGGTGTGCGCTACGGCATCACCAAAACCACCTTCACCCAGGGCCGGTCATTCAAGGTCTACGCCAGGGCGTTGAACGGCACCGACTTCATCAGCCTCAACTACTACCGCACCGCCCGCACCGAGCTGCTCAAGCCCTGCGAAATGCCAGAGGCCAAGGTGGTGGCATTTTTGCAGGGCGTGGTGGTCAGGCCCGCTCAATAGTGCGGCGGCAACTCGTCGCGCGGGTTGTTGGGCATGCCGGTGCTGGCGTCGGGCAGTTGTTGCCGCAGGCGCTGGACTTCAAACACCAATGCGTCGATCTGGCCTTGCTGGCGGATGATGACCTGGTTCAGTTGCTCGACCAGGTCTTCGGTGAAGCTGGCCTTGATTTCCAGCTCGGTCAGGCGCTGGTCGGTGCGGTCGGTGGTGTCCATGCCCGGATTAGACCCTAGGCCGTCACAGCCGCTTCCTCCGCCTGCGGCGACCAGCGCAGCCGTGCGGCCAGGTCGTTCACCAGCGCACGTTCCTGCTGCGGCAGCAGGTAGGCATAGGCCTTCTGCTTGCGCGCCAGTTCGCGCAGCCGCCATTCCAGTTCGCCGACCATGGACATGACCTCCATGTAGACGCCCGCGTCGTGCAGCGTGGCCAGGTCGGCCAGCAGCTGCTCGGGGTTGAAGGCGTCCAGCCCGATGCTGGAGAACGACGACTGGATGCGCAGCATGCGCTGCAGTCCGGCCTCCAGCATCTGGCGCACGGGCGGCGTGGCTTCGGCCAGCTGCGCATCGATCCAGCCACGCGCCTCGCGGAAATGCCGCATCTTCTCGGCCAGCCGCACGATGCGCGGTGCGGCTTCCAGCAAGGGCGGGGCCGAGGCCAGTTCCACCAGCGTGTCGGGCGCGGCCTGGGCCAGCGCGGCAATGGCCGCCAGCACCGGCGGACTGAACTCGCCCGGCACCAGCCGGTCGGCCATGCGCGCACGGGTCAGCGGGGCCGGGTCGGACTCGACGATGGCCATCAGCCATTCGGCGGCGGCGAGGATCTGGCCGTCGAGCTTGAAGGCACTGCCGCTGACGCTGCGCGGGTAGCCAAAGCCATCCAGCCGCTCGTGGTGCAGCAGCACCACATTGGCCACCGCCTGGCCCGCGCCCGGCATGTTGCGCAGCATGCGGTAGCCCACCAGCGGGTGTTGCAAAAACTGCTGCCACTGCGTGTCGTCCAGCGGGATGCCGCGTTGCAGGTAGGCCGGGTCGATGTAGAGTTCGCCCACATCGTGGAACAGCCCGGCAATCGCCAGCACGCGGTGCCGGTCCACCTCGCCTGGCAGCAGGCGGCGCGCGAGCGACAGCGCCAGCATGGCCACGCCCACCACATGGGCCAGCCGGTCGTGCCGGCCCTGGGTGTAGACCGTCAGCATCGACTGCATCGGCAGGGTCAGCGTCAAGGTCGCCAGCGACTCGGGCGCGGGCCTGGCCGCACCAGGTGTGCACAGGGCGCGCAGCAAGGGGTGGTCTTCCAGCAGGGCGCGGCCCATCGGCGCAAAGGCGCTGGCCTGCAGGCCGCCCACCACCTGGACGCAGTCTTCCAGCGGCTTGCGGAGCTGGTGCAGCAGCAGGCGGTCAAGCGCCACGCCGTCGATGCGGGTGCCCTTGATCAGCAATGGAATGCCATTCGCCGCGACGATGTCTTCGGTCACCACCACCTCGTGCGCATGGGCCACGGCCAGCAGGTGGCTGAGGTAATGGGGGTTGACGTTTTCGGCGGTTTCGGTGTGCATGGTGTGATAGGGATATCGGCAGCCAGCCACAGTGCTGAACCCCCAGGCACCCGCCCGCAGATTCACGTTATAAACAAACGATGGATTCAAGTCAGGTGTTGCGGGACGTGGTGCTGGTCGGGGGCGGGCACAGCCATGTGGTGGTGCTGCGCCGCTTTGCGATGCGGCCGGAGCCGGGCGTGCGCCTCACGCTCATTTGCAACACGGTGGACACGCCCTACTCCGGCATGCTGCCGGGTTACATCGCGGGCCACTACAGTTTCGACGAGGTGCACATCGACCTGCCCCGGCTGGCGGCATGGGCCGGCGCCCGCTTCTTCCACGACGAAGTGGTTGGCCTCGACCGCAGCACCGGCCTCGTGCTGTGCCAACACCGACCGCCGGTGCCTTACGACCTGTGCGCCATCAACACCGGCGCCACGCCGCAGGTGGCCAAGGTGCCGGGGGCCTGCGAACACGCCTTGCCGGTGAAGCCGATCCAGCAGTTCAACGCGCGCTGGCTGGCCTTGCTGGCGCAGGTGCGGCAGCGGCCCGGCCGCCACACCGTGGCGGTGGTGGGCGGCGGCGCTGGCGGCGTGGAGCTGGCGCTGGCGATGCAGTTCCGGCTACGCCACGAACTGCAGGCCCTGGGCCGCGACCCCAACCACCTCGTGCTGCACCTGCTGACCCGCGACGCCGAGGTCCTGCCCACCCACAACGCCCGGGTGCGTCAGCGCTTCACCCGGGTGCTGGCGCAGCGCGGCATCCACCTGCACACCCGCGCCGAAGTCCAGCAGGTGACAGAAGGCCAGCTGCGCACAGCGGACGGCCACACACTGGCGGCGGACCACATCGTCTGGGCCACGCAGGCGGCTGGCCCGGCCTGGCTCGCAGGCACCGGGCTGGCGCTGGACGCCGAGGGGTTCATCCAGACCAACCCCCACCTGCAGAGCAGCGACCCGCGCGTGTTTGCCTCTGGCGATGTGGCCGCGTTCACTGCGCGCCCGCTGGAAAAAGCCGGCGTGTTCGCGGTGCGCATGGGCATGCCGCTGGCCGACAACCTGCGCCGCGCGGTGCGCGCCGAACCCCTGCGGGACTACCGGCCGCAACGCCACTGGCTGGCACTCATCAGCACCGGCGACCGGTACGCGGTGGCCTCCCGTGGGCCGCTGTCGGCGGCCGGGCGCTGGCTGTGGCGCTGGAAAAACCACATCGACCGGCAGTTCATGCGCCGTTTCAACGAACTGCCAGAAATGCCCGCCATGGGCCCAGCGCGCCCCCCGAGCATCGCGCTGGCGCCCGACGAGTCGGCACAGGCACTGTCGGCCCTGGCGATGCGTTGCGGTGGCTGCGGCGCCAAGGTCGGCCCCACGGTGCTGGCGCGCGCACTGGGTGGCCTGCAGCCCCTGGCGCACAGCGACGTGCTGCTGGGCCTGCACGCGCCAGACGACGCGGCCGTGGTGCGCATTCCGCCCGGCAAGGCGGTGGTGCAGACGGTGGATTTTTTCCGCGCCTTCACCGACGACCCCTACCGGTTTGGCCGCATCGCCGCCCACCACGCGCTGGGCGACATCTTTGCCATGGGCGCCGCGCCCCACACCGCCACAGCCATCGCCACCGTGCCGCCGGGGCTGGACCGCCAGGTCGAGGCGCTGCTGGCCCAGATGATGGGCGGCGCGGTGGAAGTGCTCAACGCGGCCGGCTGCGCGCTGGTGGGCGGCCACACCGGCGAAGGCCAGGAACTGGCGCTTGGTTTTGCCATCAACGGCCTGGTCGACGACCGCCTGGACACGCTGCTGCGCAAAAGCGGCATGCAGCCCGGCGACGCGCTGGTGCTGACCAAACCCATCGGCACCGGCATCTTGCTGGCCACCCTGCACCAGTCTGCCAGCGTGCCCGGTTTCCGGGGCCGCTGGGTCCAGGACGCATTGCGCAGCATGGACACCTCCAACCAGGCCGGGGCACAGGTGCTGCAGGCCCATGGCGCCAACGCCTGCACCGACGTCACCGGCTTTGGCCTGCTGGGCCACCTGCTGGAAATGACCCGCCCGTCGAAAGTGGACGCCGAGCTTGACCTCGCTGAACTGCCGGTGCTCGCCGGCGCCGAAGCCTGCGCCGCCGCCGGCATTGCCAGTTCCCTGGCGCCCGCCAACCAGCGGCTGCGCAGCGCGCTGCACAACCTGAACGACTTTGCCCACCACCCCCGCACGCCGCTGCTGTTTGACCCCCAAACCGCCGGTGGCCTGCTCGCCAGCGTGCCCGCAGCGAACGTGGCCGCGTGCCTGCAGCAACTGCACGAGGCCGGTTACACCGCGGCGGCGGTGATCGGGCGGGTTTTGCCGTTGGGCAGTGGCGAGGCGCCGGTGCGTCTGCGGGCATCGGCCTGAGCCCACGCGGCGCGTCAGCCGCTCTTCAGAGCGTTCTCAGCTGTGCCATGTCCGGTTTTTCCAGCCACGCGGCAAACTCGTCTGCCAGCTGCCGGCTCGCCGCCACCGCAGTGCCCCATGCCTGCACCCTGCCCTGCAGATCGGGCCCGTAGCGGGTGAAGTCGGTGCGGTCGGGCAACTTGGCGTTGGGCAGGGTCTTGACCCAGTCCGGGTCGGGCGCCAACACCACCATGTTGTCGAGGAAAGGCGTGGCACCGTGGCGCCACTTCAGGCCTTTGTCGAGCCAGCCGGGCACCACGGCTTTCTGGAAGTGCGGGTAGAGCACGATGCCGCCGGCGGTGTGGGCGGGGTAGTTCAGGTGCAGGTGGTAGTCGGTGATGCCGCCGTCCCAGTAGGCGCCGGGCGGTGCGCCGGGAATGTGGTGGACCGCCTGCAGCACGAAGGGGATGGAACAGCTGGCCTGCAGCGCCGGGTTGAAGTTGGCGTCGGTCAGCGGCACCTGGCGGGTGCGGTAGTCGGCCGTGGCAAACGGCAGGGCCGCGCCCTGGGACGAAAAAACCACCCGCTCCAGCCAGGCACCCATGGCCTTGCGGTGCAGGCTGTTGGTGAGAAAAGCGCCGAGGTAACCCAGCGGCGTGCGCAGCCCGTGTTCGCGGCCGAGCAGGTGGCGGCCCCGCGAGGTGACCACATGCAGCCGGTAGCGTGGGTGGTTCAGCACCTGGTCGATGCGGCCACCATAAAAGTCGAGCAGGCTCTGGCCAAAGCGTTCGCTGACGTGGGCGGCACTGGGCCGCTTCTGGCCGGGCGGCAGGTCGTAGTGCTGGCGGATGTAGTCGTGCTCCAGCCGTTGCAGCGCGGCCACCGGGTCGTTGAGGCAGGCGGTGGCCATGCGCCAGGCGCCGATGGACGCGCCCACCAGGTGCACCTCGTGGGTGCTCTGGCCCAGCCAGTCGCCAAAAATGAAGCGGTCCAGAGGCCCCAGGATCAGCCCTTTGGGGCCACCGGCGGCACCGGGCACCACCCGCACGTCGTGCGGGCGCAGGCCGTGCTGGGCGATGTGGGTGCGGGCGGCGGGGCCGGCATAGATGCGCAGGGCTTTCATGGGAAAAGCTTACCCGAGCCGGGCGATCATCCCGCCCGCGTCTTCAACGTGGTCTGCCAGACTGGCGATACAAGGTTGAAAGCGCGCAGAGAACCGCGCGTCTGCGCGAATGCGTGCCAGAAAATGCAGGGCCAGCCGTGCCGCCCGCACCCACACGGCGGTGCCCACACTGGCATGCAGACGGGCAGGTGCCAGCGCGTCGGGCATGCCGCCGCTGGCTTGCGGCGCAAACCCCATGGGCAGCATGTCGTAGGCGGGCGCCAGCATGTAGGGGCGCCCTTCTTCGCTGGTGAACGACAGGTTGCCGTTGTGCATGTCGGTGTTGCCGATCAGGGTGCCAAAGGCAAACAGCAGCGCCGCAGCTTCTGTCGCACCGTGTGTGACATGGCCGCCGCTGGCCAACTGGGCCGTGATCTGTGGCCAGGGGGCGCGGGCATTGCCCACAAACTCGGCGTCGAGCGACGTCAGCGACAACACGGCACGTCGCCCCGTCTCGCCCACCCTGTCGAAGCGCTCGACTTCCAGAAACCGCTGGCCACCGGCATCGACCACACGCGAGAGTGCGGCGGCAACACCCGATGCCGCCAGGGTTTCGAGCGCATGGTGTTCGGCCAGCAACAGGTCGCGCCAGCGCTCGGTCACGGGATTGGTTTCGGCCAGCGTGAACTTCACCAGCAGGTGGCGCGGCCCGGCAGGGGTGTGCGCGAACGCGGCGAATTTGGGCTGCTCGCCACCGGCCGAAGAGTGGGGCCACTCGCCGCTGGCGGCCTCTGCGGCCAGTTGCACATAGGCGCTCTCCTTCGCGCTGGCGGCGATGGGCTGCGGCGTGGGCGCGGCCAGCAGCCGTTCGCGTGCACCGTCGCCCAGCAGCAAGTTGCCCACGGCGTCGTGCCCCTGCATCAGCAGCGCGCGGAGCATCTGGGTGTCGCTCCACGCCGACAGCCGGGCTGGAAAACCCAATGACGCGGCCAGCTTGGACGCCAGGGCGCGGCCCAGAAAACCCTGGGGAAGCATGTCCAGCAACCACCACGGCAAGCCCTCGCTGTACAGCGTGAGGCCGTCGGCCTGCTGCATCACAAAGCCGTTGGGCCGCACCGGAACCAGTTGCCCCAGCGGCGCGACCTTGCCCGCCGCATCCACACGGTGGATCGGCATGTCGGGCAGCCCGCGGGTGCTGTCTCGGAGCGCATACTGAATGGATCTTGCGGCACCGATCCGAACGATGTCACCGCCCATGGCCGTTACTGCCCTTGACAACGTGGGCTGGCTGACGCCCATTGCCTCAATGAGTTGGCGCGGAAAAGCGGGCCCGGAGGCCAATTTATACCGAAGTGTTTCGACGTGCGAAGGCATCTGTCTGAATGAATTTATGAATAGATAAATGAATATATACCATAAATTGGATTTCAGCAGCGCCAGAACAGGCCTGGAGGCCGATTTTCAAGTCAAATCGGCCTTCAGCCCTAGTGAAACCTAGCAGTTAAGCTATTGATTCAATAGCAATTCAGGGTTTGCGCAAGCCCTGCAGCTTGGCAAAGGCCGACGCCATGGCGCTGGATTCTGGCGCGGCGCTGGGTGCGTGGCGGCGCGGCGCCTGTTGCTGGCGGTTGGCGCCTTCAAAACGGTTGTCGCGGGGGCCGTCGCGGCGCGCCGGGGCGTCGCCCAGCTTCATGGTCAGCGCGATGCGTTTGCGGGCCACGTCCACCTCGGTGACGCGCACCTTGACGATGTCGCCGGTTTTCACCACCTCGCGCGCGTCGGTCACAAACTTGTGGCTGAGCTGGCTCACGTGGACCAGCCCGTCCTGGTGCACGCCCAGGTCGATGAAGGCGCCAAAGGCCGCGACGTTGCTCACCGTGCCTTCGAGCACCATGCCCTCGCGCAGGTCCTTGATGTCTTCCACGCCGTCGTTGAAACGGGCGACCTTGAAGTCGGGGCGCGGGTCGCGGCCGGGTTTTTCCAGCTCGCCGAGGATGTCCTTCACCGTGATGACGCCAAATTTCTCGTTGGCAAACAGCTCGGGGCGCAGCGTTTTCAGCATCTCGGCCCGGCCCATCAGCTCGGCCACCGGCGTGCCGGTTTTGGCGATGATCTGTTCCACCACCGGGTAGGTTTCCGGGTGCACGCCGGTCATGTCCAGCGGGTTGTCGCCGCCGCGGATGCGCAGAAAACCGGCGCTCAGCTCAAAGGTCTTGGCGCCCAGGCCGCTCACGTCCATCAGCTGCTTGCGGGTGCGGAACGCGCCATTGGCCTCGCGCCAGCGCACCACCGCCTTGGCGACGCTGCCACTCAGGCCCGAGACGCGGCTCAAGAGCGGCACGCTGGCGGTGTTCAGGTCCACGCCAACGGCGTTCACGCAGTCTTCCACCACCGCTTCCAGCGTGCGGGCCAACTCGCTCTGGTTCACGTCGTGCTGGTACTGGCCCACACCAATGGATTTGGGGTCGATCTTCACCAGCTCGGCCAGCGGGTCTTGCAGGCGGCGGGCAATGCTGGCGGCGCCACGCAGGCTGACGTCCACATCGGGCATCTCTTGCGATGCAAACTCGCTGGCGGAGTACACCGAAGCGCCGGCTTCGCTGACCACCACGCGCTGCATGTTCTCGATGCGTTTCATCAGGTCGGCGGCCAGCTTGTCGGTCTCGCGGCTGGCGGTGCCGTTGCCAATGGCGATCAGGTTCACGCCGTGTTTTTCGCAGAGCTTGCCGAGCGTGTGCAAAGCGCCGTCCCAGTCGCGGCGCGGTTCGTGGGGGAAGACGGTGGCGGTTTCCACCAGCTTGCCGGTGGCGTCCACCACGGCCACCTTCACGCCGGTGCGGATGCCGGGGTCCAGCCCCATCACCACCTTGGGGCCGGCGGGCGCGGCCAGCAGCAAATCGCGCAGGTTGTCGGCAAAGACCTTGATGGCGACCTTCTCCGCGTCTTCGCGCAGGCGGGTGAACAAATCGCGCTCGGTAGACAGGCTCAGCTTCACGCGCCAGGTCCAGGCCACGCACTTGCGCAGCAGGTCGTCCGACGGGCGGGCCTGGTGGCGCCAGCCGAGGTGCTGGCCGATGCGGGCTTCGGCCAGGCTCACCACCGGCGCCGCGCGGGTGCCAGCAGCCACCGGCAGCGCCTCGGGCTCGGGCAGCACCAGCTTGGCTTCCAGAA
The DNA here is from genome assembly GCA_040384665.1 of Pseudomonadota bacterium. Taxonomy (GTDB): domain Bacteria; phylum Pseudomonadota; class Gammaproteobacteria; order Burkholderiales; family Burkholderiaceae_C; genus PCRC01. The sequence continues at coordinate 34,728 of JAZKIY010000044.1, forward strand.
TCTCCAGCGTGCGGCCGCGAAACACGGCGAGCGCGCGGTGCGAGGGCACGCGGCCAATGGGTTCGTCGTAGTCGAAGTAGTCGCGGAACTTGGCCACTTCGGGCTGGTTTTCGTCTTTGCCGCTGGCCAATGTGCTCTTGAACAGGCCTTCGGTCCACAGCCACTCGCGCAGCGCCTGCACCAGCGCCGCGTCTTCGGCCCAGCGCTCGCTGAGGATGTCGCGCACGCCGTCCAGCACCGCGGCCGCGGTGCTGAAGTCGGCGCCTTCCACCGTGCCAGCGGGGCTGGTAAAAGCCTCGGCCTCGGCCAGCGGGTTCAGGCCGGGGTCGGCAAACAGCTTGTCGGCCAGCGGCTCAATGCCGGCCTCGCGGGCAATCATGCCTTTGGTGCGGCGCTTGGGCTTGAAGGGCAGGTAGAGGTCTTCCAACTCCTGCTTGGTCGGCACGGCCTCGATGGCAGCGCGTAATTCGGGCGTGAGCTTGCCCTGCTCTTCAATGCTTTTCAGCACCGTGGCGCGGCGGTCTTCCAGCTCGCGCAGGTAGTGCAGGCGGTAGTCAAGTTCGCGCAGCTGGATGTCGTCCAGCCCGCCGGTGGCTTCTTTGCGGTAGCGGGCCACAAAGGGCACGGTGGCGCCGCCGTCGAGCAAGGCCACGGTGGCATTCACCTGCTGCACCGCAATGCGCAACTCCTGCGCAATCTGTGCGGCAATTCGGTCCATCATCGGCATGTGTTGGGGGCCGGCCTGCGCCGGCGGTTCGTCGAGAAAGCTGGCGAGTGTGCCACACCGCCCCACCCCGCAAGCCCCCGGGCGCTACGATGGCGACACCATGGCCCATGACTTTTCCAAGCCGTTGAATTTGCAGAGCGGCGCGCTGCAACGCCCGGAGGGCCAATTCCCGGTGCGGCCGGTGCCCGAATACCTGGCCGACGGCGATTTGCTGCCCGCCTACGCCGACCTGAAAGCCGCGCTGGGCGTGCCCTGGGTGGGCGTGATCACCCAAGCGGTGGCGCACTACCGGCCCTTCTTTTTGCAGGCCTGGGCACAGTTCTCCGTCAACGCCAAAACCGCCTACTTTGCGCACCGGTGTGACCACATCCGCGAGCTGGCGCTGGAACAGGTGCAGGCCCGCCTGCCCGCCACACCGCAGCGTGCACGGCTGCTGGCCATGGGGTACTCAGAGCGCGAGCTGGCGCAGATCGCGGCCACGCTGGACGTGTTCAACGCCGGCAACCAGCCCTACTTGGTGCTGGCCACCGCCATCAAGGAAAGCCTGTGTTTTGGCCGCACGCTGGGGGGCACACCCGCGTCGCCACAAGACCTGTTGCCGCGCGCGGCCGTCAACCCCGTAGGCGCGGTGCCGGTGATGGTGGAGCCGCACCACGCCGGGCCAGACGTGCTGGCGGTGTACGGCCGAATCAAAGCCACACTGAACCTGCCCTTCGTGAACAGCGACTACAAGGCCATGGCGCGCTGGCCCAGCTATTTGCAGCTGGCCTGGGGCGACCTGGAACCGCTGGTGGGCCACCCGGCCTACAACGCCGCACGGCAGCAGGTGCACGACGCCGCGGTGGCCACCGTGGCCCAGCTGCCACACGCCTACGCCATGCGCCATGCCGAGGCGCTGGCCGCCGGTTTGAGCGACGAACAGGCGCAGGAGCTGATGCGGGTGATCGGCCTGTTCCAGTGGCTGCTGTCGGGCCTGATCGTCAACGTGACGCAGTGCCGGCTGGCGATCAGTAGTTGACGCGGTAGCGGTAGCCCTTGTAGCTCATCACCGCCGATTTGGGGTTGATCTGCTCCAGCACCAGGTTGGGCAAGGGCTTCTCGCGCTCCTGGTACATCTGGCCATTGACCATCAGCAGGCGGAACTTCGGGTTGGGCGAGTACGACGAGCCGCCAATCACCAGTGCCGGGATTTCGTTGCGGATGTTGGCCGGCAGGTCGTTGAAGCTGTAGATCGGTTCGGCCGGTGTCGGCAACACGGGCGCGGGCGCTTCAGGGGTGCGCTGCGCACGGGTGTCTGCACGTGGCTCAGCCCGGGCTGCGTTGCGCGCAGCGGCGGCTTCGTTGGCGGCCGCACGGCGTGCGGCGTTGGCCTGTGCGGCCACGCTCTGCCGTGGGGCGTCTGCCAGCACCTCAGCCACCTCGGGCGCGGCCACGGGGGCCACTGCCGCAGAGCCGCCAGCCGTGGGCACCGCCGTGATGGCGGTGATCGCTGGTGGCGGCAACGGGGCCGACACGGGCGGGGGCGCCGGCAGGGGCGTCACCCGCGCGGTGATCTGGACCGCCGGGCCGAACTGGTACCAGGCCAGACCGGCCAGCACCACCCCGACCGCGCCGCCCACCACCCACAGCCAGAGGCGGCTGTCGCCATCGTCTGGCGGCAGGGTGGGTGGCAGCACCTGCTGGCTGTGCAGGCCAGGCACGGCGCCGCGTTCACGTTCGCGCTCGTTGTCGGCGCGCTTGAGGGCGTCAAGGATGTACGACATGGCCTTATTGCCCCGCCGTCAAACGCGGCTCATCGATGCCAATGGCACGGTTGAGCTGCATGAAGGTTTCGGCCCCGGCCACGCCGTCGGCCTTGAGGCTGTTGGCCAGCTGAAAGGCCGACACCTGTGACTTGAGCAAGGCGTCGTAACGCTTTTGCTCGCCGGGCTGTGGGCTGCCCTGGATCAGCGCCAGGCGCGACGCCAGCCAGGTCACCGCCGGGCCGCTGGTGCCCACGCGCAGCTTGCCGCTGTACTCCGGTGGCGCACGCCAGAAGGTGGCGTAGTCACCGCGCCACATTTGCAGCAAGGCGGCGAGCGACACGGTCTGGCTGGTGCCGTTGCTGACCAGCGTGGCTTCTTTGTCGGTCAGGCGGGTGAGGAGCGCGTAGCTGCGCGGGCTGTTGCGTTCGTACACGGTCAACACGCCGGGCCGGTCCAGCTGCTGGATCAGCGTCAGCGTGGTTTTTTGTTCGAAGCACTCCACCTGCTGCTGCTGGGCTTGCACACACGGGTTGCCCGTGCCGAGCTGCAGCTTCCACAACGCGCCGAGTTCGCGCCAGGCGTCGTTCTCGTTGCGGGTGAAGCCGGGTGTGGCGTCGGCCTTGGCCACCGGGGCGCTGGCGGCCAAAGCCGCCACCACCGCACTGGCCGGGCCGCCGGGGGCACTGGCCGCGGTGGAGGCCGCTGCGGGCGCAACCGCCACAGCGGTGTCGGCCGGCTTGCTGCGTGTGGCCAGGCTGACCAGCCCAAACAGGCCGATGCCCGCCACCAGACCCACGCCGAGCAAAGCCACCGGGCTCAGCTGCGACAGCCAGGGCAGCCATTGCTGCCAGCGCGGCACCGGGGCAGCGTCTGACGGTTCGGCGGGTTTGGCCGGGCTGGCCTTGGGGGTGCGGGGCTCGTCAAACACCTCCAGCGCGGCCTTGTCGATCACCGCGCTGTTGACCGCGCCCTTGCCATTGGCGTAGGCGCCGAGCAAGGCGCGGTCGCACAGCAGGTTGATGCGCCGGGGCACCCCGCGTGAGCGGCGGTGGATCTGGCGCACCGCCTTGCGGTCGAACGGCACCTCGCCCACCCGGCCCGCCACCGCCATGCGGTGGGCGATGTAGTGTGCGGTTTCGGCCTCGGACAGCGCCGGCAAATGGAAGCGCGCCACCACCCGCTGGGCGACCTGCTCCATCTCGGGCCGGGCCAGCAGGGTGCGCAGTTCGGGCTGGCCGATCAGCACGATCTGCAGCAGCTTGCGCTCGTTGGTTTCCAGGTTGGTCAAGAGCCGCAGCTGCTCGATCAGTTCGGCCGAGAGGTTCTGCGCCTCGTCGATGATCAGCACGTTGTTCTTGCCCGCCGCGTGTTCTTCCAGCAGGAAGTCGTTCAGCGGGTCGAGGTAGTCCTTGATGGTCAAGGTGCCTTCGTGCTGCGGCGTCCAGTCGATCTGGAATTCGTCGCACACCGACTGCAGCAACTCCAGCACGGTGAGCTTGGGGTTGAAGATGTAGGCGACGTTGCAGTTGGCCGGAATCTGCTCCAGAAAGCAGCGGCACACGGTGGTTTTGCCAGCGCCGATTTCACCGGTCAGCAGCACAAAGCCCCCGCCACCGTCCAGCCCGTACAGCAGGTGAGCCAGCGCGTCCCGGTGCCGCTCGCTCATGAACAGATAGCGCGGGTCGGGCGCTATCGAGAACGGGGTTTCCTTGAGGCCGAAAAATTGCGTGTACATGGGTGGGGAAGCAAGGGTCGCGCGCCCGGCGTGTGCAGCGCAGGGGCATTCTCACACAAAGCCCTGCCGCGTCAGACCTTGGCGGTGCCCCACCGCGCCACCAGCACCAGCCCTGCGCCCAAACCCACCAAGAACAGCAGTGCACCCGCCAGGCCCGCACCGCCCTGCCCCAGCAACACCAGCGCCGGGCCGGGGCACAGGCCAACCAGGCCCCAGCCCACGCCAAACAGCACGCTGCCCAACACCAGCCGGCGCGTCACCGGCCCCCGTTCAGGCAACACCACCGGGGCGCCGCCCAGCGTGCGCGGGTGGCGCCGCACCCAGGCAAACACAGGCGCGGCCACGCCAATGGCGCCGGCCATCACAAACGCCAGCGACGGGTTCCAGGCCCCGGCCACGTCCAGAAACCCCAGCACGTTCTGCGGGTTGGCCATGCCCGAGAGCAACAGCCCGCCGCCAAACAGCAGGCCAATGGCCAAAGCGGTCAGCAGCGGCATGTCAGGCCCCCAGCCCGTGGCGGGCGACGTAGACCGTCAACCCCGCTGCCAGCATAAAGATGGCAATCGCCACACCCGAGCGGGGCGACAGGTTGGACAGGCCACACACGCCGTGGCCGCTGGTGCAGCCATTGGCCAGGCCCGCGCCAACGCCGGTGACCAGCCCCGCCACGCCCAGCAGCACCCAACCGCCCGCCAGTGGCGGGGGTGGCACCCAGCCGGTGAACGCGGCCACCGCCCCGGCCACCAGCAAACCGCCAACGAAGCCCGCGCGCCAGCCGCCCGGGCCGGCGTCCAGCACCAGCAAGCCCTTGAGGGCGCCGCTGACACCGGCGATGCGGCCTTGCAGCAGCAGCAACAGGGCGGTGGCCAGGCCAATCAGCGCGCCACCGGCCAGTGCCCGCACGGCGGCGTCAGCATCCCACACCATGGCCGCTCAGAACTTGCGGCCCCAGGAGATGCCAATCGCATCTTCCTTCAGGCTGATGTTGGCCTCGCCACCGCCAAAACCGCCGGGCGGGTTGCCGGGGGGAATCGAGTTGTTGCCACGCACGGTTTTCTTCGGCGCGTGCAGGTAGGAGAAGGTGAACTCGTTCTGTTTGTCTGCCGCGTAGGTGGCGCCCAGCGTGACGTTGTTTTGCACCACGCCCGGGGCCAGGATGTTGAAGAAGGTCTGGTTGTTGGGAACGGGTTGCTGGGCGCGGCTGATGCCGGCGCGCAGGGTCAGCTTGGGGTCCACAGCGTATTCGCCACCGAGCTTCACCACGGTGATGTCGCGCCAGCCAAAGCTCGGGCCGTTGGTGGCGCCCAGGGGCACGCCCTGGAACAGCGCGGCGTTGCTGTTGCCAATCGCCGGCGACTTGCTGTGCAGGATGCGCTGCACGTCTGCGGCCAGCGTCAGCTGCTTGCTGGCCTTGAAGGCGGCGCCCACGCCATAGCTGGGCGGCACGTCAAAGCGGCCCTGGTCAGGGAACAGGCCCTTGTACTTGTCGAACTTGCCGAATTTGGTCTTGCTCTGGTAGGTGGCACCGACCGACAGCGCGTCGTTCACTTGGCCGTAATAGCCTACGCGCACGCCAACGCCGGCAGACGAGTCGTTGCCGTTGTCGCTGACGTTGGCCGGGCTGGACGACAGCTGGCTGAAGAACGACAGGCCGGTCGCCTTGAAGCGCTGGTAGCCGATGTTCAGCGCCACACCCAGCGTGTGGTCAGGCGCCACCTTGTAGGCCAGCGTGGGCGAGATGAACAGCTGCTCCAGGTTGATGCCGGCGCGGCCGGTGGCGCCAAAGCGGGCGTAGGGGTTGCGGTTCTTGAAGTCGGTGTTCTGGCCGCCATTGCCAAACACCGCCACGCCCACCGTGGTGTCCGGGTTGATGACCTGGCTGTAGCCAAAGTTGGGGATCAGGAAGATGGACTTGCCGTCGCCGTCGAACTGCTCGTTCGGGCCAAAGGCGTTGCCCACGATCTCACCGCGGCGCACCGGTTTGAACACCTGCGCACCCACGTCAAAACGCGAGCCTACCGCGCTCAGCGTGGCCGGGTTGGTGGCGCCGGAAAGCGCATCTTGCGGCAGCGCGATGCCAATGCCGGCAATGCCTTCGGACTTGGTGCCATAGCCGTGGGCAAAGTAGCCGTTGGTGGCGTACACCGGCACGCAGACCAGCAGGCTGGCCGCAGCGATCAGGCCGCGCCGGGGCTGGCGCCAGAAGGGGTTGGGGGGTGTGCTGTGTGCCATGGGGTTTCCTCGCGGCGGCTTGGCCGTTGGTCAGTTGGATGTCGGTTCAAGGCCCACCGGAGTGGGTTGAAGCCGAGTATTCCGGTGCCCCTGCAGCGGACCAACGACGCAATCGGCATGACCTCATGACCACCTTGTCTGTGGTGCTGGTTCGGCGAATTCCGGGCACTTGGGTGGCACACCCAAGCGCCTTGATTGCTATTATTTAGATAGCTTTACCACAAGGTTTTACTAAGGCTCAAGGCCAATTTGGTTTAAAAATGCCGACCACAGAACCGCTGAGGGTCCCGGACAGGACTTCAGGGGCCTCTGCCGGGCCGGGGGCGCCTGCAGTGTTGTAAATCTGCACCGCTGCAGCGTGTAAGAAGCGGGCCGGCCTGCCGACCAAACGGCACATGACCATTCCCACGCCCCTCCGCCCTGCCCTGGCGTTCGCCGCCATGGCTTTGCTGGCCGCCAGCGGCGGCAGCGTTGCCCAGCCCACCACCTGCAGCGTGCAGAGCGCCGCCACCGTCACGCCGGTGCTGGAGCTGTACACCTCGGAAGGCTGCAGTTCCTGCCCGCCGGCCGACAAATGGCTCTCCACCTTCAAAAACAAGCCGCCTGCAGGCGCGGTGATCCAGGCTTTTCATGTCGGTTACTGGGACTACATTGGCTGGGTAGACCGCTTCGCCGCACCGGCCTACACCAGCCGCCAGCGCCAGATCGCCGCCTGGAACAGCCAGCGCAGCATCTACACCCCGCAGGCGGTGCTGAACGGTGCCGACTGGCGCGGCTGGTGGAACAACCAGCCCACCGCCAGCAACACGCCCGCCCAGGCGCAGATCACGCTGAAGCAGCTCGCGCCCGACCAGTTTGAGGCGGTGGTGCAGCCCACCGCTGGCGCGCCCGCCAACTGGTCCGCCTACTGGACCATCACCGAGCACGGCCACACCTCCAAGGTGAAGGCCGGTGAAAACACCGGCGAGTCGCTGGCCCACGACTTTGTGGTGCGCCAGTACACCCCCGCCGGCGACTACCGCACCGACGCCGACAAGCCCCAAAAGCTCGCCTTCCGCAGCATCGCAGCCACGCCTGGCCATGCCCGACAGGTGAATCTGGTGGTGTTTGACCCGAAGAACGGCCGGACGATTCAGGCGGTGACAGCGGGCTGCTGAGCTAGTGTTTCGCCTGCCGCAGCGTCTGCGAGGGCAACTCGCCAAAGCGCTGCCGGTACAGCTTGGCAAACTGGCTGGGGTGCAGGAAACCCCAGCCAAAGGCGATGTCGGTCACGGAGCGTTCTCCCTGGGCCAGGCGCAACTCCTCGCGCACGCCGCGCAGCCGCATCTCGCGCTGAAAGGCCATGGGGGACTGGCCACGTGCTTTCAGGAACGCGTCTGTCAGGGTCCGCACGCTCACGCCGGCTGCCCGGGCCACCGCCTCGCGCGTGGGCACGTCGCGCAGGTGGGCCATCATGTAGTCCTCGGCCAGCCGCAGGTGGGCTGGCGCGGCGCTGTCGTGCAGAACGCGTGCGCCACCGTGCTGCCGCCAGGCCGACAGCAGGTGCATGCCAATCAGTTCTTCCAGGTGCCGGCCCAGCAGCCCCTGCGCGACCTGTTCGGTTTTTTCCATCGCGCAGCGGGCCGCGTAGTCGAGCAGCGGCAACAGGCTGGCCGCACCCGAGCCCAGCTTGAAGGCGGTCTGCCACATCGCCGGGTCGGCCGGCATGCCGTACCAGCGCTCGTGCATCTCGGCCATGCGCTGGTGCGAAAACACCAGGTTCAGCGACTGCGTGTCCTGCGAAATCAGGGCCTCGAGGTTGGCGCAACTGGTGTCCACCACAAAACTGTCGCCGGCCACCAGCTCCACGCCTTGTGTGCCACGGGAGCTGTAGCGGTTGTGGCCCTGCAGCAGCGTGAGGGCCAGGCCGTTGCCGGCGGCCACCTGGTCCACACAGGCCTCGATCTGCGCGCCAAACGACAGACGGCTCAGCGTGAACGCGCCAATCTGCGTGGCGTACACCGTGGTCGACGGCATGGCCCGGGTGTCCACCTTGAGTTTGTACGGCGTGTACAGCGCTTGCGTCAGCGCCAGGATTTCGTCCCAGTCCCGCGACTGCGCCACCAGGAAGCGCTCGGTCTGCTCGCCCGCCGCGTCGCGCACCAGCGCGTTTGATAACAAGGATTCCGTCGCGTACATCGGTGTCTGTTCCAGCCCTCAGGCCGCGTGTGGTGGTGGCAGCAAAGGGCCGCGCATGTGCCAATTAGATACACCCCTCGCCCGACAAAACAAAGGGAATACCCTGATGGTCGTTGTTCACAAAAGCGCTGTCCCCCTGCCCATAAGTGATAGCGCGCACCAGCGCTTCTTCCTACACTGAATTAAATCAATAGTTCTACAGGGAATGGAAACCATGCACCGCATCCAACACCACGGCCTGACGGCCCTGCTCGCCACCACGCTGGTGGCCTGCGGGGGCGGCGGCGAGGACACCTCGACCACCAGCGCGGGCTTGACCGTCAAGCCCGCCGAGGCCAGTGCTGCGGCGCCTGCGCCACCGGCCGCCTCGGTGGCGGTAGACGCCTCGGTGGTTACCCCGACCGTCGATCCCGCCACACTGCGCGCCAGCCCCACCGCCTATGCCGGCTACCTGGGCACCTTGCTGGGGGCGTTCAAAGCGGTCACCCAAACGCTCAGCAGTTCGGCCAGCAACTTCCTCAACGGGCCACAAACCGCCACCGCCATCATCCAGCGCGCCAGCTGCGGCGCTGGCTCCCAGCCCGAAACCGGCCTGCAGGGCCAGGTGCCGCTGGCAGACCGCAAAAGCGGCCGCAGCCAGCAGGGCTACAGCTGCAACATGGAGCTGGTGGGCCAGTACCAGGGCGAAGGCGCGACCTGGGTCAACCCGTTCTACGACAAGTGTGCGTACATGGCCACCTCGTTCAATGGCATCCCGTTCAAGCGTTCGCAAGGCGTGCAGGTGGTCGATGTGTCCGACACCCGCAACCCCAAGTTCTCCACCAACCTCACCAGCCCGGCCTTCTTCACCGGCACCTGGGAAACCCTCAAGGTCAACGACAAGCGCGGCCTGCTGGGCGGCGTGGCGGTGGGGCCGGCCGTGGCGGCGGCGTTTTTTGACGTGTACGACATCAGCGACAACTGCGCCAAGCCGGTGCTGGCCAACTCCTTCAGCGGCAACCTGACGCTGCCAGCCAACGTGCTCGGCCACGAAGGCAATTGGTCGCCCGACGGCCTGACCTACTGGGCCTCGGGCCTCGCGGGCGGCTCACTCACCGCCATCGACGTGACCAACCCCAAAAAGCCGCGCATTGTCTACACCGGCACCTCGGTGGTGGTCAACCACGGGTTCGAGTTGAGCGAAGACGGCAACCGCCTGTACCTGAGCACCGCGTTTCCTGCTGGTCTGGTGATCCTGGACGTGAGCGACGTGCAGGCCCGCAAGGCCGTGCCCATCGTGCGGCAGGTCGGCAGCGTGTTCTGGAACACCGCTGGCGTGGGCCAGCACACCATTCCGGTCACCATGAAAGGCAAGCCCTACCTGGTGGCGGTGGACGAGTTTGCCGCCGAGTCGGTCAAGTTCATCGACATCTCGGACGAGACCAAGCCCCGTGTGGTGGCGAAGCTGCAGCTGGAGATCCACCTGCCGCAGCATGCCAACGAACGCCTGAAAGACGTGACCGGCAACGGCCTGTTTGGCTACGAGGCGCACTACTGCTCGGTGGACCGCCGTATTGAGCCGACCGCCATGGCCTGTGGTTTCTTTCAGTCGGGGGTGCGGGTGTTTGACATCCGCGACCCGTCCAACGTGAAGGAAATCGCGTACTTCAACCCGCCGGCCCAGGTGGGCAAGGCCGGCCGGCTGCACGGTTCGGAACACACGTCGCTGGTGGTGGGTAATATCGGCGGGCTGTCGGCATCGGACGCCGCCAACCTGAACCAGGACTCGGTGCCCACCATCCTCACGCGGGTGCTGGCCAACCCGCTGGCGCTGGGCAGCAACCTCACCGCCGACTACTGCAGCTCACCGCCCAAGTTTGTCGGCAGCGACCAGCTCTGGGTGACCTGCCAGGACAATGGCGTGATGGTGCTCAAATTCAAGAACGCGGCCTACCCGCTGTGATGGCCATGGCAGGAAAGCGGTGCGCGTGAACGTACCGCGTTGGGCAACCCATGTGGGCGTGGCGCTGCTGGCGTTTGCCGCTGGCGTGGCCACAACCGTTGCCCTGCAGCGGCCTGCGGGCACCCAAGTGCCGGGACCAATCGACATCGGTTTTGCGCAGCACATGGCCTTGCACCACGACCAGGCGGTGGCCATGTCGCAGCTGGTGCGGGGCCGGGCGTCGCCCGGCATCAACCAGTTGGCCGATGCCATTGCCAGCACCCAGATGCAGGAAATCGGCCAGATGAAGGGCTGGCTCGCGCTGTGGAAACAAGCGGCCGTGCCCACCGACCGGGCCATGGCCTGGATGGTGCCCAAGCCACAGTCCAGTTCTTACGACCCCGCATACGCCGAGGCCTGCCGGACGGCACCAGGGGGCATGCCCGGCCTGGCCACCATCGACGAACTGGACGCGTTGCGCCAGGCCAGCGGACCCGCGCTCGACACGCTGTACCTCGCGATGATGGTGCGCCACCACCAGGGCGGCGAGCCCATGCTGCGCTACGCCGCCGAGCACGCCGAGACGGAAACCGTGCGCCAGTTGGCCGGCCACATGGCCTACGAACAGGGCCGGGAGACCGTGCAACTGGCCAGCCTGCTGAATTCGCTGGCCCGCAAATAGGGCCAGCGGTTAGACCCCCTGGTCAACCGGGCGGTTCGGGTAAGGCGGAACGTGTTGGCCGTAGGCCAGTTCGCTGGCCACGCGGAGCATCAGGGCCATGTCAATCTGCGCAGGGTCGCGCGGCACCAGGTCGTAGTGGCACAGGGTACCGATCAGCGTGCCGGCAGAGTCCATCACCGGCACACCGCAGTAAGACAGCACCGTGGCCTGCGCCGCATGGCCCTTCAGCCGCTCGTCCAGCAACGCGTTGGCCGTGGTGAACGCGCCGCCCGAGTCGCGCACGTAGCAGCAGTAGGTGGCGTCGGCTGGCACCTCGTCGAGGTGTTGCACACCGGGGTTGTCGCGGTCGTAAAAAACCGCGGCATTCGCCCTCTCGCCTTCAAAACGGAAGATGCCGATGAAGCGGTAGTTCGTCAGGCCCAGCAAGTAGGCCAAGGCCGCCCTGACCCCGGACGCCTGCAGCGTGGATGAGAAACGGGCGAAGGCTTCGTCGGTAGAAAAACTGGGGGAATGCATGCTGGATTCTAGGGGCAGCGTTCTCAACGTGCCCAGCCCTCTGGGCGCGTGAGCTCGAAGTTGCTGTCGGCTCGGGTGCGGCCATACCAGTCGGCCCCCATGCGCGACACGGTGTCCAGCTTGGCCGGGTCGACCTGGCCGTTGGCACCGACGATGCGCTCGTCGATGTGCGCGGCCACCACCTCGCCCAGCACCATGTAGCACGAGGGCTTGCCCACCGGGTACGGGGTGATGCTGGCCAGCCGGCACTCAAAGCTCGCCGGCACGCCGGCCACGCGGCGCGGCTTCACCTTCTCGCTGGGCAGGCTGGGCACATTGGCGGCGTCGAACTCGCTGGTGGTGCGGTCGTAGCCAAACGAGGTCTGGTTCATCGTGTCCACCAGCGCAAACGGCACCAGGTTGACCACGAACTCGCCGGTGGCGGCGATGTTGGCGGCGGTGTCTTTCATGCTGCCGTCGCTGTTGACCAGCGGGCAGATCAGCAGCGTGGGCGGCGTGTGCGTCACCACCTGGAAGAAGCTGAACGGCGCCAGGTTGGCCACCCCGTCGGCCGACAGGCTGGAGACCCAGGCCACGGGCCGGGGCGTGACGGTGGAGGCCAGCCAGTGGTAGGCCTGGCGGGCGCTCAGGCCATTGAAGTCCACGTACACCGTGCGTCCTCAGGCCTGGCCGCGCAAGGCCTGGCGCAGGGCGTCGCCCAGCGCGGGCTTGTCGGCAAACGGGTCGGTCGGGTTGCGGGCCTGCAGCACGTCTTCCAGCCGCGTTTGCACCGAGGCCAGTGCTTTGGGGTGGCTGTAGATGTAGAAGCGGCGCGCGGCCACGGCGTCAAACACCAGCTGCGCCACGTCGGCGGCAGTGACCTTGCCGCTGGTCACGGCTTTGTCGATCATGGCCTGGCCAATCAATTGGCTGCGGGTGGGTGGGTCGTCGGCCAGGCCGTCGGGCCGGTTGCGCTGGCTCTGGCTGATGCCGGTGGGCACAAAAAACGGGCACAGCACCGAGGCGCTGACCTGGTCGGTCACCAGCGCCAGGTCTTGATACAGCGTTTCGGTCAGGCTCACCACCGCGTGTTTGCTGACGTTGTAGATGCCCATGTTGGGCGGTGCCAGCAGGCCGGCCATGCTGGCGGTGTTGACGATGTGGCCACGGTACGCCGGGTCTTGCGCGGCGGCGGCCAGCATCATGGGTGTGAACAGGCGCACGCCGTGCACCACGCCCATCAGGTTGACGCCCAGCACCCACTCCCAGTCCTTGACCGAGTTCTCCCACACCAGGCCACCGGCACCCACACCGGCGTTGTTGAACACCAGGTGCGGCGCGCCAAAACGCTGCGCCACCTCGGCGGCCAGCGCTTCCATTTGCGCGGCGTTGCCCACGTCCACCCGGCGTGCCAGCACCTGGGCACCGGCGGCGCTGAGTTCGGTCTCGGCGGCCTGCAAAGCGTCTTGCTGCACGTCCACCAGCACCAGGTTCATGCCCAGCCGGGCGCCAATGCGGGCGCATTCCAGGCCAAAACCGGAACCGGCGCCGGTGAGCACCGCCGTTTTGCCTTTGAAGTCGGGGGTCATGCGTCGGCTTTCTTCAACACGAAGCCGACGCGGGGGAAATGCACATGCACCGTGCCGGCGCGCGCGTCGGTGCGGCGCAGGGTGTAGTGCATGCGGGTGGCGGCGACCAGCTCGCCAGCGGTGGGCTCCAGCCCAAAACTCTCGGCGGTGATGGTCACGGCCGAGCCGAGCGGGATGCCGTGTTCGTCCTGGAACACCTCGCCGTCCACCGGCACCGGCTGGCTGGCGGCGGCCACCGCGATCGCGTCGGTGGAACCCAACGGGGTGGACGTGCCGTGGCCGATGGCGGCCATGCGGTCCATCCACGCCAGCACATGGGGCGTGGCGTCGAACAGGTTGGCCACGGCCGGAATGGCGCGGGTGAACCACAGCGGGTGGTAGACCGAGAAGTCGGCCAGGCACGGCGTGGCGCCGAACAGAAAGGGCTGCTCGCCCAGCATGTTGGCAATGCGCCGCAGGTAGCTTTTGTAGGCCGCGGCCGCATCGCCGGGGTACATGCGTGGCGCACCGCCGCGCATGGCGCCACGGTCGGCACCGAAGGCCTTGGCGTCGTCTGGCCCCATGCCCTGGGCCTGGAAGAACGACACCGCGCCCTTGGCGCTGAAGTTGGCGGCCATGGAGGTGGTGAAGAGCGTGCTGTCGGCCCACTGCGCGACGATGCGGGCCGCCCCCTTGTGCTGCTCGGGGTACATGGTGGGCGTGGGCTGGCGGTGCTCCAGCACGTCGCAAATCAGCGCGGTGTCGCAGTAGATGTCGGCCCCGATCTGCAGAAATGGCGTGCGGCGGTAGCCGCCGGTGAGCGCCTGCACGTCGGGCTTGGGCATGATGCTCGGAATGTGGACCGAACGCCAGGCGAGTTGCTTGAAGCCAAGCACAAGGCGCGTTTTCTCGGCAAAAGGCGAGATCGGGTAGTGGTGAAGGATCAGCTCAGACACGGGGTTTCCTTTCGGCAAAGATCAGGCCCAGGGTGGCGCGCACGTCGCGCACCTCGGCACCCTGGAGGGCGTTTTTCTCCTGCAGCAAGCGGTGCAGGCGCGGCAGGTGGTAGTGCGGCACCGCCGGGTACAAATGGTGTTCGAGGTGGTAGTTCACGTGGTGTGGGAACAGCACCGCGCGGGCCAGCCAGTTGCCCCAGGTGCCGCTGGTGTTGTTGCTGCGGGCGGCGGTCAGCGGCGAGGTCAGGTCGGTGGTGGCGCCGTGTTCGCAGATGGCCCGCAGCCGCAAGATCGGCTGGATCACGGTGAGCATGGGCAGCAACCACAGCACGAAGTACATGAGCAGGCCGGTCCACCCCCCCACCGCCAAAGCCACCAGCGGCGCGGCCACATGGAAGCCAACCACCATCCAGCGGTCTTGCCGGGCGGCGGCGCGCAGTTCGGGCGAGGTGTCGTTCAGCGGGCGGATGTCACCGGGGACTTCGTCGTTGATGGCGGGCGAGCCGAAGAAATAGGCGTAGGTTTTCCAGGCGTTGATGCCGCAGATGTCTTCGGCCAGCTTCTTCCACAAATAGGCCTTGCCGCGCGGGTAGCCGCCGTGGATGGCGGTGTCCGGATCTTGTTTGCCGAACAGGTTGTTGTGGTGCAGCCGGTGGGTGACGCGGTAGGTGCACATCGACACCCCGCTGCTCATGCCGATCAGCCGGCCCACCGCGTCGTTCACCGTGCGGTTGGGGAACAGCCGGTAATGGGCGGCCTCGTGCGCCAGGATGAACAGGCCATGCTGGGCGATGCCAATCACCAGCACGCAGAGGACCAGCCAGGGGCTGGGCCAGGTGAGCACGCCCAGCGCGATGGCGGCTGAGATCACGCCCACGGTCTGGCCAATCGCCAGCAGCGAACGGGTGCTGGAGAGCTGGGTCAGCGGCGCCAGCTCCTGGGCGTTGAGCAGGCGGCGGGCTTCGGCGTTGCGCGAGCCGATGGCCGGCAGCGACCGCAGGTCGTTGCGGAACTCTTCGCCCTGGCGGGCGGTGTCGGGGGCGTCCTGGCCCAGCGTTGGGGTCGTGCGGGTGGTCATCGTGTCTCCTTGCAAGTGCAGGCGTTGCTGTGTGTGCCCAACGCCGTCTTGGTCTAACTTGGAATTGTGAACACATCTGCCGCCGGTGTCGTGCCAGTGCGCGACAGGGGGTGTGCTGGCACCAACCGCGCGCCAAAACGCTCCTGTCTTCATAGCTTAAACGCCAGGTTTTACTAAGGCTTGGGGCCGATTCGGCTTGAAAACTGCCTTGCGCAGGCCTTGAACACCCCTGGAGAGCCCGTCAGTCGGTGGAAATGGTGTTCAGCGGGTTCACGCTGCGCGGGCCGGTGGGCAGGCGTTTCACGTACTTGAAGGTGCCGGTGGCGTGGGCGCAGGGCTGCTGGTCGGCGTCCAGAATGGTTGCCTCCACAAAGGCCATGGTCGCGGTGCGGTGCTTCAACACGCCGTGCGCCAGCAAGGCGCCGCGCGCTGGCCGCATGAAGCTGGTTTTCATCTCGATGGTGACGATGCCCGACTCCGGCACCACGCTGCGCGCGGCCACCGCCATGGCGACGTCCAGCAGCGTCATGCAGGCGCCGCCGTGCGTCACGCCAAACGAGTTCATGTGCTCGGGCTGGGGCGTGAAGGCGATGGTGGAATGCCCACCCTCAAACCGCTCCAGCGTGAAGCCGAGGTGGTGGACGAAGGGGATGTCGACGCCGAAGTTCATGGAAATTCTGGTTATCCGCCGGTGATGACGCTGACGCCGCCGTCCACCGCCAGCCACTGGCCGGTGATGTGTTTGCCAGCGTCTGACGCGTACAGCACCGCCAGGCCTTTGAGGTCTTCGTCGTCTCCCAGCCGCCGCAAAGGCGCACCCGCCGCCAGCTTGGCTTCGCCCAGCCGCTCCAGCGTGCCGGCGGTCATCTTGCTCGGGAAAAAGCCCGGGCAGATGGCATTGACGTTGATGTTGTACGGCCCCCATTCGCAGGCCAGCGCGCGGGTGAAGTTGATGACCGCGCCTTTGGAGGTGTTGTAGGCAATGGTCTTCATCTCGCTCGGGTTGCCGCCCAGGCCGGCGATGGACGCGACATTCAGAATGCGCCCACCCTGGCGCGGAATCATGCTGAGCTTGGCGATCTGCTGGCTCAGGATGAAGTAGCCGCGCACGTTGAGGTTCATCACCTTGTCCCACGCGTCGACCGGGTGGTCTTCGGCCGGTGCGCCCCAGGCGGCACCGGCGTTGTTGACCAGAATGTCGACATGGCCCATGCGCTGCAGGGTTTCGTCGGCCAGGCGGCGGATGTCGTCTTCCTTCGCGCAGTCGGCGGCGATCCAGCGGGTGTCGATGCCGGCGGCCTGCAGCTCGGCCGTGGCTTCTTCCAGGTCGCTGGCTTTGCGTGAGCTGAGCATGATGCGGGCACCGGCCTCGCCCAGCGCCTGCGCGATTTGCAGGCCCAGGCCACGCGAGCCGCCGGTGACGAGGGCGGTTTTTCCGGAAAGGTCGAACAGTTGCTGGATGCTTCGGGTCATGAAAAATCCTTGGGTGGGGGGTCTGCCCGCAGGCGCGAGCGCAGGTAAATCAACAGCACGCCAACAGCGGCAACCAGGGCACCGCCAGCCATGAGGCAGCGGCCCAGGTCCTCGTCGGCCCGCAGGGTGGAAAAGCCAATGAACACGGTGAGCAGGCCAACGTAAACCAGCAACCAGATCAGCCGGTGCAAACGCGCCAGTTGTTGGGGCGTGGCCATCAGAATGCCGCCTCGTCCATGTCGGCGCAGGTCATGTCGCGCTGCGCCACCACGCCGAGCCAGGCGCTGATTTTGGGCAGCTCGTAGTGGTAGAAATAACGCGCTGCCCTTGTTTTTCCTTCAACCATGGCTTTGTTTTCCGTTGCGTCAAGTGTGTGAGCGGCCAGCACCACGTCCAGCCAAACCCAGGCCAGCACGGTGTGGCCGAAGGCCTGCAGGTAGGGTACCGCATTGGGCAGCGCCTCGGCGGGGTTGGCAGTCGCCCAGGCGGCTTTGGTCGCCGCGCCCACCTGCTGCAACGCCTGCGCCAGCGCGTTGGCATGGGCGGCCAGTTCGGGCTGCTGAATGGCGCGTTCGACCGTGGCGTTGATGCGGGCGGCCAGCAGCTGCAAGCCACGCCCGTTTTCCATCAGCACCTTGCGGCCCAACAGGTCCATCGCCTGGATGCCGTGGGTGCCTTCGTGGATCATGTTCAGGCGGTTGTCACGCCAGTACTGCTCGACCGGAAAATCGCGGGTGTACCCGTAGCCGCCGTGGACCTGGATCGCCAGCGAGTTGGCTTCCAGACACCACTCGCTGGGCCAGCTCTTGGCGATCGGTGTCAGCACCTCCAGCAGCAGCCGGGCTTCGTCGGCGGCGGCGGGTTCAGCGGTGTGCTGTTCGTCCACCAGCCGGGCGCAGTACAGCTCCAATGCCAATGCGCCCTCGCAGTAGGACTTCTGCGCCAGCAGCATGCGCTTGACGTCGGCGTGTTCGATGATGCGGATTTGCGGTGCTGCAGCGTCTTTCCCGGCCGGACCCATCGCCCTGCCCTGCGGTCGGTTCTTGGCGTAGTCGAGCGACGCTTGGTAACCCGCCATCCCCAGCATCGTGGCGGCCATGCCGACGCCGATGCGGGCCTCGTTCATCATGTGGAACATGCAGCGCAGGCCTTCGCCGGGCTTGCCGACCAGGTAGCCCACGGCGCCTGCTTTTCCATCCACAGGAAACTTGCCCTCGCCAAAATTCAGCAGCGTGTTGGTGGTGCCGCGCCAGCCCAGCTTGTGGTTGAGACCGGCCAACGCCACGTCGTTGCGCTCGCCGGTGAGCTGGCCCTGGGCATCGACCAGTTTCTTGGGCACGATGAACAGCGAGATGCCTTTGACGCCCGGTACCGTCTTGCCGTCGGCACCGGGAATTTTGGCCAGCACCAGGTGAACGATGTTTTCGGTCAGCTCGTGTTCGCCGGCCGAAATCCACATCTTGTTGCCCTTGAGGCGAAAGCGGGGGCCAAGGGAGTCGGCCTCGAAATCTCGGCCGTCAGGCACGGCTTTGGTGGCCACATCGCTCAGCGACGAGCCGGCCTGCGGTTCGCTCAGGCACATGGTGCCCGACCAGCGGCCGGAAAATTCATTGAGCGCGAACACCTGCTTCTGCAGGTCGGTGCCGTGCGCCATCAGCAGGTTGGCGTTGCCGGTGGTCAGCATGCCGGAACCGATGCTGACCGAGGCCATCGCAAAAAAAGCGTTGGCAGCGGCCTCCACCGTGTAGGGCAACTGCATGCCACCGATGTCGTAGTCTTGCGCGGCGCTGAGCATGCCGCTGGCGGCATAGGCTTTCTGCGCGTCGTGCGTGGCCTGCGGCAGCGTGACCTTGTCGCCGTCGAAATGCGGCTCCTGCGTGTCCACCGTGCGGTTGAACGGCGCGTATTTCTCGCGGGCGATGCGTTCGCAGGTGTCGAGCACCGCGTCAAAGGTTTCGCGGCTGTGGTCAGCGAAGCGTTCGCGCTGGGTCAGCGACTCAACATGAAGCCAGTGGTAGAGCAAAAAATCGAGGGTGGCGCGCATCGTGGCAGGTCTTTCGGCGCGAACGCGCTCAGGCGGGGGTTTCGGTGTCGGCAGTGCTGGCCAGGCGGCTGATGGTGCCCTGCGCCACGGCGCACAGCCGCTCCTCGCCGCCTTTCACCACCAGCACGTCGCAGCGGCAGACCGCCTGCGACTTGCCCACGTGCACCGCGTGCGCACGGGCAATCAGCCGCTCGCCGATGGCCGGCCGCACGTAGTTGATCTTGAACTCGGAGGTGACGACCGGCGTTTCCAGCGCAGCGCCACCGGCGTAGGTGAGTGCGTTGTCGGCCAGGTAACTGAGCACGCCGCCGTGCACAAAGCCGTTTTGCTGCAGCAGCTGCGGCGTGACCGCCACCTGCAATTCGGCCTCGCCGGGTGACAGCGATGCCAGTTCAGCGCCCAGCAACACGCTGAACGGCTGGGAGGCCATGACCTCCCGCCCGATCTTGAGCCACAAGGCGGCAGCGCTGCCCATGGCGGGCGCCTTACAGCACTTCGAAAATGCCGGCTGCGCCCATGCCGCCGCCAATGCACATGGTCACCGCCACACGCTTGGCGCCACGGCGCTTGCCTTCGATGAGGACGTGGCCGGTCAGGCGCTGGCCGCTCACGCCGTAGGGGTGGCCCACCGCGATGGCGCCGCCGTTGACATTCAGGCGATCGACCGGAATGCCCAGCTTGTCGCGGCAGTACAGCACCTGCACCGCAAAGGCCTCGTTCAGCTCCCACAGGTCGATGTCGTTGACCGTGAGGCCCAGGCGCTTGAGCACCTTGGGCACAGCGAAGACCGGGCCGATGCCCATTTCGTCGGGCTCGCAGCCGGCCACCGCAAAACCGAGGAAACGGCCCAGCGGCTTGAGGCCCTTTTGCTGGGCGTATTTTTCGTCCACCAGTACGCAGGCGCCTGCCCCGTCCGAGAACTGGCTGGCGTTGCCGGCCGACACCACACCACCGGGCACGGCGGGTTTGATGCCGCTGATGCCTTCCTTGGTGGTGCCTTCGCGGATGCCTTCGTCCTTGCTCACGGTAACTTGCTTGGTGCGCAGGCCCATGACCGGGTCGGCCACGCCGGCGGTGACGGTGATGGGGGCGATCTCTGCGTCGAACAGACCGGCGGCCAGGGCCGCGCTGGCGCGCTGCTGGCTTTGCGCGCCGTACTCGTCCATTGCGTCGCGGCCAATGCCGTAGCGCTTGGCGACCTGCTCGGCGGTCTGCAGCATGTTCCAGTAGATCTCGGGCTTTTTCCTGGCCAAATCCAGGTCGCGCAGCATGTGGGTGTTCATTTCCTGCTGCACGCAGGAGATGCTTTCCACGCCACCGGCCACATAGACCGCACCTTCGCCGGCGATGATGCGCTGGGCCGCCAGCGCAATGGTTTGCAGGCCCGACGAACAAAAGCGGTTCACGGTGAGGCCCGACACATTGACCGGGCAGCCGGCCATCAGCGCAATCTGCCGTGCGATGTTGGCGCCGGTCGCGCCCTCGGGGTTGGCGCAACCCATGATGACGTCTTCGATGTCGGCGGCATCAATGCCGGCGCGCTGGATGGCGTGTTGCACCGCGTGGCCGCCGAGGGTGGCGCCATGGGTCATGTTGAAAGCACCCTTCCAGCTCTTGGCGAGCGGCGTGCGGGCGGTGGAGACGATGACGGCGTTGGTCATGGCAAGTCCTTTAATTGAATGTTTTGCCTTCGGCGGCCAGCTTGGCCAGCAGCGGCGCGGGCTGCCAGAATTTCGCATCGTCCAGCGGGTTCTGCGCAAAGCGCTTCATCGCCTGCACCACGTTGAACAGGCCGACCTGGTCGGCGTAGAGCATGGGGCCACCGCGCCACAGCGGGAAGCCGTAGCCGGTGAGGTAGACCATGTCGATGTCGCTGGCCTTGGAGGCAATGCCTTCTTCCAGAATGTGCGCGGCCTCGTTCACCAGCGAATAGACCAGCCGGCCCACAATTTCGTCGTCCGAAATCTTGCGCGGCGTGCCGCCCAGGGTCTTGCGGTGCTCGTCCAGCATCTTCAGCACCACGTCCGACGGAATGGCGTCGCGCTTGCCGGGGATGTAGTCGTACCAGCCGGCGCCGGTTTTCTGGCCGTAGCGGCCCAGCTCGCACAGCTTGTCGGCCGTGGCGCTGTACTTCATGTCCGGCTTTTCCTGGTAGCGGCGCTTGCGGATGGCCCAGCCAATGTCGTTGCCAGCCAGATCACCCATGCGGAACGGGCCCATCGCAAAGCCGAATTTCTCCACCGCCTTGTCGACCTGCTGCGGCGTGCAGCCCTCGTCCAGCAGAAAACCGGCCTGTCGGCTGTACTGCTCGATCATGCGGTTGCCGATGAAACCGTCGCAGACGCCGGACACCACGGCCGTCTTCTTGATCTTCTTGGCCACCGCCATGGTGGTGGCGAGCACGTCCTTGGCCGTGACCTTTCCGCGCACCACCTCCAACAGTTTCATCACATTCGCGGGACTAAAAAAGTGAGTCCCGACAACATCTTGCGGGCGTTTTGTGAAGTTAGATATCACATCAACATCGAGCGTGGAGGTGTTGCTGGCCAGAATCGCACCGGGCTTGCAGACCCGGTCGAGTTCCTTGAACACCTTCTCTTTCACGCCCATTTCCTCGAACACCGCTTCGATCACCAGATCGGCGTCTTTCAGGTCGTCGTAGCTCAGCGTGGTGGTCAGGAGCGCCATGCGCTGGTCGTATTTGTCCTGCTTGAGCTTGCCCTTCTTGACCTGGGCTTCGTAGTTTTTCTTGATGGTGGCGACACCGCGGTCCAGCGCCTCCTGCTTCATTTCCAGCATCTTGACCGGAATGCCGGCGTTCAAAAAGTTCATGGAAATGCCGCCACCCATGGTGCCGGCGCCAATCACACCCACCTGCTTGATCTCGCGTTTGGGCGTGTCTTCCGGCACGTCGGGGATCTTGCTGGCGGCGCGTTCGCCAAAGAAGGCGTGGCGCAGCGCGCGGGATTCGGGGCCCATCATCAGGCCCATGAAGCGCTCGCGCTCGAAGACCAGGCCGTCTTCAAACTTGTTCTTGGTGGCGGCTTCCACGCAATCCAGGCACTGCACCGGCGCGGGGAAATTCTTGGCCATGCCCTTCACCATGTTGCGGGCAAACTGAAAGTAGGCGTCGCCGTTGGGGTGTTTGCACGGCAGATCGCGCACCAGCGGCAGTGGGCGCGCCGCTGCGATGCTGTTGGTGTACGCCAGCACGCCAGCGATGAAGTCACCTTCGATGATCTTGGCAAACAGCAGCTGCCCCGGCAGCGCGGCCAGCTGCTCGCTTTTGACCGGCTCGCCGGTGACGATCATGTTCAGCGCGGTTTCCACACCCAGCACGCGCGGCAGCCGCTGCGTGCCACCGCCGCCGGGCAGCAGGCCCAGCTTGACTTCAGGCAAAGCCACCAACGCGCCGGGGGCAGACACGCGGTAGTGGCATCCCAGCGCCAGTTCCAGGCCGCCGCCCATCACCACGGAGTGGATGGCAGCCACCACCGGCTTGGGTGAAGCTTCAAGCATGCGCACCAGGCTGTGCAGCGAGGGCTCGGCACTCATCTTGGGCGAGTTGAATTCGCGGATGTCGGCACCGCCGGAAAACGCCTTCCCGGCGCCGGTGATGACGATGGCCGTCACGGCGGCATCGCCCCACGCCGCTTCCAGGCCCTGGGCCACGGCCTGCCGGGTGGCAAAGCCCAGGCCGTTGACCGGTGGGTTGTTGAGCGTGATCACGGCCACGTTGCCGTGGACTTGGTATTCAGCCGTCATGCAGGAACTCCTCTTGGGGGTGGGCACAGAAATCGAGGGGGACAAAAACAAATGCGAAAAAAGAACGCTCGTTCTTTTTTCGCATTTTAGGGGGTTTGCCGGGGGCGGCCTAGCGGGTCTGTCCCAGTTGGGACAAGCGCCTGGCAGTCCACGGACGGGGGTCAGAGCGATGGCAACTTGTAGTCTTTCAGCTGCTCGCGCAGCCGGGTTTTCAGCATCTTGCCGGTGGCGCCCAGCGGGATCGCGTCCACAAACACCACATCGTCCGGAATCTGCCACTTGGCGGTCTTGCCGTCGTAGAACTTGACCAGTTCGTCGCGCGTCACTTCGGCGCCCGGCTTCTTCACCACCACCACAATCGGCCGCTCGTCCCATTTGGGGTGAAACACGCCGATGCACGCGGCCATGGCAATTGCCGGATGGGCCACGGCGATGTTCTCGATGTCGATGGAGCTGATCCACTCGCCACCGGACTTGATCACGTCTTTGCTGCGGTCGGTGATCTGCATGTAGCCGTCGGCATCGATCGTGGCCACGTCGCCGGTGGGGAACCAGCTTTCACCGCTGGCGTCTTTCACCAGCGGGTGGCCGCCTTCGGCCTTGAAGTAGTCGGCCACGATCCACGGGCCCTTGACCAGCAAATCGCCGTAGGCCTTGCCGTCCCACGGCAGTTCGTGGCCGTCTTCGCCCACGATCTTCATGTCCACACCAAAAATGGCCCGGCCCTGCTTCAGGCGGATCTTCATCTGCTCTTCAGGGCTCATGGTCAGGTGCTTGTTCTTCAGCGTGCACAGCGTGCCAAGCGGGCTCATTTCGGTCATGCCCCAGGCGTGCAGCACGTCCACGCCGTAGTCGTCGCGGAAGGCATTGATCATGGCCGGCGGGCAGGCCGAGCCGCCAATGACGGTGCGGGTGAGCGTGCCGAACTTCAGGTTGTTGGGCTTGAGGTGGCCCAGCAGCATCTGCCAGACGGTGGGCACGCCGGCGGCGAAGGTCACCTTCTCGTTTTCCATCAGCTCGTAGACCGACTTGCCGTCCATGCCGGCGCCGGGGAACACCAGCTTGCAGCCCACCATGGCGGCCGAATACGGCAGGCCCCAGGCATTGACGTGGAACATGGGCACCACCGGCAGCACCGAGTCGCGGGCGCTCAGGCACATCACGTCGGGCAGGCAGGCGGCGTAGGCGTGCAGGATGGACGAGCGGTGGCTGTACAGCGCGGCCTTGGGGTTGCCGGTGGTGCCGCTGGTGTAGCACATGCTTGACGCGGTGTTTTCATCGAAGCTCGGCCAGGCGTAGGTGCTGGGCTCGGGCGCAATCCAGGCTTCGTAGCTGATGAGGCCGGGAATGCCGGTGTCGGCGGGCAGCTTGTCGGCGTCGCACAACGCCACATACTGCTTGATGGTCGGGCACTTGCTGTGGATGGCCTGCACGATGGGCAGGAAGGTCATGTCGAAGCACAGCACCTGGTCTTCGGCGTGGTTGGCGATCCAGATGACCTGCTCCGGGTGCAGGCGCGGGTTCAGCGTGTGCAGCACGCGGCCCGAACCGCTGACGCCGTAGTACAGCTCCAGGTGGCGGTAGCCGTTCCAGGCCAGGGTGGCCACGCGGTCGCTGAAGCCCAGCTCCAGCTTGTCGAGCGCGTTCGCCACCTTGCGGGCACGGGCGCCCACATCACGCCAGGTGTAGCGGTGGATGTCACCCTCGACCCGGCGCGACACGATCTCCACGTCGCCATGGTGGCGCTCGGCAAACTCGATCAGGTTGGAGATCAACAGAGGTTGGTCTTGCATCAAACCCAGCATGGGAGAGGTCCTTTCGTGCGCTGGTGGCGCTGTTTTTGTGGTGGCGACTTGTCTTGGGTCGCCGTAAGCAACTTGAAAGCTTACCAGCAAAAAACCCACCCAAGACGTCGCATGGGTGTCGCATGGCCCTGCTCGACCACCGGTCAGGCCGCTGCGGGACAATACCCGCAACATGGACACCCTCGCTACCACCACACCCGTCGACGGCGGCCTCACCTGGCGCAACGGCTTTGCCGCGCTGGGCCCGGCTTTCCACACCCGGCTCCAGCCGCGCCCCCTGCCAGCGCCTTACTGGGTGGGCCGCAGCCTGCCAGTGGCGCGGGAACTGGGTTTGTCAGACGAATGGATGGCATCGGACGACGCTTTGCAGCACCTCACCGGCAACCGGTTGTTTGCCGGCGGCGACGCGCTGGCCAGCGTTTACAGCGGCCACCAGTTCGGCCAGTGGGCCGGTCAACTGGGCGACGGCCGGGCGATCCTGTTGGGCGAAACGGCGGCCGGGCAGGAAGTGCAGCTCAAGGGCGCCGGACTCACGCCGTACTCACGCGGTGGCGACGGCCGGGCGGTGCTGCGCTCCAGCATCCGCGAGTTTTTGTGCAGCGAAGCGATGCATGGCCTGGGCATTCCCACCACCCGCGCGCTCGCTGTGACCGGTTCCGACGCACCGGTGCGCCGCGAAGAAATTGAAACCGCCGCCGTGGTGACGCGCGTGGCGCCCAGCTTCGTCCGCTTTGGCCATTTCGAGCATTTCTCGCACAGCGGCCAACACGCCGAACTGAAAACGCTGGCCGACTACGTGATTGACCGCCATTACCCAGAATGCCGGGACAGCACGGCTTTCAACGCCAACCCCTACGCCAACCTGCTGCAGGCGGTGAGCGAACGCACCGCGCGGCTGCTGGCACAGTGGCAGGC
This sequence comes from Pseudomonadota bacterium, assembly GCA_040384665.1. Classification (GTDB taxonomy): domain Bacteria; phylum Pseudomonadota; class Gammaproteobacteria; order Burkholderiales; family Burkholderiaceae_C; genus PCRC01. The sequence goes on from JAZKIY010000044.1 coordinate 60,047, forward strand.
GGTGGGCTTTTGCCACGGGGTGATGAACACCGACAACATGAGCATCCTGGGCCTGACCATCGACTACGGCCCGTTCCAGTTCCTCGACGC
>JAZKIY010000045.1:0-10362 GCA_040384665.1 Pseudomonadota bacterium
TCCCAGTCCTTGATGCCCTTGGGGTTGCCATTGCGCACCAGGAACAGCATGGTCGAGGTGGTGGGCGAGGCGTCGTTCGGGAAGCGCTTGGCCCAGTCTTTGGCCACCACGCCGTTGCCGGCGAGGAATTCGATGTCGGTGGTGGTGTTCATCGTCACCACGTCGGCGTCCAGGCCATCGTTCACCGCACGCGCCTGGGCGCTGGAGCCGCCGTGGGCCTGGTCAATCTTGACGTCTTTGCCGGTGGTTTTCTTGATGTGGGCCACAAACGCCGGGTTGTAGTCTTTGTAGAACTCGCGCGCCACGTCGTAAGAAGCATTGAGCAGGGTCTGTGCACCGGCGGTGCTGCCAGCCACCAAAGCCAGAACGGCCAGTGCGTGTTTGATCGGTGTTTTCATAGGGTTTGGTAAGAGTCTGCGGAATGTGGATCAGGATTGTGCGCGTTGTCTGGCCGCCTTTGGGCGGGCGACTCACCCAGCAGCGACTGCAACAGCGCCATGCCGAGTGGCCATTCACCGTGGCCGGATTCGAGGTTGATGTGCCCGGCATCCTGCATGCGAACGAACTCGCTGCCCCAGGCGCGGGCGTAAGCGCCGGCCAGGCGCACCGGACAAAAGGGGTCGTTGGAACTGGCCACCAGCACGCTGCGGTACGGCAACTTCTGGTATGGCACCGGTGCAAAGTCGTTCAGCACCGAACGGCGTTCCGGGTCGGCCGGCGCGACCAGCAAGGCCCCGGCAATGTGCGCGACCACCTCGGGCGGCAGGTGGGCGGTGGCAATGCAGCCCAGGCTGTGCGCGACCACCACCACCGGTTCGGGCTGCGCCAGGATGCTGCGGCTGATGGACGCGACCCAGGCCGCACGGGACGGCGTGACCCAGTCGTCTTGCTGCACCCGCACCACACCCGCCAGCCGCTCGGCCCACAGGCTTTGCCAGTGGCCGGGTGCCGAGTCGCGCCAGCCGGGCACGATGACGATGGAGGTGGTGGTGCTCATGTGTGGGAGCAAAGTGTGCCGCGCTCGCTATAAAACTCAAAAGACTGTTTTTTCTTTTGTTCATTACAAAAACATCTGTAAAAAGCGCCTTTCGGCGCTTTTTTAGCGTGTTGTGGCACTGTGCAGCTCAATTTTTAGATCAAATCAGGCTCAAGCCCTAGTGAAACCTGGCGGTACAGCTACTTTTTTAATAGCAAATACGGCCCGGAGCACCGCTTGTGACTCACCTGTTGGGTTGCGGCGTAACACGCAGGTAGGGTTTGATGGCGGTGTAGCCCTTGGGGAAACGCTGCGCGATCTCGGCCGGGTCCTGCAGGCTGGGCACGATGATCACGTCGTCACCGTCGCGCCAGTTGACCGGGGTGGCGACCTTGTGGCTGTCGGTCAGCTGCAGCGAGTCGATCACGCGCAGGATTTCGTCGAAATTGCGGCCGGTGCTGGCCGGGTAGGTGAAGGTGGTGCGGACCATCTTTTTCGGGTCGATGATGAAGACACTGCGCACGGTGGCATTGGCCAACGCGTTGGGGTGAATCATGTCGTACAGCGTAGCCACGCTGCGGTCGGCATCGGCCAGGATGGGAAAGTTCACCGTGGTGTGTTGGGTTTCGTTGATGTCGGGCACCCACTTCGCGTGCGAGTCCAGCGAGTCCACGCTGACCGCAATGGGTTTCACGCCGCGCTTGGCAAATTCTCCAGAAAGCGCCGCGGTCTTGCCGAGTTCGGTGGTGCACACCGGCGTGAAGTCGGCCGGGTGGGAGAACAACACCACCCACGAGTCGCCCGCCCACTGGTGAAAGTTGATCTCGCCGTGGGTGGACTGTTGGGTGAAGTCGGGCGCCGTGTCGCCGAGTCGAAGGGTGGCCATGGGAACTCCAAAAAATGCGGGTGTGCAGTGATTGTGGAGACCATGCCTTCAAACGCAAACCACTTTATTTCTTGATTCTTATACCCAATACCATCTAATGCAGTGCGGCGGGAATCTCTTTCTCGGTGCACGGCAGCGGAAAACCGTCCTGGTGCACATAGTCGCCGAGAAAGTCGAGGAAGGCACGCACCGCTGGCACCAACCCACGCCGCGAGGGGAACACCGCGTGCAGCACGCCCATCTCCGGTCCCCAGCCCGGCAGCACCAGCGCCAGCCGGCCGTCGGCAATGGCGTCGCGGCACATGTAGTCGGGCAGCGGGCACATGCCTATGCCTTGGACCACGGCGGTGCGGATGGTGATCAGGTCGTCGGCCACATAGCGGGGTCGGTGGGCGAGGATGTGCTCCTGCCGCTCCGGGCCGAGCAGCCGCCAGCTGCCCCGCCCGTCGGTGGCCGACATCGCCACCGTGTCCAACCGCCCGAGGTCGTTCACACCCACCGGCCGGCCCTGCCGCGCCAGCAGGTCGGGGCTGGCGACCAGCAGGCCGCGGGCATCGCCCAGCCGCTTGATGACGAGCGAACCGCTTTCTTCCAGCGTGGTGCGGACCCGCAACGCGACATCAATACCCTCCTCCACCAGGTCAATGACACGGTTGGTCACCCGCATGTCGACCATGACGCCGGGGTAACGCTGCATGAAAAGCGGAACAGCGTGCCCCACCGAGCTGTGGGCCAGCGTGATGGGACAGGCCACGCGGATGGTGCCGCGCGGCTCGGTCTGCACCTGCGCCACCGCGTCGGCGGCGGCCAGTGCCGCGTCGCGCATGGCGACGCAGTGGCGGTGGTACAGCTCACCGGCCTGCGTCAGCGACAGCTTGCGGGTGGTGCGCTGCAACAGCCGCACCCCCAGCCGCGCCTCCAGCTCGGCCACCCGGCGCGACAAGCGGGATTTGGGGATGCCCAGCGCCCGCCCGGCAGCGGCAAAGCCCTCTTTCTCCACCACTTCGGCGAAGTACAGCATGTCGTTCAGGTCGTGCATGGGAGTCTCCGGATGGCACCAGCTTAGGCGCTCTATTGTCCTACTGATAGAACGATCTAGTGCAATATTGCCGACTTATCAAAGCATTGGATCATCTACACAATCTATCCCATGGCTCCAACCCGGAGCCGCCCACAGGGAACTGACCATGAAACTCCTCCACATTGACTCCAGCATCCTGGCCGGCAACTCGGTGTCGCGCGAGCTCACCCGCAACATCGTGGCCGAATGGCAGGCCAGCCACGCCAACACCCAAGTCGAGTACCTGGACCTGGCGGTGGACGCGCCCAGCCACCTGTCGGCCGAATCGCTGGGCTTTCGCCTGCCCCCCACCACCGCCACGCTGACCGACGGCCAGCGCCGCGAGAACGCCGTGTCTGAAGCACTGGTCAGCCAGTTCCTGGCGGCAGACGTGGTGGTCATCGGCGCCCCGCTGTACAACTTCTCGGTCCCCAGCCAGCTCAAGGCCTGGATCGACCGCATTGCGCAGGCCGGCCGCACCTTCACCTACACCGAGAAAGGCCCCCAGGGCCTGGCCGGCGGCAAGACAGTGATCGTGGCCTCGACCCGCGGCGGCGTGTATTCCACCAGCGAAGGTGGCCGCGCCATGGAACACCAGGAGAGCTACCTGCAGACGGTGTTCGGTTTCCTGGGCATCACCGACGTGCGTTTTGTGCGTGCCGAAGGGCTGGCCATGGGCGACGCCGCCAAGACGCAGGCCTTGGCCAGCGCACACACGCAGCTGCGCGCAGCCGCGTCGGACGCCGCCAACCAACCAGCACAGGCGCTGGCCGCCTGAAAAGCGCCTTTTCCAAATAAAAAGGGACGCCGGCCGGCGTCCCTTTTACATTGTCAGCTGCGTTTTGTGTAGCAAATATCAGCCTGCCCGGCGCTGCGACGCCAGCCGACGCACCACCCCCACCAGGCGGTCGATCTCGTCAAAGGTGTTGTAGAAGGCCAGCGACGGCCGCACCGTGGTTTCCACCCCAAAGCGCCGCAGGATCGGCTGCGCACAGTGGTGGCCGGTGCGCACCGCAATGCCTTCGTCGTTCAGCGCCTGGCCCACCTCTTCGGTGCTGTAACCGGCCAGCACAAACGACATCACGCTGGCTTTGTCATCGGCTGTACCGATCAGCCGCACACCCGGAATCGCGCCCAGCGCTTTCATGCCGTAGCACAGCAACTCGTGTTCGTAGCGGCCGATGTTCTCGATGCCGATGCGCGTCACGTAGTCCAGTGCAGCGCCCAGACCCACCGCGTCGGCAATGTTGCCGGTGCCGGCCTCGAACTTGTTCGGGATCGGCTGGAACACGGTTTTCTCGAAGGTCACGTCGGCAATCATGTTGCCGCCGCCCTGCCAGGGTGGCATGTCTTCCAGCACCGCGCGCTTGCCCCAGACCACGCCAATGCCAGTGGGCCCGAAAATCTTGTGTCCAGAGAACACAAAGAAGTCGGCGTCGATGTCCTGCACATCCACCCGCATGTGCGAGACCGACTGCGCGCCGTCCACCAAGGCCTTGGCGCCGGCGCGGTGCGCCATCGCCACGATCTCTTTCACCGGCGTGACCGTTCCCAACGCGTTGGAGACCTGCGTCACGGCAACGATCTTGGTGCGGTCGGACAAAAGCTTGGCGTACTCGTCCAGCAGCACCTGGCCGGAATCGTCAACCGGAATCACGCGCAGCTTGGCGCCCTTGGCGGCAGCGAGCTGCTGCCAGGGCACGATGTTGGCGTGGTGCTCCAGGTTGGAGACGATGATCTCGTCGCCCTCGCCCACATGCTGACCGCCCCAGCTTTTGGCCACCAGGTTGATGGCCTCGGTGGTGCCGCGCACAAAGATCACCTCGTTCACATCGGGCGCGTTGATGAAGCGTTTCACCCGCTCGCGTGCGCCTTCGTAGGCGTCGGTTGCACGCGCCGCCAACTCGTGTGCGGCGCGGTGGATGTTGGAGTTCTCGTGGGCGTAGAAATGCGCGATGCGGTCGATCACCGCCTGCGGCTTGTGCGTGGTGGCAGCGTTGTCGAACCACACCAGCTGCTTGCCGTTGACCCGCTCCTGCAGGATGGGAAAGTCGCGCCGCACCGCGTTCACGTCAAACGGCGGGTGCTGGCCCTGCCCGGCCAGCGGCACGGTGGCGTGCGGCGCGGGCTTGGCGGGCGTGACGAAGCCGTTGGGCAGTGTGACCGCATCGACAAAGTAATACGCCGGCGCCGATGGCGCATTGGCGGGGGAGGCTCCGGCCAAGCCGCCGGAAGGCGAAACCGGCGTCACCGCAGGGGGCGGCAACAAGGACTGCAATGCCAGTGCGTCCAGCGGATCACCCGCTGGGGGCGTGGCAGACCGCCCGCCGGGCGACGGCTGGCCATGGCCGTTGGCCAGGAAGTAATAGGCCTCGGGCACGCCCAGCGCGGCACCACCGAAGCGGGGTTCGAAGGCCGGCGCCACGCTGGCCACCGTGTCGGGCAGGCCGTTCCCCGCCACCGCGTGCGGCAACGCAGAAGGCAGGCGGTTCGCCAACGACAGCACGCCACCCGGCGCCGCCGGGATCAGGTTGCTGCCGGGAATCTGGCCTTGCGGAATCGGCGTGCCAGGCACGCCGGGACCAAAACCCGCAGGGCTGCTGAGCGGCGAACCGGCAGGCGCCATGTTGCCGGGCGCCTGCACGCCGGGTGGCACCGTGGCAAGGCCCGGGGCCGTAGCACCCGGCCGCGCCGCAAACAGCGCGTTGGCCATCTGCGCGATCAGCGCCGGGTCGAACGGTGCCTCGGGCGTGGACGGCACGGAGAAATTGGGGGACACCAAGATCGTCTCCCCGGATTACTTGTAGGTGTCCGGGTAGTCGTGGTATTTGCCGATTTCCACATCGTCCAGCACCGCCAGTGCGTCGGGCGTCAGCACGGCCAGCGAGCAGTACAGCGAGATCAAATACGACGAAATCGCCTGGTCGTTGATGCCCATGAAGCGCACCGACAAACCCGGGCTCTGTTCGCCCGGCAGGCCCGGCTGGAACAGGCCAACCACGCCCTGGCGCTTGTCGCCCACGCGCAGCAGAATGATCTTGCTCTTGCCGTCGGCCACCGGCACCTTGTCCGACGGGATCAGCGGAATGCCGCGCCAGGTGATGAACTGCGAGCCGAACAGGCTGACGGTGGGCGGCGGCGTGCCGCGGCGGGTGGCTTCGCGGCCAAAGGCGGCAATGGCCAATGGGTGTGCCAGGAAGAACGCCGGTTCTTTCCAGACCTTGGTCAGCAGCTCGTCCAGGTCGTCGGGCGTGGGCGCGCCGGTCAGCGGGAAGATGCGCTGCTCTTCCGCCACCTGCGACAGCAGGCCGTAATCCGGGTTGTTGACCAGTTCGCTTTCCTGATTTTCCTTGATGGTCTCGATCGTCAGGCGCAACTGCTCCTTGATCTGGTCGTGCGGGCTGCTGTAGAGGTCGGAAATGCGGGTGTGGATGTCCACAATCGTGCTGACCGCGTTCAGGAAAAACTCGCGCGGCTGGGCGTCGTAATCCACAAACGTACGCGGCAGCTGGTTCTCGGTCTGGCGCGCGGTGCAGGTGACCTTGATCGACTCCGGGTCCTTCACCTGGTTCAGCCGGTAAATGCCCGCTTCCACCGGCACCCACTGCAGCAAATGGGTCAGCCAGCGCGGCGAGATGGTGGAAAGCTGCGCAGTCGTCTTGGTGGCGTTGGCCAGCTGACGCGCGGCGGCGTCGCCCAGGGTGGTGGGAAGAACGGGGGTAGATGCCATGGAGGTGCCTGTAGAGGAGAGTGGAAAAGGTTACGGGTAATCCCTAGGCTGGAGTGTCTGTTGCCTTCAGCGCCCACTCAACAGGCTATAGCCGCCAAATTGATGCCATGGGCCAGACGCGACTGCCCCACCTGCTCACCCAACTGCAGCAGCAGATGGGGTGACAGCCCCAGCGCCTGGGCCAGTTTGTCGATGGTGACCAGCGACGGAATCACCCGCCCCCGTTCGATCTCGCCCACGTACGAGCGGTTCAGGTCGGCCCGTTCGGCCAGCAGTTCCTGCGACCAGCCCTGCGCTTCGCGCTGGCGGCGCACCGCGATGCCGAAGCTTTCTACCAACGTGGTGCTCATGCCAGTGCCGCCTCGGAGTGGCCGTTGTGGCGGGCCACCGCCTGCGTGACATGGCCGCCGGGCGGCACGTCGTGCGTCACCCACACATTGCCACCAATGGTGGCGCCGCGGCCAATGGTCACCCGGCCCAGCACCGTGGCGCCGGCGTAGACGACCACGTCGTCTTCCACCACCGGGTGGCGGGCCTGGCCTTTTTGCAGCGCGCCGTCGGGCGTGGTCTCGAAGCGCTTGGCGCCCAGTGTCACCGCCTGGTACAGGCGCACGCGGCGGCCAATCACGGCGGTTTCACCCACCACCACGCCGGTGCCATGGTCGATGAAAAAACTCTCGCCAATGCGCGCACCGGGGTGGATGTCGATGCCGGTCTGCCCATGGGCCAGCTCGGCCACGATGCGGGCCAGCAGCGGCAAACCGAGCTGGTAGAGCTGGTGGGCCAGCCGGTGGTGGATCATGGCCAGCACGCCGGGGTAGCACAGCAGCACTTCGTCGACACTGCGGGCGGCCGGATCACCGTGGTAGGCGGCCTGGACATCGGTGTCGAGCAGGCTGCGGATGGCTGGCAGCGCGGCAGCGAAGGCACGGGTATGTTCCAGCGCGAGCGCATCCAGTGCCGCGTCGGCCGGGCCGCTGCGGCGCGCCACATACCGCAATTCCAGGCGCACCTGCTCCAGCAGCAAGTGGAGTGCCGCCTCCAGCGTGTGGCCCACGTAGAAGTCTTCGCCGTCGGTGTACAGATCCGGTGGCCCCAGGCGCATGGGAAACAGCGCCCCCTTCAGCCGGTCGATGATCTGCCCCATCGCGTCGGGCGAAGGGAACTCGCGGCCACCAGGTTCTGGCGACCGTTTTTGCGATTCACGCCACTGCTGGCGCACGCCCCGCAGCGCCGCCACGATGGCGGGGGTATCGAATGCAGCCATATCGGGTTCCGCGCCGGTCAGTCCTGCACCCACGGCAGGCCATGCAGGCGCCAGCCATCGGTGCTGCCGCGGTGCCCCTGCGCATTGATTTCACCCTCGAAGCCCTCGAGCACATTGAAAACATCGGTGAACCCGGCCTTGGCTGCGGCCTCGGCAGCCAGCACCGAACGCTTGCCGCTGCGGCACAGCAGCAGCACCACGGCGTCCTTGCCAGTCTTGGCCTCCAGTTCGCGCACGAAGCGGGGGTTGCGCAACAGGCTCGTGCCTGTGGCCCAGGGCACATGCAGGCTTTCGGGCACATGCCCGACGAACTTGCGTTCTTCGCCGCTGCGCACATCCACCAGCAAAGCTTCACCCGCAGAAAGAAGCGCCCAGGCCAGCGCTGGGGACACACCGCCGGCATAGGGCAAACCGGCGGCCTGCGCGCTGGTGCGCACCGCGGCCAACGATTCAAGGGTTTCAGTGGTGTCGGATACAGAAGTCATGGTGATCAAAGCCATTCAAACAATCCGTGCCACTCAGGGGCACAGGCTCAAACCCGAATCTAAAGACAACGCCCGCGTTTGCAAAAGAATAAATACAAGGTTCCAAACAACCAAAACATCTAAGAAGCCATCAGACAGACGGCCGCACCCTTGGATCTGCAGGGCGCAACCCACGAAACAACGCCTGCCCAGAGCCCGATCAGCCACAGGGGGTTGGGTGTGCTCGTTTTTCAGCAGCCGCCGGCGAGAAAGTTGAAATACCAACACTTTGGCTGCGCAGAAATCAACACCGCAGCCGCATCCCTTGTCATGAGAGAAAGCAAGATTTCCCATTGAAATCAACAGCTTGTGGCGGTCCATCCGCGCCGTTTCGCAGTGGCATGTCCCTTGCGAATACTGACCTGACATAACCAGTCAGAACCGGATGTACACCTCCTCTTTCCCTGCCGAATACCCACCGCCGACACCCACGCTGTACCACCGCATCCGCGAGGAACTCCGGGCGCGCATCCAGGCAGGGACCTACCAACCTCATGACCGCATGCCCTCGGAAAGCGCGCTGATGCGCCACTACGGCGTGAGCCGCATCACGGTGCGCCAGGCTTTGGGCGACCTGGCCAAGGAAAGTGTGATCTTCAAGGTGGCTGGCAAAGGGTCTTTCGTTGCCCAGCCAAAGCCTTTTCAGGAACTGGGTCGGCTCCAGGGCTTTGCGGAAGCCATGGGCGCTGCCGGCCATGAAACCTTCAACCGGCTGCTGCAGATCGGCACGGTGGCGGCCAGCGCGCAGGTGGCACAGCGGCTGGCCCTGGCGCCTGGCACACCCGTGACCGAAATCCACCGCCTGCGTTTCCTGAACCGGAAGCCGGTGTCGCTCGACACCACCTGGCTGCCGCTGCCCATCGGCGAGCGGCTGGCCCGCGAAGACCTGGCCACGCGCGACATCTTCCTCATTCTGGAGAACGACTACGGCCTGCCGCTCGGCCACGCCGAACTGGCCATCGACGCCACCGCTGCAGACACCCGACTGGCGGGCTTGCTCGACATTCCGCGGCAAGCGCCGGTGCTGCGGGTGGAGCGCCTGACCTGCACCCAGGACGGCAACCCGATCGACTACGAACACCTTTATTACCGCGCCGACACCTTCCAGTACCGGCTGCGCGTCCAGCGCAACGGTCAGACCCAACGGACAACACCATGAACACGATAGAACGCGAAGTCGATGTGCTGGTCATCGGCGGCGGCACGGCCGGGCCGATGGCGGCCGTCAAGGCCAAGCAGGCCAACCCCCAGCTGCGGGTGCTGCTGCTGGAAAAAGCCAACGTCAAGCGCAGCGGCGCCATCTCGATGGGCATGGACGGCCTGAACAACGCCGTCATTCCCGGCCACGCCGACCCGGCGCAGTACGTGCGCGAGATCACGGTGGCCAACGACGGCATCGTCAACCAGAAAACCGTGATGGCTTACGCCGCCAACAGCTTCGCGATGATCGAAGAACTGAACCGCTGGGGCGTGAAGTTCGAGCGCGACGAGACCGGCGACTACGCGGTGCGCAAGGTCCACCACATGGGCAGCTACGTGCTGCCCATGCCGGAGGGCCACGACATCAAAAAGGTGCTCTACAAACAGCTCAAGCGCACGCGGGTGGAGATCGAGAACCGGCTGGTCGTGACCCGGCTGCTGGTGGCGGACGACGGCCGCATCGCGGGCGCAATGGCGTTCGACTGCCGCACCGCCGACTTCCACGTCATCCGTGCCACCTCGGTGGTGTTGTCCACCGGTGCGGCCGGCCGGCTGGGGCTGCCGGCGTCGGGCTATTTGTTCGGCACCTACGAGAACCCCACCAATGCCGGCGACGGCTACAGCATGGCCTACCACGCGGGCGCCGAACTGTCGGGCATCGAGTGCTTCCAGATCAACCCGCTGATCAAGGACTACAACGGCCCGGCCTGCGCCTATGT
>JAZKIY010000046.1:0-17352 GCA_040384665.1 Pseudomonadota bacterium
GGCTATTACAACCAAGCAAACGCCCCGGTCAGCGATCGGGGCGTTTTGTTTTTGGTGCTCCAATTTCTGTGCTGCCGTTCTGGCAATACCCATTCCCCCTTATCGTAGTTTCGTCGTGTTACTGGTTGAACACAGTGTCCCTGTGCATGCGTGCGGCACCCGATCGTTCTAGGCTCAGCAACAACTCGGCCAGCCAGGATGTGATCGGCAGGTTGCCGAAGTGGCGTTCGTGCAATTGCGTGACGTAGCGTGTTCGCAAAGCCCAGGCTTCTAAATCCTTGCGGCTGACCTGTTGCCACTCCAGCAGTTTGAATTTCAGCAACACCTTGCCGGCGTGCAGTGCATGCTTGTCGGGGTTGTTCACAAACCCTTCCAGCCGTTTCCGGGCAACGGACAGTGCGGCAGGTACATTGCTAAATACCGCGCCATGGCCCGGAATGATGGTGCGAGGGCGCAGGGATTCGATCAGGTCCAGTGTTCGGGCGACTTCGGCAAAGCCTTGTTCGCCTTCCAGTTCTGGAAAGACAACGCCAAATCCGTTTTCCCACAGCGCGTCTCCAGAAATGAGCACACCGTACTCTGGCTGGTACAGGATGATGGCATCGGGGTCATGGCCTGGTGCGCTGTGGACTTGCCAGAACCAATCGCCCAGTTCAACCGAGTCGCCGTTTCGCAGCAGCGTGTCGCAGCGGAACGGGGGGCATTGTTGGCCTGTTGGTTCATAGCCCAATGTCACAGGGTCCCATTGGCTTACCTCTGCTGCCAGGCCGTGGGGAATGCGGGTTGTCAATTCCGGGTAGGTGGTTTGAAGCAATGCATTGCCGCCGCAGTGGTCACTGTGCAAGTGGGTGTTCACCAGTGCGTCCAGGAGGCGAGGCCCCAGGGCCTGTTGAACGAGTGTGACCGTTTGTGCGGCGTGTGTTGCGTAGCCGCTGTCGACCAAGGCGGTGCTGTGGCGTCCAATGCTGACGATGTTGTTTGACGACAGCCAGCCGCGTTCAAGCACGGTCACGCCGGGTGGAAGTTCTGCTTTTTTGTGCATGGAAGAGGGCATATCAAGGAGGTGCTCAAGTATCGGCGTCGCCGATCAGTGTTGTGAGGCGCAGGGCATGAGGATGGTGTCTAACGCAGCTTCCGCACCGACGATGGGGGCATGAAACAGCGTGTCGATCAAGGCGTTTTCGCGCTGTGCGATCAGCTCAAGGAAGTGGCTGGCACCGCCGGGTTGCTTTGCAAGGGCTGCGAAAGTGTCAAACCCTGACTCCAGAAACTGCTGGAGCATGCCCATGCCGGCGGCGTTGGCCGGCCTGCGCATCATCTTCAGCAGAGTGCGCAGGCCAGGCGTGCGGGTTAGCCGCGCCAAGTCGTTGCCGATGGCCAGCACGTTCTGAAGCTGCAGGCGCCGTTTGTCTTCTTGTTCCACCTTTCGCCATGTTTTTAGGTAAAGCATGCTTTCTGAGCCCGAAAAATCACCATCGCGTGTCAAAACCAGCCGTTCATGGGCCATTGCTTGGTCAAGCTGCTCTGTCAGTGCATGCAGTTCTGCCAAGGCGCAGGCGGTAGACACCACCGCAGCAGGGAACAGCTTCTGAAGGGTGCCGGCAACCCGTGCGAACTGGGCGTCACGGTCGGCAAAGTCACGGTCGGCATACAGCTCTTCAAGAAAAAACCGTGCCGCTGCGGTGTACGCGGGGTCACGCAGCACATCGGCGTAGGTGCCGCTGAAGCGTCGGCTTTGCAGGGCCTTGATCTCCGACACGGCCCGGGCCAACGCCGGATGGGTGGCACGCTCTTGCCGCAACTGGGCTACTGCGCTGAGTGCGTGGTGGATGGTGTCGGTGTGCAGGCTGGCCTTTGGCATACAAGGGATTCTGCCCATGTCAGCTAGACGACACGCTCTAGCGGGAGGGCTCGTGACAATGCGATAGTCAAATCATGCAAAGAAGAACCTTACTCAAGCTCGGGGTTGGCAGCGCCGTTGCCATGAGCCTGGCGGGGCTGGCCGTGGCGCAATGGGATTCGCCGTTGAGCCACGGCCGGTTGTCGGAATCCTCCCGCGCGATTTTTCGCAGTGTGGGTGGTGCGATTCTGGACGGCTGCATCCCGGTCGCTGCACAGGCCCGCGCCGCCGCGCTCGATGGCATGGTGCAGCGGGTGGAGGTGCTGATCAGCGGCTTGCCGGGCGCCACGCAGGACGAGTTGGCAGAATTGTTGTCCATTGTCTCGTTGACCGTGGGCCGTGTGGCCGTGTTCGGTCTGTTCACGCCGTTTAAAGATGCCTCGGTGGCCCAGTTGCAGGACCACCTGCAGGCCATGCGCACCTCCAGCCTTGGCCTGCGGCAGCAGGTCTACCACGCCTTCCGCGAAATCGTGAACGGTGCCTATTTTGCCGACGACAGCAGCTGGGCCCTGATGGGCTACGGCGGCCCGGTCAAGTTGTAAAGACATTCCCATGAGCTCATTTCCCGACCCGATCCGCGAGGGTTTGAAACGCGGCTGGACCGTGCTGGGCGGCCCACACGGTGCCCTTCCTGCCCGCATCGACTGCGATGTGGCGATTGTCGGCAGCGGCGCCGGTGCCGGCGTCACGGCAGAGCTGTTGACCAAGGCCGGCCTGCGCGTGGTGCTGGTGGAAGAAGGCCCGTTGCGCAGCAGCAGCGACTTCAAGCAGCTGGAAAGCGTGGCTTACCCGGACCTGTACCAGGAAAGTGCCGGCCGCAAGACCAAAGACAAAGGCATCACCATCCTGCAGGGCCGCTGTGTGGGCGGCTCCACCACGGTGAACTGGACCAGCTCTTTCCGAACGCCGGGCGACACCTTGCAGCACTGGCGCTCGCAGTTCGGGCTGGACAGCTACTCGCATGAACAGCTGGGCCCTTATTTCGCTCAGGCAGAAAAGCGCCTCGGCATTGCCCCGTGGACACTGGCGCCGAACGAGAACAACGAGGCCTTGCGCCGGGGCGCGACCCGCATCAACGTGTCGAGCGCGGTGATCCCACGCAACGTCAAGGGCTGCGCCAATCTGGGTTCGTGCGGCATGGGCTGCCCGACCAACGCCAAGCAGTCGATGTTGGTGACGACCATTCCCGCCGCACTCAATGCCGGTGCGCAACTGCTGGTGGAGACACGGGCCGAGCGTTTCGAGTTGGCCAACCAGCAGGTCAGTGGGCTGCTGGTGAGGCCGGTCAGTGCCAACGGCACGCCAGTGGGTTCGACCAGCACGCGCATTGTGGCCAAGCATTACGTGTTGGCGGCCGGTGCCATCAACTCACCGGCGGTGTTGATGCGCTCCAAAGCGCCTGACCCGCATGGCCGCTTGGGCACCCGTACTTTTTTGCATCCGGTGGTGATGTCTGCCGGCGTCATGCCGCACAAGGTGGAGGGGTGGCAGGGCGCACCGCAAACGGTGTATTCAGACCACTTCCTGGGCACCCAGGCCATTGACGGGCCGATGGGGTACAAGCTGGAGGCCCCGCCGATTCACCCGGTGATTTTTGCCTCTACCTTGCCGGGCTATGGCAAGGCGCAGGCCGAGTTGCTGGGCCAGTTACCCAATGCGCAGGTGCTGCTGGCGCTGCTGCGCGACGGCTTCCATGCCGAATCGACCGGTGGCAAGGTGAGCTTGCGCAAAGACGGCACGCCGCTGCTCGACTACCCGCTCAACCGCTTTGTGATGGAAGGCGCCCGGCGTGCCTTGTTGTCCATGGCCGAGATCCAGTTTGCGGCCGGTGCCCGCCAGGTGCTGCCGGTGCACGAGACCGCCAAACCCTACGCCTCCTGGGCCGAAGCCCAAAAGGGCATTGCCGAGCTGCCCATGCAGCCGCTGCTGACCCGCGTCGTCAGTGCCCACGTGATGGGCGGCTGCGGCATGGGGGGCACCGCGGCGCTGGGGGTGACCCGGCCCGACGGCCAGCACTGGCAGCTGGCCAACCTGTCGGTGCACGACGGTTCGCTGTTCCCCACCAGCATTGGCGCCAACCCGCAGCTGTCCATCTACGGCACCGTGAACCGGTTGGCCCAGGGCCTGGCCAAGCGCCTGACCGGGCGTGAAGTGACACTGGCCTGAGCATGCTGGCCCAACTGCAACGCGGCATTTGCGCGGCGCTGCTGGTGCTGGCCACCTTGGTGGCGATCTCGCTCTGGCCACACGGACCGCTGTGGGCCGTGGCCGGGTTTCTGGGCGTGGTGTTCTTCTACGTTGTCTTGTTTGCTGTGGAGTTCACGCTGCTGAACCGGATCAACCGGGGTTGTGGTGTGCCACTCGCTGCGCCCGCTGAACTGCTGCACGCGGCTGTGCGTGAAACGGTGGTGGCCTTGCAGACGTTCGGCTGGCGCCAACCCTTTCGTTCCGGCCGCACGCCTGACCACCTGCCCGTGCTGGCGTCCGGCCAAACGGGGCCGCGCGGGGTGGTGCTGGTCCATGGGTTTGTCTGCAACCGCGGTTTCTGGAACCCCTGGCTGCCCGTGCTGCGTGCGCGGGGGCATGCCTTCGTTGCCGTCAACCTGGAGCCGGTGTTTGGCTCAATTGACGGCTACCTGCCGCAAGTGGATCAGGCGGTTCAGCAGGTGCGCCGGGCCACTGGCCAGCCGCCGCTGCTCGTCTGCCACAGCATGGGCGGTCTGGTGGTGCGGGCCTGGTTGCGGGCACGGGCAGGCACGGCCGCCTTGCCTGGCGGTGACCTGGCCATCTCAGAGGTGGTGACGCTGGGCTCCCCGCACCACGGAACCTGGTTTGCCCGGTTTGGCCATGGCATCAATGGCCGTCAGATGCGTTTGAACAGCCGGTGGCTGACCGAACTGGCGCAAAGCGAGCCACCGGCGCGGCGTGCGCATTTCACCTGCTGGTACTCCAATGCCGACAACATCGTGGCACCGCCGTCCACTGCGATGCTGGCGGACGCGGACAACCGCCTGATCACCGGCGCTGGCCATGTCGATTTGGCGCACCGGCCGGTCGTTCTCCAGGACGTGTTGGCCCGCTTGGCGCCATAACCGCTGGACGGACGCGAGTTTCTGGCGCCACAATGCCGGCGGTACTGACCGCTTGTCAGATAATTGTGCGGTGCAGCAATTACTTTTGCTCCTGAATCGATAGCTACGCTGCCAGGTTTCACTAGGGCTAAAGCCGATTTAGGCTTGATTTTTGGTGAAGGTGGCATCTAAAAGCCTGTCAACTGTGGCCTTGGCACGCCGTTTATGGGTTGTTCAATCTAAGTATTAACCCTAGTATTGTCCCCATGGTCCACCCCTCTGCGCTCATCAAAGCCTCGCTCAACGCGGGCCGGGAGATGCTGCGCATGCCGCCCAAGCCGCTGGACGAGCCCGCACCGCAGGGCAAACCGTCGGTGATTGTGCCGATCCGTTCCCTTGGCCCCAGCCACCGCGAGCGGATTGCAACCCACCTGCTGTCGCTCGACCCGTCGGACCGCTACCTGCGTTTCGGCTACGCCGCCAGCGACGTGCAGGTGCAGCACTACGTCGACCACCTCGACTTCGAGCGTGACGAGATTTTTGGCATCTACAACCGCCGCCTGACGCTCATCGCGATGGCCCACCTGGCGTTTTCGCCCGACCCGAAGTGCGAGGCCTGTGCCGAATTCGGTGTCTCGGTGCTCAAGATGGCACGTGGCCGGGGGTATGGCGCTCGGCTGTTCGAACGTGCGGTGATCCACGCCCGCAACGAAAACGTCAACCTGCTGTTCATCCACGCACTGACCGAAAACACGGTGATGCTGAAGATCGCCCGCAATGCCGGTGCGCTGGTGGAGCGCAACGGTCCCGAGTCTGACGCCTACCTGAAACTGCCCCCTGCCGACCTCGACTCCCGCATGACGGAAATCGTCGAAGAGCATTTCGCGCAGACCGACTACCGCCTCAAGGTGCAGGCCAAGCAGTTCTGGGACTTTCTGGCCACGCTGCAGGAAGTGCGCAGCGGCGTGCGCGAAGGCCGCCACAAGTCGGCCGGCTGAGCGCGCGTCGGCCCCTCGGATGGCGTGTCACGCCAATCCGCTATCCTTGTGGTTCATCCACTACCGCACACGCCTGTGTCAGACCCCCATCCGGCGCGCCCTGAACGCGAGCCCTATCAGGACAAACGCAGCTTCCTGCAGAAAGTTGCCGAGTTTCTCCACCCCGGTCCCGACTCCAAAGACGAGCTGATCGAAACCCTCGTTGAAGCGGAAGACAACGACATCATCGGCGCCGAGTCGCGCGCCATGCTCGAAGGTGTGATCCGCATGGCCGACATGACGGCCGGTGATGTGATGGTGCCCGCCACGCGGATGGACCTGATCGACATCGACGCGTCGTACGACGACCTGCTGCATTTGGTGATCGACACCGCGCACTCGCGCTTCCCGGTGTTCGAGCGCGAGAAAGAAAACATCATTGGCACGCTGATGGCGAAAGACCTGCTCAAGCTGCAGCGTGCGCCCGAGTTGAACATCCGCGCGCTGCTGCGGCCGGCGGTGTTCATTCCCGAGAGCAAAGGCCTGAACGACTTGCTGCGCGAGTTCCGCGGCAACCGCAACCACCTGGCCATCGTCATCGACGAGTTTGGCCGCACGGCGGGGCTGATCACCATCGAAGACGTGCTGGAAGAAATCGTCGGCGAGATCGAGGACGAGTTCGACATTGCCGAAGACGATGGCGACATCTTCGGCCTGCCCGACAAAACCTACCGCGTCAGCGGCGACACGCTGATCGAGCGCATGAACGAGGCCTTCTCGGTCGCGCTGTCACACGACGACGTGGACACCATCGGCGGCCTGGTCGCCCACGAAATGGGCCACGTGCCCAAGCGCGGCGAGCAGTTTGCCATCGCCGGGCTCAAGTTCACCGTGCTGCACACCAAAGGTGGCGCGGTGAAGTGGTTCAAGGTCGCCCCGGTCGTGCCTGCCCCATGACCCGGCGGGCGCCCGCCCTGGTGCAGGCCGCCCTGGGCGGTGGCCTGCACGCGCTGGCGCTGGCCTGGCCGTTCGCCTGGGCGCCACCCGGCATCTCCCCGGGCCAGCCGGTCTGGTGGCTGCAAGTGCTGTCGCTCGTGCTGCTCGCCGGTTTGTTGCAACGCGCCCCCACCTGGCCCCAGGCGGCCTTGCGGGGCTGGCTGTTCGCGCTGGCCATGCTCACCGGCACCTTCTGGTGGCTCTACATCTCCATGCACACCTATGGCGGCCTGGCTGCGCCATTGACGGTGGCGGCGGTGCTTGGGCTGGCGGGGTTTCTGGCGGTGTATTACGGCGTTGCCGGCGCGGTGTATGGCGCGCTGTTCGCCCGGCGCCGCGTCCACCCGTTGTGGGCAGCGGTGCTGTTCGCAGCCCTCTGGACCCTCGCCGAACTGCTGCGTGGCCACTGGTTCACCGGTTTCCCCTGGGGCGCCAGCGGCTATGCGCACCTGGACGGCCCGCTGGCCACCTGGCCGCGCTACGTGGGTGTGTACGGCACCGGCGCGGTGGCCGCGCTGCTGTCGGCCAGTTTGCTGGCGCTGCTGGGCGCGCTGGCGCAACCGCGCGGCTGGTTGGCGCCTGCTGCGGCGGTGCTGGCCTTGGGTGCCGTGTCATGGGCCTTGCCCGGTCCGGCAGAGCCGCTCGCGCGCACCGGCCCCATCGTCGCGGGCCCGCCACCGGGCAGTGCCGGCTGGCTCGACGTGACGCTGCTGCAAGGCAACATCCCGCAAGACGAAAAATTCCAGCCAGGCAAGGGCGTGCCCGACGCGTTGGACTGGTACGGCCGGCAGCTGATGGCCGCAGACACCTCCCTTGTCGTGGGCCCGGAGACGGCGGTGCCGCTGCTGCCGGGCGATCTGCCTCCCGGCTATTGGGACATGCTGCAAAACCGTTTTGCCAAGGGCGACGGTGCCGCGCTGCTGGGCATCCCGCTGGGCAACCTGGAAGCCGGCTACACCAACTCGGTGGTCGGACTGAAACCGGGGCAACCGGCAGTTTATGAATATGCCAAGCACCACCTGGTGCCGTTTGGCGAGTTCATCCCGCTGGGTTTTCGCTGGTTCACCGAGTTGATGCACATCCCCCTGGGCGACTTCAACCGTGGCGCGGTCGGCCAGCCGTCGTTCGACTGGCAGGGCCAGCGGCTGGCCCCGAACATTTGCTACGAAGATTTGTTTGGTGAAGAACTGGGCGCGCGCTTCAGCAACCCGGCAGCTGCGCCCACCATTTTTGTGAACGTGAGCAACATCGGCTGGTTTGGCGACAGCGTGGCGATTGACCAGCACCTGCACATCTCCCGCATGCGCGCCCGCGAGTTTGAACGGCCGTTTGTGCGCGCCACCAACACCGGTGCCACCGTGGTGATCGACCACCTGGGACGCGTCACCCACGCCCTGCCGCGCTTGACACGGGGCGTGCTGGTGGGCACGGTAGAGGGCCGCACCGTGACCACGCCGTTCGCCTGGTGGGTCTCGCGCTTCGGCCTGGTGCCGCTGTGGCTGCTGGCCTTGGGGTTGGTGGCGGTGGCTTTCCTGGTACGGGGCTTGCGTCTGCCACGCTGACCCGGTTTTTCTACCCTCAAGGAGTTTTGCCATGCGCATTTTCAAGCTTGAACAATGGTTGGCTGGCCTGGCGTTCGCGCTGCTGGCCACGGTGGCGGCGGCACAGACCACCAAGCCCACAGTCGTTGTGTTGGCCACCGGCGGCACCATCGCCGGTGCCGGGGCTTCGGCGCTGAACAGCGCCACCTATGCGGCTGCCAAGGTGCCGGTGGACAAGCTGCTGGCCGGCCTGCCCGAGTTGGCCAATGTGGCCACCGTCAAGGGCGAGCAGGTGTTCCAGATCGCCTCCGAGAGTTTCACCAACGAGCAGCTGCTGACGCTGGCGCGCCGCGTTTCGGCGCTGGTGAAGCAGGCCGACGTGGACGGCATCGTGGTCACCCACGGCA
This sequence comes from Pseudomonadota bacterium, assembly GCA_040384665.1. Classification (GTDB taxonomy): domain Bacteria; phylum Pseudomonadota; class Gammaproteobacteria; order Burkholderiales; family Burkholderiaceae_C; genus PCRC01. The sequence continues at coordinate 8,893 of JAZKIY010000046.1, forward strand.
CCGACACGCTGGAAGAAACGGCGTACTTCCTGAACCTCGTCATCCGCACCAGCAAACCGATTGTGGTGGTCGGCTCCATGCGGCCGGGCACCGCGCTGTCGGCCGACGGCGCGCTGAACCTGTACGACGCGGTGGTGGTGGCTGCCAGCAAGGACGCGGCCGGCAAAGGCGTGCTGGTGACGATGAACGACGAGATCCAGAGCGGCCGCGACGTGTCGAAAAACGTCAACATCAAAACCGACTCGTTCAAGAGCCAGTGGGGCCCGCTGGGCATGGTGGTGGAAGGCAAAAACTACTGGTTCCGCGCGCCGGTGAAGCGCCACACGGCCGGTTCTGAGTTCAACATCGACGAGATCACCACGTTGGCGCCGGTCGAGGTTGTCTACAGCTACGGCAACGTGCCCCGCACCGCGTTTGACGCGGTGGGCAAGTCGGGCATCAAGGCGCTGGTGCATGGTGGTCCGGGCAATGGCTCGGTGGCCGACCGCATCGTGCCGGTGTTGCAGGAGCTGCGCAGCCAGGGCGTGCACATCATCCGCTCGTCCCGCGTGCCCGACGGTTTTGTGCTGCGCAACGCCGAGCAGCCCGACGACAAGTACGACTGGGTGGCCGCGCACGACCTGCGGCCACAAAAGGCCCGCATCCTGGCCGCCGTGGCGCTGACGAAGACCAGCGACACCAAGGAACTGCAGCGCATTTTCTGGGAATACTGATCCAGTAGCCGGTCGCGCAGGGTGGGCGGGGAAGCCCCGTAAAATCAAGGGTTTGCACGAGCCGCTGGTTCCTCTGGCGGCCGTGGCTGTGACTTCACACCACCCACCATGCTCACCTTTCAGCAGATCATCCTGACCTTGCAGTCCTATTGGGACCAGCAAGGCTGCGCCCTCTTGCAGCCCTACGACATGGAAGTTGGCGCGGGCACGTCCCACACCGCCACCTTCCTGCGCGCCTTGGGCCCCGAGCCCTGGAAAGCCGCCTACGTGCAGCCCAGCCGCCGCCCCAAGGACGGCCGCTACGGCGAGAACCCCAACCGCCTGCAGCACTACTACCAGTACCAGGTGGTGCTGAAGCCCGCGCCGAGCAACATCCTGGAGTTGTACCTGGGCAGTCTGGAAGCGCTGGGTTTCGATTTGAAGAAAAACGACATCCGCTTCGTGGAAGACGATTGGGAAAACCCCACGCTGGGGGCCTGGGGCCTGGGCTGGGAGGTCTGGCTCAACGGCATGGAGGTGACGCAGTTCACCTATTTCCAGCAGGTCGGTGGCATCGACTGCAAACCCATCACCGGCGAAATCACCTACGGTCTGGAGCGCCTGGCCATGTACTTGCAGGGCGTGGACAACGTCTACAACCTGAAGTGGACCGACACGCTGAGCTATGGCGATGTCTACCTGCAAAACGAAAAAGAGCAGTCGGCCTACAACTTCGAACACAGCGATGCCGACTTTTTGTTCACCGCCTTTGCCGCCCACGAGAAGCAGGCCAAGTACCTGATGGAGCAGCAACTGGCCTTGCCGGCCTACGAGCAGGTGCTGAAGTGCGCGCACAGCTTCAACCTGCTGGACGCCCGTGGCGCCATCAGCGTGACCGAACGCGCCGCCTACATTGGCCGCATCCGCAACCTGGCCCGCGCCGTGGCGCAGAGCTACTACGACAGCCGCGAGCGCCTCGGTTTCCCGATGGCACCGCGCGCGTGGGTCGACCAGATGACGAAGAAGGCCGCCTAAGCCATGACCACGCACAACCTCCTGGTGGAACTCTTCGTTGAAGAACTGCCCCCCAAAGCCCTGAAGAAACTCGGTGACGCCTTTGCCGGCGTGTTGTTTGACCAGCTCAAGGCCCAGGGCTTGACCGCGGCCAACGCCACGCTCACCAGCTTTGCTTCGCCGCGCCGGTTGGCCGCGCATGTGACGGCTGTGTCGGCTCAGGCCGCTGACAAGGCCCAGTCGCAAAAACTGATGCCTGTGAGCGTGGGGCTGGATGCCGCAGGCAACGCCACACCGGCATTGCTGAAAAAGCTGCAGGCGCTGGGCGCCGACGCGGCCGCCGTGGCGGGCTTGAAGCGCGCACCCGATGGCAAGGCCGAAGCGCTGTTTTACGACAGCACGGTGCAGGGCGCCACGCTGGCCGAGGGCCTGCAAAAAGCACTGGCCGAAGCGATTGCCAAGCTGCCCATCCCCAAGGTCATGAGCTACCAGCTGGAAAGTGGCTGCGATATGCCCGGCTGGAGCAGCGTGAGTTTTGTGCGCCCGGCCCACGGCTTGGTGGCGCTGCACGGCAGCAGCGTGGTGCCAGTGCAGGCACTGGGGCTGAAGGCCGGCAACACCACACAAGGCCACCGCTTTGAAGCGGCGGTGTCGCCGGTGGTGTTGCAAGACGCCGACCAGTACGCCGCCACGCTGGCCAAAGACGGCGCGGTGATTGCGAGTTTTGCCGAACGCCGTGCCGAGATCGTGCGCCAGCTGGCCGCGGCCGCCGCCCAGGTGGGTGGCGGGGCCAAGGCGATTGACGACGACGCCTTGCTCGACGAGGTGACCGCGCTGGTCGAACGCCCCAACGTGCTGGTCTGCGAGTTTGAGTCGCAGTTTCTCGACGTGCCGCAGGAATGCCTGATCCTGACGATGAAGGCCAACCAGAAGTACTTCCCGCTGCTGGACGCCGCCGGCAAGTTGACGAACAAGTTCCTGGTGGTCAGCAACATCAACCCCGCCGACGCCAGTTTTGTGACCGGCGGCAACGAGCGGGTGGTGCGCCCCCGTCTGGCCGACGCCAAGTTTTTCTTTGACCAGGACCGCAAGAAAACCCTGGCTTCGCGTGTGGCCGGGCTGGACAAGGTGGTCTACCACAACAAGTTGGGCACGCAGGGCGAGCGGGTGGCCCGGGTGCGTGCCATTGCCAAGGGGATTGGCCAGCAACTCGGCGGCGACGTGTTGGCGGCCAAAGCCGACCAGGCCGCGCAACTCGCCAAAACCGACCTGGTGACCGACATGGTGGGCGAGTTTCCCGAACTGCAAGGCACGATGGGCCGCTATTACGCGCTGAACGACGGCCTGAGCGCTGAAGTGGCCGACGCGATTGAAGACCACTACAAGCCCCGCTTTGCTGGCGACGAGTTGCCGCGCAACACCACCGGCGTGGTGGTGGCCCTGGCCGACAAGCTGGAAACGCTGGTCGGCATGTTTGGCATTGGCAACCTGCCGACCGGTGACAAAGACCCGTTTGCGCTGCGCCGCCACGCACTGGGCGTGATCCGCATGCTGACCGAACAAGACCTGGCGCTGGACTTGTCTGGCCTGCTGGCCAGCGCCGTGCCGGCCTTTGGCGACAAGGTCACCGACGCTTCTGGCCCGCTGGCCGACTTCATCTACGACCGCCTTGCCGGCAGCCTGCGCGAGCAGGGCTACAGCGCGCAGGAAGTGGACGCCGTGCTGGCCTTGCGGCCGCAACGTCTGGGCGATGTGGCCAAACGCCTCGCCGCCGTGCGTGCCTTTGCCGCGCTGCCCGAAGCGCCCGCGCTGGCGGCTGCCAACAAGCGGGTCGGCAACATCCTGAAAAAAGCCGAAGGTGGGGTGGTGGCCCAGGTCAACGACGCGCTGCTCACCGAGCCCGCCGAAGTGGCGCTCGCCAGCGCGCTCAAATCGGTAGCGCCCAAGGCAGAAAATGCCTGGGCCAGCGGCCAATACACCGAGAGTTTGCAGGCGCTGGCCGCGCTGAAGGCCCCGGTGGACGACTTCTTCGACAAGGTCATGGTCAACGCCGACGACCCGGCGCTCAAAGCCAACCGCCTTGGCCTGCTGGCCACACTGCACGCGGCCATGAACCGCGTTGCCGACCTGTCCAAACTGGCGGCCTGAACCCCATGAAACTCGTCATCCTTGACCGCGATGGCACGATCAACGTGGACAGCGACGAGTTCATCAAGTCGGCCGAGGAGTGGACGCCGATTGCCGGTTCGCTCGAAGCGATCGCGCGGCTCAACCACGCCGGCTGGCATGTGGTGATCGCGTCCAACCAGTCGGGCCTGGGCCGGGGCTTGTTTGACGTGGTGGCGCTCAACGCCATCCACACCAAGATGCACAAGGCGCTGGCCGCCGCTGGTGGGCGGATTGACGCGGTGTTTTACTGCCCGCATTCGCCAGCCGAAGGCGAAAAAGCCTGCAGCTGCCGCAAGCCGCTGCCCGGCCTGTTCCTGCAGATTGGCGAGCGCTATGGCATCGATCTGGTTGGCCTGCCCGCCACCGGCGACAGCCTGCGCGACCTGCAGGCCGCCGCCGCCGCCGGCTGCGAGCCGCACCTGGTGCTGACCGGTAAAAGCGCCCACCTGCGCGGCCAGCCGCTGCCACCCGACTACCCCGCCGGCACACGCACGCACGACAACCTCGCTGCGTTTGCCGACTTCATCCTCACCCGCGAAGCGCAGGCCCACACGCCTGCGCCCGCCGCCACCGCCTGAAACGTCCGCCATGCCTTTGATCCGCTCGGTTCTGCACTTGCTCTGGATGATCGTGACCGTCATCCCCTGGTCGTTTTACATGCTGGCCTCGTCCCTGGTGGTCAGCAGCACCACGCTGTATTGGCAGTGCGTCATGTGGTTGCGCATGGCCACCTCGGGCGGCACCGCCATCCTGGGCATTGAGAACCGTGTCACTGGCATGGAAAACCTGCCTGTTGGCGAAAAAAGCCCGGCCATTTTGTTGGTCAAGCACCAGTCCACCTGGGAAACCTTTGCCATGCCAACGCTGATGCCCCACCCGCTGGCCTATGTGTTTAAGAAAGAGCTGATCTACGTGCCGTTTTTCGGCTGGGCCATGGGCCGGCTGGACATGATCCACATCGACCGCAGCCAGCGTGCGCAGGCCTTCAACAAGCTGGTGGAGCAGGGCAAACGCCTGCTGGCGCAAGGCGTGTGGGTCATCATGTTCCCCGAAGGCACACGCATCCCGCGTGGCCAGAAAGGCACCTACAAGCTCGGTGGCACCCGGCTGGCGGTGGCCACCGGCGCACCGGTCATTCCAATTGCCGTGACGTCTGCCAAGTGCTGGCCGCGCAAGGCCTTCATCAAACGGCCCGGCGTGGTGGACTTTTCCATCGGCAAGCCCATCCCCAGCGTTGGCCGCGAACCCGAAGAGCTGATGGCCGAGGTGGAGGCCTGGATCGAGGCCGAGATGCGCCGGCTCGACCCCGACGCCTACCGCTGAGCTGCGCGCCGCGCCATGCGCCACCTGCTCCAGCTGGCCTTTGATTTCCTGACCGCAGGCCCGGCCACACCCGCCCCACGGCCCGCCAGAAGCCGAAAAATGCCCCCGCCAGGTGCGCAAATCGTCAATTTAAAGCCAAATCGGTCTCAAGCCTTAGTCGAATCTGGCGATCAAGCTATTGAAAACATAGCAAATGCCGGGTCGACCAGCCTGTACCGGCACCCACTCGCCAACCGCGAGGCGGTGCTGGACACCACCGTGGTCACCTACCTGTTCCGCCGGGCCCCGCGCCGCACGATTGGCTTCACCATCACCACAGAAGGGCTGGTGGTCAGCGCACCCCAGCGCGTGCCGCTCTACGAGGTGGACGCCGCCCTGCAAGACAAGGCGCGCTGGGTCGTGCGCAAGCTGGCCGAGATGCAAGCCCGCCACCATGCGGCGGTGGACGCCAAAGTGGCGTGGCGCCACGGCACCGCACTGCCCTACCTCGGCGAGCCGCTGACCGTGTTGCTGGACGCCGCACTGCCCAAAGGCGCCGTCCGGTGTGTGGAGGCCGACGGCACGCGCGCCCTGCACCTGGGTTTGCCAGAGCACGCCACGCCCGCGCAGATGTGCAAGGCGGTGCAAAGCTGGTTGCAGCAGCAGGCCCGCCAGCGGTTTGACGACCGGCTGCGCCACTACGCCCCCCAGCTCGGCGTGCAATGGCGTCAATTGGCCCTGAGCAACGCCAGCACCCGCTGGGGCAGCGCCAGCAGCAGCGGCAACATCCGCCTCAACTGGCGGCTGGTGCACTGCCGCCCGGAGGTGATCGACTACGTGGTGGTGCACGAACTCAGCCACCTCCGCGTGATGGACCACAGCCCGCGCTTCTGGGCCACGGTGGGCAGCGTGATGCCGGACTACGCGGCGCTGCGGGGGGAGCTCAAGACCGCGACGGTGCCGCGCTGGGACTGAACCCCGGCGTTGTCAGGCCGCGCTGAAGCGGTAAACACCGTCCGCATCCCGCGCCCGGGTCAGCTCGCCCCGGTACCACAGCGCATGCAAGTGGGCGACCGCTTCGCCCAGCGCAAAGGTGATCTGGTGCACGTCGAGCTGGCGCCTGAACATGATGGGCACGATGTCGTGGCCGCTGTGGGGCTTTTGGCCGCAGGCTTCCAGCACCTCGGCCAGCCGGTCGCGGTGGTGGTCGTGCAGCTGGCGGATGCGGGCGTGCAGGCCACGGAAGGGTTTGCCGTGCGAGGGTAGGGTCAGCGTGTCGGCCGGCAGCGGGGCGAACTTGTCGATGGATTCCAGAAACAGCTTCAGCGGGTTGGACTCGGGCTCGATGTCGTAGGTGCTGACGTTGGTGGAGATGCGCGGCAGCATCATGTCGCCACCGATCAACACCTTCAGGTCATTGCAGTACAGCGAGATGTGTTCTGGCGCGTGGCCGTAGCCGCTGATGCAGCGCCAGTCGCGCCCGCCAATGTGCAGCGTGTCGCCGTCCATCATGCGCACATAGCTCTCGGGTACGGCGGGCACCATGTTGGGGTAGTAGCCGGTGCGGCCGCGAATCACTTTCAGCGCCGCTTCGTCCAGCAGGCCGTGCGATGCAAAAAAGCGCGCCGCCATCTCACCGCCAAAGCCGGTGGTGGTGATGGCGCCGAGCCGTGCGGCGTTGTAGTCGGTGGCGCTCATCCACAGCGCCACTTGCCAGCGCGCACACAGCCAGTGCGCCAGGCCCACGTGGTCGGGGTGCATGTGGGTGACGACCACGCGCAGGATGGGCAGGCCTTCCAGCTCATTGGCAAAAATCTGCTCCCACTGGGCTTTGGCTTCGTCGCGGGTGATGCAGCAGTCCACCACGCTCCAGCCTTGTCTGCCGTCGATCTCGTCGCGCAGCAGCCAGAGGTTGATGTGGTCCAGTGCAAACGGCAGGCCCATGCGCACCCACTTCACCGCAGGTGTTAGCCCGCTGCCTTCGCCTGGTGCCACTTCCAGCGTGGTGCCCAGCGCGGGCAGCGTGTCGCCATGCGGGTAGTGGAGTTCGTGTTCAAGGGAATTCATGCGGGCCCTGGTCTTGACGTTGACGTAAACGTCATATGTAATCCGGCCATTGTAGGGACGGCAGGGCATCTGCGCTGTCGCCTCCGCAGGCACCTCATTCACACCATGGCCACCACTTACACCATCAGCGACCTTGCCCGTGAGTTTGACCTCACCACCCGCGCCATCCGCTTCTACGAAGACATGGGCTTGCTGCAACCCGAACGCGAGGGGGCCAGCGGCCGCAACCGCATCTATTCGGCGCGCGACCGCACCCGGCTCAAGCTCACGCTGCGGGCCAAACGGCTCGGGCTGAGTCTGTCCGAGGCCAAAGACATCCTCGACATGTACGACAGCCCGCGCGACACCGGCGGTCAGCTGAGGAAGTTCCTCACTGTGCTGGCCGGCCACCGCCTGGAGCTGGAGGCACAAATGACCGACCTGCAGGCCAACCTCGACGAGGTGAAGGCCCACGAGAAAGAGGCCCGCGCCGTGCTGGCCCGTCTGGAAAAAGCCAAGCCCACCGCCTCTACCACTGCCACAGGCAAGTAGTTTTGCGTAATTGACGTTTACGTAAACGTCAATTAGACTCTCGCCTGTTTTGCCCCCTGCAAGAACCCACCATGTCCGACACCACGGCCCTGTACCAGCGCATTGAAACCAGCTTCCTCCGCCAGGGGATGATGCGGCACCTCGGCGCGCGGCTGCTGCGCGTTGCACCCGGTGAATGCGACATTGCGCTGCCGTACTCGGACAAGGTGACGCAGCAGCAGGGCGGTTTCCACGGTGGCGCCATGGCCGCACTGGCCGACATCGTGGGCGGCTATGCCGGCCTGACGGTGTTGCCCGAAGGCATGGAAGTGACCACGGTTGAGTTCAAGATCAACTTCCTTGCGGCGTTTCAGAGCGGCGAAATCGTCGGCCGTGGGCGCGTGGTGCGCGGTGGCAAACGCATCGTGGTGACCACCGCCGAGGTGGTGCACATCGCGGCAGATGGGCGGGAAACGTCTTGCGCCGTGATGCAGCAAACGCTGATGCCCGTGCCTAAAACCTACTAAGACAAACCATTCAGGAGACACCTTCATGACCGATCTGCCCGGACTCAACTTCCACCTCGGCGAAGACATCGACGCGCTCCGCGACGCGGTGCGCGACTTTGCGCAAGCCGAGATCGCCCCCCGTGCCGCCGAGATCGACCGCAGCGACCAGTTCCCGATGGACCTGTGGCGCAAGATGG
>JAZKIY010000047.1:0-37486 GCA_040384665.1 Pseudomonadota bacterium
CGTGGGCCATGGTGTCCAGGCCCACCACGTCGGCGGTGCGGAAGGTGCCGCTGCTGGCGCGGCCCAGCTTCTTGCCGGTGAGGTCGTCCACCACGTCGTAGCTGAGGCCGAAGTTCTCCACCTCTTTCATCGTGCCCAGCATGCCGGCAATGCCGACCCGGTTGGCGATGAAGTTGGGCGTGTCGTGCGCGCGCACCACGCCCTTGCCCAGGCCACTGGTGACAAAGGTTTCCAGATCGTCCAGGATTTGCGGCTGGGTGGTGGGCGTGTTGATCAGCTCCACCAAATACATGTAGCGCGGTGGGTTGAAGAAATGGATGCCGCAAAAACGCGGCTTGATTGCTTCGGGCAACGCCTCGCTGAGCTTGGTGATGGAGAGACCTGAAGTGTTGGACGCGACGATGGCGTGCGGCGCCACAAACGGTGCGATCTTTTTGTACAGGTCGAGCTTCCAGTCCATGCGCTCGGCGATGGCCTCGATGATGAGGTCGCAGTCGCGCAGCTGCTCCAGATGCTCTTCGTAATTGGCCTGGCCAATCAGGCCAGCGTCATCGACCACACCCAGCGGTGCGGGCTTGAGCTTCTTGAGGTTGTCAACGGCACGCGTGACGATGCCGTTCTTCGGCCCCTCTTTCGCCGGCAGATCGAACAACACGACCGCCACCTTGCAGTTGACCAGATGGGCGGCGATCTGCGCGCCCATCACACCGGCGCCGAGCACCGCGACTTTTTTGACCTGGAATCGGGACATGTCTTTTCTTTCAGGCAAGGGCCAGTTCGGTGTCCATCAGCACCTTGCTGCCAGTGCGTGCAGTGCGCATCAGCATCGCGGTCTCGGGGAAGAGCTTGGCGAAGTAGAAGCGTGCGGTCTGCAGCTTGGCCTGGTAAAACGGGTCGGTGTTGCCGGCGGCGATTTCGCGCAAGGCCACCTGCGCCATGCGGGCGAAGAAATAGCCAAACACCAGGTGCCCGGCCACGCGCAGGTAGTCCACGGCAGCAGCGCCCACCTCGTCGGCGTTCTGGAAGCCCTTGAAGCCGATCTCGGTGGTGAACTTGGTCATCTGGTCGCCCAGGTAGGCCACCGGGTTGATGAACTCGGCCATCTTTTCGTTGACGCCTTCTTCCTCCACCAGCTTGGCCACCAGCTTGCCGAACTTCTTCAGCGTGGCACCGTTGTTGCCGAGGATCTTGCGGCCCAGCAAGTCGAGCGACTGCACGGTGTTCGTACCTTCGTAGATCATGTTGATGCGGGCATCTCGCACGAACTGCTCCATGCCCCATTCCTTGATGTAACCGTGGCCGCCAAAGACCTGCTGGCACATCGTGGTGGCCTGGTAACCGTTGTCGGTAAGAAAGGCTTTGACGATGGGGGTGAGCATCGCCACGATCTCGCCGCTCTCGGCACGCACTTTCTCGTCGGGGTGGTTCAGTTCCTTGTCGAGCAGCAGCGTGCAGAAGATCGCCAGCGCGCGGCCGCCTTCGGCGTAGGCCTTGGCAGTCAGCAGCATCTTGCGCACGTCGGGGTGCACGATGATGGGGTCGGCCGGCTTGTCTTTGGCTTTCACGCCGGACAGGCTGCGCATCTGGATGCGGTCTTTCGCATAGGCCAGCGCGTTCTGGTAGGCCACTTCGGTCAGGCCCAGCGACTGGTTGCCCACGCCGAGGCGAGCGGCGTTCATCATCACGAACATCGCGGCCAGGCCCTTGTTGGGCGCGCCCACCAGCGTGCCGGTGGCGCCGTCGAGGTTGATCTGCGCGGTGGCATTGCCGTGGATGCCCATCTTGTGCTCCAGGCCACCGCAGAAGATCGGGTTGCGCGCGCCGAGCGAGCCGTCGGCATTGACGTGGTACTTGGGCACGATGAACAGGCTGATGCCCTTGCTGCCCACCGGCGCGTCGGGCAGGCGGGCCAGCACCAGGTGAATGATGTTGGCGGCCATGTCGTGTTCACCGGCGCTGATGAAGATCTTGTTGCCGGTGAGCTTGTAGGTGCCGTCCGCCTGCGGTTCGGCCTTGGTGCGCAGCATGCCGAGGTCGGTGCCGCAATGGGCTTCGGTCAGGCACATGGTGCCGGTCCATTCGCCGCTGGTGAGCTTGGTCAAATAGGTTTTCTTCTGTTCTTCGGTGCCGTGCGCGTGCAGGCATTCGTAGGCACCGTGGCTCAGGCCGGGGTACATGGTCCAGGCCTGGTTCGCCGAGTTCAGCATTTCGTAGAGGCACTGGTTCACGACGAAGGGCAGGCCCTGGCCGCCGTACTCGGGGTCGCAGCTCAGTGCCGGCCAGCCGCCTTCAACGTATTGGGCATAGGCTTGCTTGAAGCCTTTGGGCGCCGTCACCTCATGCGTGGCACGGTCGAGCGTGCAGCCTTCTTCGTCGCCGCTGATGTTCAGCGGGAAGGTCACCTCGGCGGCGAACTTGCCGGCTTCTTCGAGCACGGCGTTGATGGTGTCGGCATCGACGTCGGCATGCTTGGGCAGGGCCTTGAACTCGTCGGTGACCTTGAAGACTTCATGCATCAAAAATTGCATGTCGCGCAGGGGCGGGTTGTAGGTGGGCATGGTTCAGTCCTTCGAGGGTGTGTGTTTGGAAGATTTGGAAACGGGTTTGGCAGCCACCGCACGCAGCGGCGCCTTGGCGGGGCTGGCCGGGTGGCCATAGCGGGCGAGGATGTGGTCGAACCCGGTGCGGGCACGGGCCACCGAACCGGGGGTTTTGAGGAAGCGTGCTTCGTAGTGCAGCGCGAGGATCACGCCGTGCAGCTCAAACGCCATTTGCTGGTGGTCGGTGCCAGGCAGCAGGTCGCCCATGTCGCGGGCCTGCACCACGGCGCGGTTGATGGCCGCGAGCCAGGTTTGCACCGAACCGGCCAGCGCGTCACGCACCGGGCCAGGCCGGTCGTCAAACTCGACCGCACCGCTGATGTAGAGGCAACCAGAGTCGATCTCGACCGAGGTGCGCTGCATCCAGTTGTCCACCATCGCCCGCAGGCGCGGCAGGCCACGGGGCTGTTGCAGCGAGGGGTAGAACACCTCTTCTTCAAAGCGGCGGTGGTATTCGCGGATCACCGAGATCTGCAACTCCTCGCGTGAGCCAAAATGGGCGAACACACCCGACTTGCTCATCTGCGTGACCTCGGCCAACGCACCGATGCTCAGGCCTTCCAGCCCGATCTGGGTGGCCAGGCCCAAGGCGGCATCGACGATGGCGACCTTGGTTTGCTGGCCTTTTTGCAGGGCCCGGCCTTCGCGGCTGGTTTTGACGGGCAGGGAAGAAACCGGCACGGCATCTCCTAAAAAAGAACGATCGTGCTATTTTGCAGCAAATCGCCCGGGGTCACCAGTACCCCACCCTGTCTAGAGGCGATTGTCTAAGAATCGCGTCAAAATTCCCGGGTTAACCCTCATCAGCCGCCCGCTGCGGCATGAATTTCAAACAAAAGCGATGCCAAGCCCTAGTGAAACCTGGCGCTCTTGCTCAGAAATTTATAGCAAACGGGTGAGGCTGAGTTCCAGATGCTCCGACGGCAGGCGCTTGAAGCCCGAGCGTGCAAAACGCTGCAGCCGCCCCACCACAAAGGCGGTCAACACCGACGCGCGCACCTGGGCCTCTACCGTTGGTGTGGCCGAGCCCTGGCTTTCGGCCAGTGGCCGCAGGCACTGGCGCAGGGTGGCTTCGATCTTGTCAAAAAACTGGTTCATGCGCTGCTGCAGGCGCTCGTTCTCGAACACCAGCGCGTCACCGACCATCACCCGTGTCATGCCGGGGTTTTTCTCGGCGAACTGCAACAGCATGGCCACCAGTTGGCCAGCCTGGCGGGCGCCGTCTGGCGGTGCGGCATCCGCGCCTGCGCGCTCGGTGATCTGGTTGATGAGGGTGAACACGGTCTGCTCGATGAACTCGATCAGGCCTTCAAACATCTGCGCCTTGCTGGCGAAGTGGCGGTACAGCGCGGCCTCGCTCACGTCGAGGCGGGCGGCCAGCGCGGCGGTGGTGACGCGCTCGGCGCCCGGCTGCTCCAGCATGCCCGCGAGCGTCTGCAGAATCTGCACCCGCCGCTCACCCGGCTTGGGGCGCTTGCGCACCACCGGCTCGGACACTGAACCGGTGGGCTCGGTGTCGGCGTCGAGGTCTGTGGCGGTGTGGGGGTCGGTATCGGACATGGTGCAAGCGCTGTTACTTTTTGATTCTCGCACAGCGCCTGCGTCGCCCGGCAGCTCAGGCGGGCCGCTCGTCCAGCAACCGCTTCAGGTAGTGCCCGGTGAAGCTGTCTGCGTGCGCGGCCACCTGTTCGGGTGTGCCGGTCACCAGCACCTGGCCACCGCCCGAACCCCCTTCGGGACCCATGTCGATCAGCCAGTCGGCGGTTTTGATGACGTCGAGGTTGTGCTCGATGATCACAATGGTGTTGCCCGCGTCGCGCAGCTGGTGCAGCACCTTCAGCAGCAAATCGATGTCGGCAAAGTGCAGGCCGGTGGTGGGCTCGTCGAGGATGTAGAGCGTGCGGCCGGTGTCGCGCTTGCTCAGCTCCAGCGCCAGCTTGACGCGCTGCGCCTCGCCGCCCGACAGCGTGGTCGCCGCCTGGCCGAGCCGCACGTAGCTCAGGCCCACGTCCAGCAGGGTGTGCAGCTTGCGCGCGATGGTGGGCACAGCTTTCAGGAAGTCATAGGCGGCTTCCACTGTCATGTCCAGAATCTGCGCGATGTTGCGGCCTTTCCACATCACCTCCAGCGTCTCGCGGTTGTAGCGCTGGCCGTGGCAGACGTCACAGGGCACATACACATCGGGCAGGAAGTGCATTTCCACCTTGACCATGCCGTCGCCCTGGCAGGCCTCACAGCGCCCGCCCGCCACGTTGAAACTGAAGCGGCCCGGCCCGTAGCCGCGCTCGCGCGCCATCGGCACCTCGGCCATCAGCTCGCGGATGGGGGTGAACAGCCCGGTGTAGGTGGCCGGGTTGCTGCGCGGGGTGCGGCCGATGGGGGATTGGTCGACGTTGATGACTTTGTCGAAATGCTCAATGCCGTCGATGGCTTCGTGCGGGGCTGGCTCGTCGTGCGCACGGTACAACTGGCGCGCCACGGCGGCGTAGAGCGTGTCGTTCACCAGCGTGGACTTGCCGGAACCCGACACGCCGGTGACGCAGGTGAGCAGGCCCACGGGGAAGTCAACGCTCACATTTTTCAGGTTGTTGCCACTGGCCCCGGTGATGCGCAGCACCTGCGGGTTGGCCTGGTCGGCCAGCGTGTGGCGCTTGGCCGGCACCTCGATGCGCAGGGTTTGCGCCATGTAGCGGCCGGTGAGCGATGCCGGGTTGGCCTGCACCTCGGCCGGTGTGCCCTGCGCGATCACGCGGCCACCGTGCACGCCCGCGCCCGGCCCCATGTCGATGCAGTAGTCGGCGGCGCGGATCATGTCTTCGTCGTGCTCAACCACCAGCACGCTGTTGCCGAGGTCGCGCAAATGCTGGAGGGTGCCGATCAGCCGGTCGTTGTCGCGCTGGTGCAGGCCGATGCTGGGCTCGTCGAGCACGTACATCACACCGGTCAGACCGGAGCCGATTTGCGAGGCCAGCCGGATGCGCTGCGACTCGCCACCACTCAGCGTCTCGGCGCTGCGGTCCAGGCTCAGGTAGTTCAGGCCCACGTCGTTCAAAAACTTCAGCCGCAGGCCGATTTCGCGCACCACCTTGTCGGCAATTTCCGCGCGGGCACCGTGCAGCTTGAGTTGGCTGAAATAGGCAAAGCTGTCGCGCAGCGTGACGCGGCTGACCTCGAAGATCGCACGCGCCTGCGCGCCCTCGCCCAGCTTCACATGGCGCGCCTCGCGCCGCAACCGGGTGCCGCCGCAGTCCGGACAGGGCTGCACGCCACGGTAGCGGGCCAGCTCCTCCCGCACCGCGGGCGAGTCGGTTTCGCGGTAGCGCCGCACCATGTTGGGAACGATGCCTTCAAACGGGTGCTTCTTCGCCACCTTGCGGGCGGCACCGCCCGAATCGGTCAGGTAGCTGAAGCGGATGTCTTCCTCGCCCGAGCCGAACAAAATCGCCTGCTGCACTGGCGGCAGCAAGGTCTCGAACGGCGTGTCCACGTCAAACTGGTAATGCTTGGCCAGGCTTTCAATCAGGTTGAAGTAGTGGGCGTTGCGCCGGTCCCAGCCCTTGATGGCGCCGCTGGCCAGGCTCAGCGATGGGAACGCCACCACCCGCGCCGGGTCGAAATGCTCGCGGTGGCCCAGGCCGTCGCAGGCGGGGCAGGCGCCCACCGGTGAGTTGAACGAGAACAGGCGCGGCTCCAGCTCCGAGATCGAATAGCTGCAGACCGGGCAGGAAAACTTGGCATTGAAGGCGTGTTCTGCGCCGGTGTCGGTTTCCAGCGCAATCGCCCGGCCTTCGGCCAGCCGCAGCGCGGCCTCGAAGCTTTCGGCCAGGCGCTGCTTCATGTCTGGCCGCACCTTGAGCCGGTCGATCACCACGTCGATGCTGTGCTTCTCGGTCCTCTTCAGTTTGGGCAGCGCGTCGAACTCATAGGCTTGCCCATTGACGCGAAAGCGCACATAGCCGCGCGCCTGCATGTCGGCAAACACGTCCAGAAATTCGCCCTTCTTCTCGCGTGCGACCGGCGCCAGCACCATCAGCTTGGTGTCTTCTGGCAACGCCAGCACCGCGTCCACCATCTGCGACACGGTTTGCGCCTGCAGCGGCAGGTCGTGGTCGGGGCAATAGGGTGTGCCGGCGCGGGCAAACAGCAGCCGCAGGTAGTCGTGGATCTCGGTCACCGTGCCGACGGTGGAGCGCGGGTTGTGGCTGGTGGCTTTTTGCTCAATGGAAATCGCCGGGCTCAGGCCCTCGATCAAATCGACATCGGGCTTGTCCATCAGCTGCAGAAACTGCCGGGCGTAAGTGCTCAGGCTTTCCACGTAGCGACGCTGGCCCTCGGCGTACAGCGTGTCAAACGCCAGGCTGGACTTGCCCGAGCCACTCAGGCCGGTGATCACCACCAGCTGGTTGCGCGGGATGTCGAGGTCGATGTTCTTCAGGTTGTGGGTGCGCGCACCCCGGATGCTGATGCGCTGGCTGGCCAGCACACGGGCCAGGTGGGGCCCCTCTTCGCTGTCTGCGAGGTATTTGCCGTCGGTCGAAGAGTTCAAGGTGGTGCAATCGGAGGTCAACCAACCATGATAATTAAAGATCACCGGCTCCGCACGGGCCCTGTGCCACATCGCGGACAATAATTGCTCTTTATTCAGGCTCGCCGGCCCCCTTCGGCGCCATTTTGACCGTGTCCAACCCCACTTCCGCCCTGCCCACCACCGACCGCATGACGCCCTTGGAACGCCGTTCCAGCCTGTCGCTGGCGCTGATTTACGCGCTGCGGATGCTGGGCCTGTTCCTGGTGTTGCCGGTGTTTGCACTCGAAGCCACCCGCTACCCCGGCGGCGGCGACCCGGCCGTGGTTGGCCTCGCCATGGGCATTTATGGCCTGACACAAGGCCTGTTGCAGATTCCGTTCGGCATGGCCTCGGACCGGCTGGGGCGCAAGAAGGTGATCGTTTTCGGGCTCTTGCTGTTCGCCGCAGGCAGCCTGCTGGCGGCGTCAGCCACCACCCTCACCTGGGTGACCATCGGCCGGGCCTTGCAGGGCGCCGGGGCGGTCTCCGCCGCTGTCACGGCCCTGCTGGCCGACCAGACCCGCGACGAGGTGCGCACCAAAGCCATGGCGCTGGTGGGCATGAGCATCGGGCTGATGTTCGCGCTGTCGCTGATCGTGGCGCCGATTCTTGCCGCCCACATCCACCTGAGCGGCCTGTTTGCGGTGACCGGTGTGCTGGCGTTGGGTGGCGTCGCGGTGGTCGTCTGGCTGGTGCCGGCAGAGCCGTTGCAGCACCGCGACACCCCCCGCGGCAAACTGTCTGAAGTGCTGACGCATGTGGAAATGCTGCGCATCAACGTGGGCGTGTTCGTGCTGCACGCGGTGCAACTGGCGATGTGGGTGGCGGTGCCAGCGCTGCTGGTGAGTGCCGGCCTGAGCAAAGACCACCACTGGTGGGTCTACCTGCCGGCCATCCTGGCGTCGTTCGTGGTGATGGCGTTCACGCTGTTTCCGCTGGAAAAGCGTGGCTACCTGCGGGCGGTGTTCCTGGCCGGTATTGGCGTGGTCACGGTGGTGCAGGTGGGCCTGTTGGTGGTGTCGTCTGCCCCGACCATCGGTTGGTTGGCAACGCTGCTGTTTGTGTTTTTCTGCGCGCTGAACGTGCTGGAAGCCAGCCAGCCGAGCATGGCGTCGCGCGCGGCGCCGGCACACGCCCGCGGTGCGGCGCTGGGCTTTTACAACACACTGCAGTCGCTTGGCTTTTTTGCCGGCGGCGCAGTGGGCGGGGTGCTGTTGAAAAACCACGGCCTGGAAGGCTTGTTCATGGCCTGCACCGGCGCCATGCTGCTCTGGCTGGTGGTGGCCTGGCCCATGAAGGCCACACCGCCCAAAACCCGGCCAGTGGCCCAGTCACAGGCCGCATAATCCAAAAAATCTACGTGGAGAGAAGTCATGGCATCCGTCAACAAAGTCATTCTGGTCGGCAATTGCGGCCGCGACCCTGAAATCCGTTACCTGCCTTCGGGCCAGGCCGTGGCCAACGTCAGCGTGGCCACCTCCACCCGCCGCAAAGACAAAAACAGCGGCGAAACGGTGGAAGACACCCAGTGGCACCGCGTCACCTTCTACGACCGCCTGGCCGAGATCGCCGGTGAGTACGTGAAGAAGGGCCGCCCCATCTATGTCGAAGGTCGCCTGAAATACGGCACCTACACCGACAAGACCACCGGCGTGGAGAAGAACACGGTCGACATCATCGCCACCGAGTTGCAGTTGCTCGGCGGCCGCGAAGGCATGGGCGGCCCTGGCGGTGACGAAGGCGGCGGCGGTGGCTACAGCCGCCCCCCGGCACCCGCCCCCCGCAGCGCCGCACCGGCACCGGCACCGGCACCGCGCCAGCAAACACCGGCCAAGTCGTCGTCAGGCTTTGACGACATGGACGACGACATTCCGTTCTAGAAACTACCTGTCGGCCATGATGGCCCGCAGGTAGCTGGCCGCGTTGGCCACCCCTTCTTCGGCCGCACGCTGCAGCCACCGCCGGCCCTCGTCGGGGTTGCGGGGTGTGCCGTGGCCTTCATAGAGCGCCACGCCATAGTGGTAGCGGGCCAGCGCGGCATACCCTCCCTGGCCATCCGACTCGGCGCCCTGCTTCATCAGCGCCGTGGCCCGGTGCAGATCCCGGGGAACCCCAAGGCCGTTTTCATAAAGGTCCGCCAGCCAGATCATCGAATACACATCCTGCCAGCGGCGGATGCAGTCCTCAAAAATCAGCCGCGCGGCCTCGTGGTCGCCCGTCTTCTCCGCCGCGTAGCCGTACAGGCATTTGATGCGCTTGTTGCTGTCGATGAAGGACTCGTAGCTGAGGTCGTTGCCGGTGTACTCGCGTGCGCCGGCAACCGAGCCGGACAGCGCGCAGGCCAGCCCCACCACCCACAACCCCAGGATTCGGGCGGTGGTCATACGGGGTAGAACAGCACGGTCAGCAGGAACATGCCCGCATACATGCCGATCTCCAGCGTTTCGGTCCAGGGCTGGATGCGCTGGATAGCGCCCCAGAGGTGCACCACCACCATGAAGGCCGCAATCGCCAGCAGCACCTGGAAGGTGTAGACCAGGCCCTCGCCAGTCAGGCCGGCGCGCAGCAGCAACAGCTCGACGATCAGGATGAAGGCACCCAGACAGCGACCGAAGTACACGGCGAGGTTGGTCTGCACCGGAATCTCCCACTGGAAGCGGCGGGCCCAGGCGAGCGGGCAGAAAAAGATGGGGGCGGCAAACACCACCGTGGTGGCCACGGCGAGCGTGATGAGGTAGGTCTGTGCGTGCAGATGCCAGAGTCCGAGCATGGATGCGCCTTCTTCCTGAAAGTGATGGGAGCCGCACGATAGCCGTCGCCCATCCACGGCGAAACCGCAAAAAACCCGGCAGGCCCGGGCAATTTGCCCGCCGTGCCGAATGCCACGCCAGACCGGGCTTTGCATGTGCTCCAATGCCGCCATGAATTTGAAGCTGGTCCTGCTCGTGCGCATGACGTTGGTGGGCCTGCTGTGCTGGGTTGGCGTGTCGGCCTATGTGGTGGCGACCTCCGGGCACCGAACGGTGGACACGCTCGAACGGATCGCCCACCAGGTGGGAAAGCAGGTTGCCGTCGATCTGCAACGCCAGCTCACGGTGCCGGCGCGTGGCCTCGGTGCACCCGATCTGGCTGGGGTCGGCGCGCAGTTTGTCGATCCGATGTGCCTGCGCTACACCAGCGGCAGCGCGGCGGATATCTCACACGGTTGCCATTCCGGCACGGTCGCGGCCGAGGTGCCAGCCTGGTTCCGGGGCGCGGCGGCGCTGCTGGGGCCGGTGGATGCTACGCGCGCTGTAGATGTGGGCCTGTGGGGGCAGGCGCTCGGAACATTGCACATCGCACCCGATCCGGTGCGCTTGCTGGAGCGGCAATGGCAAACCAGCGCAGACCTGCTGGTGCTGACCGCGGTGACCCTGCTGGCGCTGGAGCTGATGGCCCTGCTGGTCATCAGCGATGCGCTGCGCCCGACCCGCAACATTCTGGCCGCGCTGGAGAACCTAGGTGAGGGCAAGCCGCCCGGCGTGCGGCCGGAAGGCCGCCAGGCCCGGGAGTTCCGGCTGATCTCCGAGGGCATTGACCGGCTGGCCAACCGCCTGCGCCGCCTCAGCGCCACGCGTTCCGAACTGACAGCACGGCTGATCCAGGTGCAGGAGGCCGAGCAGCGGGAGATTGCACAGGAACTGCACAACGATCTGGGCCAGTGCATCGCCGCGGTCGGCGCTGCAGGCTTCGGGCTGCGACAGGACCTGGATGCAGCGCCCGGTGTGCCCCCGCAGCTGCACGAGGGCCTGGACGCCCTCGATGGCGCGGTGGAGCGCACGCGGGTGGCGCTGCGCCACCTGCTGCTGCGTGTGCGGCCACCACTGCTCGGACAGCAATCGCTGCTGTCGTCGATCAGGGACCTGGTAACGGGCTGGCAGGCGCGGCCCGGCAGTGCGCCGCACACCGCCACCATCACGCTCGACGCTGGCGATCTCGACGCCTGGCAGCCCTCAATGGTGCAGGCGCAGTGCCTCTACCGCCTGGTGCAGGAAGGACTTGCCAATGCCGCACGCCACGCCGCCGATTGCCGGGCGGTACAGATCCGCATTGCGCTGCAGAACGGCGGGCTGCATGTGCGCATCGCCAACGATTTGGGCGATGACGCAGGTGCATCTGCCACGGCTGCGGGCCAGGCGGGAACGGGGATGGGCCTACGCCTGCTCGCCGAGCGGCTGCAGGCGGTGCGCGGGCGCCTCAGCGTCGAGCGCGGCGCTACGGCATTCGTGCTGCAGGCCGACCTGCCGGCCGCCGCATGACCACACCCGTGCGCATTCTGCTGGCCGACGACCACGAGGTTGTTCGCGCAGGCTACCGCTACCTGCTGCAGCGGCAGCCACACTGGGAGGTGGTGGCCGAAGCCGACACGGCCCAGGCCGCCTACACCCTCTACAGCACACACCGCCCGGACATTTTCGTGACCGACCTCAGCCTGCCAGGCGCCAGCGGGCTGGAGGCGATCCGGCGTGTGGTGGCACTCGACGCCACCGCCCGCATTGTGGTTTTCACCATGCACGCGTCGCCCGACTTCGCGCAGGCGGCATTGCGCCAGGGCGCACTCGGCTATGTCACCAAGAGCAGTGCGCCGGAGGTGCTGCTGCGGGCCATGGACATGGCCCTGCGCGGCTGGCAGTCCCTGAGCCCGGACATTGCCCAGGCCCTGGCGCTGGCCCGGCTGGGTGGCCAGGGCCACCCGGTGCACACGCTGACGCCGCGCGAATTCGAACTGCTGTCGCTGTTGGTGGCGCCGGTCGATGTGGCGGGCATTGCCGACCAGTTGCACCTGAGCATGAAAACCGTCAACAACCTGCATTACCAGATCAAGCGCAAGCTGGGCGTGGCCAACGACATTGAACTGACGCGGTTGGCCTTGTCGTGGGGGATCGGGGCCTAGCCCCGGTTGAGCCTGTTTTATTTTGACCTCGTACGTCACACCAAACCATAAAACTGCGGGCGATTAATCAAAATAGCGTCGCTTTGCATTGCTAATGTTGTTTTCACAGGCAAGTACCCACGCCTAATATTCAGTCTGCCAGACCACCAGACTGAAAGAAGCACGCATGGTCAATGCAATAACCACCAACACGACCATAGAGTCACCCGCCAATCCTGTCGCTTCTTCGCGAACAGCCTCTGCAGCGTCCACTGCGTTCGCCAATATGTTGTCAGCCCAGACACGTGCTCCTGGGCAGTTCCGCAACGGGCAACTGGGCATTGAGATGCATGCCGATGGCAAACGAATCCAGCAGGTTGTGTATTACGACACTGCAGGACAAGTGCTCACAAAATCGGCTTTTTACCCCCAAGACATCCTTAGAAACTGCGACCAGTTCGGCATTGCACTGAACGATTTGCGTGGGCTCGGTCAGCAACTGGACACAGCGGGGATCGGCTATCGCCCCTATGCGCAGTACGCGGGCACAGGCTCCAACCACGGCATTGACTTCGACAACTTGATTGCGGGCGGTTTGGGTTCGGCTTACGACTGGACAGTGGATCCAATGGTTCAGCTCAAAGGTCCATTTGCTGCTGCACAACTGGCACAAGACCAGCAAATGGCGCAAAAGCTGGGCGTCAAACATGTGCGCTCAGGTGAGGCCTTCACAGCGACCACCGAAACCAGCCGTCAAGACGCCACGCCTCAGCCAGTAGGAATTTCGCTCAGTGCCGCCAAATCAACGCCCCCGGCCAATACGCCCGCTAACTTGGCGGCAACGTACAGCGGCGTTTTGCAGGCAATGAACCAGTTCCTAGAGCAATTTGCAGCACTGTCGCCAGCAGCAGGCCCAGCGCCGACGGCATTGACAAATCAACCAGTCACTGCTGCCACGGCCACAGTAAGTTTGCCTGCTTCCGACACGAATCAAACCGACATCACCAAACTAAGCTCATCCAATTCGTGGGCCAATCCTCTTCAGCAACTCAGAGCAAGTATTGACCAACTGCTGCTCACCGCCCAAACCGACAAAAGATCAGCAGGACACTAGGCCGACTGCCGGATCACACCGCCCCCCAGACACACCTCGCCCTGGTAAAGCACCGCCGACTGGCCTGGCGTCACAGCCCACTGGGCGTCGCCAAACTGCAGTGCGAAGGCGCCATTCGCATCTGGCGCGAGCGCGCAGGGGGCGTCGGTCTGGCGGTAGCGGGTTTTGGCGGCCATCGCGCCTGCGGCGGGCGGCGTTCCGGCAACCCAGCTGGCGTCGTCGGCGGTGAGTGCGTGCGACTGCAGCCAAGGGTGGTCATGGCCTTGCACCACCCAGAGCGTGTTGGCGGCCAGGTCCTTGCGCGCCACGTACCAGGGGGTGTGCTCACTGCCACCTTTCTGCGCCCCCTTGGCCTTCACGCCGCCGATGCCCAGCCCCTGCCGCTGGCCCAGCGTGTAGAAGCTCAGACCCACGTGCTGGCCCAGCACACGGCCACGCTCGTCCTTGATCGGTCCTGGCGCGTGCTGGATGTAGCGGTTCAGAAACTCACGGAAGGGCCGCTCACCGATGAAGCAGATGCCGGTGGAGTCTTTCTTCTTCGCGTTCGGCAGGCCAATCTCGTCGGCAATGCGCCGCACCTCGGTCTTGTGCAACTCGCCCACCGGGAACAGCGTCCTGGACAACTGTGCCTGCGTCAGGCGGTGCAGAAAGTAACTCTGGTCTTTGGTGTTGTCCAGGCCTTTGAGCAGCTCGTGCCGACCGGTGACGGGGTTGTGGCGAACGCGGGCGTAATGGCCAGTGGCGATTTTTTCAGCGCCCAGCCGCATCGCGTGGTCCAAAAAGGCCTTGAACTTGATCTCGGCGTTGCACAGCACATCGGGGTTGGGCGTGCGACCGGCGCTGTACTCGCGCAGGAACTCGGCGAACACGCGGTCCTTGTACTCGGCGGCGAAGTTGACGTGTTCGATCTCGATGCCGAGCACATCGGCCACCGCGGCAGCGTCCACGAAGTCGATGTTGGACGAGCAGTATTCGTCGCCGTCGTCATCCTCCCAGTTCTTCATGAAGATACCGACCACCTCATGCCCTTGCTGTTTGAGCAAATGGGCGGTCACGGCGGAGTCGACACCGCCACTCAAGCCGACGACAACGCGCTGTTTGGACATGCGGCTATTTTAAGGAGCGTGCTTTTCCAGCGCCCCCATCCGGTCATCCAGGTGCGTTGCTGACACTGGCGTCGGTGGTGACCATGTCGAGCGGAAAGCGCCGCCCCCCCAGGTGGTCTTCCATGCAGCGCAGCACCAGCGGGCTGCGGTGGCGGGCCACGCTGGCCCGCACCTCGTCGGGCGTGAGCCACAGCGTGCGGACGATGCCATCGTCCAGCGCGCGGCCGGGCACCACGTCGCCCAACTCACCGCAGAATGCGAAACGCAGGTAGGTGATGTCTTCACCGGTGGCGGGCCGCTGGAAGCGCGACAGGTAGACACCCACCAACGCCGTGGGCACAAAGCGGTGGGTGGTTTCCTCCAGCGCCTCGCGGGCACAGCCGTCGGCAGGCGACTCGCCGGGGTCCAGATGCCCAGCCGGGTTGTTGAGCCTGAGGCCCTCGGGCGTGTGCTCTTCCACCAGCAGGTAGCGGCCGCCGCGCTCGATCACGGCGGCCACCGTGACGCTGGGTTTCCATCGTGTGTCCATGCGCCATTATCGAAGCGTTGCAACCAGACCGGTGCGGCGCCTATTCAGGCAAACCCTCATCGTTTCTTCCCTCTAAAAAACGGCCAAAAACTCATGTAAGCTCAGGTTAAGTAACAAATTTGTAAGCAGTTGGCTCTGTGTGCCGGCGCAATGCGCTGGCGCATGCCTTGCTGGCATTTGGCCTTGTCATTCACTATAAAAAAGGAGACGTCCATGCTGATTGGCGTACCTGCCGAGACTGCGGTCGGCGAGACCCGTGTTGCGGTCACCCCGGAGACGGCAAAGAAACTCACCGCCCAGGGGCACACGATTCGCCTGCAGTCCGGTGCCGGTGTTGCGTCCAGCGCACCCGACGCCGCCTACACCGCCGTCGGCGTGGAGATCACCGACGCCGCAGGCGCGCTGGGTTGCGAACTGGTGCTGAAAGTACGCGCCCCGTTCGACAACGAGGCCGCCGCCATGCAACCTGGCGCCACCGTGGTCGGCATGCTGAACCCGTTTGACGCCGCCGGCCTGCAGCGCCTGGCCGCGGCCCAACTGACCGGCTTCGCACTCGAGGCCGCGCCCCGCACCACCCGCGCCCAAAGCATGGACGTGCTCTCCAGCCAGGCCAACATCGCCGGCTACAAGGCCGTGATGGTCGCGGCCGACAAATACCAGCGCTTCTTCCCGATGCTGATGACCGCCGCCGGCACCGTGAAAGCGGCGCGCGTGGTCATTCTCGGCGTCGGCGTGGCTGGCCTGCAGGCGATCGCCACCGCCAAGCGCCTCGGCGCGGTGATCGAGGCCAGTGACGTGCGCCCCAGCGTGAAAGAACAGGTCGAATCCCTCGGCGGCAAGTTCATTGACGTGCCCTACGACACCGACGAAGAGCGCGAAGCCGCCGTCGGCGTGGGTGGCTATGCGAAACCGATGCCCCAAAGCTGGCTTGACCGGCAGAAAGTGGAAGTCGCCAAGCGCGTGGCCCAGGCCGACGTGGTCATCAGCACCGCGCTGATCCCCGGCCGCGCCGCACCGGTGCTGGTGACCGAAGACATGGTCAGGAGCATGAAGCCCGGCTCGGTGATCGTGGACATTGCCGCGGGCAAGGCGGCAGACGGTGTGGGCGGCAACTGCCCGCTGACAGAGGCCGGCAAAACGGTGGTGAAACACGGCGTCACGCTGGTGGGTGAAACCAACCTGCCGGCGCTGGTGGCGGCCGACGCGTCGTCGCTTTACGCCCGCAACGTGCTCGACTTCCTGAAACTGGTCTTGACCAAGGAAGGCACCCTCAAGATCGATCTGGAAGACGACATCGTGGCCGCCTGCCTGATGACGCGCGACGGCGCCGTGACCAAAAAGTAACCGGCGCCGCCACACAGGAGAACCCCATGGACGCTGTATCCCCCACCATCCTCAACCTCATCATTTTTGTGCTGGCCATCTACGTCGGCTACCACGTGGTCTGGACCGTGACCCCCGCGCTGCACACGCCGCTGATGGCCGTGACCAACGCCATTTCGGCCATCGTCATCGTCGGTGCCATGCTGGCCGCGGCACTCACTGAAACCCCGCTGGGCAAAACCATGGGCGTGCTGGCCGTGGCGCTGGCCGCGGTCAACGTCTTCGGCGGCTTTCTGGTGACACGCCGGATGCTGGAGATGTTCAAGAAGAAAGAGAAAAAGGCCCCGGCCGCGCAGGGAGCAGCCAAATGAGCATGAACCTTGTCACGCTGCTCTATTTGGTGGCGTCGGTCTGTTTTATCCAGGCACTGAAGGGCCTGAGCCACCCCACCACCTCAATCCGGGGCAACCTGTTCGGCATGATCGGCATGGCGATTGCCGTGATGACCACCGGCGCGCTGATCGTTGAACTCTCTGGCGGCAAGTCGTTCGGCATGGTCTATGTGCTGGGCGGTCTGCTGGTCGGTGGCAGTCTGGGCGCCTACATGGCGAACAAGGTCGAGATGACCAAGATGCCCGAGCTCGTGGCCTTCATGCACAGCATGATTGGCCTGGCGGCGGTGTTCATCGCGGTGGCGGCGGTGGCCGAGCCGTACGCCTTTGGCATTGTGCCCAAGGGCGTGGCCATTCCTGCCGGCAACCGGCTGGAGCTGTTCCTCGGTGCGGCCATCGGCGCCATCACCTTCAGCGGCTCGGTCATTGCGTTCGGCAAGCTCAGCGGCAAGTACAAGTTCCGCCTGTTCCAGGGTGCGCCGGTGCAGTTTGCCGGTCAGCACAAGCTCAACCTGGTGCTGGGCCTGACCACGCTGGGCCTGGGTCTGGCCTTCATGTTCACCGGCAGCTGGCCCGCGTTTTTTGCGATGCTGGCACTGGCCTTTGTGATGGGCGTGTTGATCATCATCCCGATCGGCGGCGCCGACATGCCAGTGGTGGTGTCCATGCTCAACAGCTACTCGGGCTGGGCGGCCGCAGGCATTGGCTTCTCGCTCAACAACAGCATGCTGATCATTGCCGGCTCGCTGGTGGGCAGCTCGGGCGCCATCCTCTCGTACATCATGTGCAAGGCGATGAACCGCTCATTCTTCAACGTGATTCTGGGCGGTTTTGGCGGCGAGGCCACCACGGCAGCGGCTGGCAGCGCGGTGCAGCGCAGCGTCAAGAGCGGCAGCGCCGACGACGCGGCCTTTGTGCTCAGCAACGCCGAGACCGTGGTCATCGTGCCGGGCTATGGCCTGGCGGTGGCCCGGGCCCAGCATGCGGTGAAAGAACTCGCCGCGAAGCTGACCGAAAAAGGCATCACGGTCAAATACGCCATTCACCCGGTGGCTGGCCGCATGCCGGGCCACATGAACGTGCTGCTGGCCGAGGCCGAAGTGCCTTACGACCAGGTGTTCGAGATGGAAGACATCAACGGCGAGTTTGGCCAGGCCGATGTCGCCATCATCCTCGGCGCGAACGACGTGGTGAACCCCGCCGCGCACGTGAAGGGCAGTGCCATTTATGGCATGCCGATCCTGGAGGCCTACAAGGCCAAGACGGTGATCGTCAACAAGCGCTCGATGGCCGCTGGCTACGCCGGCCTGGACAACGAGCTGTTCTACATGGACAAAACCATGATGGTGTTCGGCGATGCCAAGAAGGTCGTCGAGGACATGGGCAAAGCCATCGAGTGACCGGCGCCACAGAAAGCGCTGCACACGTGGACAGAGGGATGAAATGAACAACGGAGACCGACATGACGACTGAACGAGCCTGGCTTTCGGCCTACCCCGCCGGGGTACCTGCAGACATTGACCCGACGGCCTACACCTCGCTGGTGGCGCTGATGGACGAGAGTTTCCAGAAGTACGGCGGCCGCACCGCCTACAGCTTCATGGGCAAGGACATCACCTTCGGACAGACCGACTCGCTCAGCCAGGCCTTCGGCGCCTACCTGCAGAGCCTGGGCCTGGCCAAGGGCGACCGCATCGCACTGATGATGCCCAACTGCCCCCAGTACCCGGTGGCGGTGGCGGCTGTCCTGCGCGCCGGCTACGTGGTGGTCAACGTCAACCCGCTGTACACGCCGCGCGAGCTGGAGCACCAGCTGAAAGACTCGGGCTCCAAAGCGATTGTCATCATTGAGAACTTTGCCAGCACACTGCAGCAGTGCCTTGCCGCCACGCCGGTCAAGCACGTGGTGCTGGTGGCCATGGGCGACATGCTGGGCCTGGTCAAGGGCAGCATCGTCAACTACGTGGTGCGCAACGTCAAGAAAATGGTGCCGGCCTACAGCCTGCCCAACGCGGTGCGCTTCAACGACGCGGTGGCCCGTGGCACCAAACTCACGCTCAAGCGGCCCGACGTCAAACCCGACGACGTGGCCCTGCTGCAGTACACCGGTGGCACCACCGGTGTCAGCAAGGGCGCTGTGCTGCTGCACCGC
This sequence comes from Pseudomonadota bacterium, assembly GCA_040384665.1. Lineage (GTDB taxonomy): Bacteria > Pseudomonadota > Gammaproteobacteria > Burkholderiales > Burkholderiaceae_C > PCRC01. Next base: position 18,696 of record JAZKIY010000047.1, read on the forward strand.
AACGTGATCGCCAACCTGCTGCAGTCCGAGGCCTGGAACCAGCCCGCCATGGCCAAGGTGCCAGCCAACGAACAGCCCACCGCTGTCTGCGCGCTGCCGCTGTACCACATCTTCGCCTTCACGGTGAACATGATGCTGGGCATGCGCATGGGCGGAAAAACCATCCTGATCCCCAACCCGCGCGACCTGCCTGCCGTGCTGAAGGAATTGTCCAAACACACCTTCCACAGCTTCCCGGCCGTCAACACGCTGTTCAACGGCCTGGCCAACCACCCCGACTTCAACACCGTCAACTGGAGCAACCTGAAGGTGTCTCTGGGCGGCGGCATGGCGGTGCAGGGTGCGGTGGCCAAGCTGTGGCTGGAAAAGACCGGCTGCCCGATCTGCGAAGGCTACGGCCTGTCGGAAACCTCGCCCTCGGCCAGCTGCAACCCGGTCACGGCCAAGGAGTACACCGGCACCATCGGCGTGCCCATTCCTGGAACATGGATGAAGCTGCTGGACGACGACGGCGTCGAGGTCACCGACGGACCCGGCGAGATCGCCATCAAGGGCCCGCAGGTGATGGCCGGCTACTGGCAGCGGCCCGATGAGACCGCCAAGGTCATGACCCCCGACGGCTACTTCAAGACCGGCGATGTCGGCATCATGGACGCCCGCGGTTTCTTCAAGATCGTTGACCGCAAAAAAGACATGGTGCTGGTCAGTGGCTTCAACGTCTACCCGAACGAGGTGGAAGAGGTTGTGGCCGGTCTGGAAGGCGTGATGGAGTGCGCGGTGGTCGGTGTGGCCGACGAGAAAACCGGCGAAGCGGTCAAGCTGGTCATCGTCAAGAAAGACCCGGCACTGACCGAAGCCCAGGTGCGCGATTTCTGCCGCACCAACCTCACCGGCTACAAGCAACCCAAGGTGGTGGAGTTCCGCACCGAGATGCCCAAAACACCGGTGGGCAAGATCCTGCGCCGCGAGCTGCGGGACAAGAAGTAAGCACGCTGCAGCGCTGCCCACAACACAACGTGCGCAGCGCACAATCCCAAGGCGGCTCCGGCCGCCTTTTTCACGCCCGCACCACCGACACACCATGACCCGTACCGCCATCCTCAGCGCGCTGATCGACGAACAGCGCAGTCTGATTGCCCAACTGGAAAACCCGAGCGAGGTGCAACACGCAGGCCGCCGTTTCTGGTGCGGCCGCCTGCATGGGCAGGACGTGGTGCTGGCGCTGTCTCGGATTGGCAAGGTGGCGGCGGCCACCACCGCCACCGCGCTGGTTGAGAAATTTCAGGTCGGCCGCATCGTGTTCACCGGTGTGGCCGGCGGGCTGGCGCCCGAGGTGCGCGTGGGCGACCTGGTGCTGGCGACCGACTTCCTGCAGCACGACCTGGACGCGTCGCCCATCGTGCCGCGCTACGAGGTGCCGCTGTATGGCCGCACCCGCTTCGCGGCCGACGCCGCGCTGAACACCCACCTGCGCCACGCCGCCACCGAGGCGTTTGCCGCGCTGCCGCAGTGGCTGGGTGCCGACACGGTGCAGCGCTATGCGTTAGGCCAGGCCCGCATCCACCAGGGACTGGTGGCCAGTGGCGACCGGTTTGTGTCGGTGCTGGGCGAAAGCCAGCGCCTGCAGGCCGACCTGTTGGCCCATGGGCATACCGCGCTGGCGGTGGAAATGGAAGGCGCGGCGGTGGCGCAGGTGTGTTTTGACTACGGCGTGCCATTCGCCGCCGTGCGCACCATCTCCGACCGGGCCGACGCCACGGCGCACGCCGACTTCACCCAGTTCGTGCGCGACGTGGCCAGCCATTACGCCGAAGCGGTGCTGGGACGTTTTCTCAGAATGCTCTGATTTTTATAGCTGAATCGCCAGATTCCACTAGGGCCGAGAGCCAATTTGGCTTGAAGTTGCTCCTCAAACACCCGCTGAACGCCTATTTCAGCCAGCCCCGGCTGCGGAAATACAGCATCGGCCCAATCGCCGACGCCGCCATCAAGCCGAGTGCAAACGGGTAGCCATAGGCCCATTCCAGCTCCGGGAACCAGCCCTTGAAGTTCATGCCGTAGATGCTGGCAATCAGCGTGGGCGGCAGCACCGCGGCCGACGCGACCGAGAAGATCTTGATGATCTTGTTCTGGTTGATGTTGATGAAACCGACGGTGGCGTCCATCAAGAAGTTGATCTTGTCGAACAAGAAACCCGTGTGCGAGTCGAGCGAGTCCATGTCGCGCAGAATCTGCCGCGCCTCCTCGAACTGCTCGGTGCTCAGCATGCGGCTGCGCATCATGAAGCTGACCGCGCGGCGGCTGTCCATCACGTTGCGGCGGATGCGGCCGTTCAGGTCTTCCTGGCGTGCGATGGTGGCCAGCACCTCGCCGGCAATTTCGTCGGTGATGTCGCCCGACAGCACCTTGGCGCTGGTTTTTTCCAGCTGGTCGTGCACGCCTTCCAGCGTGTCGGCGCTGTACTCGGCGTCGGCGTCGAACAGCTTCAGCAGCACCTCGCGGGCGTCTTCGATCAGCCCCGGCATGCGGCGTGCGCGCATGCGCAGCAAACGGAACACCGGCACGTCTTCGTCGTGGATGGAGAACAGCACGCCCTTGCTCTTCAGGTCGTTGTTCACCAGGTTCAGGATGAAGGCGACCCGCACCGTGCGTGGCTCGTCCTCGTCGGCGATCAGAAAGTCGCTGCGGATGTGGCGTTCGCCGTTGTCTTCTTCGTAGAAGCGGGCGGATTCCTCGATGTCCTCGTCCATCGCGTCTTCCGGGATGGACAGGCCGTAGTGCTGCTTGATCCAGCGCTTTTCTTCCACGGTGGGCGACTCCAGGTCGACCCAGATCGGCTGGAACCTGGCCAGCTCTTCGAGCGATTCGATTTCTTCCTGGAACAGGCGGCCGTTGGCCAGGGTAAAGATGTTGAGCATGACGCGCTCCCTAACAGGTCTGACACGGGGTCACAGGGGCGGGCACGCGGGCCCGCAACGGGGTTGATTGGCGCTTCCAACGTCCCGTGCGGGCGTTGGAAGCTACCGACTGGGGCAGCTTTCCACGGGGTTCTCCAAGAACAAAAGTGCCGCAATTATGCGCGCAAACCCATGACACAGGCGCGCGCCGCAGCAGGCTCAGAGCGGCTGGCTGTCGGTGGCGAAAAACGCCATCAGCTGGTCTTTTCGCGCGTAGGCATCCTGGTGGCCGAGGGCAATCAGCGCATGGACGAACGCCGGCTCGAACAGCAAATAACTGGCCAGTGCCGCGCCGCCACCGGTGCGGTGGTCGAGCGCCCCCAGGCCGCGCAGGGCCTGGCGCAGGGCCGGCGGCAGGTCACCGGTGTGCGCCTGCGCCAGCGCGTCGAGCGACTGCGACGGCTGGATCGCCAGCACGTCCAGCGGGTGCAGGTCCAGCGTGTCCGCCACACCGGGCGGCAGCGTGGCAATGGTTTTGTTGATCCGGAGCGCCTGCTCCACATCGGCCTGCAACGTGTCGTGGAACACGCTGGCCATGGCGTGCCCGGCAATGCCGCCCAGACCAGGGGACTTGCCCATCGCCTGTGGGATGAAAGCCGCCCGCTGCGGCTGGCTCACCCCCACCACCAGCACCTGTTGTGCGCCGAGGTGCACGGCCGGCGACAGCGGCGAGATCTGCCGCATCGAGCCGTCGCCAAAAAATTCGCAGCGCTCGTCCACCCACAGCGGGGTGGACGGGAAAATGAACGGGATGGCGCTGGACGCCATCAGGTGCTCGATGGTGATCGGCTGGAAATCCACCATCCGCCCCGGTCGCCTCCAGGCGCGGCCCACAGTGTCTTTCAGGGTGTGGCAAAACGTCCAGTGGATGCCGCTGGTGTAGCTCGACGCCGTGACCGCCAGCACATCGATGGTCCCGCTTTCCAGCGACGCCTCGATGCCCGGCAGGGAAATGGCGCGGTGCAGCGTGTCCACCAGCGGCAGGCTGTCCAGCAGCGCGCCCTGCCGGCGAACGTTGCGCGACAGGTTGAACGCCGCCGCCAGCCGGCTGCGGCTGTCCAGCCAGCTCGCCCAGCGCGAGATTTTCAGGCTGTAGACGTCGCGCGAGCGGGTGCGTTGCCAGAAGGTTGCCAGCTCCTCGAACGCGTCCAGCCCGCGGGTGGCGCAGCCCGCCAGAAACGAGGCGTTCAGCGCACCGGCCGAGGTGCCCACCAATATCTGGAATGGAAAGGTCTTGGGCGCCGACGGGCGCTGCCGCAGCATCGCCGCAATCGCTTGCAACACACCCACCTGGTAAGCAGTGCGTGCGCCGCCCCCCATCAGCACCAGGGCGCGCTTGGGCGGGCCTTCGTGTGCAGAAGCGGCATTCAGAAAAGTGTCCACACTCATGGGTCCGATGCTAAAGGCAGTTGGTACACCACAGACGTTGAAAAGATGGTGGTATGTCTCCCTTGCAGACCAAATGCTTACACGGCCGGCGCAGCGCAGGCACGCCGCCTCAGGTTTTCCCGAAAAAGAATGTTTCTGCGCTTGCAATTGCCGTGGTCTGGGCGCATAGTGAATTTGAGTGCGACGAAGTTGCTCTGCCGGCTGGCCCGGCATTCGCACTCTTAACCTGTAGCCAAGGAGGTTCTTTTTATGAACTTGACGATCAGTGGTCACCACCTCGAAGTCACCCCCGCCCTGCGTAACTATGTGACCAGCAAGCTGGACCGGATCAGCCGGCATTTCGATCAACTCGTCGACGTCAAAGTGCTGCTGACGGTCGAGAAGCAAAAGGAAAAGCAAGGTCGCCAGCGCGCTGAATGCAACATCCACGTCAAGGGCAACGACATGTTTGCCGAAAGCGCCCACGAAGACCTGTACGCCGCGGTGGACGACCTGGTCGATAAGCTGGACCGCCAGGTGGTGCGCCACAAAGACCGTCTGCAGGCCCACAACCACCTCGCGCCCAAGCGCCTGATGTGACCCTGCCCGCAGCAGCCTGTTGCACCGAAGCCGCCACGCACCATGCCTGGCGGCTTTTTCGTTTCTGGTCGCACTCCCGAAGACGCCCACGGCACGTCCCGCGCCGAACCGGTACTTTGTGACAGAATGCTGCACCGCAACATTGTTGAAGCTGTCATGCCCCCGCCATAATGCGCGCTGAGAACCCGACATGAACCGCCTTGCCACCATCCTGCCTGCAGCCCAAGTGCTGGTGAGCGTTGACGCCACCAGCAAGAAGCGTGCTTTTGAAGAAGCCGGCCTGCTGTTTGAGAACCTGCATGGCCTCAGCCGCGCACTCATCACCGACAGCCTGTTTGCCCGCGAGCGCCTTGGCTCCACCGGCCTGGGCCATGGGGTGGCGATTCCGCATGGTCGCATCAAGGGTCTGAAGTCCCCAATGGCCGCGGTGTTCCAACTGGCCCAACCGATTGGCTTTGACGCGCCCGACGAACAGCCGGTTGGCGTGCTGATTTTCCTGCTGGTGCCCGAAACAGCCACCCAGAAACACCTCGAAATCCTGTCCGAGATTGCCGAGCTGCTGAGCGACGCCAGCCTGCGGGAAAAGATCAAGGCCAGCGACAGCGCCGAATCCTTGCACAGCATGATCGCAGGCTGGCAGTCCATCCAGCCTGCTTGAGGACATGGTCTTCCATTTGGCCGATGTGCAATTTTCCGCCGGGCCGCCCCAAGGAAAATTAGCCCCCTCGGGGGGCAGCGAACCACACGCAGTGGGGAGCGTGGGGGCATGAAACCCACCGCCGTCAGCGCCGACGCGCTGTTTGAAGACCACCGCGCCACCCTGCGCTGGGAATGGGTGGCGGGTCTTGGTGCTTCCGAGCGGCGCTTTGACGAGGTGGCGGTGCGCGCGGCCAGTTCCGGCGCCGACCTGGTGGGTTACCTCAACTACATCCACCCTTACCGGGTCCAGATCCTGGGCGAACGCGAGGTGTCCTACCTGACCAACGCATCGCCGGAAGATTGCGCCCGGCGCATTGCCCGCATCGTGACACTGGAGCCGCCGGTGCTGATCCTGGCCGACAACCAGACCGCGCCAGACACCCTGTTGTCCATGTGCGAGCGGGCGCAGATTCCAATGTTTGCAACCAAGGAATCGTCGGCGTTTGTCATTGACGTGCTGCGTGCCTACCTGTCCAAGCACTTTGCCGACCGAACCACCATCCACGGCGTGTTCATGGACATCCTGGGCCTGGGTGTGATGATCACCGGCGACTCGGGCCTGGGCAAAAGCGAACTCGGGCTGGAGCTGATTTCACGCGGCAATGGTTTGGTGGCCGACGATGCGGTAGACCTCTACCGCATCAACCAGACCACCATCGAGGGGCGCTGCCCCGAGCTGCTGCAAAACCTGCTGGAAGTGCGTGGCATCGGCCTGCTGGACATCCGCGCGATTTTTGGCGAAACGGCGGTGCGCCGCAAGATGCGGCTCAAGCTCATCGTGCACCTGGTGCGGCGCGAAATCCTGGAACGCGACTACGAACGCCTGCCGTCCGAACCACTGACACTCAACGTGCTCGGCATCCCGGTCCGCAAGGTCGTGATCCAGGTGGTCGCCGGGCGCAACATCGCCGTGCTGGTGGAAGCTGCCGTGCGCAACACCATCCTGCAGTTGCGTGGCATCGACACCTACCAGGAGTTTGTGGCACGCCAGCGCGAAGCGATGGAACGCGGGGACTGATCAGCCGTTGTGGCGCCCACCGACAGGCTTGTTCGGGCACTTGGGCTTGGTGCAGTTGCCGTACAGGCTCAGCGCGTGGTCCTGCAGCACAAAACCCCGGCTGGTGGCCACGCTGTGCTGGCGCTTTTCGATCTCGGGGTCGTTGAATTCCTCGACGATCCCGCAGTCCAGACACACGAGGTGGTCGTGGTGTTTGCCCTCGTTCAGCTCGTAGATGGCCTTGCCGGACTCGAAGCTGCTGCGGCTCAGGATGCCCGCTTGTTCAAACTGCGTCAGCACCCGGTACACCGTGGCCAAGCCCACGTCGGAGCGATCTTCCAGCAGCACGCGGAACACGTCTTCGGCCGTCATGTGGCGCTTGGCACCTTTCTGGAACACCTCCAGGATCTTCATCCGGGGCAGCGTGGCCTTGAGTCCGGTGTTCTTCAGTTCGTCCATCGTCGACATGCGGGGCTTTCACAAACAATCGGCAGGGGTTGCGGGGGCCAAAGGCGGCGCGCCCGGGGTATTTTCCCTCTGAGGGGACCATGCCGGTACAATCATTTAATCATATTGCAACCGCTTTGAACATGCCCTCACCTACCCCCCGCTTCCCCCTGCGCAGCCTGTTGGCCTGCACCCTGCTGGCGGGCCTGAGCGTGGGCTGCGGCAGCTTTGACTCGGCCAGCCGCAGCGTGACCAACCTGGTCACGCCCTACAAGGTGGAAGTGATCCAGGGCAACTTTGTATCCAAGGAGCAGGCGGCCTTGCTGCAACCCGGCATGTCGCGCGTGCAAATCAGCGAGGTGCTGGGCACACCGCTGATGGCCAGCGTGTTCCATGCCAACCGCTGGGACTACGTGTTCACGCTGCGCCGCGAAGGCGTGCCCCCCCAGATGCGCCGTTTCACGCTGTTCTTCGATGGCGATGTACTGGCACGTTTTGAAGGGGTGGAAGGCCTGCCCAGCGAGGCGGAATTCGTCAGCACACTGGCCTCGCAGCGCAAGTTCGGCAAACCCCCGGTGCTGGAAGCCAGTGAAGAAGTGCTGCAAAAAGCCAGCCCGCCCAAAAAAGCAGCGCCGGCCGACCCGGTCGTTGCACCCAACAACGCGCCTGTGCCCACGAGCTACCCGCCACTGGAAGGGGCTGCGCGATGACGCGCCCGGCAACCCACCCAAGCACCGATACCCTCACCCCCGCAGCCGCCACCGGTGCAACGCCACTGCGTGTGGCCATTGCCGGCGCGTCCGGTCGCATGGGCCGGATGCTGATCGAGGCGGTGCGCGAAGCCGGCGATTGCCGTCTGGCCGGCGCACTCGACATCCTCGGTGCCCCCGCACTCGGCACCGACGCCACCGCGTTTCTTGGCCAGGCCAGTGGCGTGGCGATCACGTCCGACCTCACGGCGGGCCTGCAGAACACCGGCGTGTTGATCGACTTCACCCGCCCCGAAGGCACCCTTGCCCACCTGCACATTTGCCGTGAACTCGGCGTGCAGATGGTGATTGGCACCACCGGCTTCACCGACGCGCAAAAGGCAGAGATCGCAGCGGCGTCGAAAGACATCGCCATCGTGATGGCGCCCAACATGAGCGTGGGCGTCAACGTCACCCTCAAACTGCTGCAAATGGCCGCCAAGGCGCTGGCCACCGGCTACGACATCGAAGTGATCGAGGCCCACCACCGCCACAAGGTGGACGCGCCCTCGGGCACCGCGCTCAAGATGGGTGAGGTGATTGCCGAGGCACTGGGCCGCGACCTGAAGGACTGCGCCGTCTACGCGCGCGAAGGCGTCACCGGCGAGCGCGACCCGTCCAGCATCGGCTTTGCCACCATCCGTGGCGGCGACATCGTAGGCGACCACACCGTGCTGTTTGCCGGCACCGGCGAACGCATCGAGATCACCCACAAATCCTCCAGCCGCGCCACCTACGCCCAGGGCAGCCTGCGCGCCGCGCGTTTTCTGGCGGGCAAGCCCAACGGCCTGTTCGACATGTTCGACGTGCTGGGCTTGCGCTGATGCCAGGCCTCCTCGCAGCAGGCGATGCCGTCGGCCAGGCGGTCGCGCTGCTGCTGCTGGCCATGTCGGTCGCGAGCTGGGTGGTGATTCTCTGGAAAGGCTGGCTGCTGCAACGCGCCAGCGGCGACGTGGCCCGCAGCCTGGCGGCCTTCTGGCAAGCCGGCAACCTGCCCGATGCCAAGCTGCACTTACAGGCTTTTGACCGGGAAGCCCTGGTATTTCCTATCGTTGCCGCTACAGAAATTGAAGCAAACAACACCTTGGCCAACAGCGGTGACCGCGCCCAGCAACTGACCCGGGTGATGCGCAACGCGTTGCACGCGGTGCTGCGCAAGCTGCAGTTCGGCCAGGTGCTGCTGGCCACCGTGGGCACCACCGCGCCCTTCATTGGCCTGCTCGGCACCGTCTGGGGCATCCACCATGCACTGACCGCGATCGCCGCCGCCGGTCAGATCAGCATCGACAAGGTCGCCGGCCCGGTGGGTGAAGGCCTGGTCATGACCGCCGCCGGCCTGGCCGTCGCCATTCCTGCCGTGCTGGCCTACAACGTCTATGGGCGCGTCATCGGCCGCATCGAGGGAGAGCTGGAGGGGTTTGCGCACGACCTGCACGCCTTGCTGCTGCCCGGCGAGAAAGCCGACTGACCACCATGGCATTCGGGCGTTTCCAGAGCCGTCCCGCTGCCGCGCCGTTGAGCGACATCAACGTCACGCCCCTGGTGGATGTGATGCTGGTGCTGGTGGTGATTTTCCTGCTGACCGCGCCGCTGCTGGCCACCAGCATCCGGCTGGACCTGCCCACCAGCGATGCGGCCCAGCCTGGCAACCCGGCACGGTTTGTCACACTGGCCGTCACACCGGCAGGCGAGGTGTTCCTGGACGACCAGCGCACCACCCTGCCCGACTTGGCCACCCACCTGGCCCAAACCGCCCGCAGCAACCCCGACACCGAAGTCCAGCTCAGGGCAGACGCCACTGTTCCTTACGGCAAGGTGGTGGAGGTGATGGGGGTGGCGCAAAAAGCTGGCCTGAGCCGGATCGGCTTCATTGCAGAAGCAGGCACACCACCCAGCATCGGCAGATAGCCGTTACGGCGCTCACGCCGGCGCGCAAGGGCTTCATCCAGTGCATTCAAGCCAATTCGAGGCACGTTATGGGCAATTAATCACGCGGCGCCTAACGCTTGCGCGTAGATAAAAGTACTAATTGCCCACTGTTACGCTATCATCTTTTCATCTTTCAACCTACTTTCACAGGTTCGCCATGGCCATTACTCAAACCAGCAGTCAGACCGTGTCGCTTTCATCCGACACATTGATCGCACAGGCGGCGATCCCGCCCGCCGACACATCTGCATTTGCGGCCAGTGGCCTGGGCACTCTCAGCAATGCCACCGCAGGCACACAAGTTGTGCGCGGCGGCGCCCGGATTGCAGCGGAAGGAAGCACCCCGCTGCAGGTCGGTGACCGCGTGATCGTGCCCAACGGCGGTAACGCCAGTGTCACTTTTCCAGGGCCAGCTGGCAGCAACAAAACACCCCTGAGCGGCGTGTTCGCTGGCGGCACCGAAGCCGTCATTGGCACAAAGGTTGTTGCACCAGGGGTATCCCAGGTTGAAGTAGACCTGATTTCAGGCGACCTCTTTATTGCGCCCGATCAAGCACAAGATGCCGCATCGGTGGCCGTCAGGAAAAAGGGGGCTGATGGCACGCTGGGCAATGGCGCCCTGGCCGCTGGCTTGCTTGGCCTGCTCGGTTTGGCCGGGCTCATTGGTGGCAGCAGCAGCGATGGTGAAGACGGCCCAACCGGCCCCACTGGCAGCACGGGGCCCAGCGGCCCATCGGGCGCCACTGACGGCACCGGTGGTACTGGAATCCCCACCGGCCCCACAGGCAGTACTGGGGGTACAGGACCGACTGGCCCAACCGGCGGTACTGCCCCCACAGGCCCAACCGGTGGCACCGCCGCGCCTACAGGCCCTACAGGCCCTACTGGCAGCACCGGCCCCACGGGCCCAACCGGTGACCCCACCGGTCCGACCGGCGGTACCGCCGCGCCTACTGGCCCCACCGGCAGCACCGGTCCCACGGGTGGCACCGGCCCTACGGGCGATGGTGGAACTGGCGGCGGCATCAACTTGGGCATTGATTTGCTCGATGGCTTGGTGATTGCCCCAGTCATCAACTTGCTCAATGGCAGCCTGCCCGATCTGCCCATCATCGGCGACCTGCTCGGTGGTGGCCTGCCAGATCTGCCGGCGCTGCCCGTCCTCCCTGACTTGCCCATCATCGGCGACCTGCTCGGTGGTGGCCTGCCTGAGCTGCCAGGTGGTCCAGGCCTCCCCGGCCTCCCGACATTGCCGGGCCTGCCAGCGCTGCCCGTCCTCCCCAACCTGCCCATCATCGGCGACCTGCTCGGCGGTGGCCTGCCTGAGCTGCCAGGCGCCCCAGGCCTTCCAGGTCTGCCGACATTGCCGGGCCTGCCAGGCTTGCCGGCCTTGGGCGACATCATTGTCCAGGGCCCACTGGCAGTGGTTTCCGACCTGATCAACATTGGAGATATCGATGTAGGCCCACTGGCCATCATCACCGACTTGCTTGACCTCGACTTGGGCGGAACACCGGGTCTGCCGGGTCTGCCAGCACTGCCTGTCCTCCCTGACCTGCCCATCATCGGCGACCTGCTCGGCGGTGGCCTGCCTGATCTCCCAGGTGGCCCGGGCCTGCCCGGCCTCCCGACATTGCCGGGTCTGCCAGCGCTGCCCGGTCTTCCTGATTTGCCCATCATTGGTGACCTGCTCGGTGGTGGCCTGCCTGATCTCCCAGGTGGCCCAGGCCTGCCCGGCCTCCCGACATTGCCCGATCTGCCAGCACTGCCCGGACTTCCTGACCTGCCCATCATCGGCGACTTGCTCGGCGGTGGCCTGCCTGATCTCCCAGGTGGCCCAGGCGGTCTCCCGCTGCTTGACTTGCCATTGCCCGTCATTGGCGACGGCCCGCTACTGCCGCCGCTCAACGACCCATTCAACTTCCTGGAAGACCTGCTCAACCTCGACCTGATTGGCGGCCCTGGCGGCGGCCCCCTGGCTGGCCTGCCGGCCTTGCCGGGGTTGCCTGCACTGCCAAGTGTTCCTGGCGAGTTGCCCGAGCTGCCATTGCCAGGTGTTGGCGGCGGCCCGCTGCTGCCGCCACTCAACGACCCGCTCAACTTCGTCGAGAATGTGCTCAACCAAGATGTTATCGGTGCACCGCCGTTCGTGCCCGGTTTGAATGGTGGTTTGCCGCTGGGCATTGCGTCTGGCCCGGCTGCCGATGTCCCCAACCTGCTGAACAACCTGCCCGGCGGCATCTGAAACCGGTCAACGCTGGCGGCTCCTGCCGCTAGGCCAATAAGAAAAGGGGCTTAACGCCCCTTTTCTTATTCTTTTTTATTGGCAGAAGTTCTGCTTTTGCAAGCCTGAAAACCCAGCAGTAGCCTGCCAAAGCAGGTCAACCGCCGGGGATCTATGGCCTCAGACGAAATCGCCGGCATTCAGCGCCGGGCCAGCCCCCACCACGCGGACAAACACGTCGTTGGCATCCACATTCCCGTTTTGGGTGGCATCGTAGAAAAAGTAGCGGTTGCCATCGTCGCTGGTATAGGTGAACACCGAGTTGGCGGCAAACCCGCCCGCAAAGCTGGCAATCACGCCAGCCGCACCACCGTTGACATTGAAGTTGCCGCCGTAGATCGCAACGCCTGCGCCATTCAGGTCGATCTTGTCGAGGCCCTGAGCAAAATCGGTGATGGTGTCGAACTGGCCGAGTACACCATTCGACTCGCCTGCGAGGAAACCGAAGGCGTCAGCGCCACCACCGCCCGTCAGCTGGTCAGCGCCGGCCCCGCCGGTGAGCCTGTCGGCGCCACCACCTCCCGTCAGAACATCATTGCCAGCACGTCCGTTCAGGAAGCTGTCGCCGGTCGCGCTGCCAGACAGCGTGTCGGTGGAGGCCAGACCCTGCACAACCACTTCAAACGGATTGCTCATCGATCCATTGGTGCCGGTGACAGCGCTGAAGTTGAGCGCACCGCCGACGCCATCCGAACTCACCAGGCCAAAGCCTGCGGAGACGTTGGTGAAGTTCACATTGGTGATGCTGCTGCTGGCAAAGCTGGCAATGTTGCTCAACTGGATACCACCGGCGCCGTAGTTCGCATCGTGGATGGTCAGGTTATTCAGTAAAAGGTTGCCCGCTGCAGCGTAAGGGCCGGTTCCAGCAACATCCCCAGGCGCCTGCGTGCCGCGCATCTGAATACCGATGCGGCCATTGGCACCAGCCGCGATGTCCACAGTGTCCAGCGTCAGATTGCCGTTGTAGCCAAACAAAATGATGTCACCGCGGCCACCCGACCCCAGGTTCACCGGTGAATTGTTGGCCAGCACACTGTTGGTGATCGAGATCGACCCCACGGTGTCGGTCAGCGTTGGCGCGCTGCCATTGCCTGCACGAATGTAGCCAAAACCGTTTTCACCGGCATTGGACAGACTGACGTTGTCCAATTGCACGCTGCCAGCCAGCGCCGTTGAGCCGGCATCAACAAAGACGCCATAGGCCTGCCCTGCCGCATTGACCGCCACATCCTGCACGCGGAACACATTGTTGAGCGTACCGCTCACCGTGATCTGACCATTGACCGTGGTAGCGCCAACGCCTGTGCGACCAGCACCGTCCAGCGTCAGTCCTTTGCCGGTAACAGTGACGTTTTCGTTGTACGTGCCAGACGCAATGAGGACGCCGCCTGTCGTGCCCGAGGCATTGACCGCACTCTGGATGGTATTGAACACTTCGGCGGTGGCTGCACCAATGTCGTCTACCAACAGCACATCGCCGTCGGTAAAGCGCAACCGGCCCACGTTGGTGATGGTGTCCGTGCCGGCTTGGCCAACCAACGTGGTCGCGGCCGTGATGGTGGTTCCGTCCCAGGTCAGTGTGTAGTCGGCGCGATTGCCATTGAAGATCACCACGTCAATGCCGTTACCGCCATTGATCGTGTCATTGCCTGCGCCGCCTATGAAGCTGTCGTTGCCCATGCCACCATTGAGCACGTCGTTACCGGTGCCACCGACCAGGAAATCGTTGCCAGCGCCGCCGGTGAGGCTGTCGTTGTCAGCGCCACCAAACATAAAGTCATCCCCACCACTGCCCGTGATGGTGTCATTACCGCCAAAACCGTAGACCGCACCAGATTGCGACAGGCCGAAAACGCCACCATTAGCGCTATCGCTGCCTAAAACAAGGTAACCCACACCGACACTTTGGCCAGACTCGTCGGCCACCGTCAACGCGCTGGAAGCCACCGCGCTCTGCGCCTGCACCAGCAGCATGGTTGTGGTGCCGTCGTTGATGGTGTCATCGGCGAAAAAGGTGGGCAACGGCGGGTTCAGCGTCAGGATGGCGCTGTCGTCCGGGTCATCGACGGTGAAACTGACGCCGGCTTCGGTGTAAACCGGGCCCGCCAACAGCACGGGCGCATCGTTGTTGCCGGTAACGGTCACCGTCAGCACTTGGGTGGTACCGCCGGTGGAGGTGATGGTCAGCAAGTCTTCTTCGGTGGCGCCCGCGGCCAGCCCATTGGTCGCGGCGCGCCCGTTGTCAAGGGTGTAGGTCCATGCACCCGTCAGGTCGTTGAAGGTGAAGTCGCCATAGGTGCCTACCAGCGCCGCCGGGGCGACCGCCTGGAAGCCGTCTTCGCCATCGTCACGATCGTCCACGATCACGGTCCCGCCGAGGGTGTTAACCAAGTCGTCTTCGGTCACTGCGCCAGTAACCGTGCCGCTGAATGTGGCAATGTCGTTGGCACCATTGATGACGATGCTCAGGGGTTCGGCATCGGACGCCGTGCCATCGGTGGCGGTGATGGTGAAGCTGAAATTGACCACGACGGCACCACTCACGCCTTCCAGCGCGGCATCGTCTGGCACGAAGGTGTAAGCGCCGCTTTGAGGGTTGAGGGTCAGAGCACCGTAGGGACTGGTAACCACCAAGTTGCCATTGATGTCGCCGACGCCACCCACCACACCGTAGGCCACGGTGTCGTCCAGATCGGTTGCCACCACAGTGCCGGCGACGCTGTTGAAGGTGTCGTTGTTCTCGGTGTCGTTGTAGACAATCGGATCAATACCCTGCAGTTGCGGTCCATCGTTGGTACCGGCAATGGTAATGACCAGGTTTCGACTCGCAGAGCTACCGGTACCGTCGTTGCCGCTCAATGCGTAGCTGATGGTGAGGCTGTCGCCGTCGTCCAGAAAATCCAGATCGGCAGTGGCCGAATAGCTGTAGTTGAAGACAATGTTGCCACCCGTGCCCGGTTGAGCGGCAGGCGCGATGACCAGCGCACCGGGGGCGGTCAGCGATGCGAGTTGTGCAGCTTGCGCAGCCGTCAAAGCCACACCGTTGAGCAACACCACAGGATCGGCGGTGGTCACGCTGAGCGCATCGCCGCGGTCGCGGTCGGTCAGCGTGACGCTGCCCATGCCACTGATGGTCTGGGCGGAGGCATTGCCAGCCTCCATAGCCAGAATGGCAATATCCACACCGGCGTTTTGCAACTCCGGCGAATCGTTGGTCCCGCGCACGGTGAAGGTCAGCGGCTGCACCGCGCTCAGGCCACCACTGCCATCGGCCACCTGCACATTGAACACGACACTCAGAATGGCGCCTTCGCGCAGGAAGTTCAGGTTGGCATTGGCCGCGTTGTAGGTGTAGTTGATGGTTTGCGGACCACCATTGGCGACCACAGAACCGAGCACCAGTCGACTGGTGATCAGCTCATTGACCAGGTCGTTGATGGCATTTTGTCCAATGCCAGCATTTGCCGGTGTGATGGCGGCACCGTTCAACAGCAATTGGGCCGTGAGCACCGAAGCGGTCAGCACATTGCCGACTTCGGCGTCGCTGACCGACAACATGCCTGTGAGCGCAGGCAAATTCGTGCCCCCACCCTGGTCCAGGCCTCCATTTTCCAGTTGCTGCACAGTGGCAGCCGGTGCGCCCAGCACCGGACCGTCGTTGACGGCGGTGATGTTGATGTCCAGGCTCTGGCTGGCGGTGGCGCCGGCGGCGTCGGTCACGGTCACGGTGAAACTCTCCGCCGTGTCAGCGTCCAGGTCCTCCACCGCCGCGTCGTTGGCGGTGAACGTGTAGGCACCGGTCAGCGTGTTCAGCACCAACGTGCCGTACTGGCCTACGGCGGTGGCAGTGCCATCAACAGCAGGCGTTACACCCGTGATGCCATAAGTGAAGGTGCTGCCATCCACGTCGGTGGCGGCCAGGGTGCCGGTGAGGTTGCTGGCCGCCGGGGCGGTGGTGAAGTCGTCGTTGCCACCGCTGTCCACCAGCGTCACCGCCACCGGGGTGGTCAGCACCGGTGCGTCGTTGGTGCCCGCGAAGGTGAAGGTCACAGCCCTGGTTTGCGACGCACCGCCGGAATCGTCGGCCACCCGCACCTGGTAGGTGACGGTCAGGGTTTGACCCTGGGCCAGGAAGTTCAGGTTCAGGTCGTTGCCTGCAGGGTTGTAGGTGAATGAAATCGCCTGGTTGTTGCCGTTCGCCACCACCGGGCCACCCAGTGTGAACGCGGCCGGGTCCAGCAGCACAGCGGCCAGCGCGGGCGGTACCGTACCAGCACCGGACAAGGCGAGTTGCGGACTGCCCACCACCTGGGCGGTCAGCGTGTCGCCAATGTCCGCGTCCGTCACGTTCAGGCTACCGACAATCGGCGCCACCGGTGTCGCGCTGGTACCCGCCACCTCCACCACGGTGGCGGGTTGGATCACGGCAGACAGCACCGGGTTGTCGTTGACACCGGTCACTGCCAAAGAAAAGCTCATCTGCACCGTTCGGCCAGAACCGTCACGTGCTGTCACCAAAAACACATCGGAAACAATTTGCCCACCACGCAGGCTGGCTGTTGGGGTATAGGTGTACAACACATCGAATACGTCGGCGCTGGCATTGCGGTCAGCGCTGAGCGCCAAGGTGCCAAACTGGCCTGGCGTCACACTGAAACTGGCAATACCGCTGCTGCCGATACCCAACAAACTGGGGTCTGTGACCAGGATGCGCCCCGTCAAGGCCGGACCATTCTCAGGGGTGAAAACCCCGTTCCGGGTGACCGCAATTTCCGGATTGAACAAATCGGTCAGGGTTCTCAACGTGGCCATGGTCTCTCTCCTCGGTTTGAATGAATTTTCAGTGGTCGAATCGGCTTGGTCTTCTGATTCATGCGCAGCGCAGCGGAACTGCGGCCAAACATCATGCTGCCAATTTAGCCAAAATAGCTACTGTCTAACCCGAATTCGCCCCCCGAACCGTTGCAAAATGACTACAAAAATACGCAGTTTTTTGTAAAAAACGTCAATTTCAACCGAATCACAGCCGCCGTCAACTTGACATGCCGCTGCACACTGGGCTTGCAAAAGCAGACTTGCCCCCCAACGCCTGGGCGCACGAGACAGCCTCGACAGAGGGCTGCCAACGCCTAGAATCAGGCCACGCGCGCGCAGCCGCCGCAATGGCATCCCAATTCCAATGAACGACAAGTACAACCACACCGATACCGAGCGCGCGGCACAAACCGCCTGGACGACGCGCGACGCCTACCGCGTGACCGAAGACGCACGCGACAGCCAGGGTCAGCCCAAAAAGAAGTACTACGCCTGCTCCATGCTGCCCTACCCCAGCGGCAAGCTGCACATGGGCCACGTGCGCAACTACACCATCAACGACATGCTCACGCGCCACCTGCGCATGAAGGGCTACAACGTCCTGATGCCAATGGGCTGGGACGCCTTTGGTCTGCCGGCCGAGAATGCCGCTCTGAAAAACGGCGTGCCGCCCGCCAAGTGGACCTACGAAAACATTGCCTACATGAAGCGGCAGATGCAGGCCATGGGTCTGGCCATCGACTGGAGCCGCGAAGTCGCCACCTGCGACCCGAGCTACTACAAGTGGAACCAGTGGCTGTTCCTGCGCATGCTGGAGCGTGGCATTGCCTACCGCAAGACACAAGTGGTGAACTGGGACCCGGTGGACCAGACCGTGCTGGCCAATGAGCAGGTGATCGACGGCAAAGGCTGGCGCACCGGCGCGGTGGTTGAAAAACGCGAGATCCCCGGCTACTACCTGAAGATCACCGACTACGCCGAAGAGCTGCTCGACCACGTGCAACACCAGCTGCCCGGCTGGCCCGAACGCGTCAAGCTGATGCAGGAGAACTGGATTGGCAAAAGCCAGGGCGTGCGCTTCGCCTTCACCCACGAGGTGGCCGACGACACCGGCGCGCTGGTGGGCGACGGCAAGATGTACGTCTTCACCACCCGGGCCGACACCGTCATGGGTGTGACCTTCTGCGCGGTAGCCCCCGAGCACCCGCTGGCGACCCACGCCGCGCGCACGCAACCCGCGCTCGCCGCCTTCATTGAAGAATGCAAAAAAGGCGGCACCACCGAGGCCGAGCTGGCCACGCAGGAAAAGAAGGGCCAGCCCACCGGCTTGTTCGTCACCCACCCGCTCACCGGTGCGCAAGTCGAAGTCTGGGTCGGCAACTACGTGCTGATGGGCTATGGCGACGGCGCCGTGATGGGCGTGCCCGCCCACGACGAGCGTGACTTTGCCTTTGCCAAGAAGTACGGCATTGCCATCCGCCAGGTGGTGCACATCGACGGCGAAACGTTTGACTACGACCAGTGGCAAGACTGGTACGGCCTGAAAGACGCGTCTGGCCAGCGCAGCGTCACCATCAACTCCGACAACTTCAGCGGCCTGCCCTTCCAGCAGGCGGTGGACGCGGTGGCCGATGCACTGGCAGCCCTTGGCCTGGGCGAGAAAAAAACCACCTGGCGTTTGCGCGACTGGGGCGTGAGCCGCCAGCGCTACTGGGGCACACCGATCCCCATCATCCACTGCGACGAACACGGTGCGGTGCCGGTGCCCGAGAAAGACCTGCCAGTGGTGCTGCCGCAAGACTGCATCCCCGACGGCTCCGGCAACCCGCTGCACAAACACGCAGGCTTCCATGCCGGTGTGGTGTGCCCGGTTTGCGGCAAGGCTGCACGCCGCGAGACCGACACGATGGACACCTTCGTGGACAGCTCCTGGTACTTCATGCGCT
>JAZKIY010000048.1:0-2025 GCA_040384665.1 Pseudomonadota bacterium
TGCGCAAGATGGAGGAGGGCTACGACAAGGTCCGCGCCGCCACCTTCGCCTACGACGTGACCGCCATGCCCATGCTCACCGGCACACTCATCACCGCCGCCGGCTTTTTGCCCATTGGCCTGGCCCGCTCCACCACCGGCGAGTACACCTACGCCATCTTTGCGGTGACGGTGATCGCACTGGTGCTGAGCTGGCTGGTGTCGGTCTACTTCGTGCCGTACCTGGGCCTGCTGCTGCTCAAGGACAAACCGGCCCCCCTGGCGGAAGACGGCCCGCACGAGCACTTTGACACGCCGTTTTACCGAACCTTCCGCCGCATGGTGGACTGGTGTGTGGCGCACCGCTGGCTCACCATCGGCGCCACGCTGCTGGTGTTTGCGCTGGGCATTGTGGGCATGGGCCGGGTGCAGCAGCAGTTCTTCCCGGATTCGAGCCGGCCCGAGATTCTGGTGGACATCTGGTTCCCCGAGGGCACCTCGTTCGCGGCCAACGAGGCCACCACCAAACGGGTGGAAGCGCGCTTCCGTGAAGAAGCCGGTGTCACCTCGGTCAGCACCTGGGTCGGCTCGGGCGTGCCGCGCTTTTACTTGCCGCTGGACCAGGTGTTTCCGCAGACCAACGTGTCGCAGTTCATTATCTTGCCCAAAGACCTCAAGGTGCGCGAAAGCCTGCGCATCAAGTTGCCCGCTTTGCTGGCCAGCGAATTCCCCGAGGTGCGTGGCCGCGTCAAGCTGCTGCCCAACGGGCCGCCGGTGGCTTACCCGGTGCAGTTCCGCGTGGTCGGCACCGACCCGGCGCTGCTGCGTGCACGGGCCGACGAGGTCAAGGCCGTGCTGCGCCAGAGCCCCAACACGCGGGGCGTGAACGACAACTGGAACGAGTCCATCAAGGTGCTGCGCCTGGAGGTGGACCAGGCCAAGGCGCGTGCGCTGGGCGTCACCAGCCAGTCCATTGCCCAGGCCTCGCGCACCAACCTCGCGGGCAGCACCGTGGGCCAGTTCCGCGAAGAAGACAAACTGATCGACATCGTGTTGCGCCAGCCGCTGGACGAGCGCGACACGCTCTCCGGGCTGGGCAACGGCTACGTGCCCACCGCATCGGGCCAGTCCATCCCGCTGACGCAGATCGCCAAGCCGGTGTTCACCTGGGAGCCGGGGGTGTTGTGGCGCGAGAACCGCGACTTCGCCATCACCGTGCAGAGCGACATTGTCGAAGGCCTGCAGGGCGCGACCGTCACCGCGCAGCTCTTGCCCGAACTCAAGGCGCTGGAAGCCAAGTGGCAGGCGGCCGGGCCCATTGGTTACCGCATCGAGGTGGCTGGCGCGGTGGAAGAGAGCAGCAAAGGCTCGGCGTCCATCGTGGTGGGCCTGCCCATCATGCTGTTCCTCACCTTCACGCTGTTGATGCTGCAACTGCAGAGCTTCAGCCGCGCGATGCTGGTGTTTTTGACCGGGCCGCTGGGCATTGCCGGTGTGGCCGGTGCGCTGCTGCTGCTCGACAGGCCGTTCGGCTTTGTGGCCCTGCTGGGCGTGATCGCACTGATGGGCATGATCCAGCGCAACTCGGTGATCCTGATCGACCAGATCGAGCAAGACCGTGCCCGCGGTGTGCCGGCCTGGGACGCGGTGGTGGAGTCGGCCGTGCGCCGCCTGCGGCCCATCGTGCTGACCGCCGCCGCTGCTGTGCTGGCGATGATCCCGCTGTCGCGCAGCGTGTTCTGGGGCCCTATGGCCGTGGCCATCATGGGCGGTCTGGTGGTCGCCACCGCGCTGACCCTGCTGGCGTTGCCGGCGATGTACGCCGCATGGTTCCGTGTGAAGCGTGAAGGGCCTGCGGCGATGTGACTTTGTGCACCCCACTGTGGGGTGGATGCGCGCGCCATCAGGCTAAAATACATTCGGACCGAAAACTGCGGTTTCGAGTGCTCGCCACAGCGATGTCACCCGAAGCCGCTTTCTTTTTCAAGAACTGCGCGGGTGGCGAAATTGGTAGACGCACCAGGTTTAGGTCCTGACGTCCGCAAGG
>JAZKIY010000049.1:0-33934 GCA_040384665.1 Pseudomonadota bacterium
TGATGATGACGTTGCGGAAGTCGGCCTTGCGCCCGTTGTTGTCGGTCAGCGTGCCATGGTCCATCACCTGCAGCAGCACGTTGAAGATGTCGGGGTGCGCCTTCTCGATCTCGTCCAGCAGCAGCACGCAGTGCGGCTTCTTGGTCACGGCCTCGGTCAGCAAACCACCCTGGTCAAAACCCACATAGCCCGGCGGCGCACCGATCAGGCGGCTGACCGCATGGCGTTCCATGTACTCCGACATGTCGAAGCGGATCAGCTCGATGCCCATGATGTAGGCCAGCTGCTTGGCGGCTTCGGTCTTGCCCACACCGGTGGGGCCGCTGAACAGGAAGGAACCAATCGGCTTGTCGCCCTTGCCCAGACCCGAGCGCGCCATTTTGACGGCGCCGGCGAGCACGTCGAGTGCCAGGTCCTGACCAAACACGACGCTCTTCAGATCGCGGTCCAGCGTCTTCAGCTTGCTGCGGTCGTCGTTGGACACGTTGGCGGGCGGGATGCGCGCAATCTTGGCGACGATCTCTTCGACCTCGGTCTTGCTGATGGTCTTCTTGCGCTTGCTCGGCGGCAGGATGCGCTGGGCCGCGCCGGCCTCGTCGATCACGTCAATCGCTTTGTCGGGCAAGTGGCGGTCGTTGATGTACTTGGCGCTCAACTCGGCCGCCGCTTGCAGGGCCGCCACGGCGTACTTCACGCTGTGGTGCTCTTCAAAGCGCGACTTCAGACCCTTGAGGATTTCCACGGTTTCTTCCACCGTCGGTTCAACCACGTCGACCTTCTGGAAGCGGCGTGACAGCGCGGCGTCTTTTTCGAAGATGCCACGGTACTCGGTGAAGGTGGTGGCGCCAATGCACTTCATCGCGCCAGAGCTGAGCGCCGGCTTCAGCAGGTTGGACGCGTCCAGCGTGCCACCCGAAGCCGCACCGGCACCGATCAGCGTGTGGATTTCGTCGATGAACAAAATCGCGTTGGGCTTGTCTTTCAGCGACTTGAGTACCCCCTTCAGGCGCTGCTCAAAATCACCGCGGTATTTGGTGCCGGCCAGCAGTGCACCCATGTCGAGCGAGTACACCTGCGCCTCGGCCAGGATTTCCGGCACGTCTTTTTGTGTGATGCGCCAGGCCAGGCCCTCGGCAATGGCCGTCTTGCCCACGCCGGCCTCGCCCACCAGCAGCGGGTTGTTCTTGCGGCGGCGGCACAGGATCTGGATGACCCGCTCGACCTCGTAGTGGCGGCCGATCAACGGGTCGATCTTGCCGTCCTTGGCCATCTGGTTCAGGTTCTGGGTGAACTGCTCCAGCGGCGAGGATTTTTCATTCTTCTCACCGCCCTCTTCCTGCTCGGCATTGGCCTCGTTGGACTTGGTCGGCTCGGGTGGGTCGCTTTTCTTAATGCCGTGGGCAATGAAATTCACCACGTCCAGCCGGGTCACACCCTGCTGGTGGAGGTAGTACACCGCGTGCGAGTCCTTCTCGCCGAAGATGGCGACCAGCACGTTGGCGCCGGTGACCTCCTTCTTGCCATTGCCGGTGCTCTGCACATGCATGATGGCGCGCTGGATCACCCGCTGGAAACCGAGCGTGGGCTGCGTGTCCACGTCTTCGGTGCCCGCGACCTGCGGCGTGTTGTCCTTGATGAAGTTGGCCAGCGACTTGCGCAACTCGTCCAGGTTGGCGGAGCAGGCGCGCAACACCTCGGCGGCGCTGGGGTTGTCCAGCAGGGCCAGCAACAGGTGCTCCACCGTGATGAACTCGTGACGCTGTTGCCGGGCCTCGACAAAAGCCATGTGCAGACTGACTTCCAATTCCTGGGCAATCATGGTTCTTCCTTTTACGCTTCTATTCGGCTGTGGTTGTGACTGCTCACGGTTCCACAGGTTCACTGACACATTGCAGCGGATGCCCGGCTTTCGCTGCGGCTGCACTGACCTGGTCCACTTTGGTGGCAGCCACGTCCCGCGAGAACACCCCACAGACGCCACGCCCATCCAGATGAATCTTGAGCATGATCGCCGTTGCGGTCTCACGGTCTTTGTTGAAAAACTCCTGAATTACCAGCACTACAAACTCCATCGGGGTGTAGTCGTCGTTCAGCAGCACCACCTGGTAGAGCTGCGGGGGCTGGATTTTCTGGGTGCGGCGCTCCATCACCACGGCGTCGCCATTGTCGGGACGGGTGGGTTTGAACCCTGGAATCTCGGGGGTGGTCGCCATGGAAATCATTCTATCCGTCGCGTTTCAACTGACATGCTGCTATGGGAATTGGTGACGAAATTACGACAATCAAGCACCCCCCCTGCGAAAACCGTGCGCCATGAAAAAAGCCGCTGGCAATCCACCAGCGGCTCGGAGCAAGGCACGCGCCAGGCGCTGCCTGCGGGTGCTTACATGTGGTCGATCATGACCTGGCCGAAGCCGGAGCAACTCACCTGCGTCGCGCCTTCCATCAGGCGGGCGAAGTCATACGTGACCTTTTTGCTGTTGATCGACTTCTTCATCGAGCTGATGATGAGGTCGGCCGCTTCGGTCCAGCCCATGTGGCGCAGCATCATTTCGGCCGAGAGGATCTCGGAACCGGGGTTCACGTAGTCTTTGCCAGCGTACTTGGGTGCGGTGCCGTGGGTGGCTTCAAACATCGCGATGGTGTCGCTCAGGTTGGCGCCAGGCGCAATGCCGATGCCGCCCACTTGCGCGGCCAGCGCGTCGGACACGTAGTCGCCGTTCAGGTTCAGCGTGGCGATCACGCTGTACTCGGCCGGGCGCAGCAGAATTTGCTGCAGGAAGGCGTCGGCGATGCTGTCCTTGACGATGATGTCCTTGCCGGTTTTCGGGTTCTTGAACTTCATCCACGGACCGCCGTCGATCAGCTCGGCGCCGAATTCCTTGGCGGCCAGACCGTAGGACCAGTCGCGGAAGCCACCTTCGGTGAACTTCATGATGTTGCCCTTGTGCACGATGGTCACGCTGGGCTTGTCGTTGTCGATGGCGTACTGGATGGCCTTGCGCACCAGGCGCTCGGTGCCTTCACGCGAGACCGGCTTGATGCCGATGCCCGAGGTGTTGGGGAAGCGGATTTTCTTGACGCCAAAGTCCTCTTGCAGGATTTTGATCAGCTTTTTGGCTTTTTCGCTCTCGGCTTCGAATTCGATGCCGGCGTAGATGTCTTCCGAGTTTTCACGGAAGATCACCATGTTGGTCTTGTGCGGTTCTTTCACCGGGCTGGGCACGCCGTCAAAGTACTGAATAGGGCGCAGGCAAACGTACAGGTCGAGTTCCTGGCGCAGGGCCACGTTCAGCGAACGGATGCCACCGCCCACAGGGGTGGTCAGCGGGCCTTTGATGGACACCACGTAGTCACGCACCGCGTGCAGGGTTTCTTCAGGCAGCCAGACGTCTGGGCCATACACGTTGGTGGACTTCTCACCGGCGTAGACCTCCATCCAGTGGATTTTTTTCTTGCCGCCATAGGCTTTGGCCACGGCCGCGTCCACCACCTTGAGCATCACCGGGGTGATGTCGGCACCGGTACCGTCGCCTTCGATGAACGGGATGATGGGCTGGTCAGGCACGTTCAGCGACATGTCGGCGTTAACCGTGATTTTTTGACCTTCGGTGGGCACTTTGATGTGCTGGTACATGAACTGTCTCCGTTAACGCTAAGGCTAGCTGGTTATGTGAAGCAAGGATTATGCTCAAAAAATCTTTCACTGGCCTGTCAACGCCGGCCTACAGGCCGCGTTGAAGGTGGACCATCCAGCACTTGACCGGGTGGAACAACCAAGACACAGGAAGACTTCCATGAGCAAAATCCTCGCCACCCTGATTGCATCGTTCTTTGCAGTGTCCACGGCTTTTGCTGCTGGTCACGCCGCTGCACCTGCTGCTGGCGCTTCTGCCGCCAAGCCAATGGCTTCTGAAGCCAAGCCAGCGAAAAAAGTGAAGAAGGAAAAGAAAGCCAAAAAAGAAGCTGCTGCGCCTGCAACGCCAGCGGCTCCCGCCACACCGGCAACCCCTGCCGTGCCCGCTGCACCGGCCAAGCCTGCTTCCAAGTAAGCCTTCTTGCCCCGACTTGAAAATGCCCGCGCCAGCGGGCATTTTTGTTGGCGCGCATGGCATGATTTGCGAGCCCATCAACTCTGCTTGAATGTATGAAGTACCGCGCGTTCTGCTCATCGCTTGTGGCTTGCCTGCTGCCGGTGTTGGCCTGGGCCCAGGCCCAGGACCAGCCGCAAACCCATTTGCCCAGAGTCAAGCTGGCCAGCGGCGTGCACCAGGTGGACACCCAGGTCGCCAGCACGCCGGAACAGCGCGCCATTGGCCTGATGTTCCGCAAGTCCATGCCGCAGCACGAAGGCATGCTGTTCGTGTTTGACCAACCGGCCACGCAGTGTTTCTGGATGAAGAACACCCTGCTGCCACTGACCGCCGCGTTTGTCGCGGACGATGGGCGCATCGTGAACCTGGTGGACATGGCGCCGCAAAGCCTGGAGTCGCACTGCAGCACCTTGCCGGTGCGCTATGTGCTGGAAATGAACCAGGGCTGGTTTGCCAAAAAAGGGCTGAAAGCCGGTGCCCAGCTGACGGGCCACTTGTTCGGTGCGGCCAACAAGCGGCCATGAAAAAGCCGGCCTGGAAGCCAGGCCGGCTTTTTTGTCAGGCGGAGAAACCGCTCAGGCGAAGTTCTTCTCGGCAAATTGCCAGTTCACCAGTTTGTCGAGGAAGGTTTCGACGAACTTGGGGCGGGCGTTGCGGTAGTCGATGTAGTAGGCGTGTTCCCACACGTCCACCGTCAGCAGGGCTTTGTCGGCGGTGGTCAGCGGGGTGCCGGCCGGGCCGGTGTTGACGATCTCGACCGAACCGTCGGCCTTTTTCACCAGCCAGGTCCAGCCGGAACCGAAGTTGCCGACCGCGCTTTTGACAAACGCTTCCTTGAAAGCGGCATAGCTGCCCCACTTGGCCGTGATGGCCGCGGCCAATGCACCAGACGGCTCGCCACCACCGGCGGGCTTCATGCAGCTCCAGAAAAAGGTGTGGTTCCAGATCTGGGCGGCGTTGTTGTAGATGCCACCGCTGGAGGTCTTGACGATCTCTTCCAGCGTCTTGCTTTCAAACTCGGTGCCTTTTTGCAGGTTGTTCAGGTTCACTACATAGGCGTTGTGGTGCTTGCCGTGGTGGTACTCGAAGCTTTCCTGGGAGTAATGGGGGGCCAACGCGTCGATGGCGTAAGGCAGGGGTGGCAGGGTGTGTTCCATGGGCTTCTCTCTTTTCAGTGGGTGACAAAAATGGTGAATGAACGATTGTAGAAACTAACGCGGGGGCGGCGCTGACACCGTCAAATCAACCTCGCCGTCGGCGAGGGTGGCGCGCACCGGTTGGCCAGGCCGGGTGTCTGCGGCACGCACCAGGGTGTGGCCGTCAGCGTCGCGCAGCCAGGCGTAGCCGCGTTGCAGCACCAGGCGCGGGTCGAGCAGACCGAGCCGCAATTCGGCCCGGGCCAGCCGTTCTTGCCCGTTGGACTGCCTGAACGCTGTTTTTTGAACCAAATCGGCCTTGAGCCCTAGCAAATTCTGGCGATGGCGCTCTGATTTCAATAGCGCCACATGGGCCAGCCGTTGCCGCTGCTGCGCCAAATCCGACTGCTGGCGGGCGATGCGGCCGGACGGTCGGCCAAAACGGGCCAGCGCGGTGTCCAACCGCTGCTGTTGCCGGTCCAGGTGGTGCCCGGTGGCGTCGGTCAGGCGCTCTTGCACCAGGCCGAGTGCGCCCAGCCAGACGTCTCGCGGGGCGCTCACCAGTTCGGCGGCGGCGGTGGGTGTGGGGGCACGCACGTCGGCCACAAAGTCGGCGAGGGTGAAGTCGGTCTCGTGGCCGACGCCGCAGAGCACCGGCACCGGGCTGGCGGCGATGCAGCGCACCAGCGCCTCGTCGTTGAAGGCCCACAGGTCTTCCAGCGCGCCACCGCCCCGCACCAGCAAAATGACGTCCATCGGCGGCAAGCCGTCGGGCGGTTGACTCGCCAGCGCGTAGAGCCGCGTCAAGGCCTGCACCAGCTCGCCCGGTGCCTGTACGCCCTGCACCGAGGCCGGCGCCAGCAGCACCGGGATGTGTGGCACGCGGCGGCGCAAGGCGGTCACCACGTCGTGCAGCGCGGCCGCGCCGAGCGAGGTGACGAGGCCAATCGCGCGGGGCACCGTCGGCAACGGGCGTTTGCGGCTGGCATCGAAAAGGCCTTCTTCCGCCAGCCGCGCCTTGCGGCGCAAAAACTCCTCGAACAGCGCACCCTGCCCGGCCCGGCGCATCGACTCGACCACCAGCTGCAGCTCGCCGCGCGCCTCGTACACGCCGAGGCGGCCGCGCAGTTCCACCAGCTCACCGTCGCGCGGGTCGAAGTCCAGCAGGCTGGCAGCGCGGCGGAACATGGCGCAGCGCACCTGGCCCTGCGCGTCGCGCAACGAGAAGTAGCAGTGGCCGCTGGCGGCGCGCGAGAAACCGGTCAGTTCGCCCTGCACCGCCACCGGGTTGAAGCGGGCTTCCAGCGCGTCGGCAATCGCTTTGCACAGCGCGCCGACGGCCCACACCCGGCCCTCCATGGGCAACAGGCTGCTCATGCAGACGCCCAGGCTGCGCTGTCCACCGCCCAGCAGACGCTGGCACGCTGGCACAGCGGGTTCAAGACCCCTGTGCGGATGCTGATTTTGTGGTGCAAGTGCATGATTTCATTGGGATTTTTGCTGCCTAATTCGACATCGATTTGTCACAATCACGGTTTGGCGCGGCTCGGCGGACAGGGAGTACCGGGTTTTTCACAAAGTTATCCACAGTTTCTGTGCACCAGTGCACCGGTCTGGCGGCCCTGCCAGCGGGCGACATGCCGTGGTGTTTCAGCGCCGGGCGGCGAAGGCGCTGCGTCATAATCGGCCGCGTCATCACCTGTGCGGAGTGCCATTTGTTTTTGATCATACAAGCCGCTGGCTGGCCCATCTGGCCCCTCATTGCCTGCTCCGTCCTGGCCGTGGCGTTGGTCATCGAGCGTTTTGTGTCGCTCCGCGGCAGCAAGATCGTGCCGGCCAAACTGCTGGACGATGTGCTGACCGTGTCGCGCAGCGCGGTGCCCACGCCGGAAGTGGTGACGCAACTGGAACAGAACTCGGTGCTCGGTGCCGTGCTGGCCAGCGGTTTCCGGGCGCTCAACAGCAACCCCCGCTGCAGCGAAGCCGACCTGCGCGCCAGCATCGAAGCCGCCGGCCGGCTCGCCACGCACCAGCTGGAGCGCTACCTGACGGCACTGGCCACCATCGCCTCGGCCGCGCCGCTGCTGGGCCTGCTGGGCACGGTCATCGGCATGATCGAGATTTTTGGTTCCCAGTCGGGCAGCGGCGGCGTGGCGTCCAGCAACCCGGCGCAGCTGGCGCAGGGCATTTCGATTGCCCTCTACAACACCGCATTTGGCCTGATCGTGGCCATCCCGGCGCTGATCATGTGGCGTTACTTCCGCGCCCGTGTTGACGCACACCTGTTGACACTGGAGCTGTCGGCCGAGCGTTTCATGCGCCACCTGAACCAACTCAGAAAATGAGCCCCCACACTCCCCGCTTCGCGTGGTTCGCTGCCCCCCAAGGGGGCCATCGCGCCTTGGGGCGGCCCTGCGGAGCGCGGCCATGAACTTCCGCCCGCGCGACCGCTGGGGCGCCAGCACCGAACCCGAGATCAACCTGATTCCGTTCATCGACGTGCTGCTGGTGGTGCTGATTTTCCTGATGCTGTCCACCACCTACAGCAAGTTCAGCGAGCTGCAGCTCAAGTTGCCGGTGGCCGACGCCGACGCGCAGCGCAACTACCCGAAAGAGGTGGTGGTCGCCATTGCCGCCGATGGCCGCTACCTGGTCAACAAACAGCCGCTCAGCGGGCGTGACGTGGCGGCGATGGTCGAAGCCTTGAACACCGCCGCCAAGGCCGGCAAAGACAGCGTGGTCATCATCAGCGCCGATGCGGCCGCGCCACACCAGGCCGTCATCACCGTGATGGAAGCCGCCCGCCGCAGCGGCTTGAGCCAGATCACGTTTGCCGCGCAAACGCCCACCGCCAAAGGCCCCTGACCGTGGCCTTGCCCGGGGCCCCAACCACACCGCCATGAACGCGCGCAGCCTGCGCCTGACCGTCTGGCCCCGCCGTGGCGCGCTGGCCTGTGTGCTGTGGCCGGTGTCCCTGCTCTACCGCGCTTTGGCCGCGCTGAACCGCGCGCTCTACACCTCGGGCCTGCGGCAACGTGCCCAGGTCGGCGTGCCGGTGGTGGTGGTCGGCAACGTGGTGGCCGGCGGCGCCGGCAAAACGCCGGTGGTGATGGCGGTGGTGCGCCACCTGCGCCAGCGCGGGCTGGCGGTGGCGGTGGTGTCGCGCGGTTACGGCCGCAGCACCCGAGACTGCCGCGAAGTCCTGCCCGACAGCCCCGCTGGTGAAGTCGGCGACGAACCCTTGCTGCTGCGCCAGGCCACCGGTGTGCCGGTGTTTGTGGCGCCGCTGCGGGCCGTCGCCGCCCGCGCCGCACTGCGGCGTTACCCCGCCACCCAGGTCATCGTCTGCGACGACGGTCTGCAGCACTGGGCCTTGCAGCGCGACGTGGACATCTGCGTTTTTGACGAACGCGGCGTGGGCAATGGCTGGTGCCTGCCCGCCGGCCCGCTGCGCGAACCCTGGCCCCGCGCGGTGGACCTGGTGGTGGCCCACGGCCCGGTGCCAGCCGGCGGCAACGCGCCCGCTTTCACAGGGACACGCCGGCTGGCAACACACGCCCGCCGTGCCGACGGCCAACAGCTCGCGCTGGCCGAGCTGCGCCACCAACCGCTGCACGCGCTGGCCGGCATTGCCCGCCCGGAAGCGTTCTTCGGCCTGCTGGCCGACGCTGGCTTGACGCCCACCCACACCGAGGCCTTGCCAGACCACTATGATTTTGAGAGCTGGACCGCCAGGAAAGACGCTGGCTCAACGCTGGTTTGCACTGAAAAAGACGCGGTGAAGCTGTGGCGGCGCTTCCCGGAGGCCTGGGCCGTGCCTCTCGAGGTGCTGCTGCCCGACGCGTTCTACCAGCGGCTCGATGGGCTGCTCGCGCCAAAGTTATCATTGCCGCATGGACACACGACTGCTTGAACTGCTGGTTTGCCCGATCACCAAGGGCCCGCTCGACTACCACCGCGAGCAGCAGGAACTGGTGTCGCGTTCGGCGCGGCTGGCCTACCCGGTGCGCGACGGCATCCCCATCCTGCTCGAAAACGAGGCCCGCACCCTGACCGACGACGAGCTGGGGCTGTGACAGGTTTTGTTGTTGTCATTCCGGCGCGCCTGGCTTCTACCCGACTGCCCAACAAACCCCTGGCCGACATCGGCGGTGTGCCCATGGTGGTGCGGGTGGCCCAACGCGCCCAACAGTCCGCCGCCGCGCAGGTGGTGGTGGCCGCTGACCATGCCGACATCGTCGCCGCCTGCACAGCGCATGGCATCACCGCGCTGCTGACGCGCGCCGACCACCCGTCCGGCAGCGACCGTCTGGCCGAGGCCTGCGACCTGCTGCAACTGGGCGACGGTGCCTGCGTGGTCAACGTGCAGGGCGACGAGCCGCTGATCGCGCCGGCGCTGATCGACGCCGTGGCCCAACTGCTGCAAGAGCGGCCCGACGCCGCGATGGGCACCGCCGCCCACGCCATCGACACACTGGCCGATTTCCAGAACCCGAACGTGGTGAAGGTGGTGCTCGACGCCCGGCAGATGGCGCTCTACTTCAGCCGCGCGCCCATGCCCTGGTGGCGCGACGGTTTTGCCAACGGCCAACACACGCTGCCCGAACCCAGGCCACTGCGGCACGTGGGCATCTACGCCTACCGCGCTGGCTTCCTGCGCCAGTTTCCCCAGTTGCCGCCGGCCCCCATTGAGCAGACCGAGGCGCTGGAGCAACTCCGTGCGCTGTGGCACGGCCACCGGATTGCGGTGCACATCAGCGCGCAAGCCCCCGGCCCCGGGGTGGACACGCCGGACGACCTGGCGCGGGTGCGCCGGCTGGTGGCAACGGGCCACTGACAGTGCCAGCCAGCCGTGCGGGGGATGTCAGCGGGCGTGAATTCCCGCGTGCTATTCTTCACGGAAAAGACACATAAAAAAGACAACGGTGGGTGGCCAAAACGTTTGGAACACCCCCCAACAGCCGATTCAAAAACCATCCGAGGACATCCATGAGACTGATTTTGTTGGGCGCACCGGGCGCAGGCAAGGGCACGCAAGCCACCTTCATCTGCCAGAAGCACGGCATCCCGCAAATCTCCACCGGCGACATGCTGCGCGCTGCCGTCAAGGCTGGCACGCCACTGGGCATTGAGGCCAAGAAAGTCATGGATTCGGGTGGTCTGGTCAGCGACGACCTGATCATCAACCTGGTGAAAGAACGCATCGCCCAGCCCGACTGCGCGAATGGCTTTTTGTTCGATGGCTTTCCCCGCACCATCCCGCAGGCCGACGCGATGAAGGCTGCTGGCGTGAAGCTGGACTACGTGCTGGAAATCGACGTCCCGTTCGACGCCATCATCGACCGCATGAGCGGCCGCCGCGCCCACGTGGCCTCAGGCCGCACCTACCACGTCAAATTCAACCCCCCGAAGGTGGAAGGCGTTGACGACGTGACGGGCGAGCCGCTGATCCAGCGCGACGACGACAAGGAAGAGACCGTCAAGAAGCGGCTGGAGGTCTACAGCGCGCAGACCCGCCCGCTGGTCGACTACTACGCCAACTGGGCCAAGGCCGAGCCGGCTGCTGCACCCAAGTACCGCGCCATCAGCGGCACCGGCGGCGTGGACGAGATCACCGCCAGGGCGTTTGCCGCACTCGGCAGCTGAACCACCACCGCTGTCAAAGCCGCCCGGCACCCGCCGCGGCGGCTTTTGTTTTTTCAGGCCGGGCTGGAGCGCAGGCCGTAAACCTGCCCACCGACAAACAGGTACTCGGCACGCAGCACCGCGTCGCCTTTTTCACCCGTGAAGGTGAAGCCGACCACCGCCACGCTGGCGCCTGGCTGGACCTCGGCCACCTTCCAGGCGGCCAGCCGGGTCAAAGGCGCCAGCTCCACCTCCCAACGCCGGTCTGTGCGGTTTGGCAGCACCGTTCTGGCGAGCAGCGTCTGGCCTTCGACCGGTGCCGACTGCGCTGGCAGCGCACGCTGGGCCAGGTCGGCGGGCAGTTGCAGCCTGGCCGGCAACTCGAGTTCCAGCTCAGCATGCGGGTTTTGCCATTTCACCTTGGCCACCCGGCCCTCCAGGTACAGCGGCCGGGTCTGGTCAAAACTGCTCCAGCCATGGTGGGCCTGCGCCCAGGCGGGCAGCGCCAGGGCGGTGAGCAGCAGTTGGCGTCGTTCCATCGTCTTTCTCCTTCAGCGGTAGGCGATCCAGCGGCCACAGGTCACCACGGCGAGCCAAACCAGCGTTGACAACAGCATCTGCGCACGCGCCCAGCCGTCCAGTTTGTCGAGCGAGCCGCGCGCGTGAAACACCGCCGCATTACACGCCGCGGCGAATAACAGCAACATCTTCAAGGTGAAAACGCGGTTGCTCAGCAACTCCTGCGGCTGCGAGGCGAACATCAGCAGGCCCGATGCCGCTGCCAGCCCAAACCCGGCCGCCGCCAACCCCAGGCTCAGCCGCGCCAGGTCTTTCACCGGCAGGGCCTTGCCCCAGCCAAACACCCGCAGCTCCAGCAGCACCAGGTTGCCCAGCAGCAGCGCAATGCCGCAGATGTGCACCACCTCCAGCGCCGGGTAGGCCCAGACGTGGGACTTCAGCGCGGTGAACATGCCAGCAGTTCCAGCGCCAGCGCGATGCGCGCCTTCACCGGCGACAGGCCCGCCGCATCGGGCAAGGCGGCATCGGGCCGTGGCGACACCGGGCCCAGCGCACAGCGCGTGCTGCGCCAGACCACCACCCCCAGCGCCTGCGCCCGCAGCAGGGCCGCTTCCAGCGCCTGGTGCACCGTGCCGTTGCCGGTGCCCGCCACCACGATGCCCCGCACGCCCTGCGCCACCAGCGCGTCCACCACCCGGCCATCGGCACCGGCATGGCTGGTGACGATGTCGACCTGCGGCCAATCGGCATCAGACGCTATATTTTCAATAGCTAAATCGCAAGGTTTCACTTGGGCTTGCGGCCAATTTCGCATCAAAAACAGACGGTGGCCGCAGATTTTGCCCAAAACACCGGCATCGCCCGAGCTGAAGGCATCGAGCCGGCTGGTGTGCAGTTTTTGCACGTCCAGCGCGCCGTGCAGCGTGCCAGCACACACGGCCAGCACCCCCTGCGCGCCGGGGTGCAAGGCCACGGTGACCGCGTCGCGCAGGTTCTGCGGGCCATCGGGCGCCAGCGAGGTGGCGGGCCGCATCGCGCAGGTCAGCACCACCGGCTTGGCCGAGGCGGGCAGCGTGGCGTGCAGAAAGTAGGCGGTTTCCTCCAATGTGTCGGTGCCGTGGGTGATGACCACCCCCGCCACATCGGCCTGCGCCAGCCAGTGCGCCACGCGGCGGCCCAGCTGCAGCCACAGCGCCGGGGCCATGTCCTTGCTGTCCACCTGCGCCACCTGCTCCGCCACCAACACCACGCTGGCCGGCAGCTTGGGCAGGTGCTGCAGCAGCTGGTCCACGCCAATCTGGCCGGCCTGGTAATGGCGGTCGTCGCCCGGCAGCGCCGACGCACCGGCGATCGTGCCGCCAGTGCCCAACACCACCACCTTGTGCACCCCATTTGGTTCGGTCACTTGCAAACTTTCAAAAACTGGTTAAAAATACAGTTACTGGATATTAAGACAGTACATATCAGGCAGTTTTTTTTACCGCACCCCGTTCCAGCGGCGTGCCACACAGGGGATGGCCATGGACATGCAGAATTTTCCCGTCAAGCTGACCGCACGCCAGCAGCAAATCCTGGACCTGATCCAGAGCGCCATCGCCCGCACCGGTGCGCCGCCCACGCGCGCTGAAATCGCCTCCGAACTCGGCTTCAAATCCGCCAACGCGGCCGAAGAGCATTTGCAGGCGCTGGCCCGCAAAGGCGTGATTGAACTCGTCAGCGGCACCTCGCGCGGCATCCGCCTGAAAAGCGAAACCCTGCGCGCCTTGAACGAATCGCGCATCAAGCAGTACTCGCTGCCCTTGCCCAGCCTGGCCCAACTCGCCCTGCCCCTGGTGGGCCGTGTGGCGGCGGGCTCACCCATCCTGGCGCAGGAGCACGTAGACCAAACCTATTATGTCGAAAGCAGCCTGTTCCAGCGCCAGCCCGACTACCTGCTCAAGGTGAAAGGCATGTCGATGCGCGACATCGGCATCATGGACGGCGACCTGCTCGCGGTGCAGATGACCAAAGAAGCCAAGAACGGCCAGATCATCGTGGCCCGGCTCGGTGAAGAAGTCACCGTCAAGCGCCTGCGCCGCAACAAAAACGTGATCGAACTGCACGCCGAAAACCCCGAGTTCAAAACCATCGTGGTCGAACCTGGCGAGCCGTTCGAGATTGAAGGCCTGGCCGTGGGCCTGATCCGCAACACCATGCTGATGTGAGCCAGAAGCACCGGAATGCCCACCCATTCCCCGCGACTGACCGCTCAAGTAGGCGCCTTCTGCACCGAAAGCCTTGTTATCTCCCCGCTGAAAGCCGTTTCATGCACACCCTCCACCTCGCCGCCACGCCATTCCGCAGTCTGCTGACCTGGTTCTCCGGCCCCACCGCGGCCACCACGCCGGTGCCGGCAGCGGTCTTCTCTGCCCCTGTCCGTTTGGTTGAACGGCGCAGTCGCCCGTTACGGGTGTTGCGTGTTCTTGACGGCCCACAAGAACGCTCGGCCGCTGGCCGCATGGTGATTTCCGGCCGCTTTGCCGACGTCTGCGCCGAACTCGACCGCCTCGCCGCCGCCGAACGGCACTGAAGGCGCTGGCCATCGGCCAGCCTGTACAGCGAGGGTTGTCCCGAACTTGCGGGCACAATCACCGCATGAACATTGTGATCCTCGACGACTACCAGGACGCTGTGCGCAAGCTCAACTGCGCCAGCAAACTGGATCAATTTCCCGCCAAGGTCTACACCAACACGGTCAAGGGCATGGGACAGCTGTCGGTACGGCTGAAAGACGCGGATGTGATCGTGCTGATCCGCGAACGCACCCACATCAACCGGCAACTGGTTGACAAACTCCCCCGGCTCAAGCTGATCGCCCAGACCGGGCGCATTGGCAGCCACATCGACGTGGCCGCTTGCACCGAGCGTGGCATTGCCGTGTCCGAAGGCACCGGCTCGCCGGTGGCACCGGCCGAGATGACGTGGGCACTGATCATGGCGGCGATGCGCCGCCTGCCGCAGTACGTCGGCAACCTCAAACACGGCGCCTGGCAGCAGTCGGGGTTGAAGGCCGCGTCCATGCCGCCCAACTTCGGGCTCGGGTCGGTGCTGAAAGGCAAGACGCTGGGCATCTGGGGCTACGGAAAAATCGGCCAGATCGTTGCCGGGTATGGCCGCGCATTCGGCATGCGCGTGCAGGTCTGGGGCCGCGAGGCCTCGCGGGCCAAAGCCGTGGCCGACGGTTTCGAGGTCGCCGACAGCAAGGCGGCCCTGTTCAGCAGTTCTGACGTGTTGTCGCTGCACCTGCGGCTGGCCGAGGAAACCACCGCGGTGGTCAAGCTGGAAGACCTGTCGCTGATGAAGCCTTCGGCGCTGCTGGTGAACACCTCGCGCGCCGAACTGATCGACGGCGATGCCTTGCTTGCCGCGCTGAACCGGGGACGCCCTGGCCTGGCCGCCGTGGACGTGTTCGAAAGCGAGCCCATCTTGCAAGGCCACGCGCTGCTGCGGCTGGAAAACTGCATCTGCACGCCGCACATCGGCTACGTGGAGCAGGAGAACTACGAGATGTACTTTGCCGCCGCCTTCGACAACGTGGTGAACTTCATCAAGGGCACACCGACCAACATCGTCAACCCCGGCGCCCTGAAGGTGCGCCGCTGAGGTTTTCACCGCCCGGGTCAGGCAGGGTCAGAATGTCAGCGTTGTGCCCTCATCGGCCAGGCGCTCCTTGGCCACCGCGTACAGCAGCAACAGGTCGCGGCAGGCTTCCAGGTCAAACGCCTCGGTGCTCTCGTCGGGCCGCTTGAAAATCAGGCCCTCGATCAGGGGCAACACCGCCGGCCGGGGCCAGGCCACCACAATGCGTGACAGCGTTTCCGGGTAGGCCTGCAGGCCCAGGCTCTGGTGGCGGTAGTCGTCAAACTCGGGCACATGGACGTGGAACGCCTGGTTGAAATCGTCGCGCAACAACTGGTAGTCGTGGCGGCGGTTCAGCAGGTGGAAGAGGCGGAACAGGTCCAGGTAAGCCAACGGGCTGGTGTCGGCGGCATCGGTCCCGGCACCCGCCTGCCTGATGTAGCTGCGCAGCACGGTGATGGCCTGGTCGTGCTGGCCGAGTGACACGAAGAAGTCGGCCTGCTGCTGGATGTCCAGCAGCTCCTCGGCCTTCACACCGCGTGGCGACGGGGTCATGCTGTCGCCAAAATCTGTGGCGCGCGCAGCGGCCCCGTCATCGGGCTCGGGGAACATCGAGGCCATCATGTCCAGGTCGATGCCCGTCCCGGGGTTCGACCGGTCGCCGGCTGGTTCTGGCTCGGACGCGGGCAGGTAACTCGATTCTGCAGCCGAGTTGCCCAGCGGGCCGGCTTGCGATGGGCTCCAGAGCGCTGGCGCCGCAGGCTGGCGGCTACGTCCCCAACGCCAGGCCAACAGTGCCGCCAGCAAGAGCGCGAGACCGGCCAGGCCGTACACCAGCAGGTTGGTGTAACGCTCGCTCTGGGCTTGGACCAGTTCGGCCTTCAGGGCAGCAACCGCGCGCTCATCCTGCGCCTTGGTGGTCCGCAAGGTGCGCAGTTCGGCCTCCATGGCGGTGATTTTTTCAAGCCCACGCAAAGACGCATCCACGTCCAGGTTCAGCACACGCCAAAGCGCTGCGGCGGCGGCGCGTTCGGCCACCGCGCCACCGGCAGGCTCGCCCTTCAGTTCCAGAGACAGCTTCAGCGCCGGATTGCGCTCGAAGGCAAAGTCCGCTGGTGCCAGCTTGAGGCGGTCACCCGCTTTGGCGGGTTGCACAACTTTTCCGCCCTTGCGGGGCGTCGCAGTCCCGCTGGGCACACCGCGCGGTTGCACCGACTGGGTGCCCGATGCGGCAGTGGTGGATCTGGCGCCGGCTTTGCCCGGCCGAGACCCCAGTGCGGGCGCGCTGCGCAGGCTGCGTGGTGAAGGAAGCACCTCACGCGGGACCAAGGCATTCGCCACAGGGGGCGCATCGCTCGTGGCAAAGGATGGCAGCGCGACCTCGTCGCCGACATCGGCCAGCAACACATAGCGGCGCGACACCCGCTGTACACACCCTGCGGCCACCTCGACCGTGACCACCGGCTCGTCCACCGCCTTGCTGCTGCGCAGGCGGATCAGGCCTTGTTTGGTGCCCGGCGCGGGCTCAAACCGGGTGGTGACGAGTGCCGGGGCAATCGGGCTGTCGGCGTACAGCACCTCTGCCTGCAGGCAGAGGTCGTCAACGCCATCGGTGACCACCGGGATGGTGATGTTCAGCGGCCGGCCGATCAACGGCACCGCCGTGGTCGCGCCCAAGGAGAGTGCCGCACAGTTCAGTGCCACACCCAGCAAGCCCATCCCCACGACCATTTGTCTCAGTGTCACGCCATCTCCCTTCACCGGATTCTGGCACAGCCGGAAGGCCCTGCTGCTGCGACATAATCCGCGCATGAAATCATCTGCTTTCTCAAACGTTGGCATCGTCGGTACCGGTGCCATGGGGCGTGGCATTGCCCAAATGGCGGCCCAAGGCGGCTGCGCCGTAAAACTGTACGACAGCCAGCCCGGCGCCGCGGCCAGCGCGGTCAGCGCGATTGGCGAGCAGTGGGACAAGCTGGCCACCAAAGGGCGCATCCCACCTGCGGAGGCCGACAAACTCAAGCAGCGTCTGGCCGTGATCGACCAGCTGCAGGACATGGCCGAGTGCGACCTGGTGGTCGAAGCCGTGGTGGAACAGGTCGCGGTGAAGCAGGCGCTGTTTGCCGCGCTGGAAGCGGTGGTGTCCGAAACGGCGGTGCTCGCCACCAACACCTCGTCGCTGTCGGTCACGGTGATTGGTGCGGCCCTGAAGCACCCCGGGCGTTTTGCCGGCCTGCACTACTTCAACCCGGTGCCTCTGATGCGGGTGGTGGAGGTGATTGCCGGCTTGCGCACCGACCCAGAGGTCTGCGAACGGCTGTGCAACCACGTGCGCCAGATCGGCCACACGCCGGTGCAGGCGAAAGACACGCCAGGCTTCATCGTCAACCACGCCGGTCGCGGCTACGGCACCGAAGCCCTGCGCATTGCCGGCGAAGGCGTGACCGACTTCGCCACCATCGACCGCATCCTGAAAGACCAGGCCGGCTTCAAGCTTGGCCCGTTCGAGTTGATGGACTTGACCGCACTCGACGTGTCACACCCGGTCATGGAGTCTGTTTACCACCAGTACTACCAGGAACCGCGCTACCGCCCGAGCGTGATCACCGCCCAGCGCCTGGCGGGTGGCCTGCTGGGCAGAAAAACCGGGGCCGGCTTCTATGCCTACACCGACGGCGCCATCCAGCTGCCTGCCGAGCCCGCCGTGCCCGTGGTGAGCCCCATGCCCCCGGTGTGGGTGTCGCCGCGTGCCGCGCGCCGCGCCGACCTGCTGCAATTGCTGAAAAATTTCGGCGCCAGCATCGAAACGGCCGAAGCCCCAACGGCCGCGGCGCTGATCATCGTCGCCCCACTGGGCTTTGACGTCAGCACCATCGCGGCGGTGGACCGGCTCGACGCCACCCGCACCGTAGGCATTGACATGCTGATGCCCGATGCCGGCACCAAACGCCGCGTGCTGGCCACCAACCCCGCCACCACACCGGCCATGCGCGACGCGGCCCATGCGCTGTTCGCGCGCGACGGCAAGGCGGTCAGCGTCATCCGTGACAGTGCGGGTTTCGTCACCCAGCGCGTGCTGGCCACCATCGTCAACATCGCCAGCGACATCTGCCAGCAAGGCATCTGCAGCCCACAAGACCTCGACACCGCCGTCGTGCTTGGCCTCGGCTACCCGCTCGGCCCCCTGGCGCTGGGCGACCGGCTGGGCGCCGTCAGCCTGCTGGAGATCCTGTTCAACATGCAGACCGTGCACGGTGACCCGCGCTACCGTCCCAGCCCCTGGTTGCGCCGCCGTGGCGCGCTGGGCCTGAGCCTGACGCACCTGGAAAGCTGAGCGCCATGCCAGCCCAGCTCAAGAGCACGCGCCAGGGCCAGACCTTGGTGCTGACGCTGTGCAACCCCGAACACCGCAACGCCCTCGGGCCTGAGATGTATGCCGCGGGCGTGGAGGCATTGGGCGTGGCGGAATCCAGCAACGAAGTCCGCAGCGTGGTGCTGACCGGTGACGGCAGCACCTTCAGCGCGGGCGGCAACCTGCAACGCCTGCAGGCCAACCGCCAACAGCCCCCGGAAGTGCAGGCCCAGAGCATCGAGGGGCTGCACAACTGGGTCGAGGCGATACGCACCTTCCCCAAACCGGTGATCGCGGCGGTGGAAGGCGCTGCCGCCGGTGCCGGGTTCTCGCTGGTGCTGGCCTGCGATCTGGTGGTGGCGGCACGCAACGCCATTTTTGTCATGGCCTACAGCAACATCGCGCTGTCGCCCGACGGCGGCGCCAGTTGGGCGCTGCAACACGCTTTGCCACGCCAGCTGGCCACCGAGCTGCTGATGTGCGCCGAACGCATTGGCGCAGAGCGGCTGCATACACTGGGCATCGTCAACCGCGTGGCCGAACCGGGTTGTGCACTGGACGACGCCCTGGCACTGGCCGAACGCATCAACCAGCGGGCGCCAAATGCTTTGGCAAGCGTCAAGGAGCTGCTGAACGACGCGGGCAGTGCTTCGTTGTCAGAGCAGCTGGCACGGGAGCGCGACCACTTTGTCAAGAACCTGCACCATGCCAACGCCGGCATCGGCATCGCGGCCTTCCTGAACAAAGAACCGCCGCAGTACAGCTGAATCCCGGCACGGCCTGCAGACACGCAGGTGACAACCCTGAGCCGGCGGCACGGTGGACAGGGTGACAATGGCGGTTGA
Organism: Pseudomonadota bacterium; assembly: GCA_040384665.1. Taxonomy (GTDB): domain Bacteria; phylum Pseudomonadota; class Gammaproteobacteria; order Burkholderiales; family Burkholderiaceae_C; genus PCRC01. The sequence goes on from JAZKIY010000049.1 coordinate 19,190, forward strand.
AAGTGACCACGACACGCCATGGACGACCCGATTCTGACGATTGAAGAGCGCGAGGCCATCAACGCCGGGCGCTGGTTCTCATCCCTGTCCCCGTCCCTGCGACACGACATCCTGCGCTGCGCTTACGTCAAGCGCTTCAAGGACGGCGAGCTGATTGCCGCCCGGGGCGACCCACCCACCGAATGGTCGGCCTGCGCCCGGGGGGCGGTGCGGGTCAGCTCCACCTCGCTGTCGGGCAAGCAGATCACCCTCACCTACATCGAGCCTGGCCTGTGGTTTGGCGACGTGGCGATTTTTGACGGTGACCGCCGCACCCACGATGCCTATGCCCATGGCGACACGGTGCTGCTGTGCGTGGCGCGCAGCGACTTCCAGAAAATCCTGGCCAACCATGTGGAGCTGTACGAGGCACTGATGCGGCTGCAGGCACGCCGCATCCGCCAGCTCTTTGGTTTGGTGGAAGACCTGAACACCCTGCCCTTGCGTGCACGGCTCGCCAAGCAGTTGCTGCACCTGGCGCGCAGCTACGGTGTGCCGTGTCTGGCCGAAGGCAACGAGGTGCGCATTGGCCTGCAGCTGGCGCAGGAAGAGCTGGCCCAGCTGCTCGGCGCCTCGCGCCAGCGGGTCAACCAGGAGCTCAAGGCCATGGAGCGCGACAACATCATCCGCATCGAACAGGGTGGCCTGGTGGTGCGCAACCGCGAAGGCCTGCTGAAAATCACCGAGGCCGACCTGTGAGCAATTTCGACCACTTTCAGGGCACCCGCGGCGTGTCGGCCAACGCGGCTTTTGATGTGGGCGCGCTGACCACCTGGCTGTCGTCCCGGCTGCCGGGTTTTGACGGCCCGGTCACGGTCGAGGTGTTCAACGGCGGGCAGTCCAACCCCACCTACAAGCTCATCACCGCCGACCGGTCGTACGTGATGCGCGCCAAACCCGGACCCGTGGCCAAGCTGCTGCCCTCGGCGCATGCGATCGAGCGCGAGTACCGGCTGATGCACGCGCTGCGCGACTCGCAGGTCCCAGTCGCCCAAATGCACTGCCTGTGCGAAGACGAAAGCGTGATTGGCCGCGCGTTTTATGTGATGGCCTTTGTGGAAGGCCGGGTGTTGTGGGACCAGTCCCTGCCCGGCATGACCAACGCCCAACGCGGCGACATCTACCGCGAAATGAACCGTGTGCTGGCCGCGCTGCACACCGTGCCGTTTGCCGAACTGGGCTTGTCCGACTACGGCAAGCCCGGCAACTACTTCGAGCGGCAGATTGGCCGCTGGAGCAAACAGTACCAGGCCTCCATCACACAGCCCATCGCCGAGATGGACGAACTGATCAACTGGCTGCCCACCCACATCCCGGCCGACGCACGCGACGAGACAAAAGTGTCCATCGTCCACGGCGACTACCGCATGGACAACCTGATCTTCCACCCGACCGAGCCCCGCGTGCTGGCGGTGCTGGACTGGGAACTGTCCACCCTCGGCCACCCGCTGGCCGATTTCAGCTACCACTGCATGGCCTGGCACATCCCGCCGGGGTCTTTCCGTGGCATTGGCGGGCTGGACGTCGAACAGTTGGGCATCCCGACCGAAGCCGCCTACATCCGTCTGTACTGCGAACGCACCGGCCTCACCACGCCCGAGGCCCTGCGCAGCGACTGGAACTTCTACATGGCCTACAACCTGTTCCGCCTGGCCGCCATCCTGCAGGGCATTGCCAAGCGGGTGGAAGCCGGTACAGCCGCCAGCGCACAGGCCGTCAGCTCGGCCGCCGGCGCCCGGCCACTGGCCGAGATGGCCTGGCGTTTCGCCCAGCAGACCTAGCTCCCTTTTCCGTACGCCGACAAGGACCGTCATGAACTTTGAATACTCGCCCAAGGTCAAGCAACTGCAAGAAAAGCTGCTGGCCTTCATGGATGCGCACATTTACCCGAACGAGCAGCGTTTCTTCGCGGAAATTGCCGAGAACCGCGCCAAGGGCAACGCCTGGGTGCCCACCAAGCTGATCGAGGAACTGAAACCCAAAGCCCGCGCCGCCGGTCTGTGGAACCCTTTCCTGCCGCACTCGCCACGCGCGCCCGAAGGCCTGTCCAACCTCGAATACGCGCCGCTGTGCGAGATCATGGGCCGGGTGCCCTGGGCACCGGAGGTCTTCAACTGCTCGGCGCCCGACACCGGCAACATGGAAACCATTGCCCGCTACGGCACCGAGGCCCACAAAGACGAATGGCTGGAGCCGCTGCTCAAAGGCGAGATCCGCTCGGCTTTCCTGATGACCGAGCCGGACGTGGCCTCCAGCGACGCCACCAACATCCAGTGCAGCATCGTGCGCGACGGCGACGACTACGTCATCAATGGCCGCAAGTGGTGGTCGTCCGGTGCCGGCGACCCGCGCTGCGCGGTCTACATCGTGATGGGCAAAACCAACCCGGACGCCGGACGGCACGAACAGCAGTCGATGATCCTCGTGCCAGCGAATGCACCCGGGGTGAAGGTGATCCGCCCGCTGTCGGTGTTTGGTTACGACGATGCACCCCATGGCCACATGGAGGTCGCGCTCGACAATGTTCGGGTGCCCGCCAGCAACCTGTTGCTCGGCGAAGGCCGGGGTTTCGAAATTGCACAAGGCCGCCTCGGACCGGGCCGCATCCACCACTGCATGCGCTCCATTGGCATGGCCGAACGCGCGCTGGAACTGATGTGCAAACGCCTCAACACCCGCGTGGCCTTTGGCCGCGAGGTGGCGCGGCAAAGCGTCTGGCAGGAACGCATCGCCGAGTCGCGCTGCATGATCGAGCAGGCCCGCTTGCTCACGCTGAAGGCCGCCTACATGATGGACACGGTGGGCAACAAAGTCGCCAAGGCCGAGATCGCGATGATCAAGGTGGTGGCCCCCAACATCGCTTGCCAGATCCTCGACTGGGCGATCCAGGCGCACGGCGCGGCGGGCATGTCGGAAGACTTCCCGCTGGCCTACGGCTACGCCCACCAGCGCACGCTGCGTCTGGCCGATGGCCCGGACGAAGTGCACCGCAACTCGCTCGCCAAACTGGAACTGGCCAAGCACCTGCAACTGCGCTCAGACGTAGAGATGCCGGTCACACGCGGCTGAACTTGCCCCCACGCTCACTCACTGCCCCCAGCGCAGGTTTGTCCTGCGCTTTGCTTGGACGTAGGGCGCATTTCGCTGCTGCGCGGCCCGACGGCGAAACCGAGGTGCCGGGGCTCCAGCAGCAGCGGTTGGTGATTTCTCTTACAGTGCACGCACTGAAGGAGCATCCATGATTGACGTTTTTTCCTGGGCCACACCCAACGGCCACAAGGTCCACATCATGCTGGAAGAATGTGGCTACCGCCTCGGGCGTGACTGGCAGGCCATTCCGGTGAACATCAGCACAGGCGACCAGTTCAAGCCCGAGTTTCTGGCCATCAGCCCGAACAACAAGATCCCGGCCCTGACCGACCCGAACGGTCCCGACGGCAAGCCGATCTCGCTGTTCGAATCGGGCGCGATTCTGATGTACCTCGCGGCCAAGACCGGCAAGTTCCTGCCACGCAGCGACCGCAAAAAGTTCGAAGTGTTGCAGTGGCTGATGTTCCAGATGGGGGGCGTCGGCCCGATGCTGGGGCAAACGCACCATTTCCGCATTTATGCACCCGAGAAAATTGAGTACGCGGTCAACCGCTACACCAACGAAACCAAGCGCCTGTACGGCGTGATGGACAAGCAACTGGCCAGCCACAAGTTCATCGCTGGCAACCAGTACACGATCGCCGACATCGCCATTTTTCCGTGGCTGCGCAGCTGGAAAAACCAGGGCATTGACTGGGCCGACTACCCACACCTCAAAGCCTGGTTTGAGGGCATTGCCGAGCGGCCGGCGGTGAAACGAGGGGTGGCGGTGCTGAGCGACTTGCGCAAGCCGCTGACGGACGACAAGTCACGGGAAACGCTGTTTGGCAACACCCAGTACCAAAAACGCTGATCTGCTGATGCATAAGGCGCTGTTGGCCTGCCCGACAGGAATCGAACCTGTGACAACCGACTTAGAAGGTCGGTGCTCTATCCAACTGAGCTACGGGCAGAAGCATCTGTTGCGCACCGCCTGACGGCAGGTACAAAAAAAGCCCAACAAGTGGGCTTTTTTGGATTTTGGTCGGAGTACAAGGATTCGAACCTTGGACCCCCTGGTCCCAAACCAGGTGCGCTACCAGACTGCGCCACACTCCGAAGCCGTTATTGTAGCGCGCCCAAACGGCAAATTCGCCCGTGGTGCGTGAAAAATCCACGCACCACAGAGGTGAATCACAGCTTCACGTACTCGTATTCGGGCACGTTGGCATTGATGCCGCGGTCGGGTGGTGCAATCCAGCCGGCCATCTTGCCGGGCTCGGTCACGCGCTGCATCAGGCTGTGGATGTAGGCCTTATCAGCGTCGGTCGGCAACCACTGGCCTTGTTGGGCCTCGAACTCGGCGGCGGCGATGGGGTGGCCCAGCGGGTCGGTGTGCAAACCGGCCCAGGTGCCCACCGAGCGGCGGAACCGGGTGGATGGGAGCTTCAGCTCAAAGTCCACGCCAGCGCGCTTGATGGCCATGTTCCAGCGGGTCACACCGACGTTGCAGTCTTTCACGTACTCCAGCCGGGTGATCTCGTTCATGCCGTTGCGCACGGAGATGGTTTCCCCCTTCATGCCACCCTGGCCATCTGGCACCTGGATGGTCATTTCGGTGTCGCTTTCCACATGGTCGGCAAACTTGGCTTCGTCCGGCCGGCCCTTGATGCCGTTGGCAAAGTAGTTCGCGGCGTTGCTGGAGGCTTCCGAACCGAACAAATCCAGCGAGCTGGTGAACCAGAAGTTCATGAATTTCTGGACCGTGGGCAGGTCTACCACGCCGGCTTGGCGCAGCGTGGCCTGGTCGTCAGTGTCCAGCTCTTTCATCACTTCCAGCGTGCGCTTGATGACGCGGCCAATGCCGGTCTCACCCACAAACATGTGGTGGGCTTCCTCGGTCAGCATGAAGCGGGTGGTGCGGGCCAGCGGGTCGAACGCCGATTCGGCAAACGACTTGAGCTGGAACTTGCCGTCGCGGTCGGTGAAGTAGGTGAACATGAAGAAGCTGAGCCAGTTGTCCATGGGCTCGTTGAAGGTGCCCAGAATGCGCGGCTTGTCGGCGTCGCCGCTGTGGCGCATCAACAATTCCTCGGCTTCTTCGCGGCCGTCACGGCCAAAGTGGGCGTGCAGCAAATACACCATGGCCCACAGGTGGCGGCCCTCTTCGACGTTCACCTGGAACAGGTTGCGCAGGTCGTACAGGCTGGGCGCGGTGTGGCCCAGCAGGCGCTGCTGCTCGACCGATGCCGGCTCTGTGTCGCCCTGGGTGACGATCAGGCGGCGGAAGGTGGAACGGTATTCGCCCGGCACTTCCTGCCAGACGTCCTGGCCCATGTGGTCGCCAAAACCGATCTTGCGGCCTTCTTCCTTGTCGGCCAGGAAAATGCCCCAGCGGTAGTCGGGCATGGGGGTGTAGCCGTAGCTGGCCCAGCCGGACGCGTCCACACCCACAGCGGTGCGCAAATACACCTCGTTGGCCTTGAAGTCGCTCGGGCCCATTTCGTCCCACCAATTCAAGAAGGCCGGTTGCCAGTGTTCGAGTGCGCGCTGCAGCTGGCGGTTTTCGCCGAGGTGGACGTTGTTGGGGATCAGGGCTTGCAGGTCAATGGTGCTCATGGTTTTTCCTATCGTTTCACCAAGGTTTTGCCAATATAGGCCGTATCAAATCAGATGCGCTTCCAGTCAAACTTTGCTTTCTTCCCAGTGCCGAAGAGCTTCAAGGCACCGTCTTCACCCACCGCATTGGGGCGAATGAAGATCCAGTTTTGCCAGGCGCTGAGGCGGCCGAAGATGCGGGTCTCCATGGTTTCCTTGCCGGGGAAGCGCAGCGAGGCTTCCATGCCGGTCATGGCGTCGGGCGACATCGACGCACGCTCTTCCAACATGATGCGGATCTCGTCGTCCCAGTCGATGTCGTCGGGGGTCAGCGTGACCAGGCCGAGGGCCAGCGCCTGGTCGGCGCGCAGCGGGCTGTCGCTCAGGCCTTGCAGCTGTGCAATCACCGCATCGTCTTCGCAGAAGCGGGTCTGCAGACGCGTCAGGCCGTTGACTTCCGGGAACCAGCCGAAGTTGGCGGCGCTGAGCTGCAGCGTGGGCGCGCTGTCGGGGGCATCGGGCAAGTCCAGCATGTAGATGCGGTCGCAGGCCAGTGCCAGTTCGTAGAAAGTGCCTGCAAAGCACGAACCAGCTTCTACCAGGGCAATCAGCGAACGGCTGGTCACGTCGATGCGGGCCAGCGTGCGGCGCAGTGCACCGGTGGTCTCGCGCACCAGCCAGTGGTCTTTCAGCTTGGCCAGCACCTGGTCCATCTTGAGCACCTGGTTGGCGTCGCCCTGGGTCTTGATGACCCAGGTGCCGACTTCCAGTTCGTTGGTGCGCAGGTTCAAGATGGCGTCGTCCAGCTCGCGCTGCAGTTGCAACGGGTACCAGTTGACACCGGCGGCTTCAATCGCGTCGGCGGTGGACTCGATGGCGGCCTTGGGCGCAAACACGGTGATGGTGGCGATGCGGGCGGTGCGGTCGACCTGCGCGTCTACCGTGGCGTAGTGGTAGCCTGCGGCGTCGATGGTGACCTGCACCGGCGTCAATTCAATGCCTTTTGCGCTGCCAGCCCTAGTGGAGGCTGCTCGGAGTGCTTCAATTTCCGTAGCAATCAACTGACCAAACTGCTGTGGCTTGGCGTGCCCGTCGATCAGTTTCCAGTCTTTTGCGCGGTCGGCGCGCACGCCTTCGCTGGTGGTGCAAAAAATGTCGGCCAGGTCGCGGCGCACCTTGCGCTTGTCGGTCACGCGGGTCAGGCCGCCGGTGCCGGGCAACACACCCAGCAAGGGCACTTCGGGCAGGCTGACGGTGGAGGAGCGGTCGTCGACCATCACGATGCGGTCGCAGGCCAGCGCCAGTTCGTAGCCGCCGCCGGCGCAAGCACCGGTCACCGCCGCCAGGCTCTTCAGGCCGTCGTTGCGGGAAGAGTCTTCCAGGCCATTGCGGGTCTCGTTGGTGAACTTGCAGAAGTTCACTTTCCAGGCGTGGGTGGACAGGCCCAGCATGTAGATGTTGGCACCGGAGCACCAGATTTTTTCTTTGGCACTCTCAAACACCACCACCTTCACGGCCGGGTGCTCAAAGCGGATGCGGTTGATGGCGTCGTGCAGCTCGATGTCCACACCCAGGTCGTAGCTGTTGAGCTTGAGTTTGTAGCCGGGCTTGATGCCGCCGTCTTCGTTGATGTCGAGCTTGAGGCGCGCCACATCGCCCTCCACGCCCAGCGTCCAGTGCTGGTAGCGGCCGGGGTGGGTGGCAAAGCTCACCAGTTCACGGCTTTCTCCGTTGAGGGTTTGCTTGAACAGCAAGGGTTCGGTGATGGCGTTCATGGTGTTTCCTTGGGGGCGGGTGCAACAGGGGCGGTGGTCATGCTGGCCACCACGCGTTCGAGGTCTTTCAGGGATTGTTTCTGGCTGCGCGCGGCGGTGTCCACCACCGCGTCGGCGCGGGCGTACAGCGGCTCGCGGCTGGCGAGGATGCGGCGCAGGTCGTCCATGGCTTCGGTGGTCGCCCCACGCGTGGCGTCAAACGGCCGCATGTCGCCCTGGGCCACCACACGGGCCATGTGCTCTTCCGGGTTGGCCTTGAGCCAGACACAGTAGAAGTGGCTCTGCAGCAAATCAAAGGTTTCACGCTCGCTCACGATGCTGCCACCCGTGGTCATGACGACGCCGTCGGCGTGGTCCTGGGCAATGCGGAACATCGCGCGGCGCTCGTAGCGGCGGTAACCCGCCTGGCCGTGCAACAGCAAAATTTCGTTCATGCTGGTGCCGGCCTCGCGCTCGATCTCGCGGTCGAGTTCGACAAACGGCACGCCGCGCAACTCGGCCAGTTGGGCACCCAGGGTGGACTTGCCCGCCCCGCGCAAACCGATCAGGGCAATGCGCTGGTCACGGCCCACCGCGTTGGCCAGGCCGTAGTGGCTGGCCAACAGGGCATGGGCCTGGTCGAGCTGGGTGTCGTCCAGACGCGCCAGCAGACCCTGCACGCGGGACAGCGCCGGCCGGGGGGCATCCTGCATCAGTTCCAGCAGCGAGATGTTGAGGGCACGCGCAATCGATTCCAGTGAATTCACCGAGGCGTTGCCTTTGGCGCCCTCCACGTCGGCCAGAAAACGCTCGCTCAGGCCGGAGTCGGCGGCCAGCTGCTTGCGTGTCATGCCACGGCGCGCGCGCCAGGCCCGCACGCGCGCACCCAAATCACCCAGGGTGCTGGTGGGCGCTGACCTGAGGTCGGTGACCGGAGAAGTGGACAAGGTAGAACCTGCGTGTAAAAAAGATTGCGTCACGAGCGGATTGCAGTATACTTCCGATCAACAACCTGTCAAGCAGTTTATTGCATATCGGAGAATGGGATGAAGCTCAAGATTCTGGTGGGAACGATGACCAGCACCGCCGACTACGTGGCCCAGGCGATCCAGATGGACTGTGCCGACCTTGTGAATGGCATCGAGGTGCTGATGATGGATGGCCTCGACATCCAGGCGTTTGACGCACAGCCCGGGGAAGATGCACTTTATCTCATCTGCACATCCACCTACGGTTCTGGCGATGTGCCAGACAACGCCCGTGCACTCTACGACTCGCTGGACACACAACCCAAATTTCTCGGCCATGTGCGCTACGGCGTGATGGCGCTGGGCGACCGCACTTATTTGCAGACCTTCTGCTTCGGCGGCCAGAAGTTCGACGAGCGCCTGCAGGGTTTGGGCGCCCAGCGCGTGGGCGAGGTGTGGTGCCACGACGCCAGCAGCGGCACGCTGGCCGAAGTCGAAGGCACGGTCTGGTGCCGTGAATGGCTGGTGCAGGCCCTGGCAGCCTCCACCGCCTGACAGCTGCGGTTTTCATGCCAAAAAGCAGCCAAGCCCTAGAAAAAGCTCACACGGCTGCTACTATAAAGATAGCGTTTGGAGACAACATGACACCCAGCAGCGCCAACCACACGCTCAGCCCACCCGAGGTGCATGTGCCGCGTGACTACAACGCAGCGCACGACCTGTTGCTGCGCAACGCGGGACGTACCAGCAAAGTGGCCTACATCGACGCTTCCAGCGGCGCCACCCTGACCTATGGCCAGCTGGCTGAACAGTCCCACCGCTTTGCCAACGCGCTGCGCGCGCTGGGGATGGCGCCCGAAAGCCGGGTCTTGCTGTGCATGCAGGACACCCTGGAATGGCCGGTCGCTTTCCTCGGCAGCATGTTGGCTGGCGTGATCCCGGTGGCAGTGAACACGCTGCTGACCCCACGCGACTTCGAATTCATGCTGCGCGACTCGCGCGCGGTGGCGCTGCTGGTGTCGCCCGCGCTGCTGTCCGCGTTTGATGGCCTGATCGGGCAGATCAACACGCTTCGGCACACCATCGTTGCCGGGCCCGATGCGATGGGCCACCTCTCCATGGCCGCGCTCCTCAACACGGCCGACCCCACACCCCACACCCACCCCACCTGCGCCGATGACGCCTGCTTCTGGCTCTACTCCAGCGGCTCCACCGGCGCCCCCAAAGGCACGGTCCACCTGCACAGCCACCTGGTCCAGACCGCCGAACTGTATGGCCGTGGCGTGCTGGGCATTGAAGAATCCGACGTGGTGTATTCCGCCGCCAAGCTGTTTTTTGCTTACGGCCTGGGCAACGCGCTGACCTTTCCCATGAGCGTGGGTGCCACCACGCTGCTGCTGCCCGCCCGCCCCACCCCGGCCGACGTGTTCCAGGTGCTGACCGCCTACCAGCCCACCATCTTCTACGGTGTGCCCACGCTGTACGCCATGCTGGTGGCCGACCCCAACCGCCCAAGCCAGGAACAGCTCAGCCTGCGGGTGTGCACCAGCGCCGGCGAGGCCCTGCCCGCCGAGATTGGCCGCAAGTGGCGCGCGCATTACGGTTGCGACATCCTCGACGGCATTGGCTCCACCGAGATGCTGCACATCTTCCTCAGCAACCGCCCGGGCGAGGTGCGCTACGGCACCACCGGCAAGGCGGTGCCCGGCTACCAGTTGCGCATCGTCGGTGACGACGGTCTCGACTGCCCGGTGGGCGAGATCGGCGAACTTCAAATCAGCGGCCCGAGTGCGGCCATCCAGTACTGGAACAACCGCGAAAAAACCAAAAACACCTTCGCCGGCGAATGGACACGCAGCGGCGACAAATACACGGTGGACGCCGATGGCTACTACACCTATGGCGGCCGCAGCGACGACATGCTCAAGGTCAGCGGCATTTACGTGTCGCCCTTTGAAGTCGAAGCCACACTCATGCAGCACCCCGCCGTGCTCGAATGCGCGGTGATAGGCAAAGAAGATTCGGACGGGCTGGTCAAGAGCAAGGCCTATGTGGTCTTCAAGCAAGGCCAGTCGGCCACCGAAGACGCGCTGAAGCTGTTTGTGAAAGACCGCCTGGCGCCGTACAAATACCCGCGCTTCATTGAGGTGGTTAGCGAACTGCCCAAAACCGCCACCGGCAAAATCCAGCGCTTCCGCCTGCGCGAGCGCGAGCGCGACCAGGCAGCGGCCTGAAGCCCCCCATGGCCACGCGGTTCGCGCACACCACCTTTCAAGACCGCCCGGTCGCGACCGAGTACGCCTGGGTCGGCAACACCGATGCCGACGCGCCGGTGCTGGTGTTCTTGCACGAAGGCCTGGGCTCGGTGAGCATGTGGCGCGACTACCCCGCGCAGCTGTGCGCCGCCACCGGTTTGCGCGGCCTGGTGTTTTCCCGCTACGGCTACGGCCAGTCCACCCCGCGCCCTGTGGGCGAAGGGTGGCAGCCAGACTTCATGCACCGGCAGGCGCACGACGCGGTGCCCGCTTTTCTGCAAACACTCGGGCTGTGGGACAGCGCCCGCCCCCTCTGGCTGTTTGGCCACAGCGACGGTGGCTCCATCGCCTTGTTGATGGCCAGCCGCTTCCCCCAACACATTGCCGGTGTGGTCGCAGTGGCGCCACATGTGTTTGTGGAAGAGATCAGCCTTGCCAGCATCACGCAGACCTGCGAGAACTACACACAAAGCGATTTGCCACAACGCCTGGCCCGCCACCATGCCGACCCGGACTCCGCTTTCTGGGGTTGGGGCAACGCCTGGCTGCGGCCCGAATTCCGCACCTGGAACATCGAGGCCGAGGTGGCCCACATCCAATGCCCGGTGCTGGCCGTGCAAGGTGTAGACGACGAATACGGCACCCTGGCGCAGATCGACCACATTGCCCAGCACCTGCCGCGCACCACGCTGGTCAAACTGCCGGCATGTGGCCATTCGCCCCACCGCGACCAGCCCACCGTGTTGACACAACACACCGCCCAATGGCTCGTGGCGCAGGGGGCACGCCCCGCTGCGTCAAGGGTTTTTTCGAGTTAACAAACGCAGCCATTTGCACAATACTGCCCCTGCAACTTTTACAGCAAGGAGACTCCATGACCACCCGCCGCCTCGTCCTTTCCCGCAGCGCCGCCCTCGTTGGCGCTGCCTCCACCGGCTTGCTGCTGCCCGAGATCGTGCGCGCCCAGTCGGCCAAAGTGCGGGTCGGTCTGATGCTGCCTTACACCGGCACCTTTGCGCAGCTCGGCGTGGCCATTGAAAACGGCTTCCGCATGGCGCTCGAAGAAAGCGGCGGCAAACTCGGTGGCCGCGAGGTGGAGTTCTTCAAGGTGGACGACGAGTCCAACCCCGCCAAAGGCGTGGAGAACGCCTCCACCCTGGTCCAACGCGACAAGGTGGACGTGCTGGTCGGCACGGTGCACTCCGGCGTGCAAATGGGCATCCAGAAGGTGGCGCGCGACAGCGGCGTGCTGAGCCTGATCCCCAACGCCGGCGCCCATGCCGCCACCCGCGGCCTGTGTGCGCCCAACGTGTTCCGCACCAGCTTCACCAACGCCCAGCCCACGCTGGCATTGGGCAAGGCCATGGTCGACAAAGGCCACAAGAAAGCCGTCTGGATCACCTGGAAGTACGCCGCCGGCGACGAGGCGTTTGAAGGCTTCCGCGACAGCTACACCAAGGCCGGCGGCACCATCGTCAAAGAGCTGTCATTGCCCTTCCCCAACGTCGAGTTCCAGGCCCTGCTGACCGAAATCGCGTCCATCAAGCCCGACGCCGTGGCCTGCTTCTTTGCCGGCGGTGGTGCGGCCAAGTTCATCCGCGACTACGCTGCGGCTGGCCTGAAAGACAAGATTCCGCTGTACGGCTCCGGCTTCCTCACCGAGGGTGTTCTGGACGCTGCCGGCCCGGCGGCCGACGGCATCGTCACCACCATGCACTACAGCGACTCGCTCGACACACCGCGCAACAAGGCCTTCCGCCTCGCCTACGCCAAGGCCTACAAGTCGCAGCCCGACGTGTACGCGGTGCAGGGCTACGACACCGGCCTGTTGCTGATCCAGGGCGCGAATGCGGTGAAGGGCGACCTGTCCAACAAGAAGGCCCTGTACGCCGCCATGGAGGGCGCCGTCATTGACAGCCCACGCGGCAAATGGACCATGAGCCCACAACACAACCCGGTGCAGGACATCTACCTGCGGGTGGTGAAAGACAAAGAAAACAAGGTGCTCGGCGTGGCTGCCAAGGCGTTGGCCGACCCCGGCACCGGCTGCAAAATGGCCACCTGACCCGACCTTTTTTCAACAGCCCAAACGGGAGTCTCGGCTCCCGTTTTTATTTGCCCTTCAATGGCACTTTGATGGACTTCCCCAGCTTTCTCATCCAGTTGCTCAACAGCGTGCAGTACGGCCTGCTGCTGTTCATGCTGGCCGCCGGCCTGACGCTGATCTTCGGCATCATGGGCGTGGTCAACCTGGCGCACGGCAGCTTTTACATGCTGGGCGCCTACTTGGCCTACGCCCTGAGCCCGCTGTTTGGCAGCCTGACGCTGGCCATCCTTGGCGGCGCGGTGCTGGCCGTGGTGTTCGGCCTCGTGCTGGAGTGGCTGCTGTTCCGCCATTTCTACAAACGCGACCACCTTGACCAGGTGCTGCTGACCTTTGGCCTGATCTACATCTTTGAGGAAATGCGCTCCATCTTCTGGGGCGACGACGTGCACGGTGTGGCCATTCCCGAGGCGTTGGGCTGGTCGATCCAGCTGACAGAGAACCTCTCCTACCCCGGCTACCGCATCTTCATGATGGGCGTGTGCGTGGGGCTGGCCCTTGGCCTGTACTGGCTGATCAACAAAACCCGGCTCGGCATGAAGATCCGCGCCGGCGCCTTCAACCGCGACATGGCCGAGGCGCTGGGCATCAACATCAAGCTGATCCATGCGGTGGTGTTTGCACTGGGTGTGGGCCTGGCCGCGGTGGCCGGCATGATTGCCGCACCGATTGCCAGCGTCTACCCCAACATGGGCTCGTCGGTGCTGATCACCTGCTTTGTGGTGGTGGTGATCGGCGGCATCGGCTCGGTGCGCGGTGCGCTGATTTCCGCGCTGCTGGTGGGCCTGGTCGATACGTTCGGCAAGGTGCTGCTGCCGTCGCTGGCTGGCATGCTGGTCTACATGTTGATGGCGGCGGTGCTGCTCTGGAAACCCGAAGGTCTGTTCAAACAATGAGTGCACAAGCCAACATCGAACGCCTGCCCACCAGCGTTCAGTTCATCCTCGCGCTGGGTGTGGTGGCGCTGGCCGCTTTCCCTTTCGCCAGCACGGACTTCTACACCCAGATGGTCACCCGCATGATGATCATGGCGATCTTTGCAATGAGCCTGGACCTGCTGCAAGGTGTCACCGGCCTGGTGTCGCTCGGCCACGCCGCTTACTTCGGCCTGGCGGGCTATGCGCTGGCCTTCCTCACCCCGGCGGGTGAGCCGGTGAACCTGTGGTGGACGCTGCCTGTGGCCGTGGCGGCCTCCGGGCTGGCGGCGCTGGTGATCGGCTTCTTCGTAGTCCGCACCCACGGCATCTACTTCATCATGGTGACGATGGCGTTTGCGCAGATGGTGTTCTACCTGTTCTTTGACAACCGCGCGCTCGGTGGCTCCGACGGCCTGTATGTGAATTTCAAGCCTGACGCGGTGCTGTTCGACCTGGAGAACAAGAAGGTCTTCTACTACTTCACCCTCGCGCTGCTGCTGGCCGTGTACGCCTTCCTGCGCCGCTTGCTGTGGAGCCCCTTTGGCCGCACGCTGGCCGGCATCCGCATCAACGAGCACCGCATGCGGGCCATGGGCTTCGGCACCTTTGGCTACAAGCTCAGTGCCTTCACCCTGGCCGGTGCGCTGGCCGGACTGGCAGGCTACCTGTGGGGCGCGCAGACCGGCTACGTCAACCCGGAACTGATGGGTTTTCACATGAGCGCGCACGTGATCATGATGGTGATCCTCGGCGGCATGGGCAACTTTGCCGGTGCGGTGGTGGGCGCCTTCGCGTTCGAGTTCCTGCTGCACACCTTCAAGGACTTGCCGCAGCTTGGCACCGTGAACCTTGGCAAACACTGGCAGCTGTCGATGGGCCTGTTCATCGTGCTGCTGGTGGTGTTTGCACCGCGCGGCCTGCTGGGCATGGTGCAGAGCCTGGGCGGCAAGCTCGGCGGCAACAAGGGTGCCGACAAGGGGCCAGACCATGGCTGAAGTCCTGCTTTCGGCGCGCAGCCTGACGAAGCGTTTCGGTGGTCTT